>JAWLCV010000015.1:24619-66844 GCA_041686955.1 Pseudomonadales bacterium
CCACGAGGGCGCAAGCCTCGACGAGCAGGCGCTGATCGCCGAGCTCAAGGGCGAGCTGTCTTCGTTCAAGGTGCCGAAGCGCATCGTCGTCATGACGGATGCCGAGGTGCCGCGCACCGCGACCGGCAAGATCCACAAGCCGCGCCTGAAGATCCTGCTCGGCAACGCCTGAGCGCCCGGCCGCCCGGCCGGACGTTCACCGCCGGGCGCCGTGGCGCGCGTCGAGCTCGCGGCGCAGGGCCTCCTGCTCGACCCGGCCGAGCGGGAACCGGTACAGCAGATACGCCGCGATCAGCATGGGAATAGGCGGGAAGATGACGAACACGTACTTCAAGGCGGCGATGGCCGACGGGTCGTTGTCGAGCCCGAGCTCCGGCTGGAAACCCATCCACGACAGAAAGGGAAACACCAGCGGCACGGCGATGGCCGGGACGAACTTCTGCGTCATCTCCACCAGGGCGTAGAACGTGCCGGTACGCTCCTCGCCGGTAGCCACGGTGTCCGAGTCCACCACGTCCGCGACGATGGAGCGAAGCACGAACGCCGGCCCGGTGGTGAAGACGCCGAGGAGCCCGGCGATGACGGCGAAGGCCACCACGTCCCCGGGGCCGAGAAAGATCAGCATCATGGACGACACCGCCCCGGCGCTGTAGGTGACGGTGAGCAGCCGGTGCTTCTCGAAGTGCCGGCTGATGCGGATCCAAAGGGGTATCGACGCCAGGCTCACCACGAAGATCACGAGCAGCAGGGTCGACACAAGGCGCGGCGACTCCAGCACGTAAGCGATGTAGAAGAAGCTGATGGCAGTGGCGATGGAGAACGGCAGCGCGGCGAAGATGTCGATGACGATCAGGCGCATCATCACCCGGTTGCCCACCAGCTTGCGCCAGCTCGTCAGCAGGTCCAGGCGGTTCACCAGGGTCCGCGCAACCCGGCTCGGCCGCTCCCGCACCTTCGACACCACCACTGCGGTGGCCAGAGGCAGCGTGATCAGCACGAAGATGGCGATGATGAAGAGCTTGTCGCCGTTGGCCATCTCCGGATCGTCGGAGGCCAGCTCGACGATCATGGGTATACCGAACGCGACCACCGGCGCCAGGCCCCCCACGGCGGCGCGCCAGCCCTGGATACGGGAACGCTCGTGGTACTCGTCCGAGAGTTCCGCCCCCCACGCCTGGTGGTTCAGGCCGTAGATCGTCTGGCCGAGCTGCAGCAGGCACATGGCGGCCAACGCGTAGACCACGGAGATGTGCTCGACGAACAGCTGCGGCATGAACAACAGCGCACACGCCGCCATCAGCAGCGGCGTGCCGAGCACCAGCCAGTGTCTGCGCCGGCCCCAGGGACTGCGATACCGGTCGCAGATCACCCCGGCTACCGGGTCGGAGACGATGTCGAAGATCCGCGCCACCAGAATGATCAGCGCCCAGGCGTTCAGCGACATCCCCAGCTCGCCGGTGAAGAACGGGGCGAGAAAGAAGCCGATGGGGAAGAACAGGGATGCCAGCGGCACCGCCGGCAGCGCGTAGAGAAAAAGCTGCGGCGTGGTCAGGCGCGCTGGTGCGGAGTCGGCCATCAGCGGGTGTTCGCCCCGCCGAAACGCTCCTTCAACTCACGACCTCGACGATTGTCTTGGCGCCGAAGCGGCGCAGGACGCGCCGCGAGTTCTCGAGATGCTTGCGCAGATGCGCCTCGGCGCCAGCACCATCCCCCGCCTCCACCAGTTCGAGCAGACGCGCCTCGGAGCGCACACCCTGGCGCGCCAGCTCCACGTCGTACCGCACCCCCACGGCCGAGAGCAACTGCGCCTCCCAGATGCTGTGCATCACCTGCCCGAGCAGGTTCAGGGTCTCGTTCCCGGAGCCCTCGATGACCAGCCGGTGGAACTCCGCGGCGTGAAGAGAGTAGGCCTCGCCGTCGTCGATGCGGGCGTCGATATCCTCGATCATCGCGTGCAGCCTCTGCAACACCGCCTTCGGCCGCCGCTCGGCGAACAGTCGTGCCGCGGGCGGCTCGATGAGCATGCGCGCCTCGTAGACGTCGCCCAGGGTGGTCTGGCGGGACTGCAGATACAGCCCGGCGTAGCGCGCCACCACGTCCACGTCCGGCTGGTGGACCGTGGCTCCGCCCCGCGCACCGCGCGAGACGCTGATGAGCCGCTCGGTTTCCAGAACGCGGAAGGCCTCGCGCATGGTCGGACGGGAAACGCCGAACTCCTCGATCAGCGATGATTCCGGCGGCAGGCTATCACCCTCCTTCAACTCCCCGCGAACGATGCGGCGTCGGAGCTCCCGCGCCACCAGCTCGGCGGTCTTCGGCACCCGCACCGCCGTTCCCCGGCCCCACCGGTATCCGTTCTCGTCTGCTTTCACCCGCGCATCCTTCCCGCCCAGAGAAACCCGAAGCATACCACCGTCACGCCGCCGACGACCCGGGCACCCGACACGGGGGACGGGGTAGCCGGCAGGTTTAACATCTAACGACGTTAGAAGAAACATTGACTTGAGGGTTCAACGCTGTAGCCTTCGTGCGGCCCGCCGAAGCGCCGATTGCAGACGAGGAAGATGATCATGAGCAAGCCGTTCGAGGGTATCCGGGTGGTCGAGGTCGCGGCCTGGACGTTCGTTCCCGTAGCCGGCGCCATGCTGGCCGACATGGGCGCCGAGGTGATCAAGGTGGAGCCGCCCAACGGCGATCCCCAGCGGGGTCTTTCCAACCTGCTGAACACCGGCACCCAGGGCGCCAATCCCTTCACCGAGATTCCCAACCGCGGCAAACGCAGCATAACCCTGGATCTGGCCAACGAGGCCGGCCGCGAGGCGCTGATGCGGTTGGTGGCCACGGCGGACGTGTTCCTCACCAGCTATCTGCCCGAGGTGCGCAGGAAGCTGAAGATCGATGTGGAGGACGTTCGCGCCAGCAATCCCAACATCATTTATGCGCGCGGCACCGGCTGGGGCAACAGCGGCCCCATGCGCAACCAGGGCGGCTACGACCTCGCCGCAGCCTGGGCGACTTCCGGCTTTGCCGACCGCCTGGCCATCGGCCGGCCCGAAGGGCCGCCGCCTATGCCCGGCGCGTTCTTCGACCTGCAGGGGGGCAACACCATCGCCGGCGCCATCGCGACCGCCTTGTTCAAGCGCGAGCGCACCGGCGAACCCTCCGTCGTCGACGTCTCGTTGATGAACGTGGGCATGTGGGCGCTCGCGCCGGACATCGTCGCCGCGCCCTTCGTCGGCGCACCCGTGCTGCCGGACCGCCGGCGGCCGGGCAACCCGATCACGAACTATTACCAGACGCAGGACGGCCGCTGGATCTACTTCGTCTGCCTGCAGGGCGACCGCTTCTGGGGGGAGTTCTGCCGGACCATCGAGCGCCCGGACCTCATCGACGATCCCCGCTTCGCCGACGCGGCGCTGCGCTTCCAGAACCGCGAGGCCTGCGTCGAGGAGCTCGACGCCGTGTTCGCCGCTCGCACACTGGAAGAATGGAAGGAGAAATTCGCCGATTTCACCGGCGTCTGGGCGCCGGCGCTTCAATTCGCGGAGCTCCACGGCCACCCCCAGGTGGAGGCGAACGGCTACCTTCCGCACCTCACGAGCAACGAGGGCGTGGAATTCCGGCTGGTCTCCAGCGCCATGCACTTCGACGAGACACCCACCGAGCCCGCCGGCCCTGCGCCGGAGATCGGTCAGGACACGGAGATGCTGCTCCTGGAGTCGGGCCTCGAGTGGGACGAGATCGAAGAGATCCGGCGCCGCGGGGGCCTCGGCTGAGGCAGCGGCGCCGGCCCGGGGCGATTGCTCAGGCGTCCGGCCGGAACACCGGCACGAACACCTCGCCGTGCTCCTCGAAGTCCACGCGCACCCGCATGCCTATGTGAACGTCCTCCACCGGGCAACCGACGATGTTGGCGGGTAGCCGCAGACCCGGCTGCTCGTCCAGCTCCACCAGGGCGATGACGTAGGGCACCGGCACTTCCGGATGGTAGCGATGGTGATTCACCGTGAAGGTGAACACAGAGCCTCTGCCGCTCACCGGCTCCGCCGCCAGATGTTCGTTCTCCAGCGCCTGCCGCTCCGGGGGGTGCACCCATCGGCCTGTGCGGCGATCGCGCAGAATCATGAGCTTGCCATCGCGTCCGCCGGTCCAGAACGGCCGGTTGAGGTCATCGAGCTGCGGCAGGATGCGCGGTGCGGGAGTACGGGCGGTGGACTGTGTCATGGCTCGATGGGTCACTCCGGTGGATTGACGTTGGCGGCGCAGCGAGGGAACCTCGCATTCAGCGCTCGAGCCGAAATCATATAGACTCGTTCACTATGTGCCAACGAGATGCGCACGGTCATCGCGGCACGCGCTACCCATCGTCGCCAGGCATTTCCTCCGGGGGCTCCGCCAGATCGGCAAGCAGCGCGCCCTCGGCGCCGGTGAAATCACGTTCCGAGCCCTGTACGCGACGCGCCGTGTCGCGCACCTGCGGCTGAAAGCTGATGCACGAGGGCGCGGCGTGCACGTCTGCGGCGCTCGCCCAGGCGTTCTGGTCGATGAAGCGGCCGTGGGAGATCCGCACCGCGCGGCGCATCAGCATGATCTCCAGGTACGCCACGGGGTCGTCGCCGGCGCGAACCCGGCTGTGGATCTCGGCGACGGGCACGCCCTGCCAGATCTCGGGCTCGACGATGCGGTCATGGGTGATCTTCCAGGTCCGTGCGTCGCGCCCGTCGATGCGCAGGGTCGCCCGCTCGCACGCGTAGCTTCCGGCCACCCCGATTCGATAGTCGCGCCCCGGCAGGTCGAGGCGCAGATGATCCAGCCCGAGCGTGACGAGATCGAACACATGGGTGCAGTGCCGGGCCGCCTTCGACGCATCCTCCATGGTGAACCGTTCGCGCACGTCGTGGCCTTCGAAATCGGTCAGCGCTGCCAGTGCGCCGGGACAGGTGACCCAGGGCACGCGGTGCGCCACCCCCGTGACGACGGCCACCCGGTCACCGCGGAGCTCGAGACGGACCCCGAAGCGGTGGAAATTGTCCTCGAGATCCACGGCGATGCCGACGGGGAACCGCCGGACGAGGATGCGGCGCTGATAGGTCTGCTCCACCGCCGTCGGCCCTCACCCACCCAGCGCCTCGCGATGCTTCTGCCGCTCGATGGCGCGGTGCCTTCGGGTTCTCTGATCGACGGATGGATCAGAGAACCCGGGGGGCTCACTCGTTGCCGAACGTCTTGCGTACCTCGATGCCGTAGAAGCGCGGCTCACGCACCAGCACGCCAGCATAGCTGAGCGACACGTCCGCCGAGGGCACGATGTCCTCCTTGTCGAGAAGGTTGGTGCCGTAGACCGCAATGTTCAGTCCGTGACGCGGGATGTCGAAGTCGACTCTGGCATTCAACCAGCCGCGCGATTTCAGCAGATCGTCGCGAAGCTCCAGATTGCCCACCGGGCTCAGCAACGAGTCGTACTTGTCGCCCCGCGCACGGTCGATCCACGACCAGTCGGCCTGAATGCCGAGCACGCCGATATCCGTCACGGGGGCCTCGTAGCGGCCGTGAATGCTGTAGGTCCACGGGCGCTCGCCGTCGACCTTGTCGCCGTCGCGCAGCCGGCTGCAGAGCCCCCGCAGTTGCCCGGGGGTTCCTTCTATGATGTCGTCCGGCAATGTGGGCCCGGCCGGCAGAAAGCAGTTGGCCTGAGACTGGCCGACGAAGCGCTCCCAGGTGCTGTCGATCCAGCTCGCCGTGGCGCGCAGGGTCAGGCCGTCCGTGGGCAGCACGGTCAGCTCCAGCTCGGCGCCGTCTATCTCCGTCTCCGCCGCGTTCTGCAGCAGAGTGAACGCGGTACCGCCCTCGTCACGCAGAATGACGGTGACCTGACGCTCGTCGTAGTTCGTCCGGTAGATCGCCGCGTTGGTGCGGATGCGGCCATCCCACCAATCCGCCTTCAGACCGAGCTCGATGTCGGTGGCGATTTCGGGATCCACCGGCGGGGCTGTCGGCGCGCGGCCGGAGAAGGCGCCGCCGCGGAAACCCCGCGACGTCTTGACATAGGCCATGGCGGACTCGGTGAAGTCGTAATCCAGGCTGAACAGCCAGGACCACTCGTCCGCGCTGGTGCTGCGGCTGATCTCGCACTCGGCGCCATCAGGCCCGGAGGTGACCCCGGGGAGAGTCACACAGGAATCCACGGGGGCGAAGATGCTCTGGGTGCGGTTACGGGAGATGTACTCGCGCTTTTCGTCCGTGTAGCGCACGCCCGCGGTGAAGCGAAGGCGATCGCTCAAGGAGTAGGTGCCCTGGGCGAAGGCGGCCCAGCTCTCGTTCTCGACGTCGAAGTCGAAGACGTTGCGATTGTTCGGATTGAAAGCGGGCACCGCGGCGGCTCGGCTGCCGTCGGAGCCGTCTTCCATGTCGTAGTAGAGACCCACCACCCAGTCGAGGCTCTCGTCGAACGAGGCGCCGCTCAGGGTGAGCTCCTGGACGAACACGTCCGATTCGGTGTCGAGCGGCGCATCGGTGATGACGAACAGGGTGCCGTCGATATCGTCGGAGCGGGTGACCTCCATGTTGCGGAAGCCGGTGACCGACTTCAGCAGCATGCCATTGGCCAGCCCGAACTCGATGGTGGCCGAGTAACCGGTCGTATCGGCGTCGGCGAACTTGTGCCCCATCGGAAACTGGCCGAGCCCACCGGGCGCGAACGCGAACCCGCGGTTCGTTCCCGGGCCCCCCGTCGGCGCCCGGAACACGTCGTCGGTGATGAGGTGGGTGCGAACCCAGGAATCCGTTGCCATCACACGACCAATGGTCTCGAGGCTCGGCGCGCCGGCGAAGAGACCGCCCAGATCGGCGGCATCGAGAATGCCGAGGTCATAGCCGACCTGGAAGGCTCCGGCTTCGAACGGGTACCAGTGCGCCGCGCGCTCAATGCTGCCCTTCTCCTGGATCTCCGTGTGATCGACCATCAAAGCGACGTGCAGCCGGTCGGTCGGATCGAAGACGAAACTGCCCCGCACGGCCCACTCGTCGTCGTCACCGAGCCGCGAGCTGCCGGAGTCGTAGCAGAAGAAGCCGTCCGCGCCGAGGTCGTTGCCCGTGGGGGTGCCGTCGTCGGTGCCGCAGTAGGTGCGCCCCGTCTCCTTACCGTAGCCGTCGCGACGGTTGATCTGGGCGGCGAGGCGCATCGCCGCACGGTCCTGTGCCAGCGGAATGTTCACTGCGGCGCTGATGTCCCGGTTGCTGTAGTTGCCGAGGTCGCCGGTCACGTAGCCGTGCACGCCCTCGTAGTCAGGTTTGCGCGCGCGTACGTTGACGGCCCCGCCGATGGTGTTCTTTCCGAACAGCGTGCCCTGAGGCCCCTTCAGCACCTCCACGCTCTCGAGGTCGTACAGATTCGAGGCGAATGCGAACGGGTGCGGCACGACAATGCCGTCCATGTACAGCCCGACGGCCCGGTCGGTGGTGAGCAGATCGTCGGCGGCCGTGATGCCCCGCAGGGTGATGTCGATCCCGGTGGGCGAACCCTGGGAACGCCCGATCGACAGGCTCGGCACCTGCTGGTCGAGCTGGGTCAGGTCGTAGACGCCCTGGCGCCCCAACTCTTCTCCGGTATAGGCGGTGACCGCCAGGGGCACCTCCTGAATGCTCTCCTCACGCTTCCGCGCCGTCACCACCACCTCTTCGATGACCCCGGCCCGAGCCCCCTCGGCCGCCGACGCCTCGCCCGGAGCAACGACTCCGGCTACCCCCAGCATCAGACCCAGGCCGGTTGCCCTGGCAGCCACGGCGGACGATGACGCGAGAACTGAAGTAAGTGCCGTGTACGAACGGTCCATTGCACGCTCTCCCCCCTCTGGTGATGGTGAGCCCCTCGGGCCGGGGCTGCGCTACGCCGAACGTCACGACGATCGGTGCCCTCGAATCGTATGTATCTTTTTGCTAAGTGACAACTATGTTCTACGCCGTGCAGGACACGGTGCCGGGCGGACCATCGACTCATATCATATAACCTCGTTAGATACTTGTTGACTAGCGAGACCGCCGCGTTATGCTCCCTCGGAACCGCATTGGCTCACATCGGCATCCATATCAGCAGGGGGTACGCAGTCATGGCCGAGCAGAAATCCTCGAACGTCAAGTCGGCCTTCAAGGTGGACGACAAACTCGAGAAGGGCTTCGAAGAGGCGCTGAAGTACGAACTGAAGGACGAGGACATCGAGCGCGCCCGCCTGCTCCTCGGCGTCTACACCGCGAGCGGCGCCCGCGAGCTCTACTCGGAGGCCACTCCGGACGCCCTGCGCAACTGGGCCCACGGCGCCGGCGACGACAACCCGCTGTACTGCGACGAGGAGTACGGCCCCACCACCCGCTGGGGCGGCCAGATCGGTCACGGCACCCAGGTGGGCCACATCAAGACGCCCATGCTCGGCGATCCCATGCCCGAGGAAATCAAGAAAGCCACGAAGGGCCTGTTCCGCGGCGTGCACGTGTTCGTCTCCGGGGGCACCTGGGACTGGTATCGCCCCTTGCGCGCCGGCGACCGCATCTACAGCTATCACGGCGAGGAGTCTCTCGAGGTCAAGAAATCCGAGTTCGCCGACAAATCGGTGATCCGGGTCAGCCGCAACGTCAACCTCAACCAGCACGGCGAGGTGGTGGGCATATACCGCGTGCTGCGGGTGGAGACGGAGCGCAAGAAGTCCCGGGAGAAAGGCAAGTACGCGGACATCGAGCCCGCTAGCTACACCGACGAAGACTACGAGCGCATCGACGCCATCTACGAGGCGGAGAAGCCCCGGGGCGCGGACAAGCGCTACTGGGAAGACGTGACGGTGGGTGACGAGCTGCAACCCATGGTGAAGGGGCCCCTCACCGTGACCGAGATCATCGCCTTCCATGCCGGCGGCTACGGTTTCGTGCCCTATGGGCTCAAGTCTTCGCGGCTCGGCTACAAGAACCGCAAGCGCATCGCCCCGTTCTACATCAAGAACGAGATGGGCGTGTACGACGTGGCCCAGCGCCTGCACTGGGACTCGGAATGGGCCAAGGCCATCGGCAACCCCATGGCCTACGACTACGGCGTCATGCGCCAATGCTGGCTGTACCACATGGTATCGGACTGGGCCGGCGACGACGCCTTCATCGAGGGCCTGGAAGACTCCATCCGCAAGTTCAACTACCAGGGAGACACCCAGTTCCTCTCCGGCAAGGTGGTGGGCAAGCGCGAGCACGAAGGCCGCTTCCTGGTGGATCTCGAGCTGCACATGGTGAACCAGCGCGACGTGGAGACCGCGTACGGCTCCGCCACCGTGTCGTTGCCCTCCCGCGACGCGGGCCTGCCCCCGCTGCCGCCGGTGCCGGTGGAGATCCAGCGCGAGGCGGCGCGAATGTTCGCCCGTCACAACGAGCTGCGCGCACAGCGTGCGCGCCGCTGAGACGGCGGCGTCAGCGGTGAGCGATCCCTTCGAGAAGCGCGCGATCATCTCCGGTGTAGGCATCTCCCGAATCGGGCGTCGCACCGGCATACCGGGCATCGATCTCACCACCGAAGCGGCGCGTCAGGCCATCGCCGATGCCGGACTGACCAGTGCCGACATCGACGGCGTGACCACCATGGGCGACACACCCCTCGCCGAGGCGGCGGCTGCCCTCGACATCACGCCCCGCTACCAGGGCGGCGGCTACGACAAGGGCGGCCTGCTGTCGCCCGTCATGCAGGCGTGCTTCGCGGTGGCTACGGGGCGTGCCCGCCACGTGCTGGTCTACCGAACGGTGCAGATGATGGGCGGGTCGATACTACCGGGGAAGGCAGGCACGCCGCCGCGCCAGGATCCGCCGCCGCGCATGGCACCAGACAGCCCCATGGCCGACACTCCGAGCCTGCTGGCCAACCACGCCTATGCCGCATCCAACTGGCTGGCCATGCACTGCAAGCGCCACATGCACCTGTACGGCACCACCCGGGAGCAGCTCGGCTGGCTCGCCGTGACGAGCCGGCGCTATGCGGCGCTGAACCCGCTGGCCGCCTACCGCGACCCAATGACCATGGACGACTATCTCGGTGCGCGGTGGGTTTCAGAGCCGTTCGGCCTTCTGGACTGCGACGTCCCCGTGGACGGTTCCATCGCCGTCGTCGTGTCCGTCTCCGACTACGCCGCCGACTGTCCGAGCCGGCCGCTCAGGTTCGAAGCCATCGGCGGCGAAGCCGGAGGCGGATGGTACGACCGGCCGGACTACCCGAAGATGGCATCCGTGGACGCCGCAGCGGAGATGTGGCAGCGCACGGATCTGAAGCCTTCGAACATCGATACCGCCCAGCTCTACGACGGCTTCACGTTCCTGACCTTCGCCTGGCTCGAGGCGCTGGGCCTGTGCGGCGACGGCGAGGCGGGCCCGTTCGTGGAGGGCGGCACGCGCATCTGGCTGGACGGCGAGTTGCCGCTCAACACCTACGGCGGACAGCTTTCCGCAGGCCGCATGCACGGCTACTGGATTCTGCACGAAGCCTGCACGCAACTGCGCGGCGCGGCCGGCGGGCGCCAGATCCCGAAGGTGCCCGAGGTGGCGGTGGTGGCAGCCGGCGGCGGTCCGTTCGCCGGGTGCTTGCTGCTCACCCACGCCTAGCTCATTTTGGCGGCGCGCCGCCCCTGTGCTACCTTCGAGGTGCGCACTCGGAGGGAAGGACGCTGGCAGACGAGCCACACCCAGCCGATCTCCTGAACCGTCTCAATACCGGCGGCGGACTCCGTGTATCCGCCGATCTGGCGGCAGGTTTCGAGCACCGCAACAACCTCCTCGGCCGGGTGTTCTCCGGGTACGAGCTCTACGAGCACATCGCCGATGGCGGCATGAGTCAGGTCTTCCGTGGCCGAAGGGCCGACGGGCGCTTCGAGCGCGACGTGGCGGTGAAGGTCAGTGCCGGCAGCATATTCGACAATGCCTCGCGAGAGCGCCTCTTTCAGGAGCAGCAGATCCTCGCCGCCTTGAATCACCCCTCCATTGCCCAGCTCTACGATGCGGGCATCTCGGACGAAGGCTGGCCATACATCGTCATGGAGCTCGTCGACGGTGTTCCCATCGACGTGTACTGCGCCGGAGTCGGCCTCGATGAGAAACTCGAGCTGCTGGCACGGATATGCAGCGCCTTGACCTTCGCCCACTCGCACCTGGTGGTGCACCGGGACATCAAGCCGAGCAACGTGCTGGTCACCCCTGAAGGCCTGCCGAAGCTGCTGGATTTCGGAATCGCCAAGCTGCTGTCCGTGAACGACAAGGCAACCCGGACCCTGGCGCTCACCCCTCATTATGCGAGCCCGGAGCAGTTGCTCGGTCAACCACCCAGCGTCGCCTCGGACGTCTATCAGGTCGGTCTGCTGCTCGCCCGGCTGCTGGACCCCGATCTCGTCCACCGAGAGCCCGACCTCGAGCAAGCGATCCGCCGTGCCTCCAGCGGCACCGACCTGGAACTGAACAGGGAGGTCCGCCGAGCGCTGCCGAGAGAGCTGGTGAACATCGTCGAGCAATGCGTGCGCACGAAGCCTGCGGAACGATACGGCGAGGTGAGCGACGTCCGGGAGGAGCTCGAAAACTACCTCACCGGCTATCCCATTCGCGCCAGCGGCAACAGCCGGCGTTACCGCGCCCGAAAATTCGTGCGGCGCAACGCCGTGCCCCTGGCGGCAACGGCGATGGCTGCCATCGCTTTCCTCGTCTCGGGCACCTGGTACCTGATGGCGGTCAATGAAGCCCGCCATCGTGCCGAGCTCGAGGCCCGGGCGGCGCAGCGGGTCACCGATTTCCTGGTGGAAATCTTCAACGCCCCAGACCCCCAGATCGCGCTCGGCAACGAAGTCACGGCCCGGGACCTACTCGATCAGGGTCTGGCTCGACTGGCCGAGGACCGGTCGCTCGCGCCGCGAGTCGAGGCACGGCTGTACGGCGCCATCGGCCGCGCACGGGCCCAGCTCGGTTTGAACGACGAGGCCGAGCCCGTCTTGCGACGGGCCATCGCGCTGCACGAGCAGGTCTCGCCCACCGCCAGGGAAACCCTGAGCGATCAGAACAACCTGGCCATGACACTCCGTAACCTGGGGCGCTTCGAGGAAGCCGTGGCCGTTGCGGGGGAGGCACTGGCCAAGCACGAGCAGCATCATCCGCCGGACGACCGACTCCGCATCAGCCTGATCAACAACCTGGCCGCGAGTCATCAGCAGTGGGGCAATCTCGCGGCCGCCGAGGACTACTATCGTCGCGGCAACCGCCTCATCGAGCAGCACGGGATACCGTCCGAGGTAGACCGCGCCTGGTTCCACCTCTCTTACGGCCACCTGCTGAATCTACAGGGCAAGGGTGAGGAGGCCGAGGCGTGGATGAGGCCGGTGTACGAGCGGGCGAGGAACGAGTTGGGGCCCCATCACCCCGCCACCCTCTCAGCAGCGACGAACCTGGGCCACAGCCTGCACATTCAGGAACGCTTCCGGGAAGCGTTTCCGCTATTCGAGGCCATCCACGCCGGCCGGGTCCGGACGCTGGGAGCCGATCACGCCGAGACCTTGGCGGCGCTCGCCAACGTCGGCTCGCTGCACATCGCGTTGGAGCAATTCGATGAGGCGGAGGCGGCGCTTTCGGAGGCGGTCGCACGCCTGGCCGAGGTCCACGGCGCCGAGCACCCCATCACCCTGCACGTCACCAGCAACCATGGTCAGGCGCTCCTGGGACTCGGCCGATATCAGGAGGCCGTGTCCGTGCTTTCCGAGAACCTGGCCGTCGAGCGCCGGGTGCTGGGCGAGGACCATCCATACACGCTCGACTGTCAACGGTTCCTCGTCGAGGCGCTTTTGGAGGCCGGACGCACGGAGGGCGCGGCGGCACTGGCAGAACGCACCCTGCCGATCCTGCAAGCCAGGTTCGGAGAAACGCACAGCTATACGGCCGAGATGGAAGATTTCCTGAGCCGCGCCGTCGAAGCCCGCTGACCCTCGTGCACCACGGCGTACGGTAACCCGCGGCCTTCAGTCCGCAGCTCCATTAGGCGGCGCCTACGATGATCCCGCGAAGCTCCTTGCGCAGTTCCTGCCACACCTCGTATTCCGAGACGTCCTCGGCCGGAATCGTATCGGCGATCACTTCGGCAGCAGCGTCCAGCAACTCGGCGTACCAGTGCGGCGGCACATCGAGGGTATCGCTGTGATGCTGAGGCGCAGATTGATACAGATCAAATCGAGCTCAAGAAGACCCGCGAGGTAATGATACAAAGGCAACCATGGCTGACATCGTGAACCTGACATCCACCGCCCTTCAGCACGACCGGGAACGGCTGGAGAGCTTTGGCGGGCACACCATCGCGCGGGGCCGGGCGACTCGCTGGCACTGGGGACGGGACAGCGAAGGCAACAGCGTGTTCGAGATCTTCCGTGGCGGCGAGCACGAGGTGCTGGCGGCGCGGATCGCGCGGAATCTCAAGTCGTTTCATGCCAGGGACGCAGACGGTGAGCTGATCGTGTCCGGCTCTCTCGATCACGTGTTCGGCGAACTCGACGACTATTTCGCACGGCTGCACGGCGAGTCTCAGCAACCCGACTGAGAGGCGGGGCAATACCCTGCCCGGCGGCGGTCCGGGCCAGCGGCTGCCACGTTGACGGAGTTCAATGAAGCACCGCCCGGGCGCCACGAAGGTAGACCGAAGCCACCGGGAAGTGCGGGCATGCCGCTGGACGAGCAGGCCGTAGAGGCAGTCTGGGAAAAGGGCCGGGCCATGCCCGATCTCGACCCGGCCATCTGGCGACGCGACCAATGCGGTGCGTGGCTGCATCGCGAGCATCTCGAAAGCACCGAATCCGAATTCGCGTGGAAGATCGTCAAGGTGGTTCCAGGCGGCGAGGACGAGGAAGTGGTCAATCTGCAGCCGTTCCATCGGGACAACGGCTTCGACATAGCGAATCACCAGCCGCACTGTCGCGTCACCGCGGAGCCTACGCAGCAGGCGCCCGGTCAGACGATCGTCGAGCCGCGCAACACCAGCGTGTGACGCTGGAACGTGGCCAGATCGCCCCTTCGCAGAAGCCTCCGCGGGATTCTCGCCTGCGCGGGGGTCGTGGTCATGGCTTGCTCCGAGCAGATGCCCCACCCGCCGCGTCTGCACTGGTACGTCTTCGACGAGCCATCGGGAGCCTTCGCGCAGGCAGCGCGGCGCTGCGCGCAGCGCTCGGGCGGCCGCTACGAGATCGGGATCAGGCCGCTGCCCGCCGATGCCGACCAGCAGCGCGAGCAGCTCGTACGCCGCCTGGCCGCCGGCGACAGGGATATCGACCTCATCGGCATGGACGTGATCTGGACCGCGGAGTTCGCGCAAGCGGGCTGGGTACTGCCCTGGAAGCCCGATGAGGCGGATACCGTTCGGGACGGCCGTCTCGGAAGCGCGGTCGCGAGCGCCACCTACCGAAGCACCATGTGGGCTGCCCCCTTCACGACCAACACCCAGCTCTTGTGGTATCGCACGGATCGGGTTGAGGCGGCGCCGGATACCTGGGCGGAGATGATCGAAACTGCGGAGCGGCTGGGTCGAGGCGGCACGATTCAGGCGCAGGGAGAACGGTACGAGGGCCTCACGGTGCTGTTCGTCTCCCTGCTGGCCTCCGCCGGAGGAACCGTGCTCGGTCCGGGCGGTGACTCCGTGTCGCTGGAGGACGAGCCTACCCGCCGTGCCCTCGCCGTCATGCGTCGGCTCGCTACCTCGCCGGCGGCGGATCCATCTCTGGCCAACGCGCGGGAGGATCAAGCCCGTCTGGCATTCGAGTCGGGGGGATCGAGCTTCATGCTCAACTACCCCTTCGTGTGGCCGAGCGCCAAGGCCAACGCCCCGGAGGTAGCACGGCACATGGGCTGGTCGCGCTGGCCCGCGGTGGTCTCCGGCAAGCCGAGCCGGGTCACCATCGGCGGCATCAACATCGGCATCGGTGCGCACAGCCGCTTTCCGGAGCTGGCCTTCGAGGCCGCGACGTGCATCGTGGCGGAGCCCCATCAGCGGCTGGCGGCCGCGCTTGGCGGACTGCCGCCCACCATTGCCGCGCTCTACGACGACGCGCAGGTCCGTGATCGATTTCCTTTCGCCGACCTGCTGCGCGAGACCCTGCGTGAGGGGGTACAGCGGCCGCAGACGCCGTTCTATGCCGACGTCTCGCTCGCCATCAGCCACTCCCTGCATCCGATGGCGGAGATCGAACCGGACCGGGACCTGACGCGCCTGCGCAGAGCAGTACGGCGGGCGCTGGCTTCCGAGGGGCTGCTGTGAGGTCCCGGTCGAGCGCCGAGAGTCGCCTCGCCTGGCTGCTCTGCGCTCCGGCAATGATCGCCATGGTGGTGGTGACCGCCTATCCCATGTTGTACGCCCTGTGGCTTTCGCTGTTCCGCTACGATTTGCGCTTTCCGGATCTGCGTCGATTCGTCGGGCTCGAGAACTACGCCAGCGTGCTGAGCTCGGAAGTGTGGTGGCAGGCGCTCGCCAACACGCTGCTGATTACCGTCGGATCCGTGGCGATGGAGCTGTTGCTCGGATTCGTCTTCGCCCTGGTGATGCATCGCGCGGTGATCGGCCGCCGGCTGGTGCGAACCTCGCTGCTGGTGCCTTACGGCATCATCACCGTGGTGGCCGCCATGAGCTGGCGGCTGGCTTTCGACCCGACCACCGGCTTCGTCAACGCCTTGCTGGGACTGGAGGGCCCCTGGCTGGCCGGGCGCTGGTCGGCGTTCTTCGTCATCATCCTCACCGAGATCTGGAAGACCACGCCCTTCATGGCCCTGCTGCTGCTCGCGGGCCTCACGCTCGTTCCAGAGGATCTTCTGCGGGCAGCCCGCGTCGACGGCGCGAGCGCCGCGCAGCGCTTCTTAAAGGTGACGCTGCCCATCATGCGCCCCATGGTGCTGGTGGCGCTTCTGTTCCGGACCCTGGATGCGTTCCGCATCTTCGATACGGTGTTCATCCAGACCCGCGGCGCCCAGGGCACGGCAACGATCTCAATCGTCGGCTACGACACCCTGGTCACGCGGCTCAATCTGGGCCTCGGATCGGCGGTGTCGGTGCTGGTGTTCCTGTGCGTGGTGATCATCGCCGCGCTGTTCGTCAAAGGCTTCGGTCTCGACGTTCCGGATCGGGGATCTCGGTGAGCGCGCGCGCGCGGACATCCGCATCTCCGCCAGGCGCCAGGGGCGAACGATTCGAGACCTACGTCTGGGGAATGGGCAGCGTGGCGGTGGTGATCTATGCGCTCGTTCCCGTGGTCTGGATCGTGTCCCTTTCCCTCAAGCCCATCGCGGATCTCGGCGACCGGCGGCTGATCCCCTGGGTGTTCAGCCTCGAGCACTACCAGGCCGTCTTCCGCGACCAACAGTTCTCGGCGGCTCTTTGGAACTCGGCCGGGATTGCGGGCCTCTCGACCGTCGCAGCCGTGCTCCTCGGTATGCTCGCGGCGTACGCCATCGCGCGGCTAGAGTTTCCCGGGCGGCGGTTAATCCTGGCTGCCGCGCTGTCCATCGCCATGTTTCCACCCGTCTCCATCATCGGGCCGCTGTTCGACGTCTGGCGCAGTGTCGGCCTGTACGACACGTGGGCCGGGTTGATCCTGCCGTACATGACCTTCACCCTGCCGCTCGCCATCTGGACCCTGTCCGCCTTCTTCCGGGAGATCCCCTGGGAGCTGGACAAGGCAGCTCGTGTCGACGGCGCGACGCCTCTACAGGCCTTCGTGTACGTGATCGCACCCCTCGCCGCTCCGGGGGTATTCACGGCAGCCATTCTGGTGTTCATCTTCGCCTGGAACGACTTTCTCTTCGCCATCTCGCTCACCTCCACCAATGATGCCCGTACCGTCCCGGCCGCCATCGCCTTCTTCACCGGCAGCTCACGCTTCGAGCAGCCCACCGGCTCCATTGCGGCCGCTTCGGTGGTGGTCACCGTGCCCATCATCGTGATGGTGCTGGCGTTCCAGCGGCGCATCGTGGCGGGGCTCACCGCCGGAGCGGTGAAGGGATAGCCGATGGCGGAGATCCAGCTGCGCGGCGTCAGCAAGCGCTTTCCCGGAGCCACAGCGGTGAACGCCGCCAGCTTCACCATCCGCGACGGCGAGTTCTTCATTCTGGTCGGCCCCTCCGGCTGCGGGAAATCGACGCTGCTCAACATGATCGTGGGCCTGGAATCGGTATCCGAGGGGGAGATTCGCCTCGACGGCGAGCTGATCAACGACGTCGATCCCAAGGACCGCAACATGGCCATGGTGTTTCAGAGTTACGCCATCTACCCCCACATGACCGTGCGGGAGAATCTCGCGTTTCCCCTGAAGCTCGCGAAGCTGCCGAAGGCGCAGATCAACGAGCGGATCGCCAGCACGGCGGCGATGCTGGAGCTCGAGGCTCTGCTGGATCGCAAGCCCGGGGCGCTGTCCGGGGGGCAGCGTCAGCGGGTGGCCATGGGGCGCGCCATGGTGCGGCAGCCCAGGGTGTTCCTGCTCGACGAACCGCTCTCCAATCTGGATGCCAAGCTGCGGGTGCAGATGCGCGCCGAGATCGCCCGGCTCCAGCGACGGCTGGCGATCACCACCGTGTACGTCACCCACGACCAGACCGAAGCCATGACCTTGGGTCAGCGGATCGCCGTGCTGCGTGACGGCGAAGTGCAGCAGGTGGGCACCCCGCGGGACCTCTACGAGCGGCCGAGCAACCTGTTCGTCGCCGGCTTCATCGGCTCGCCTGCGATGAACTTCCTGCCGGCACGTTACGCCGACGGAAGTCTCGAGCTTCCCGTAGGCAGACTGGCGCTGCCCGCGGATGTGCAGGAGCGCCTGGCAAACGTGGCGCATCCGCTGCTCGCAGGCTTTCGCCCCGATCACCTGTACGGCACCGCTGGGCTGGAATGCGCAGGCCTCGAGTTCGAAGCCCGCGCCGAGGTGGTGGAATGGCTCGGTGCCGACGTGTACGTCTACCTGGAGGTCGACCTCGCCGGCTTCACCGGCACGAACCTTCCCGACGAGTCCGGTGCGGCGCCAGCTGCGGAGCTCGGGCGGTCGCTGGTGGCCCGCCTCGATCCCGCCGCAGCCGTGAAGGAAGGCGATGCGGTCCGCCTGTGCCTGGAGGCACCACACGTCTTGGTCTTCGACGCGCGAACCGGCGAGAACCTCACCCTCGAGCGGCACGCGGCGCGCCCCGATTAGTAGCGGCACACCGGCTGTTGTGCTGGCGCCCGCCAGAGCCAAGCCGTCACGTCATGAAATAGGGATCCAGCACCCGCACCTCAGTAATCCGCTCGATGGGCAGCCCGCTGCGCTTCGCCGCCCGCCGCACGGACTCCGGGCTCGGGCCGTCGTAGATGCAGAAGGTGCGCGTCTTGTCGGGTGTGACATAGGAGTGCACCCAGGTGACTCCTTCTTCCGCATTGTTGCCGATCACACCGCAGCACGCCTCGGTGCCGGCCGCGTCGGGAGTGATTCCGAGGCCCTCGGGAAAGGTTCGTTCGATGAGATAGCGGGGCATGTTCAGTCCTCCTAGTGGTTCAGCCGTGCCGCGCGGGGTCGTAGGCGTCGCAGGAAACCAGCGGGTTCCAATCGGCGAAGGTGCCGACGGGGTTGCGCTGCCACGCCCACACGTGGAGCTCGAAGTGGGCGGGAATGCCGTAGCGGTTCGGCTCACCGGTGAGGTGAAGGACGTGCCCTTCCAGCACCGGCGCCGTCTCGTTCTCGGCGTTCCAGGCATCGGCGAAGGTGATGTACTCCACCGCCACCAGGCGCAGGCGCCCGTTCCGCTGGGGCTCGTAGACCAGGGATTCCGGGTTGCGCGGGTCCAGGGCACCGTCGCCCAGGAGGTCGCCATTCACGTAATGGATGCCCATGGCGCCTTCGTCGCGGCCGCTCGCGCAGCCGAGAAACGGCTCGTAGCCTTCGGAAACCGCCGTGGCCACATCGCGGAATCGCGCCGTGGCATCACGCACCAGGTTCACCAGCGGTGACGGGACGGTGGCGTTGGTACCCTCCTGCTCCGCAAGCCCCGCCGGGGCCGCCAGCAGCAGAGCGATTCCCGGAATCCAGTGCAGCATGCGCATGATTCGTCTCCTTGCTCGTCGGATGCTGAGTCGCGCCGGATCAACCGGCCGGGCAAGATCATGTGCTGCACAGGGAGTTGGCCGCATCGGCGCAAATACCCAATTTGCGCGGCGGAGGTACCCAATTCGGGCAGTCAGGTCGGCGGGTCGACGAGTGCCATGGCGAACGCCGCCGCGGCGGCCTCGCCGCGGGTTCGCACCTCGAGCTTGGCCAGAATCGCCGAAACGTGGCGGTGGATGGTACGGGGAGACAGGTGCAGCCGGCGGGCCAGTTCCGCGTTGGAGTGGCCACGCGCCAGAAGCTGCAGCACCTGAAGCTCCCGTGGGGTGAGTCCGGCCGGGTTCGCCTGGGTGGCCGCGCGCGGGCCCCGGGGCACACCGCGTACCCCCTCTCTTCGCAACCGGCGCCGCACCCGGTCGGCCAGGGGCGCAGCGCCCAGGGCGTCCGCCACCGGCAGCGCTTCCAGCATTGCCGCCTCGTCCCCGCCGGACAGCGCCAGCGCCTGCTGGTACCGCATCCCCAACCGCTCCCAGATCCGTGCCGCCGCCACGGCCTCCCCATTCACCATGTGCCGGTACGGCTCCGCGATGCCCTCCGTCGGCGGCACACCCCCCGCGGCACGCCAGTGCCACCAGACCAGCTCACCTCGGATCCAGGGATCGTGGTGACCTTCAGCATGGCGGAGCCCGAGGGCGGCTTCCCGGGCAGCGGCGGCGTCATCGCCCTGGTACCAGGCACGCTCGGCGCGCGCCGCCGCCACCCGCCCGATGCGCTGCAGCTCGCCGGTGGGGATTGCCAGCCGCCAGGCTTCCTCGAGCAGCGCATCCACGCCGGGATCGCCACGGCGAATGCGTACCAGCGCCAGGGTCACCAGGGTCGGGATCCGCTGCACCGCCGTGATGTCGCCACCCTCCAGCAGCCCGGTAGCGAGCCGGGCCGCCTCGTCCCAGCAGCCGCGGTCGAGCTCGAACCGGGCGGCGTAAGCGCGCAGGTACGCGAGATGGGTGTGAATCTCGTGCTCGTCACAATAGCGCACGCCCGCCTCGAGGTACCGCTCGGCGCGTTCCAGGTCGTGTCGCAGAATCGAGCAGCTGACGAGGTTGGCGTAGGCCCGGCCCACCTGGTCGGACAGGCCGTGCGCCAGGCCCACCGCCAAGGCCTGCTCGAGCTCCGCGAAGCCCGCAGTCTCCCCGCAGGCGACCTTGGCGGCACCCAGGTTGTTCAAGGCATGCGACTCGGTCGCGTGGTCTCTGAACCGCCTGGCCAGGTCCAGGGCTCGGGTGCCGTACTCCAGGGCCTCCTGCGTCCGGCCGTCGAGCATGGCGAGCTGAGACACCACGCTGTACGCCATGGCGAGATCCGGCCCGGGAGATTGGGTCTCGAGCAGCTCCACCGCCTGCCGAGCCGCCTCGTGGGCACCCTGCTGGTCACCGCGCTCCCAGCATTGCCGCGACAGCAGCCGGAGCGCCCGTGCCTGGGCCGCCGCGTCGCCCACCTCCCGCCACAACGTCAGGGCCTGGCGCGCCGATCGGGTCGCCTCGTGGGCCCGATTGGTCAGGTTGCATTCGGCCGCATGCCGCTCGTACAGCGCTGCCCGCTGGGCGGCCGGCAAACGATGACAGAACTGCAGGGCCGTCGCGTAATGGGCCGCGGCCTCGCGGTGCGACCCGAGCGCGGCGGCCTCGTCGCCGGCTCGCGGCGCATGCTCGAGCACCGCCCCGGTGCAGCGGGCACGGTCGGCGTGGTGGACGAGGCGCGCCAGATCTCCATCGTGATCCACGAGCACCTCGAGCACCTGCCGGTGCCAGTCCTCGGCCCGGGCGTGGGTCAGCGTGCTCTCCACCGCGAGCCGCGCGAGCTCGTGGCGAAAGCTCCAGGCTGTGTCGTGGGGCACCAGCAGACCGCAGCTGGCGAGCTCTTCCAGAGCATCCGGTGTCGGGCCGCACACCGCTTCCACCAGCCACGTTTCCGTGGGCCCCGGGTTGACGGAGACGAGCTCGGCGACTCGTCGGGCATTGGCCGAACATCCCAGCAGACGGCCCACCACCGCATCGCGCACCGTCTGCGGGACGTCGTTCCGGCCGGCGCGGAGCAGCTCCCGGACGAAGAACGGATTGCCGCCGGTAACGGCATAAACGTGGGCGCCGTCACGGCCGGGGCCGGCCAGCTCGGCCACGGCCTGCTCGGACAACAGCGACAGGCGCAGGCGCCGGGTGTGGTCGCCGGTGAGCGCGCCTACCGTGCGCCTCAGTGGATGGTTACCGTGTACCTCGTCGTCCCGATAGGTGGCAATGAACAGACAGCCGAGGCGCTGGATGCGCCGCCCGAGAAACCGGACGAAATCGAGGGTGGCCCCGTCGGCCCAGTGCAGATCCTCGAGCACCACCAGTGTCCCCGGTCCCTCGCGGGCCAGCTCCGCGAACAGGCCGGAGAACAGGGCATCCCGCAGCGAACGCTCCCGGGGCGGGTCCGCGGCCGCATCGCCGCGGGTGGCCACCTCCAGCGCCATCGCGAGCTCGTGCACCGGCCCCAGGGTGCGCGGCGTCTGCAGCGCGTCGCAGTATCCCCAGGCTACCCGCGGGCCCGGCGCCAGTGCCGCGACGAACGTCTCCACGAGCGCGCTCTTGCCGACCCCCGCCTCACCCATCACCAGCACCAGCTCGCCGGTGCCGGCGCGGGCCTCCCGCCAGCTCTGCTGCAGCGCTTCGAGCTCGGCCTGGCGCTCGAGAAGTACCATGGAAACCTGCCGCCGGACCCCGCCGATGGTTGGCGGACATGGTAGCGCATTCCTGCGCGGCCGGTCTGACGCGCATTTCTGTCCAGGCGGCTCGGCGGGTGGCGCCCGATGGCTGGAACCACAAGGCTCACCACAGGATGCTGCTACCATGGCTGCCACGGCGGGATAGGGGGACAATGCATGAACGAACTCCGCGGGGTGGCCTGTGGCCTGCTCCTGCTGGCGTCGGCCGCCGCCTGCGCCCCGGGCGGCGGAGCCAGCACCGCGCTTCAGTGTGCCCGCGAAGAGCCTGCTCTCGACTCAGAGGCGAGGCTTCGCGAGCTGGATCTGCTGGCCCACCACGGGCCGATCATTCCCACCGAACGCCAACTCGACGGCATCCGCCAGTTCGTCATCAGCGGAGGGCATCTGGGCTGGTGTCACGACCGCTTCCGCGACAACGATATCCGCCGCACCGGGCCTCTGGTGCCCATACAATCACGGACCGACAGCACCGTGGCAGACACCGCCCTCGGCACACACGCCCGGGTGCGCGTGTACTATTCCGACGCGGTGGTGGACTGGTTACGAAACGGGCGCCAGGGTCCGATTCCCGACGGCGCCATGATCGTGAAAGAGATGTACCCGGGGCTTCCGGGCGCGATGGACGAGCGGGTGGACGGCTGGGCGGTCATGGTGCGCGACAGCCAGGCGTCACACGACGGCTGGCTGTGGTATCTCTACTACAGGCCCGGCAACGTTCCCTACAAGCTGCCCTTCGAGTCCGGCCAGTACGGCATGTCGTTCTGCATCGCCTGCCACGCGTCCGCCGATCGCGAAAGCACCTTTGCGTTCGTCGGCAATCTCACCAGCAAGGATGTCACCACCTTCGTGGAGCTGCCGGGGCGCCCAGGGGCCCCCGGCGATCGGCCCCCGGACGGCGCTCATGGACGCCTGGCGGAGACCTTCCTCAGCCGCGCGGCCGAGCTCGTGCAGGAAGCACCGAACAGTCTGGAGAAGGACCTGTTTCCCTGGCTGCTCTATCGCCCCCTGCATACACCCAGAAAACACCTGAACGGGTTTCCGGAGCTGTTCGACGTGCCCGGCATCGAAGAACTCGCACGGCGCGAGCCGCGAACCCTGCCCATGGACGCCGCCTACGACCACGTTCCGCCCGCGGCGGATTCCGGCGAGGCGCGGCCGTTCGTGACCGCCAGCGTCTGTTCCGGCTGTCACGAGGCCGCGGACCTCCTGAACGGCACCAATCCCGAGATGACCGTTGCGGTGGGAGAGCATTCCTTCGACAAGCTCCAGTTTCCGCTGGCCCTCGACGACCCGAAGCTAGCGGCGCTCACGCCTTACGGCGAATGGAGCGGATCGTTGATGTCCGTCTCGGCCAGGGATCCGGTGTTCCGCGCCCAGCTCGAATCGGAGATGGCCAACTACCCCGCCCACGCCGGGGACACGGAATCCTTCTGTTTCGGCTGTCATGCTCCCATGGGCCAGCGCACGTTCCCACACCTCGAAGACAAGCTAGACAACTCGTATCAGATTCCCGACGATATCGATCCGGACCGCAACGCCGAGGCTGCTCTGTTCGGGGCCCTCTCGCGGGACGGGGTTTCGTGCGCGGTGTGCCACCACATCGCCGACGAGAATCTAGGAACACCGGCGTCCTTCAATGGCCGTTTCGTCACCGGGCCGGCCACGGAGCTCTACGGGCCCTACCAGCACGTCAAGACCATGCCCATGCAGGCGGGTCTGGGGATCGAGCCGCTGCACGGCGCCCACCTGGCCGAAAGCGGGCTGTGCGGTACCTGCCACATGGTGAAGGCCCCGGTAGCAGACGATGAAGAAATCGACAGTGCCCACGAGCAGACTACCTACCTGGAATGGCGCAACAGCGACTACGCCGATGTTTCCGCGGCCGACGCCCGGACCTGCCAGGACTGCCACATGCCGACCACCAACCCGCTGAGTCCGGCAGGCGCCGAGCCCACCCGCGCCCAGATCGCCAACATCGAGGACAGCAGCTTTCCCCACAGCGCCAACCGGCGCAGCTCCCACGATCTGGACGCCGAGGTGCGCACCGGCTATCGGCGCCACACACTGGTGGGCATCAACCTGTTCACCCTGAGCTTCTTTCAGCAGTTCCCCAGGGCGCTCGGCTCCAATACCTTCTATCCGGTGCGCGCGATGAGCGCGGTGGTCTCGCCCAAGGCGCTAGCCATGGAGGAAATGACCCGGCTGGCGCAGCGGGATACGGCGCGCCTGGAAATCGCGGGCGTCGAGTCGGCGGACGATACGTTGCGGATCACCGTGCGCATCGCCAACCTCGCCGGGCACAAGTTCCCTACCGGGGTGGGGTTCCGGCGCGCGTTCGTCACCGCGGAGCTCTCGAGCGACGACGGCGCCCGGGTCTGGTGCTCCGGCTGCAGCAACGGGCTCGGGGTGATCACCGACGGCCGAGGAGAGCCCCTGCCTTCGGAGCTCCCGCGGCACAGCAACGCCTTCGAGCCCTACCATGCGGTAATCACCGGCGAGGATCAGGCGCAGATCTACGAGTCACGTCACGTGAACGCGGGCGGCCGTCTCACCACCAGCTTCCTGGAGCTCGACCGCGAGGTGAAGGACACTCGTCTGCTGCCGAAAGGCTGGGACCCGGCCGCCTACCCGGACTATGAGATGAATCCCGTGGGCAGACCGATCGCCGATCCGCCGCACGTGGAAACCTTCGTGTACGCCGTACCCCTCGCCGTCGCGCGGCGGGCATCGAAGCTCTCGCTCACCCTGAACTACCAGGCGTTGCCGCCGTACTACCTGATCGATCGGGTGGCCCTGCTCGGCCGGGAGCGGGGCAGCGAGAAGTTTCCGGAATCCCAGCGCCTGCTGCATCTGCTCTCCCACCTTGATCTGGAAGGCGACAGCGCGGCGCGTGCCATCCGTGGCTGGAAGCTCGAGATCGCCCGCGCCGAGCAGACCCTGGGCTGGTGAGCTATTCGGTGAGCCCGGCCCTGGCCAGCGCCTGAACCAGACGCTCGAGCAAGGCGGGCTCGGTGAAGGGGCGCATCATGCCGATGCGCTTCGACAGCTCGAAGTCCGGGGCGTGGGCACGCAGTTCCGCCAGGGCTCGAGCTGCCCCGTCCATGTCCCCCTTCTCCACGTGGGCGCCGATGAGGGAGAGATAGGCCCCGGTGGCGCCGCGGTCGGCGGCGATGGCGCTGCGGCTCCAGCGGATGCCTTCGTCGTAGCGATTCGACATGTAGTGGCACATGCCGAGAATCACCTGATAGCGGATGGACGACGGCGACAACGGATCGATGCGCAGCAGGTCTTCGAGATACATGATGCAGTCGTCCAGGCGGCCAGACATGCCGTAGGCCTGAGCCAGCAGCACCAGTGCCCGGGTGGAGCTGGGGTTCTGCTCCACGGCCCGCTCCAGATGATCAATGGCCGGCTCCCGCTCACCGAGCAGAATCTGCGCCAGACCCAGCGAAGCATGGCTGTGCGACGCGCGGGGATCGAGGCGATAGCAGGTCTCCGCATCCGCAACCAACGCCGCCACGGTTCGCTTCGGATCCGCCGTCCACTGCTCGTAGAGCTGCTTCTGCGCGACGCACACGCGGCCGTTCCAGGCCAGGCTGAAGTTGGGGTCGACCTCGATGGCCCGGTCGAACAGCCCCATGGCCCGCTCGGCGTCCTCTCGGGTCCCGCGGTTCAACAACCAGGTGCCCTGGCACACGCTCTGCCAGACACCGAACGCCGTGGGCGCCTGGTAGCGGGCGATCTGCGCCTCCGCCGTGATGAGCTCCGGCGCCACCGAATGGACGATGTGCCGGGCGATCTCCGACTGAAGATCGAACAGCTCGTTCATGGGTAGTTCGTACACCTGAGACCACACCACCTGCCCGTGCTCCGTCTCGGCGAGGTGGGCGCTGACGCGGATCCGCTCGTCCGAGTGCCGGAGGCTGCCCAGCAGCAGATAGCCCGCTTTCAGGCGTCTGCCGATCTCCACCGCGCCGAGCTCGGCTCCGGCAAATCGTCGGCTCGAGGCCAAGGATATGACGGGAAACCATTGCCACGCGGCCAGCCGGTCGATCAGCTCGTCCACCACGCCCGCAGCGAGGTAGCTTTCGTGCTCGCCCGCGGTGAGATCCTGGAACGGCAACACGGCGATGGAGGGGCGACCGATCCGATCCGCCACCCGAAGCTGCTGGCGCCCGCCGCCGTCGGCGCCTTCCAGCAGCTCCTTGTAAGCGAACACCGCCTCGGTGCGGTTGGCGGCATTGAGGGTGCGCAGGATCGCCGCCACGTGGATCTTCACGGTATTGCTGGAGATGCCCAGGAGCTCGCAGATGTCGCGGTTGGACAAGCCCTTCGCCATGAGCCGGAACACCTCGAGCTGGCGAGGCGTGAGCGGTAGCGAAGCATCCTGGGCGTTGGTGCTGGCCATGGTCGTCCCGAGCGGCCCGGCTGCGGCCTCTCTGGACCGTCCCGCGAAGGATAGCCCAGCGAACGACCCTTTGTCAGGCAACTGAACCACCGTCCCGCCGCACGGATCAGGCTCCTCTCGCCGCTATCCCGCGTTAACTGCCGGAATCCTCGGCTAGCTGTCGATGCGCCTCCGCCCGTGATGGGCTGTATTGGGACTGGCGCCGTGATGTCACGGAGCCATTTCGACTCGACCAGCCAAGGGGGAGGCCCGACCATGGGGTTCGAATACGGCTCACAAACCATCGAGATCAGAAATCCCTTCCGCCTGGAAGGAGCAACCTACCTGCTGAGGGGGTTGCTCACCGTCCCGATGGGAACGTGGCTGCTGCTGTACGTACCGGGCGAGCTCCCGTTCGCGGTTGGCGTACTGTTGCTCGGTGCCGGGCTGTACGCGCTCGGGCTGGGACTGTACAAGTTGCTGCGCTTCTACGTGGGCCGCGGCGCGCCCACCAACCTGGCGCGCGCCGCGGGCAGTGCGACGTCCATCGCGCCGGGGCCGGAAGGGTCGTTTCGTCATCCCGGCATCTACGAGCCGCCCGCCGTGCTCTCGGAGATGCTGCTCGGGCGCAAGAACATCACTTTCGAGGAGCCGCGGGGATGGCTCTCGCGGCTGATGCACGGCCTGTCGTTCCGGTTGATCTTCCTGCCGCATCCGATGCGCTGGGTCACGCTGAAATCGTTCATGTCGGCCTGGTACCTGCTCGCCGTGGTGGTCGTGGTGGGGTTCACGCTGCTCTACGCCCGCGCCACCGGGCTGTTCGACGTGACGACCACACCCGTGACCGGATATCTCGGTGCTGCGGCTCTCGCAGCCGGGATACTCGTGTGGCTGCGGTTCCAGCCGAGCCCGCTGTGGCGCAACAGCGATCTGCGCCGCCCACGCACGTACAGCAGCACCACGCCCTTCCACAAACGGCCGTTGCGCCAGCTTCTGCTGCTGGCCTCCTGGGTCGGCGGGCCGATCCTGCTCACTTCGGCACTGGTGAACGCCGATCGCGCATCCACGCTCGACCCGCTGCCCGTCTCGCCCTGGCCGTGGCTCGCGGCGCTGGCCACGGCGGTGGTAGGCGCATTCGTCTACGCGCTGGTGCTGGCTCTGCGCCGCGCGCCGCGGGACGTGGTGCCCACGGACGTGGCCGAGTATCGCGCGCACTGGCAGGAGAGCGTGCACCCGAGAGACATCTTTCGCGCCGTCGAGATGTCGTTGGCGGATCATCGGTACCGGGAGATCCCCAATCGCATCTACCTGCACCAGGAGCCGGACCTGATGCATCAGGGCAGCGACAACAAGGGAGAATTCAGCGGCGAGACCCTGCAGGAGATTCAGCCGGTGCCGCTGGAGAACCGGAAACGGGGTCCCCTGATCGTCGTGGGCGTGGTTCTGGGCCAGGGGCTGCTGCTGGCCACCGCCGTGTGGCTGTTCCTCGCCGCGGCTCAGGGAATGCCCTCCACGGCCGAGGCCGCCACGGCAACGGTGCTCGGCCCGCTGATGCTGTGGCTGCTCGGCCGCAGCATCAGCTCCACCGCCAACCTCTACCTCGGCGAACTGCACTTCCAGTCTCAGCTAATCGCCTTCCGGGCCAGCGGGACCTATGCCGAGTCGCGCCTCGCCACCGGCATGAGCATCTACGACTCGACCCGGTCCGAGAACACATTCGTGCGCTCGAGTCTGACACCGTGGCTGGTGGTGAGCCGGATTCACTCCAGCATGATCGCGGTCAGCGGCGCCATGAACCTGGAACAGCCGCGCTACGTCCTGGCCATGGAGGCGAACGACGCGCTCTGCGACGCGTTGGTGTCGAACGTGCAGTCGTATCTGCGCGAGCGCCAGGTGATGGCATCGGTGCAGTCCGGGGCAGACCTGGAGGCGGCGTCGACGATCCACCGGATGAACGAGCACACTCGGACGCAGCAACCGGCGCTGCCGCACGCGCCGATATCCGAAGACCTGCGCCGCGAGCGGCTGGGACATGGCGATCCGAGCGACGAATGAGCGAGGGGCGTGTACCGACCTGCTCGCGGTGAGCCTCAGACCCTCGGCTTCTCCAGCCCCGGCAGACCGTCGATGCTGATCATGTTGGCGGCGAGCTGGCCTTTCCGGATGCCCTCCACCCCCAACTTCTCGGCGTAGGCATCGTAGTAGTCCCGCGTGCCGGCAAATTCATACAGCGGCACGGTCCAGCCACAGGAGTCGGCGATCCGGGAGATCTCCAGCCGGATGACGGCGCGCATTCCCGGCAGCTTCGGAAAGTGCGCGGCCAGTGCCGGGAACCGTTCGTCGTGGGTCTCCACCACCTCCCCCCGACCGTGCAGACGCAGGATGAACGGCCGGTTCTCGAAGGCGCAGAACATCATGACCATGCGACCGTTTTCCTTCACGTGGGAGATGGTCTCCACGCCGCTGCCGGTGAGATCCAGATACGCCACAGTGCGCGGGCCGAGCACGCTCAGCGAGTCCATTCCCTTGGGGGAGACGTTGACGTGGCCATCGGCAGCCAGCGGCGCCGTGGCAACGAAGAACATCTTCTGGGCCTCGATGAAGTCCACGAGCTTGGCGTTGAGCTCGCTGTGAATCTTACCCATGGTTGGACTCCTTTCGTTGCCGAACCATGTTACCGCGGCGCTGGTGACACCGTGGTGTCAGTTGGTTTCAGGCGCCGTTGCCGACGGATTCAGTCGCGAAGCCGCCCTGGCGTAGGCGCCCGCTGCCGGGACGGTCTCGAACGCACGGGCGAGACCGAAGCGGGGCATGTTGTTGTACACGCATTCGAACTGGCCCGGCCGGACGACGTACGTCTCGTGCCAGATGCCCACGTCGCCGTTCGAGGCCACGGCCTTGTTGAAGGCGGACCAGGCCGGCAGGTGGGCGGCGTCCCGGGCGGTGGCGTAAGCCTCCAGCGCCTCGAAGGATTCCCAGTACTGCACCATGATCGTGGTGCGCCCGAACCAGCTTTCCACGTGAAGGAGCCCGCGATCACCCACTCGCTCGAGGTCGGCCAGCATGCCGACCATGGCGCGTGCGACAGGGAGCCACTTGTGCACCTTCCACAGCTTGTTGACCCGCATGCCGATGAGAAAGACCGCGAACTGGGTTGCGGACGAGGTGCGTGCTGGCGCGGCACCACCCTCAATGAGAATTCTTTTCGAGTCTCGACTTGGCCATGCGCCACGACCATTTGACGGATCGTGCGGCCATCCGAGCAGATAGACGCCAATCGTCGAAACCAAAGTCGCGGTGAACGTTCGGCGAGAAGAAGTCGGCAAGCTCGCCAAACGCGTGTTTCGGCTGTGTCACGGAGCAAAACAAGTCACGCGGGAGGAACCAGCAATACCTGACTCCGGGCCTGGGTTTGACCATAGCGCCGATGTCCTGGCGATGAGTCAACGCGCACAGCAGCTCGATCTGATCTGCGCCCGCCGCGCGCGTGATGTCGATGGATGCGGAGACGCGAGGATCCATCTCGATGAACCTGTAGTCGTTGAGCTCATCGTCGGCCTTGAAGTCGAACTTGATCAGGCCGTGCCAATCGAGAGATCTGCCGAATGCGATTGCGTAATCCGTCAGCGCCGGATCATCGACCGTGATGGCGGCGCTGGTCACCCCACCCCAAGCCGGGTACTCACGCAGCTTCCTGTGGCAGCAAACGGACACCGGTTTGCCTTCGAAAAACAGCGCATGAACGACGTAGCCGGCACCGCTGACGAACTCCTGAATCATAGGGAGGCAGGCGGCGCCATTTTCCAGTTCCTTGACCGCATTGAACATCGGCAACAATTCGTCCGAGTGTGCCGCCAGGCGCACGTGCGACGATGCCGTCCCGCGCTCACCCTTGACCACGACGGGATACGCCAGCGTGCGCATCATGTCCTCGACCTCCTCCACGGTCGCAGGAATCACGGTGCGAGGAATGGGCAAACCGATCGCCTCTGCATGCCTGTAGGCAGCGGCCTTGCTGAAAGCTACGTCGAAGACCCTCGGGCCCGGTATGAAGCAATCGACCTGTTGCGAGACTCGCTCGTAGTTCCTATAGATGTATTCCGCCTGAATGTCGCTACAGAACAACAGCAGCTCGAAATTGTGCCTCGTAAGCAAGTCGACCAATGCGGCGATCATCGCTTGTTCTTCTCGAAAGTCGTCGGCCGCGATGGGATGGGCTGCCGCGCAATACTTCGAGTCGAACCATAAAGAGCGATCTGCAGACATCATGTGGACCACGTGGCCCTTGCGGCTCAACGAACGCATCGCGTGGTAGGCGCCGGAGTTCCCGGAATCGAGAATCAGAACGCGCATTCGATCTCTCCTAGGCCGACCGGCGGACCTGGCTTGTCATGCAAACACGCGGCCGGTTGTCCGTTCCGGCCAACGTGAACCGCATTTGCGCAGCCTCTCGAACGGTTCTAGAGCTTAACCCCAAGGAGCCCACCATGTCTGATCCCGGCCGCTCTAGACTTCATAGGCGTCGCCTCCCGTTTCAGCCAGCAAGACGGTCCGGAGCGCTTCGGGCTACCGGCCCTCGGCTTCGTGGCCGTCGCGCGCGCGACGCGTGGGCCGGGCCGGACTGCATCCGCCGCATCGTCATGCGCGACCCTCAATAACCGTCACTTTTGACTTTTTTCAGCCGGACACCTAGCATGCGGCCAAGGGAGAGATCGCCGCTATGCGGGGCGCGGATCCATGAAGCCACCGGTCTGCAGACTCGACGACACGTACCAGCACCTGCGCGAAAGTACCGACCTGATCGCCGCGGCAGCCTGTCTGAAGGACATCGGTCGCGCCATCGGCATGCCTCACCCGGCGGTGATCGACGACTACTCGTCGAATCGGCTCCTCACCGTCGAGGACGGCCGCGCACTGACCAGCGTGCTCGGATGGGATACGAGCTTCGTCGAGCAGTGGCTCGAGCAGCGACTGCATCTCGTGAGCCCGATCGCCGCAGTGTGCCGCATGTCGACCCGTCCGTTCTGCTGGGACGCGCGGACGGTGGCCGACGCGGTCATCGAGGGGCGCGGCGGTACTCAGATCGACTGGCCCCTCACTCCGGAAAACGGGTTCTATGGCGGCATCACCATCCCCATCCACATGCCTCGTGAACGCACCGGGTCGGTCTCGTGGTACTCGCGAGAACCGACGACGAACCTGGCGGCGGTGCTCCGCGAGCACGGAGACCTGCTGCGCCTGGCCGGCCTGCACTTTCTCGACCTAGTCTACTCCGCTCGAATCGAAGCCGGGCCGGACGCGCCTCCGTCGCCCCAGCTCAGCGAGCGCGAGCTCGAGTGCCTCTCCTGGGCCGCCCTCGGTCGCACCGATACCCAGATCGGCGCCTTGATTCATCGCGCGCCGACCACGGCGCGGTTCCACATCGACAACGCGGTGCGCAAGCTGAACGCGCGCAACCGCACCCAGGCCGTGGCAATCGCCGCCCAGCAGGGGTTGATTCACCCGCTACCCGCCAGGCCGGGGGCCCCGGACACCATGCCCGCTGAAAACCTTCTGCAGCACCGGCGCTGACAAACTGACGAAAACGACAGTTACCGCGAGGCCCTGCTGCGCACAGAATCGACCGAACGTCTGTTTCTCTGGGGAGAGATTCATGTCGCACCAGGTATCGAGCTCCATACTCGTCGCCGTGCTGGCAGCAGCGCTCGCCGTCACGCCTGCTTCGAACGCTCGTGCCTCGGACGCCGACGCGCGTCTCATGCTGGAAGAAATCGTCGTGACTGCGCGCAAACGCGAAGAGTCGCTGCAGGAAACGCCGATCGCCGTCACAGCCTTCACCGCCGAGCAGATCGATCAGGTATTCGGCGAGCACATCACGGAGTTCTCGAAGTACACGCCGAACGTGGTGCTGGCCCGTCAGCCGTACGCCGGCAACGCGCTGCTCGGCGGTATGCGTGGCATCGTGTTCGGCGACCTCGAGAAGAGCTTCGACCCCGCTGTGGGCGTGGTGGTCGACGGCGTGCCCCTGGTCACCAACACGAGCGCGCTCATCGACACCTTCGACCTCGAAGCCATCGAGATTCTGCGCGGCCCCCAGGGCACGCTGTTCGGCCGGAACACCATCGCCGGGGTGGTCAACGTGCGGCGCTCGCGGCCCACCAAGGAATTCGGGGTCAAGGCGCAGGCACGATACGGCTCGAACAACGAGCAGAAGTACAAGGCCATTCTCAATCTCGGCAACGGCGAAACCTTCGGCATCAAGCTCGGTGCGTTCGTCGACAAGGGCGACGGCATCACCAAGGATGCCGACTTCGATCTCGCAACGGGTGAGATCACCCCCAGAGGCCGCACCGACGGGGAGGACACCTTCAACGGCATCGTCAGCCTGCTGTGGGACCCCAACGACCGCTTCAGCGCCCAGTTCACCTTCGACTACACGGACGACGAGTCGGTGCTGTCGACGCCCACGAACCTGACGGTTCCGAATCTGGACATGGCGACGTGGGATGCGATAACGGGGCAGCTGTTCGCCGATCTCGGCGGCGGTGTGCCGCCGGGTGCCGCCATCGGCACCGCCATTGGAACCACGTTTGCGCTGGGCGGCAATTTCTGTGATCTGCACGGAACCACCTTGGCGCCGCTCAACGGCTGGGTGCGCGACATCGCGTGCGCCTCGCAGGGATACCTGCGCGGCGAGGAAAACGGCTTCAAGTACTCGGTTACCGCCCAACCGTTCATCAACGAGATCGAGCGCGAGGGCTACACCCTGGAGCTGAACTACGACCTCAATGACCAGTTGCGTCTGACCTCCATCACCGGTTACATCGAGTCGGACGAGATCCTGGACCAGGACAACCTGGGCACTCCCATTCACATCTTCAATCCGGTTAGACCCCAGGACTACGAGCAGCTCTCCACCGAGCTGCGCCTGTCGTCCAACTACGAGGGGCCGTTGAACTTCCAGGCGGGCATCTACTACGTCGAGTCGGAGTACGAGATCACCCAGTCGATCTTCACCTTCGGCGGCCGCCAGCAGGGCCTGCCACCCTCCCCGGACGGTGATGCCGGACAGAAGTCCACCTCGTACGCCTTCTTCGGCGAGGCCTACTACGACCTGACGGACAAGGCCCGTCTGACCCTCGGCGCGCGCTGGACGCGGGATGAGAAGAAATTCTGGATCTATCAGCGGTCATCGGGTGACGCCAGCGGTCTTCTGCCACCCACCGTGTGGGCCTGCGGGGATCTGTCGGCCACCCAGCAGGCCACCGCCGATGCCGTCGCCGCGGACTGGATCGCAGCAGCCCCCGACCCCGCCACGGCCGCCGCCCGCAGCTCAGCCCTGGTGTGCAACGACGACGACGGCAAGGACGACTGGGGCGAGTTCACCCCCCGGCTCGCGCTCGACTACCGCTTCAACGACGAGTTGATGGTGTACGCGTCGTACGCGCGCGGTTTCCGATCCGGTGGCTGGAACGGACGCGCCACCACGCCCGGTTCCATCGGGCCGTACGACCCCGAAACCGTCGACAGTTACGAGATCGGCCTGCGCTCCGAGCTGTTCAATCGCTCGCTGAGGCTGAACATCACCGGCTATCTGTCCGACTACAAGGACAAGCACGAGAGCGAGATCTACCAGTTCGGCTTCGCCACCGAGACCATCGTCAACAACGCTGCCGAGGCGGAAATCAAGGGTTTCGAGGTCGAAGCGCAGTGGATTCCCACCGACCGGGTTCAGGCACGCCTAGCTCTGGGTCACACCAAGGGCGAGTACGAGGAGTTCCTGGCCAACAACCGTTTCACCGGCGTGCGCGAAGACATCTCCGACGTCTTCGAGTTCGGCTTCGCTCCCGAGTGGAACGTAAACATCGGCGTCGACTACTTCCAGCCCCTCGGGGACTACGGCAGAGCAATCCTGCGCGCCAATTACGCCTGGGCGGACGAAACGGTCGGCAACTTCGGCCAGCCGGACCCGGCCGGCCTCGGGCGCAATTTGTTCAGCGATCGCGGCGAGTGGGATTTCTCCGCGATCTGGCAGAACCCGTGGGTCGACGCGGCCGTCTACGTGAAGGACGCCTTTCACAAGGACAACTACCTGGCCACCTCCGTGGACGTGGGAGTCTTCTGGTTCGGTGCCGTCGCGCCCGGGCGTACCTGGGGTATCGAGCTGAGCAAGTCCTGGTAGTGGCCGCGGATGTCGATGACGGTCAGCCGCGAGCCGGTCGAACCACCCGTTCACCGAACTCGCGCAGGCGATCGAGCCCGCCGGGTCCGGCGAAGAAGAAGGCCGGCACCATGGCGCGGTCGACACCGAGCGCCGCCAGCTCGGCCGCCCCGGCCACCGGATCGGCCATCTGCTGACCGAACATGGCATTGATCTCGATGCTCGCGGGGTCGCGGCCCGCGGCCTCGGCCGCCTGACGCAGGCGCGTGATCAACCCGCCGAGCCTCTCTACGTCGCCTTCTCCCGGAAAGTAGCCGTCGGCGAGCCGCACGGCACGCCGGATCGCCGCGTCGGTGTCACCGCCCACCAGTATCGGAATCGAGCCGTTTACCGGCCGGGGGCTGCAGGTGACCGACTCGAAGTCGACGAACTCACCGTGAAACGAGGCGTGGGGCCCCTGCCAGAGGGCGCGCATGGCGGCGACGTATTCGTCGTTGCGCGCCCCGCGCCGTTCCCAAGGCACCCCCAGCGCGCCGAACTCTTCTTTCAGCCAGCCGACGCCGATGCCGAGCTCCACCCGCCCGCCCGAGAGACGATCGAGCGTCGCCAGCTCCTTGGCCAAAACCACCGGGTTGCGCTGCGGCACGATGAGTATGCAGGTACCCAACCGCAGGGTCGGCGCAGCCGCAGCGGCGAACGCGAGCCAGATCAGGGGGTCGGGAATTGGCGTGTCGGGCTCCGCGGGAATCTTGCCGTCCGCGGTATAGGGGTACTTCGACTCGATGCGGGTGGGCAGAATGACGTGCTCGCCCCCCCACAACGACTCGAACCCGGCTGCTTCCGCGGTGCGACAGATCTCCATCGCGTCTGCGCCCTCGATGCCGACGCTGCTGGCGAATGCCAATCCGAATCTCACCCGTCCATCCTCCGCTTAGGGCCTGCGCCCGGTATCAGTCGGCCACCGTCGCCGGAATCCAGCTGCCGTGGAAGCCCGACGGTACCCGGGGCAGCTCGACGCTGGCCACCGGCGTGTCGTCCATGGTCTTCGCGTCCATCACCACGAAGCGGCTGGTGTCGGAGGCGGCGTCGTGCACGAACGTCATCAGGTAGCCGTCATCTTCGTCGCGGCCGTTCGCTGCCGGCACGAACACCGGCTCGCCCGGGGTGCAGCCCCGGCCGAAGGAAATCTCCGTGCGCGCGCCGGTCTGCCGGTCGTATTTCAGAACGGCGCCGGAAACTGCTGCCGGATCGCGCGCGAACGCTTCGGACATGGCCATCATGTAGCCGTAGCGGTGCTTCAGGCCGACCACGCTGTCGGCCACGCGGGGAAACTCGGCTGGACGGTCGTCCACCTGCTCCTCGCGCACCCGGCCGCTGGCCGTGTCGATGGTCCAACGCCACAACTCCGGGTTGGGGAAGTCCATGTCCGAGTCCCGCCAGATGTGGGAAAACCGGGCCACGTCGAGCACGATCGAGTCGCCCTCCTCGTAGGCGTTCATGGGATGAAAGACGTAGCAGGGGTCGATGTCGTACCAGCGCACGTCGGCATCGCTGCCCTCGCGCGGCATGACTCCCAGACGAGCCGGATAGCTCTCGTCCCAGCGGATCGGCATGCCCCCGCTCATCGCGAGCTCCAGATTGAAAACTGCAGGCAAGTCCATGAAAATAATGAAATTTCTGGTGACATTGAAGTCGTGCATCATGGTCGGCCCGCCGACGGTGATGTTCTCGGTCTGCACCAGCCGCCCGTCGGCCGAAACCCGCAGGTAACGCAGGTAAGGCTCGAACGCGGAGTAGCCGAAAGCCAGCAGCTCACCGGTGGCAGGACAGATCTTCGGGTGGGCCGTGAAAGAACCGGTCAACACCCCGTCGAAGTCCGTCGGCCCGACCGTGTCGAGATTGCCGTCGAGGACGTAGGGAACGTGCCCCTCTTCCAGGGCGAGAATCTTGCCCGCGTGCCCGACCACGTGGGTGTTGGCCTTGGACGCCTTAATGTCGAACATGACCGCTGGGTCGAGGATGTCGAGCTCCGGATTGGCGACGAACGGCGTCTTCACGTAGCGGTTGCGGTACCACTGCGCCTTGCCATCCCGCACTCGCACGCCGTGCACCATGCCATCGCCGAAGAACGGGTGCGCGCTCATGCCCGTCACCGGATTGGCGCCATTGCGCACGTAGCGGCCATCGAGCTCGGGCGGGATGGCGCCGACCACCTTCAGATCGGTGAGCGTGCGCTCATCGGTTACGGGTCGGCCGTTGCCGCGCAGGTGAACGGGCACGCTCTCGTCCACGGCCACGATGGTGCGGGTTCCCATGACTCGAATCTCCCTTCCGGTGACGGTGTCGCGCTATGCTACGATCTGCCAGCGAACAAATCTACCAGGAGTACTTAAAAGCGTGGCACCCGCCAAACCCGAACGGCAGCACCGGCGGCAGCCCGGGCGCCCGCCCGGACGAACGGCCAGCGACGGCCTGATCGCCGACCGCGAGACACTGCTGACCGCCGCTGAGCGGCTGATTCGGCGGAAGGGCCCGAACGTCTCCCTCGATGCCATCGCAGCCGCGGCAGGCGTCACCAAGCCCACCCTCTATCGCGGCGTGGGTGATCGCGATGCGCTGATCTACGCGCTTGCCGAGCGGCTGACGGAGCGGATGGCGAGCGATGTCGGAGCGCGGGTCGCTCGAGCAGACGGACCGCGTGATGGGCTGCAGCGTCTGGTCCGAGGCTATCTCGAGCACGCGGCCGCGGAGCGCAATCTGTATCTCTACGTCAGCGCCGGTGCCGGCGGTGACGATCGGCTCCGCCAGTCCCTGCTGCTGGCCGACGGCTCTGCGCGCCGCTTCGCCGAGGGCATCGCCGCGCACCGTGCGAGACGCGGTGCCGATCCCTCGGTGGCGACGGTCTGGTCCTACGGTCTGGTCGGGGCCCTGCATTACGTTACGCTGTGGTGGCTGCGCGATCCGTCCGTCGAAGCGCGCGACGTGACCAACCAGCTCACTGCGCTGTTATGGCCGGGGCTCGATACGGAGACACCGACATGAGCAACATCGAAATCGATCCACACCGGAGCTGGCTCGGCCGGGACGGCGATAGCCGCCGCCCGGGCGGTCAGCCGCCGCCCGAGATCCGCAGGCACTGACCCGTTACCCACTCGGACGCCCGGGAGCACAGGTACAGGGTAGCGGCACCGAGGTCGCGCGGCGTGCCGAGGCGACCCGCGGGCAGGCGCAGCATCTTCTCCAGTCGGGGCAGATCGTCGTCGGTGAGCTTCATGGCCTTCATCATGATCTCGGTGGGCACGGCGCCAGGCATGATGCAGTTGACGCGAATGCGCGGGCCGAGCTCCTGGGCGAAGACCCTGGTCAGCATGTTGACGCCGGCCTTGGCTGCACCATAGTGGCCGCTGCCGGGAATGACCGTCTCCGCCGCCAGGGACGAGATGTTGACGATGCGGCCGCCGTCGGCCATAAGCCCGGCCGCGACCCGGCTCGCCTCCCAGATGGCGGTCAGATTCAGCGCCAGCGTCGCATTCCACTCGGCGCGGGGCAGCTCGGTCAGCGGCATCTGCAGCGGCGATCCCCCGGCGTTGTTCACCCAGATGTCGAGACGGCCGAAACGCTCCACCGCCGCACGGCCGAGCCGCTCGAGCGCGCTCCCATCCGTCACGTCGGTAGCGACGGCAACGGCCTGCCCTCCGGCCGCCACGATGTCCGCGGCGACCCGCTCGATCTCCTCGGTACGGCGCGCCGCGCAGACCACGCTGGCGCCGGCGCCGGCCAGCACGTGGGCAATGCCTTCGCCGATACCCCGACCGGCGCCCGTGACCACGGCCACCTCTCCCTCGAGCCCGAACAGCTCATTCAGCATCTTCAATCCTCCATCAACGTGTCGAGCGGCACATGTGCCAGGCGCGCCTCCAACCGCCGCCGCCAGCGGGCCATCATCGCCTGTCCCCGGCCGGCACCGATGGTGACGTCCGCCTGGGGCACCACCGCCGCTAGCGACAGGAGGAGCCCGCGCCGGTAGTCACGCAGGAAACGGTCGAATGCATAATCTGCCCGGCCGAGCGCCCTGTGATAGCGTTCGAGAACGCCGAACTCATCGTCCCGCGCGGCCTGCTCACCCAGCGCACCGCCGAGGAAATAGGCAACGTCATAGGCAGCCGGGCCGGCCCGCAGGAGCTGCCAGTCCAGATAGGCGCACGCACTACCGTCGAAACAGACGTTGTCCAAACGCAGATCGTTGTGCACCAGCGTGACCGGCGCCTGTGCGGTCAGCGTGCGGGTCAAACGCGCGTAGTTGCTGCCCAGCCAGTCCACGTAGGGTCGCAGAAAGTCGCTCGCTTGCGCGCGAAACGCCTTCAGCGACCGCCGGAACATGAACTCGCGCATACGCGCATCGATATCCATGGGCAGCAGCCAGAACTGCCCGGACAGCCCGTCGCCGCCCCAGAAGCGGGCGTGGGCCGGTGCGAACTGCTCGAGTACGCGGGCACAGGCCTCGGCGTCGAGGCCCGCGAACTGATCCCCAGGCCGGAACGCTGCGAGGTCTTCCATGACGATGAGGTAGCGGCGCGTTTTGGCCGCCGCGATCCGCCTGGCGAGAAAGCCGATGGCAGGTGCCAGAAGTCGCGGCAGGCGATCCAGCGCGCCGAGGATCTCCTGCTGCCGCGCAGAGCCCGCATCCGGGTCGTAGTGGCTGAAGTACACGCGAGGGATACGCACCGGAAAGTCGCTCCCGAACGTCTGGAAGAACAGCACCTCGCGCTCATAGACGCCGAGCATCTCACCCACGGCACGATTCGCCTTTTTCGGCAGCTTCACGATTACCGTTTGAGGCGCAGCGGGGTCGTCGTGGTCGAGGGTGAGCCGGATGATGTCGCCGAGAAAACCCTGGCCCTCGCCGAGCGCTTCCCGCTCGGCACCGCGGATGCGCCAGTCGAGCGCACCACCCAGCCATGCCGGAGTCAGTTGCTCCGGAACTTCAGGAATCTCTCGACGCGTTCTCATTGAGCGCATCCACGATGTCGATCAACTCGGTGAGTGTCGTGATGTGGAAGTCCGGCTCCGCCGTGGCGCGCAGGCCCCCGGTCAGCGGTGTGCTGACGCCCGGCTCGGAGATACGCGCGCAGCGCATGCCGACGATGCTGGCGCCGGCGACGTCATGGTGCAGGGAATCGCCGACGAACAGCGTCTCGCCCGCGGCGAGACCGGCCTTGCCGAGCGCGTGATGGAAGATGGCCGTGTGCGGCTTGCAGGACCGGGCCTCCTCCGAGCTCGTCCAGTGGTCGAGCAAGTGGTGCAGACCGTGCTTGTCCACCAACGGATGCAGATAGTCCTCATCGATGTTCGAGACGATGGCGAGGTAGAGCCCACGCGACTTCAGCGCCTCGAGCACGTCGTGGCAGTCCGGACGAATCGGCAGGTGGTCGATGACCGACCGTCGCTGCGCGGCAAGAAACCGCTCGGCCAGCTCATCGCTCACGGTGCGGCCGAACCCGGCCGCAAAGGCTACCAGGGTATCGTGAAACAGGTTCCGATGAAGAAAGTACGCCTGGGATGCGTAACGGCGCATGGTCGCGTCGTTGGCCGCCGCCCACGCGCGCCCCATGGCCTCCGGCTCATCGTCCATGCCCAGCTCAGCGGCCACGTCCATGAGCGCCGCGCCGAGCGCGCGGCTACGCGGGTAGCTGAACAGCGTGCCGCCGAGGTCGAACAGCAGCCCTTTCACCCCGGCCGCCCGGCACGCCGCGACGCCGGCCACCATCAGATTCTGCTCACCCACTCCGGCTCCGGGGGCAGAGCCTGCTGCCACGGCTGACCGGACTGCCACTGGCCGGCGACGTGGGCCGCGACCTTCGCTCCGTCGTAGAGGTCGAGGGGATAAGCCGATACGTCGTCGAAGCTGGTCTTCGCGTCTTCCGTCGGAGTCATCGGGCGTCTCTGCCGACCAACGTACGGGCCCCGGGAGCCCCCCAAAACCGTCAGGGTTGACGGTAACGATCCGCACGGTAACCTGAATGTGACCGGCCCGCAAGGCGAAGGGCCGCCGCCGGAACCGAATCAGGGTCGAGCAGCGATGGCAGGAGCAAAGACGATGGCTGATCTGGCGAAGGCGAGCACCCACCTCACATGGAACGCCCTCTGGCCCAGCTACGCATGGGGGAGAACATGGCGAAGTACCGTGCCGCAAGAGCCTACGTCTTCGAAGCCATGGCCGCGGTCGAGAACGAGCTCGAGGCCGGTGCCGAGATGCCCTCACCCGAGGTCACCATCAACGCGAGACTCGCGTGCGTGCACGGTGCTCAGGCCTGCATGGAAGTTGTCGATGCGATCCATGCCGCCGCCGGCACCAGCGCGAGCTACCTGAAGAACCCGCTGGAGCGCAAGCTGCGCGATGCCCATGGTGCCGCCTCGCACCGCTGGGTGTCGGCACCGCTCTACGAAACCCTCGGAGGCATTCTGTTCGGCAAGGAGCCGGACGCCGAGTTTACCGGGCGCGGCGGGCCGGTGCTCGGCGGTGCGAAGAAGTAACTGCGCCCGCGTCGGCGCTGGCGGACGGCCGCCCCTCAAATCCAGCCCCGCATCGCTGCCACCAGCCATAGCAGCATGCTGCCCGCGAGTCCGAATCCGGCGAGACGCTGCATACCGGGCCACACGGAAGGAGAGGCCTGCAGTACCTCGAAGTCGGTTACATAGACGGTTTCGCACGCGCCGTTGCCGGTGTCGGTGCGAACCACCGAGGTACCACGCTCGAGGCCGCTGTCGTTGCGGTAGCTGGCCAGGTAGCCGTCCAGGCGAATCTGATCCCCTACCCGCACGGCGGCGATGCGCTCGCGCAGCCGCGGGTCCTCGGACAGCAGATGGTTGTTCGACAACTGCTCGGGACGGAATCGGCTCCAGGCGACGGGGTCGCGTGTCTCGAAGAAGCAGGTGAACTGGCCGCTCCAGAACTCGAACTCGGCGAGGTCGCCGCTTGCGTTATCGCCCCACACCACGCAGACGTCGGCGACGTTCAGGTGATCGTTCCAGCGCCGGTGCAGCATACGATCGCCATCGTGCTCGCGGCGCGAGACCACCAGCCCGTGCAGCCTGTACCGGAACAGCGGCACGACCTCGTAGTCGACGCCGCCCTGCCGGACGGTAAACGGGGCGCGCTCCAGCGGAACCTGCTCCGGCTCGCGCGCCAGCGCCTCCAGGGGCGTGACGTCCGGCAACGCGTCGGCGTTCCAGCACGCGATCGGCAGAAGTGCCAGACTCGCCAGAAACGTCCACTTGACGAGGGGCGCGAGCATCGGGGATCCGGAACATTCTTTCCTGAAGCATAGACCCGGCTCGGCAGGCTCCTTCGCCGATGAAGAAGGGGCCCGATGGGCCCCTTTCTCATTGGCGGAGAGGGAGGGATTGACTCGGCGCGCGGGACCGCGCCTCGCCCCTTCGGGGCGCCGCCGCTAGCGGCGGCGTCCAAATCCGCTCCGCGGATTTGTCGAACCCTGTAGGGGCCCCGACTCGCCAGCCCTGTCCACCAATGAAAAAGGGGCCCGATGGGCCCCTTTCTCATTGGCGGAGAGGGAGGGATTGACTCGGCGCGCGGGACCGCGCCTCGCCCCTTCGGGGCGCCGCCGCTAGCGGCGGCGTCCAAATCCGCTCCGCGGATTTGTCGAACCCTGTAGGGGCCCCGACTCGCCAGCCCTGTCCACCAATGAAAAAGGGGCCCGATGGGCCCCTTTCTCATTGGCGGAGAGGGAGGGATTCGAACCCTCGGTACGTTGCCGTACACACACTTTCCAGGCGTGCTCCTTCGACCGCTCGGACACCTCTCCGGTGAGGGTGG
>JAWLCV010000016.1:0-63274 GCA_041686955.1 Pseudomonadales bacterium
CATGGAACGAGTTGCGCTGGCAACCGGGGGCGCGTCAGGAATCGGACTCGCCGTAACAGAAACAGGAGGGAAAACGCGAAGGTGGCGTCCCCTAGGGGAGTCGAACCCCTGTTGCCGGGATGAAAACCCGGTGTCCTAGGCCTCTAGACGAAGGGGACAGCGGAGAAGGCGCGCATTCTATGAACGCGGCCGAACCCAGTCAAGCACGCCTGACCATCGCCGTGGGTTTTCTACACTTCCCCTATCGACGGCACGGGAACAGCGATGGCATTGGCACCCTGGGATCTGGTGATCCTCCTCAGCACGAGCCTGGGCGCGCTGGCCTGGCTGGCGCGCCAGGGCGTCGTCCTGTGGAGCCACTGGGAGGTGCAGCGCGTCGACGGCGCGGCGGCGGCGCTGCGGCGGGCGTGGTTTCGTCCGCCGTCAGCGGTCGATCAGCCGGCTGCCCACCCAGTGGCGCGCGAAGTGTTGCGCGGTGCGGCCGCTGCGCACGCCGCGGCCGAGGGCCCAGCGCAGCGCGGCGCCGCGGATTTCGTCGTCCCAGGTGACATCGAGCCCGTGCTCCGCGGCCAGGCGCCGCACCCAGTGCTCCACCACCTCCAGGTACGCGTCCTGCTTGAACGGGTAGAACGAGAGCCATAGCCCGAAGCGGTCCGAGAGGGAGATCTTCTCCTCCACCGCCTCGGACTCGTGCAGCTCACCTTCCCGCACCACCACCTGGGCGTTGTCGGTGGCGTACTCGGGCAGCAGGTGACGGCGGTTCGAGGTGGCGTAGATCAGCACGTTCCCCGAGGCCTTGAACACCGAGCCCTCCAGCGCGCTCTTCAGCTCCTTGTAGGAGGCGTCCTCGGCCTCGAACGACAGGTCGTCGCAGAACAGCACGAAGCGGTACGGCTCGAGGCGCAGCCGCCGCACGATGTCCGGAAGCGATGCCAGGCGGTTTCGATTCACCTCCACCAGCCGGAGCCCCTCGTCCCGGTAGCGGTTCAACAGCGCGTGAATCAGCGACGACTTGCCGGTGCCCCGGGCGCCCCACAGCAGCACGTTGTTGGCCGGCAGGCCCGCCAGGAACTGGCGCGTGTTCAGCTCGATCTGCCGCTTCTGATCGTCGACCCGCAGGAGGTCGTCCAGGGTGATGTCGTCGATGGCGTCGTGGGTGACGAAGCCCGCGCCCCACACTCCGGAATGCCACACCGCCGCGGGGCAGCGCGACCAGTCCACGGTGGCCGGGGCCGGCAGCATGAGCAGGAGCCGGCGGGCCAGCTCCCGGGCGTCGTCCACCAGCGCATTCACCGTCTTGCTCATGGCGCGCATTCTACCGGCTCGCGGTGAGCCACGCGCCCGGAAGTGGTAAGATTTCTGCCGACCCTGGCCACTCCCGACCCGGAACACCATGACCGGATACCGAGGTCCCGAGCGACGCAAAGGACCCACCGATCGACGCAACAACGGACCGGATCGCCGAAACTTCGAGCGCGCCTCTGAGGACCCTGTGCCGCGCCGCGATCCCGACCTGCCGGACCGGCGCCGGCGCTGACCGTCAGCGGGCCGGCAACCGGCCGAGCGCCGCGAGGATGCGATCCGGGCGATCGGTGATGATGCCGCCCGCGCCCCGCCTCAAGAGCTCCCGCGCCTGGGCCGGATCGTTCACCGTCCAGAAATCCACGTGCAGACCGAGCTTCCCGGCCGCGGCCAGGAACTGCGGTTCCATCAGATCCGCCTCGTTCGCCCGGGCGGGGAGCTGCAGGGCCGCCGCCTCGGGTTGCGCGAAGCGCCATAAGCCGAGCCGGTACTGCAGATACAAGCGCCGAACCTCGCTCTCGAAGGCGCTGGTGGGCACGGTGGGGCACGCGGCGCGAAAGGCCTCCATGGCTTCGGCATGGAAGGAGGCCACCAGCGCCCGTTCCTGCGCCTCCCAACGCTCGAGCTCGTCGCACACCGCCCGCCCCGCCTGGGCCGTGGGTGGCTTGATCTCGATGTTGATTCGCGCCTGGGGATATCGCTCCAGCACCTCCGCAAGCGTCGGCACCCGCACGCCCCGCCCCCGGTACGGCCACTCGTTGCCCTGGTGGGGCCAGTGATAGGCGGCATCCAGGGCCGTGACCTGCGCCAGCGTCATCTCCGCCAGGGCGCCGGAACCGTCGGTGGTGCGCTCCACGGTGGCGTCGTGCATCAGCACCAGCGCCCCGTCGCGGGTGAGGTGGACGTCCATCTCCAGCACGTCGGCTCCCAGATCCATGGCGTGCTGGAACGCCACCAGGGTGTTGCTCGGGCGCACCCCGGCGCCACCCTGGTGGGCGATGATCATGGGTCGATCCAGATCGAAGTAGATGGAGCGGATCTCCGGCTTCGGCGCCAGCCGATCCGCCAGCGCCACCAGCACGAGAGCGCCGACGATGAGGCCCCAGTTGCGGGCACGCGGCGTCAGGCGAAAGCTCATGCCCGCACCGGGCGCGCGTTCAGGCGGGACGGCGCAGCGGAATCACGTTGCCCTTTCGCTTGACGTAGATGCGTCGTTCGCGGCCGGGACCGTGGATGCCGATCTTGCCCTCGGTGAAGAGCCGCAGATCGAGACGACTGACACCGCCCGCCCGCGGCTGCAGCATCAGATGGTGACCCTGAAGATGCCACTCCCCCTGCTCCTCGTTCTCCCCGTCGCGGATGCGGTAGCGCCCGCGATCCAGCTCCCCCCCGAGCTCCAGCTCGCCGTCGTGGTCCTCCCACACCCAGGTGCCGGGCAGATCCAGGCGTGCCAGCCAGCGCCGCCGGCTCTGGCGGTTGGCCCTGACCCAGAGCACGCAGACCAGAGCGACCACGATCACGACCACCAGCGAGCTCATGAGTCAATGCTGTCCCAGCCCCGGCGCAGGTTCAATACCGCAGTGCGCGAGCAGCCGCTGCCAGGCCTCGGCGTGACTCACCACGGCCCGGCGGGTGCGGCTCCATTCGCTCCCGGGGTCGTCGCGCGCCAGCACCGCCCGGTACCACCCTTCGAAGGCGTCCGGGCGCACCGCCGCGAGGCGTTCGGCCAGGCGCTCGAGCTCGACGATCCACGCCTCGTGGCGACGCATGCGCGTGGCCAGCTCCGGCTGGACGCGCTGCACGTACAGGTTCACGAAAACGTTGTAGAGACGCCGGCTGCGCGGCGTGGGCTGGCGATTGAGGCAGACACCGGGGGCGGCCTCGTCCAGCGCGGCGGCGGCCGCGCCGAGGTAGGCGCGCCAGCGGGCCCAGTCGCGCCGCGCCGGCCCCAGCCAGCTTCCCTGGCGCAGGCCGTTCAAGCGCCGCTCCAGCACCTCCACCTGAAAGCGGCCGCTTTCGAGGGCGGTCAGGCTGTCGCCGAGCCCGCGCAGCAGATCGGCCAGATCGGCACCCGCCGGCGGCGGCGCCCCCATTCCCAGCGCCGTGCGCATCTCGTCCGCCGCGAACGTGGCGTTCCAGAACAGCGCCGGCAGCGACTGCCGCTTGTCGCCCCCCAGACGGGTGAGCCAGTCCGCCGCCCCGGGGCCGCAACGGGCGAGCGCCTCGAGCCACGCGAACTCGTAACCCAGCCGCTGGCTCGCCGTCTGCATCCGGCCCAGGGGACTGTTTCGAAACCCGACCAGGCCGCCCATGTCGCAGCCGTGCAGCTCGATGAACTCCGCCACGTCGATGCTCTGCGCCGGTACCGCCACCGCGAGCTCGCGGCGGGCCGGATAACCGGGACCAGGCCGATCGTCGCCCGCGTGCGCGTCGGCTCGGGTGACCCGGGCGACCCGGGTCAGGTAGTCGTCGAGCACCGCCTGGTGCGCATCCGGCTGGCAGCCGGCGAGGAGAAGGATCAGTAGCAGTCCGCGGGCGGCGTCAATCCAGCCATTCACGATGGACGTCGACGAGCTGCGCATCCACGGAGCCCTGGAGATTCCGCTCGATGTCGGTGAGCGCCCGGTCCACCACGTCGCGGCTGGAGGACGCCGCCACGAACGTCCACTGCGAACGCTGCAGCAGATCCTGATAGTCGCTCTCGCACACCGCCACGTTATGGGCGCGGCCGTAACGCTCGCGAATGCCGTTCATCCGCTGGCGCTTTTCCTTGAGCGAACGGCACCCGCCCAGGTAGAAATCCACCGTCAGTACTGCAATGCTCACTGAACGTTCGAGAGCTCCTTCGGGGAAATGCTGTAGAAAACGGTGTCGAGGCCTTTGTACTGGCGGCGGTCCTCGAAGATCATGCCGAGCCGCTGCATCACTCGCACCGAGCGCTGATTGGGGGTGTCGGTGGCGCCCATGACCCGGGTCAGGCCGCACTGGTCGAAGCCGAAACGGAGCACTTCCTTGGCCGCCTCGGTCACCATGCCTTCGCCCCAATAACGGGGCAGAATGCCATAGAGAAGCTCCACCTCGTCGCTGTCGGCCATGCGCCGCAGGCCGCAGAAGCCCACCAGCTCGCCGGGACGGGTGGCCAGCTCGATGGCGAACAGGCCGCACCCGAACTCGCGGAAGCAGGCCTCGCTTTCCTCGACGATCTCCACGACCCGTTCCCTGGGAATGATCACGTTGTCCCAGAGGTACTTCCGCACGGCCGGATCCGTCCAGAAGCGGTGCAGCGAATCCACGTCCGCCGCCGAGATTGGCCGCAGGACCAGGCGGCTCGTCGTAAGAATGGGCATGTCGTTCCCCTAGCCGTGGCAGTTTGCCATAGCCGGGGACATAAGCGAACATGCCCCGGTCCGACGGGGGAACGACATGCGCTTCAGCTTCTGGCCCACACCGAGCCAGCCTTACGCGGACGTGCTGCGGCTCGCCCGCCACGTCGAGAGCACCGGCTGGGACGGCATCTGGTATGCCGACCACTTCATGCCCAATGCCGAAGACACCAGCACGCCGTGGCCCGAGGCCTGGACCACCCTGGCGGCGCTCGGCGCCCAGGTACCGCGGCTGCGGGTGGGCACCCTGGTCAGCGGCAACACCTATCGGCATCCGGCGGTGCTGGCGAAGATGGCCGCCACCCTGGACCACATCACCGGCGGCCGGGTGGTGCTCGGTCTCGGCGCCGGCTGGCAGGAGAACGAGCACCGGCAGTACGGCATCCCCTTCTACACCACCGGCGAGCGGCTGCGGCGTCTCGACGAAGCCTGTCGGGTCATCAAGGGCCTGTTCGGCGAAACCACCGCCGAGTTCTCCGGCGAGTTCTATCGCCTCGAGCACGCCACCCTGGAGCCGAAGCCGGTACAGCGTCCCCTGCCCCTGCTGATCGGCGGCGGCGGCGAGAAGGTGACCCTGAAGATCACGGCGAAACACGCCGACGAGTGGAACGTCTGGGGCACGCCGCAGGTGCTCGAGCAGAAGATGGCCATCCTCGACCGTCACTGTGCCGACGTGGGCCGGGACCCGAAGGCCATCCAGCGCAGCGCCGTGGCGCTTCTGTTCATGAGCGACGATCAGGGCCATCTCGAGAAGATGCGGGCGGCGAACATCCCCATGCAGCACATCATCGGCACCCCGGAGGAGATCCGGGAGCGGGTGCAGGAGTACCAGGCCCTGGGGGTCGACGAGCTCATCGTGCCGGGGTTCAACCTGGGCGACGTGGCGCAGACCATCGAGACCCTGGACCGCTTCATCGTCGACGTTGCCGGTCGCTGAACCGGCGAATTCCGAGGAGTAAGCCGTGAGCGATAAGTCCGCCGCGCCGGCCGTGCCGGCCGCCACCATCATGATGCTCCGCGACGGCCCATCCGGTCTCGAGGTGTTCATGGTGGTTCGCCACCACCAGATCGACTTCGCCTCCGGCGCATTGGTGTTCCCGGGCGGCAAGGCGGATCCGGAGGATTTCGATGCCGCCCTGATCCCGCACCTGGACGGCGCCGCGGATGCCGAGGACATGCGCGCCATCCAGGTTTCCGCCATCCGCGAGGCGTTCGAGGAGTGCGGCATTCTGCTGGCCCGGGAGGAAGGCAGCCGCGAGCTGGTGCGCGGCGAGCGCCTGGCCGAGCTCGAGGATTTCCGCCGCAGCCTGCACCAGGGCGAGGTGAGCATTCTGAAGTTCGTGCAGGAGCAGAAGCTGCGCCTAGCCTGCGACCGGCTGGTGCACTTCGCCCACTGGGTCACCCCGGAGATGATGCCGAAGCGCTTCGACACCCATTTCTTCCTCGCCGAGGCGCCGGTCGATCACCTCGCCGTGCACGATGGCCACGAGTCGGTGGACTCGGTGTGGATCCGGCCCGCGGACGTGCTCGAGCAGGCCGCCCGGGGCGAGCGAACCGTGATCTTCCCGACCCTGCGCAACGTGGAGAAGCTGGGAACCTTCATGACGGTGGCCGAGGCGCTCGAGGCCGCGGCAGGGGCCGAGGTGGTCCGGGTGCTGCCCTGGACGGAGCGCCGCGACGACGGCACCTGGCTGTGCATCCCGCCGGAGGCGGGCTACGCGGTGAGCGAAGAGCGCATGCCCGACCGTCTCTAGGCGTCAGCCCAGCGGCAGATCGTCCCCCAGCCCGCCGAGCAGCTCCGCCACCGTGAGCAGCATGGCCTCGTAGTAGCTGCGGGTCTCGCGCCGGCGGGATTCGTCCTGAAACGGGTTCAGCGGATCGTGGACTCGCAGCCGCCGGAGCTGCTCCAGCAGAAGATCACGCACCTGGCGCGCGTGATAAATCTCCAGCAGGTCAACCAGTCCTTGATCGTTGTCGGGCATCCGTCCTTTCCGTCGGGGTTTCCCTAAATCTAGCCCGCGGGGAAGGCTTCGCCAGCACCACCGCCCGACTTGCGGAACATTTCGCAAAGCCGTAGTTTCGTCCATCACTCATCAGGGGGAAGTACCATGGCCACGGCTACCAATCAGGCCCAAGAGGACGAAGTGCTCTACGAGGTGAGCGACCGGGTCGCCACCATCACCATCAACCGGCCGGACCGGCAGAACACCATCTCCGGGCCCATGCTCGACGCCTTGAGCCGGTACTTGCTGAAGGCCAACGACGACCCAGAGGTCCGGGCCATGGTCATCACCGGGAGCGGCCGGTTCTTCTGCGCCGGGCTCGACCTGCGTGGCGGCGGCATCGCCAGCGGGCTTTCCAGCCAGCGCTCCTCCCCCGCCACCCTGGACCTGCGCAACACCCCGCCCACGGTGCTGCACAGCCTGGACACCCCCACCATCTGTGCCCTCAACGGTTCCGCCGCCGGCTACGGCATGGATCTCGCGCTCGGCTGCGACATCCGCATCATGGCGGAATCGGCCAAGCTCGCCGCCGCCTTCACCGCTCGCGGCGTCGTGCCGGAGTCCGGCGGCACCTGGCTGTTGCCCCGGCTCATCGGCTGGTCGAAGGCGGCGGAGCTGATTTTCACCGGCCGCACCCTGCCCGCCGACGAATGCGAGCGGTTGGGGCTGGTCTCCCGGGTGGTGCCCGCCGAGGAAACCCTGGCGACCGCGGAGGCGCTGGGCCGGGAAATCGCCGGCAACGCGCCGATGGCGGTGCAGGCGTCGAAGCGCATGATGCGCATGGGGCTGAACGAGACCTTCGACGACCACGTCCACCACGTGTTCCTGCAGCTCCTGCCCCTGTTCCAGTCCGAGGACTTCAAGGAAGGCATGGCGTCGTTCATGGAAAAGCGCAAGCCGGAGTTCAAGGGCCGCTGAGCCGCCGGTGGGGACGGCACTGCGCCGGGGCCTGCTCGCCGCATTGGCGGGTGTAGCCCTCGGCGCGCTCACGGGCGCCTCGTTCGCCGGCGCCCCCGCGGCGGGAGACCGGCCCGACGTGGAAGCGCGAATCCGCACCCTCACCCTGGAACGCGCCGGCGCCAGGCCCCAAAGCCTGGCGCGCGACGACGTGCTTCGCGACATCGCTCGCGGGTACAGCGAGACCATGTACCGCCGGGACACCCTCGGCCACGAGGTGGGCGGCGGCGGACCGGCCGAGCGTCTGGCCCGCCGGCACCGCACCCTGTTCGGCCTGGTCTCCGAGAACGTGGCCGTGCAGAAGCGCTGGCCGCCGGACTTCGACCTCGCCGCCGAGCTCGTCGCGGGCTGGATGCGCAGTCCCGGCCATCGCAAGAACATTCTCGCCCCTTTCGAGCGTTTCGAGGTGGGCTGCTTCGGCGATGGCCAGACGCTCTACTGCACTCAGCTCTTCGTTCGCTCCGCCACCGAGCTCGCAACACCCGTGGCCTTCAGCCAGCAGCCCGGCGCGATGCTCACCGTCGAGCTCGCCGAGGCGCCGGACGATGACAGAGAACGCCGTATCGGCCTCGCCCCCGCCGGCGCCGAGGCCCCGGAAGGGATCCCGCTGCGTGCCGGCGCCGCGCGCATAGCCGTGCCGGAACGGAGCGGTCTCTACCAGCTCGAGCTGTGGACTCAGCAGTCCGGTGACCGCCGGGGCGTCCGCTACCGCATCGTTCCCGGGCCCTACCTGTGCTTGACCGCGGGCTCAGACGAAGAGCTGAACGCCCACCAGGACGAGACCGAAGGTTGCCAGGTTCCAGCTGAAGGTTCGTAGCCACGGTACGCCCCAGGCGTATAGCGGCAGAAACAGCACGCGCCCGCCCAGGTAGAGCAGCGAGCCCCAGGCGCTGAAGGCTCCGGCGCTGCCGGTCAGGTGCACGAGGATCACCAGGGCCGCGAAGAAGGCGTAGGTTTCGAGGAAGTTCGTCTGGGCGCGCAGCAGCCGGCCCGCCACCCCGGTAGGCCGCAGTTCCTCGTCGCGTGGCCCCACGGTATAGCGATTACCCACCTGGGCCTTGAACGCGAACGAAGCGGCCGAGATGTGCACGAGACCCAGAACGGTGGCGGCCACCAGCACGTACTGCTCGAGACTCACGGGCGCGTCCGCCCGCGCATCGGCGTTGCGTCCACGTCCGAGTCCCCGCCTGCCGTCTTCTCCCCCATCCGGCTATCTTGCCAGCCGGCGCGGCCGCTTGGCAGCCCCGAGCCCGACGAAGCTGGCCTGGGTCTCAGGGACCCGGCATCATCCCGGGTGCCATGGAAGTGCAACTGCGTGCCGCGCGCATCCCCTACATCGGCCGCTTCGCCCACCATCACTGGTTCGTGGTCGTCGACGGCGGCGCCCCGGAGCGTTGGGAGGTGTGGCAGCGCAAGAACGCCGGCGGCCATTCCTGGGGGCACCTGCACCGCAACCTGATGACCTTCGACAGCGGAGTCGGCAACGGGCCGAGCTGGGTGGTGCGGGTCTGGCACGGCGACCAGGCGGCGGCCCTGGCGGCGCGGCTGACCCAGGCGCCGGCCCGCTACCCCTGGCGCCACCGCTACCTGCCGTGGCCCGGCCCCAACAGCAACACCTTCGTCCGCTGGGTGCTCGAGGAGCCGGGGATCGCCGCCTGGCGCGCGCCCGGCTGGCACTACCCGGCCTGGGCCGCGATGCTCCGCCCCGGCCGGCTGCTCGGCCGGATCCGCGCCCGGGCGAAGCTCCGGCGATGACGGCCTCGCACCGTTGCGCCCGTCCCTGTAGCATGGGCGCAGGTCACCAGGGACTCCAACCATGCGAGTCGCCCGACCCTGGCTACTTCTAGTTCTGACATTCGGCCTCGGCGCCACCGACGCCGCGGCGGCCGCCGATGGCCGAGCCGCCTCCGCCGGCGAAACCCTGTTCGTGAACGGCACGCTCCTCACCATGAGCGAACCGGACCGCGTCCGCGCCGACCTCCGCGTGGTGGATCAGCACATCGACGAGATCGGCAGCGGCCTCGAGCCGGGCCCCGATGCCACGGTCATCGACATGCGGGGCGGCTACCTGATGCCGGGGCTCACCGAGATGCACGCACACGTGCCGGCTCCCAACCGGGAACAGGCGGAGAACTGGACGCAGTACCGCGACGACGTGCTGTTCCTGTGGGTCGCCAACGGCGTTACCACGGTGCGAGGCATGCTGGGCCACCCCGCCCATCTGAACCTGCGCGAAGCGCTCGAGAACCACGAGGTGCTGGGCCCGCGCCTCATCACCGCCGGCCCCTCGTTCAACGGCGATTCCGTTTCGGGACCGGCGCAGGCCCGCAAGATGGCGCGGGATCAGGCGGCGGCCGGCTACGACTTCCTGAAGATCCACCCGGGCCTGTCGCGCGAGGAGTACGACGCGGTGGCGACGGAAGCCCGGCGGTTGGGGGTGCGGTTCGCCGGGCACGTGCCGAAAGACGTGGGTCTCCTCCATGCCATCGCCGCGGGCCAGGCCACCGTCGATCATCTGGACGGTTTCATGCAGGCATTGGCTGGCGAGCCGGGGGGCGGCCTGTTCGGGGTCGCGCTGGCGAGCCGCGCGGATCCGAGCCGGCTCGACGCGCTGGCGGCGGCCATGCGCGAGGCCGGCACCGCGGTGGTGCCCACCGAGACCCTGGTGGCAAACTTCGCCGCAGCCGATCGACCCGACCGGTTCCTCGACCGCCCGGAGGCGGCCTACCTGCCTCCGCGGCTGCGCAACGACTACCGCGAGCGGTTGAACTCCGCATCCGGCGCGGCCCGGGCCGCCCGGGAGGCCGCCGACGTGCGGCGCCACATCATCGCCGAGCTGCACCGGGCCCAGGTGGACGTGCTGCTGGGTTCGGATGCGCCGCAGGTGTTCAACGTGCCCGGGTTTTCCCTTCACGGGGAGCTCGAGGCTCTGGTGACCGCGGGGCTCACCCCTGAAGAAGCTCTGCGCGCCGGCACCGTGGAACCGGCCCGTCACCTGGGCCTTGCCGACGAGTTCGGTCAACTGCGCCCGGGGCTCGCGGCCGACCTGGTGATGCTCTCCGCCGACCCCACCGCGGACATCGGCAACGTCCGCGCCATCGAAGGGGTCATGGTGCGCGGCCGCTGGCTGGACCGGCGCGCCCTGGATGCGGGGCTCGCCGCCATCGCCGAGCGAAACGCCGAGACCGTGCCGGCGGAGCCGGACGAGAAATCGTAAGATTCAACGAGGGAGGAAACGCGACATGACGACCTGGAACGCCCGAGGGCAGTACATGGAAGCCTGCACCTGTGATGCCATCTGTCCGTGCATCACTCTGAGCGATCCCACCGTCGGGACCTGCACCGGCGTGGTGGGCTGGCACATCGAAGAGGGCCGCTGTGACGATGTGGATCTCGCCGGCCTGAACGTAGCGCTCGCGCTTCACAGCCCCGGCAACATGTCCAACGGCAACATGACCGGCGCGCTGCTCATCGACGACCGCGCGAACGAGGCCCAGCAGGAAGCCATCACCGCCATCTGGGGCGGCCACGCCGGCGGTCATCTCGGCGAGATCGCCCAACTGTTCGGCGAGATCACCGGTGTCCGGACGGTGCCCATCGAGTTCGACAGCGACGGCCGCCGCCGGGGGCGGCTCGTCATCGGTGACATCGGTGAGGCCGAATGGGAAGCCATCGCCGGTCCCGATGGCGAAGCCGTGACCGTGTCCCACCACCCCCTCGCCATCGCGCCGGGGCATGAGGCCGTGGTCGGCCGGGCGAGCCGGGCGCGATTCGACGACCTGGGCATCCGTTTCGACGTTCAGGGCCGCCAGGCCATGACCTCGCCGTTCGACTACGCCGGCTCGTCGGCCTGACAGCCAGCCGCCCGTGACCGCCGAGCTGCGGACCCGCCTGATGGCGGGCGCCGTCCTGGCCAGCCTGCTGGCCTGGGCGTGGTGGTATCTGGTCTCCATGCACGCCGCGCCGGGCGCGCTGCCGTCCGGCCATGGTCACCACAGCGCGGAGATCGCCCACCACCTGCCCGCGTTGCTCGTCATGTGGTGCGTGATGATGGCGGCCATGATGCTGCCGGCAACGCTGCCCATGGTGTTCGCGTATCTCGGTCTGACCCGCCGCCGGAGCCCGTCAGCCGCCCTGGCGCTCACCTTGGTGTTCGTCTCGGGCTATCTGCTGGTCTGGGCCGGCTACAGTCTGGCCGCCGCGTTGGGTCAGTGGAGCCTTCAACGGGTCGCCCTGGTCGCTCCGGGCGGCTGGAGCACGAGCCCGTACCTCTCCGCTCTTCTCCTGCTGGTGGCGGGGGCCTTCCAGTTCAGCCGGCTGAAGTATGCGTGCCTCGACAAGTGCCGCTCGCCCCTCGGGTTCTTCGCATACGAGTGGCGCCCCGGACCGAGCGGCGCGCTGATCATGGGGCTGCGCCACGGTCTGTACTGCGTCGCCTGCTGTTGGGCCTACATGGCGCTGGTGTTCGTGCTGGGGGCCATGAACGCCTGGTGGATGCTGGCTCTCACCCTGTTCGTGGCGGTGGAGAAGATCGGCCCGGCCCCGCAGTGGACGGGACGCATCGCCGGCGCCGCCGCCATTGCTTGGGCCGTGGTGCTGATCGCCTGAGCCGTGCCCGCATCGCCACCGCTCATGGCGGGGTCCAGCGCATGAGCCAGCGTCGCTCGGTACGCTGCTCCACCGGCCGAAACCCCGCACGCTCCAGGGCGGAAACGATGCCCGTGTAGCCGTCGCCCCAGATCAGCCGCCCCTTGGGCGCCACGGGTGCAGCGTCGACCGCGGTGGCACCACGTTCCGCCGCGAAGTTGCAGGCGGCAGCCGCCAGCGGCGTCATGAGACCGCCGCCGCGCCCTTCCCGATGAATGAAAAAGCAGGACAGCGCCCATACCGAATCCGGATCCGCTGGGTCCGGCGCCGGACGGCTCGCCGCCCGGGGGCCGTTGAACCGGGGCACCGCGCGCCGCGGCGTGACCTGGACCCAGGCCAGCGGTCGCCCGTCCCGGTAGGCCAGCAACCCCGGCGGCCCTTCGCCCACCACCTCGCGAAACCGTTCCCGGCGTTCGCCGGCCGAGCTCTGCTTCCACTCCCGGGCGCTCTGCCGCCACCACATGCAGAAGCAGCCGCGGGTCACGGCGTCGCTGTTGAACAGCGCTTCCAGATCGTCGAAGTGCTCCGGAGTCAGTGGAACGAACGTGTCCATGCCATGCAGCCTCGTTCCGGCGAACGAGTAAAGTGCGCGCCCTCGCGCCGAAAGACAACTGCCTCCGAAACCGACGGGAGCTATCTGGGCAACGCGGGCTTCGCCGACGGCCCGGCCGGACGCCAGGCTCTCTACTCCACCTACCGAGACCACTTCGGTCACTTCGGCGGCCCGATGGTGCGCCACGAGACGGAGCACCCGATTCAGCGGTATCGTAAACAGACCGCCGAACAGAGAGTCGAGCATGAGCCGAATCCATCAGCTCCGTCAGGCACTCGGGGGCCCGCACCCGCCGCTGCCAACAAGGTGAAGGATCATCTGGAGCCCCTGCTACAGGCATTCATCGCCCGCTCGCCCTTCGCCGTGATGGCGTCGAGCAACGCCGACGGCGACTGCGACGCCTCACCCAAGGGCGGCCTGCCGGGCTTCATCAAGGTGCTCGACGAGCGCACCCTGCTCATCCCCGACCTGGAAGGCAACCGCCTGTTCCAGAGCTACGAGAACTTCGAGTCGAACCCGAAGGCGGGCCTGGTGTTCATCATCTCGGGCATGGAGGTCACCGTGCGGGTCAACGGCCGGGTGCAGCTCGTCGACGGGGAAGAACTCGACGCTCTCGGATGCGCGGCGGAAACGAACTGGTCGGACGACAACACCAAGCTGATGCAGGGCCTGAACCTGACGGTGGACGAGGCGTACCTGCACTGCCCGCGCGCGTTCAAGTTCGCCGACCTGCGGAACACCGAGACCATCGCGGACAACGCCGCTCTGTCGCTGAAGGATCTGACCTGACGCCTGCGTCGCGGTAAACGTTAAGCGCCTTCCCTAGAACACGCCGCGTGCGGCGTTGAGACCGGCGTAGATGGTCGGGACGGCAGGATTTGAACCTGCGACCACTTGACCCCCAGTCAAGTGCGCTACCAGACTGCGCTACGCCCCGATGAAGGCGCGCAATCATACCTGAACGCGCTGGGCCCGAAAAGCTCCGATCCCGCCGGCGGGTCCGCCCGCGCAACCGGCGACTCGGTGGCTATAGTTCCTCTCATGGAAGTCGTCGACGCCCCCCTCGCTCCTTCCCGCGCAGCCGCCCTGCGCCGCGGCGCCAGCCTCGGCGCGCTGGTGGCCAGCAACCTGCTGCCGCTGTTCGGCGTCTTCCACTGGGACTGGGACGTGGGCGCCCTGCTGGTGCTGTACTGGTCCGAGAATCTGGTCATCGGCGCCTTCACGCTGGTGAAGCTCGTCGCCCACGCGCCCCTCGGCGGGCTCCTGGGCGGGGCGTTCTTCCTGATTCACTACGGCGGTTTCTGCGCCATTCACGGGGCGTTCGTGCTGGCGCTGGGTCTGCAGCAGTCGCCGAGGCTGCTGGAGGGGGAAACCTGGCCCGCGTTCCTGGTGTTCGTTCAGCTTCTGGTGGAGGTGGTGCGCCAGGTGCTCGCCGTCGCGCCGGCGGAGTGGCTGGTGGCCTTTGCGGCGCTGGCGGCGAGCCATGGGGTTTCCCTGGCGCTCAACTACTTCGGCAGCGGCGAGCACCGCCGCCAGACCCACAGGAGTCTCATGACGGCGCCGTACCGGCGCGTCGTCGTCCTGCACCTGGCCATCCTCGGCGGTGGCGTGGGGGTGGCCACCCTGGGCTCCCCGCTGCCGCTCCTGGTAACGCTGGTGGCGCTCAAGCTCGTGGTCGACGCGGTGCTCCACCTGCGCGAGCACCGCGCGGTCAGCGAGCCGCGGAGCGCGATGGCGGCCGGCTGATCAGCCGCAGCTGACGCTCCAGGTCGTCCAGGGACACCGGCTTGGCGAGAAAGTCGTCCATGCCCGCCTCGAGGCAGGCGCTGCGGTCCGCCGGCTGGGTGTTGGCGGTCATGGCGACGATGCGCGGCGTCGCGCCGTGGGCGGCACGGATCTCCCGGGTGGCTTCGAGACCGTCCATGCGGGGCATCTGCAGGTCCATGAGCACCAGGTCGTAGCCCCGGGCCGCAACGGCCTCCACCGCCTCCTGACCATCCCCCGCCACCTCTACGGCGGCGCCCATGTTGGCGAGCATCTGCCGCACCACGTGCTGGTTGACCGGGTTGTCCTCCACCACCAGAACCGAGACCTCGTCGAACGACGGCCGGGACTCCGGCGCCCGGGGCAGCGTCCCGCTGCCCTCCTCGTCGAGACCGAGCACGTGCTCGATGGTCTGCAGCAGATGGCTGGGCCGCACCGGCTTGCGCAAGATGGTCGCCACGTCGCAGGTCTCCCGGGACTCCAGGGGCGCCAGCAGCATCACCGGCGGATGGGCCGGATCGCGGCTGGTCAGAACGCCCACCAGATCCGAACCGTCCACGTCGTCCATGTGCAGATCGGCGACGATCACGTCCGCCGCTCCGGTTTCGTAGCGAAGCAGGAGCTCCCGGCCGCTGGTGAAGCGCTCCACGTGCATCCCCACCGCCCGGAGCGCCCCGCTCAGGATCTCTCCAGCCCGCGCGTTGGTCTGCACCACCAGGGCCCGGCGGCCCTTCAGCTCCGAGCCCTCCGTGGCCGGCCGCGCCGGCGCCTGCTCCACCACGACGTAGAAGCTGAAGACGGAGCCCGCACCCGGCTCGCTCGTCATCCAGATCTCGCCGCCCATGACCTCCACCAGGCTCTTGCAGATGGCGAGGCCGAGGCCGGTGCCGCCGTAGGTGCGGGTGGTGGAGGCGTCCGCCTGAACGAAGGGCTCGAACAGGGTCCCCGCGGCTGCCGGATCGATGCCGATGCCGGTGTCCAGCACCTGAAAATGCAGCTCCGCCGAGGCCTCGCCCCGGGGCACGATCTCGAGGCCGAGCTCCACCTCGCCCCTGGACGTGAATTTCACGGCATTGGCCAGCAGATTCACCAGCACCTGCCGCAGCCGCTGAGCGTCGCCGACGAAGAATCGGTGTTGGCCGGGCAACATGCGCAGCAGCAACTCCAGCCCCTTCGCCGAAGCCTGGGGGCTGACCACGTGCAGCGCATCCAGCGCCGCCTCTTCCACGTCGAAGCGCTTCGGCTCCAGCCTCACCTGGTGCGCCTCCAGCTTCGAGAAATCGAGGATCTCGTTGATGATGGTCAGCAGCGACTCCCCGCTGGAGCGGACGATTTCCAGGTAGCGGCGCTGCTCGTCGTCGAGGGCGGTGTTCGCCAGCAGCGACGTCATGCCGATGACACCGTTCATGGGGGTGCGGATCTCGTGGCTCATATTGGCGAGAAACTGGCTGCGCGCCTTGGCTGCCGCTTCGGCCGCCTCCTTGGCCGCTTCCAGGGCCGCTTCCCGGGCCCGGTGCTCCGTCATGTCCTTGATGCGCACCATCATCAGGTTTCGCGCCGGCAGGGTGAGGCGACGCAGCGCCAGGCTCGACCAGAACCGCTTTCCCGAGGCGGTTTCCAACTCGATCATCTCGTCCCAGTCCGGGTCCACGAGAACGTGGTCGAGCATCGCCGACAGGTTCTCGTCCGCGTGCTTCTCGAGGAAGGCGCCGCGGACGAGCGCGCCGATACGGTTCACCTCGTTGGTCTCGAACAGCTTCGTAGCGGCGCGGTTGGCGCTGATCACCTCCGCCGTGACGGGATTGCCGTACAGCAGCGCGTCCGACGACTGGTCGAAGATGGCACTCATGATCGACTCGGTGCTCTGGCGCTGCTGGCGGGCGACGATCTGCATGGAGAGCAACCCGCCCACGAACAGCGTGTAGATGACCGTGTTGATGGTGAGCGCCATGGGGGAGATCACGGGATCCGTCACGGCCAGGGCGGTGCCCACGTGCAGGGCGCAAGCCGTTACCATGAAGGCCACCACCAGCACCACCCGGTGCAGCACCATCCCGCAGATGAGCACGCCGACGAAGCTGGCGATCAGACTCTCGGCGTCCACCCGGGTGGTGTAGAGCATGGAGCACAGGTAGACCACCACCAGCGAGTTCACCAGGTACGCGGCCCAGCCCACGTGACGCCGGACTCGGGAGGACGTGTAGCTGAGCCCCACCATCGCGGCCATGGCCGCGGCCGCCGCATAGCGGGTTCCGGCCACCAGGGGCGAGCCGCTGGGATTCACCACACCCGCGATGAGCAGCGCCGCCGCACCCAGGACCGCAATCAGACGGTACACGGTCAACGGCTCGAAATGTGGCAGTCGAAGCTGCATGCGGAGATCCCAGGCGCGCTGAGCGAAAGTGTACGGCATCAGCCGCGGCCACGCTTCTCCGTCCGCCGCGGGCGTGGCACAGTAGTCCCATGAACCACCCAGCAGTACCCTCGTCCCGTCCGGCCCGGACTGCACGCCGCTCCTGGCTCGCGGGCGCCCTCGCCATGGCCCTGATCGCCGCTCCGGCTCCGGCCTTGGCCGCAGCCGCGGCGGCGGCTTCAATCGGGGCCGAAGCCGCGGAGACCGGGGCCGGTTTCGCCGAGTGCGTGGCCGGCCTCCGCACCGTTGCCTACTCCGAAGGTATCTCCTCGGCCGTGGTGGACGGCGTGCTCGGCCGGGTGAGCCGGCTCGACCGGGTCATCGAGCTCGACCGCCGCCAACCCGAGTTCACCCAGACGTTCACCGATTACTACACCAACCGGGTGACACCGGCCCGGGTGAGCCGCGGCCGTGCGCTGCTCATCGAGCACGAGTCCCTGTTGCGGCGCATCCAGAACCAGACCGGCGTGCCGGCCCAGTACCTGGTGGCGCTGTGGGGGCTCGAGACCAACTTCGGCGCCTACTTCGGCAACATGTGGGTTCCGGACGCCCTGACTACGCTCGCCTGCGACCAGCGGCGCAGCGGATTCTTCACCCGCCAGCTCATGGCGGCGCTGCGCATCATCGAGGCCGGAGACGTGCCCGCGGAACAGATGCTCGGTTCCTGGGCCGGCGCCATGGGCCACGTGCAGTTCATGCCCACCGTGTTCCTGCAGCACGCGGTGGACGGTGACGGCGACGGCCGTCGCGATCTCTGGAACAGCATGGCCGACGTCATGGCCTCCGCCGCCGGGTTCCTCAGGGACCTGGGCTGGGAGTCGGGCTGGCGCTGGGGCCGCGAGGTGCTGCTCCCGGAGGACTTCGACTACACCCTGGCGGGCCGGGATCACCGGCGCCCACTGACGGAGTGGGCGGAGCTCGGCGTCACCACGGCCTTCGGCGAGCCGCTGCCGCGGCAGGACGTGCAGGCGGCCCTGCTGGTGCCGTCGGGGCACGGCGGCCCCGCGTTCCTGGTGTACCCGAACTTCGAGGTGGTCATGGGCTGGAACCGCTCCGAGTTCTACGCCCTGTCGGTGGGACGGCTGGCGGACGAGATCGCCGGCGCCGGGCCGCTGCAACGGCCGCCGCCGCTGGACGGTCTGCGCATCTCGCGGGACGAGGTGCTGCGCCTGCAGGTGGACCTCGCCGCCCTCGGCTACGACGTGGGCGAGCCGGACGGCGTGTTCGGCCCGGCGACCCGGCGGGCGCTGAGCAAGTTTCAGCGCAGTCGCAACCTGATCGCCGACGGCCACCTCGACAGCGAGGCCCTGGAAGCGGTGCGCCAGGCGGCCACCCGGACAGGGAGCTAGTCGGGGGGCCGGGACCGCCGCCGCGACGATACCCAACTGCTCACCAACCCCACCAGGAACGCCGCCGCGGTGAGCTCCACGCCCCGCGGCCGGCGACGGCGCATGAAGTCCCCCGCCGAGGCGCCCAGCTCCGCCACGGCCTCCACGTCCTCCTCGCTGAAGCCCGCCGCGGGCGGCCGGCGCCTCGGCGGCACCGGGGGAGCCGGGCGGCCGCGACGGCTCACCAGCAACAGCAGCAACAGCGAAACCACGGCGGCGCCCAGAGCCACCAGGCAACCGGCCTGCCACGGCGGCAGTCGCAGGGCCAGCGACTGGTAGGCTCCCACCATGACGAACACCAGCGCGGTGACCATGAGCAGCGCCACCACGACCATCACCACCAGGGACTGAATGGCCCTGCGCACCTGTACCTTCAGCCGCTCGGCCTCGCCGGCAGCGGCATGGCGCAACAGGCTGGAAAGCGGCAACGGGCGGCTCTCAGTGGCGCCGATCGAGCAGGATGCCGATCAGGAAACCGACGCCGAAGGAGATCAGCACGCTGGTCAGCGGGTGCTCCTCGATCTCGTGATCGGCACGGGCCTTGAGCGCATCCGCTTCGTTCTTGAGCGACGCGCCGGTGCGCCGCGCCCGTTCCATGGCCTCGCGCCCCTTGGCCACACCCAGCTCGCGGAACGACTCCGACAGGCCGCGGATGTCGTTCCTGAGCTGGTCCATGTCGCGCCGGAGCCGGGCGACCTCTTCGTCCACCGTTGCCATTGGCCACTCCTTCGCCGAGGGCGCGAGCGGGTCCGGCTCGCCACCGTTCCCAACGGCGCCCACATCGGATTGCAAAAATTACCCTGGAGGGCGGTCAATACTGCCGCCCGGGGACGGCTTCGGCACCCCGTCCCCTCCTCCCCGGAACTAGAGCAAGAAAAATGCCAGATGGAGACTCACGGCCGATGGCGGACGGCGGGCGCGGCTCCAGTACAATGTCCGCTTTTTCGCCAACGGAGTCAGCGTGCAGTCGACAGACCTCCAGCCCGGGCAGTTGCCGGGCCTCACCCCCTGTTACTGGGGCAGCGTCAATCAGTGGGAGTGCGACGAGAACGATCACCAGAACGTGCGCTACTACGCGCACAAGATGAATCAGGCCCTGCAGGCCCTGCTGGTGGGGTTCGGCGCGGAGTCACCCGCCGAGGCGCTGCCGCGGATCCGCGCCCAGCACATCCGCTTTCTCAAGGAATCCCGCGCCGCCACGCCCCTGCGAATCGACTGCGGCGTGGCCCGCGCCGACGGCTCCGTGCTGGAGCTGCTCTCGGTGATGCACCACAACGTCAGCGGCGAGATGCTCGCCGCCTTCCTCACCATCTTCGATGCGGCGTGGTGGCCCTTGCGCCTTCCGGAGGCGCGGGTGCCGGTGCCCGAGGCCGCCCAGCCGAGGGGCCTGAATCCGGCTGAGTTGCCGGCGCCCCCCGCGACCCTGGAGGAGGCCCTCGACCGCGGCTTCCGGATCGTCGGGCGCGGCGTCATCGCCGCCGACGAGTGCGACCGCGGCGGCCGCCTGCTGCCCCACGTCTACATCGGCCGGATCTCCGACGGCATGCCGAACCTGTGGGGGCTGGTGGCCGGTGGGGACGAGCGGTCGGCGAGGGAGGAAGGCAAGCTCGGCGGCGCCGCGCTGGAGCAGCGCCTGACGCTGCACGCGCCGCTGCGCGAGGGAGCGGTGTTCAGCCAGCTTTCGGGAGTACGGGCGCTCGGCAACAAGACCCAGCAGATGGCGCACCTGATCTACGACGAGACCAACCGCCGCTTCGCCGCCAGCGGCGAGGCCGTGGGGGTGGCCATGGATCTGGTCACGCGCAAAGCCGTGCCCATCTCGGCGGAGCGGCGGGCACGGCTCGAGCCGCTCCTGCTCCGCTGACGGCCGGCTCAGGCCTTGAGCACCCGCAGCACGTCCTCGAGCTCCACGATCATCTGCTTCACCAGCAGCTTGAACTGGGTCTGGTCCTGCTTGGCCTCCTCGCCCTGCAGGCGCTGGCGGGCGCCGCCGATGGTGAACCCCTGGTCGTAGAGCAGGCCGCGGATCTGCCGGATGACGATCACGTCCTGACGCTGGTAGTAGCGCCGGTTGCCCCGGCGCTTCACCGGCTTGAGCTGCGGGAACTCCTGCTCCCAGTAGCGCAGCACATGGGGCTTCACGTCACAGAGCTGGCTCACCTCGCCGATGGTGAAGTAGCGTTTGCCCGGGATGGGCGGCAACTCGTCATTCTGACTCGCGTCCAGCATATGCCTCTACCCGCGCCTTCAGCTTCTGCCCCGGCCGGAACGTCACCACACGACGCGCCGAGATGGGGATTTCCTCTCCAGTTTTGGGGTTGCGGCCCGGCCGCTCGCCCTTTTCCCGCAGATCGAAGTTACCGAACCCGGACAGCTTGACCTGCTCGTTGCGTTCCAACGAGTTACGTATCTCGTCGAAGAACATTTCTACGATTTCTTTGGCTTCGCGCTTGTTGAGCCCCAGCTCCTCGAACAATCGATCCGCCATCTGCGCCTTCGTCAGAGCACCCAAAAGAGAGTCTCCTTCTTATTCTGTTAGCGCTGTCTTCAGTCGGCACGAACTCGCCCGCGGACATCCCGCGGCCGGGCTCGCGCCTCGAAACCCCCTACCTGAACTGCGAACCCGCGGCAGAACCACGCGGTCACACCGCCCTGGGCGCGACCTCACGCGGCCGGGAATCGCTCCCCCTCAGCGCAGACGGGCACCGACGGCGCGTTCGAGAGCCGCCACCACGTCTTGTGTGTAGCGTCCGATCTGATCGTCGGTAAGAGTGGCCGAGGCGTGCTGCAAGGTCAAGCCCACGGCGAGACTTTTTTCAGCAGAATCAATACCCTTGCCTTGATAAACGTCAAAGAGTCTGAAGTCTACCAGCACGTCCCCCAGAGTCTCCCGGACCACCGCCTCCACCGCCGCGGCGGGCACGTCGCGACCCACCACCACGGCGAGATCGCGGCGCACGCTGGGATAGCGGGAGACGCCCCGATGCACCCGGAGCCGCCGCGCCAACGCCACATCTGCAGCAATCTCAAAGACATACACGGGTTTCGTGATGTCCAGCCGAGATTCGATCTCCGGATGCAGCCGGCCGAGACGCCCGACCCCCTCACCTTCCATCACCAGCTCCGCCGCCTGCCCCGGATGCAGCACCGGATCCCTCACCGGACGCACGGTCACGCCGGTGTGGCCGGCCCATTCCAGAAGCCGGTCCACCACCCCTTTCAGGTCGAAGAAGTCCACCGGCTCCGCCGGCTGCGCCCAGTTGGCGGGGACCCGGCTGCCGCACAGGAGACCCCCCAGCAGCGCCTCCTGGCGCACCGGCGGACCCGGCCGGAAGCACAGCCCCAGCTCGAACAGCCGGACCCGGTCCTGCTGCCGCGCCAGGTTGGACCGCAGCGCGTCCACCAGCCCGGGCAGCAGATTGGTGCGCATCACCGACTGCTCCGACGACATGGGGTTGGCGAGCGCCAGCGGCTCCACCCCCGGGTCCAGCAGGTCCTGCAGGTGGGGATCCACGAAGCTGTAGGTCACCACCTCCTGGAACCCCTGGGCGGCGAGCTGGGCCTTCAGCGCATTCTCCGGCGAGCGGCCGCGGGGCACCTCGCGCAGCGCCAGCTCCGTCACCGGCCGCCGCGCCGGCACCCGGTTATAGCCGTAGATGCGGCACACCTCCTCCACCAGGTCGGCCTCCCGCGCGATGTCGAAGCGGTGGCTCGGCGCCTCCACGGTCCAGCTCACGCCGTCAGCTTCGGTCTCGGTGCGCTCCAGCAGGCGGAAGTCCAGACGCTCCAGCGCCGCATCCACCTCGGCGGTCTCGATGGCCACCCCCAGCAGGGCGTGCAGCCGGTGCTCGCGCAGGCGCACCTGCGGCTTCTCCGGCAGATGCTCCGGCGCCACGGCCTCCACCACCGGGCCGGCTTCGCCACCCACCAGGTCGAGCAGCAGTTCCGTGGCCCGCTCCATGGCCTGGTGCTGCAGCTCGAAGTCCACCCCCCGCTCGTAGCGGTGCGAGGCGTCCGTGTGCAGCCCGTAGCGCCGCGCGGTGCCCGACACCGCCAGGGGGGCGAAGAACGCGCACTCGAGGAACACGTCCCGGGTGTCCGGCTGAACGCCGCTGCGCTCGCCGCCCATGACCCCGGCCATGGCCACCGGCCCGTTGGCGTCGGTGATGAGCAGGGTCTCCGGGTCCAGCTCCACCTCCTGCCCGTCCAGCAGGGTCAGGGTCTCGGCGGGGCGGGCCATCCGCACCACGATGCCCCCGTAAAGCTGGCGGAGGTCGAACGCGTGCATGGGCTGGCCGAGCTCGAGCATGACGAAGTTGGTGACGTCCACCACCGGATCGATGCTGCGCAGGCCCGAGCGCCGCAGCTTCTCGGTGAGCCAAAGCGGGCTGCCGCGGCGGATGTCCACGCCCCGGATGACCCGGCCGAGATACCGCGGGCAGCCCGCCGGCGCCTCCAGCGAGACGGGGAAGGTGTCGTGGATCACGGGGGCCACCGCGGCCGGCTCCGGGTGATCGACCGCCATGTCGTTCAGCACCCCCACCTCCCGGGCGAGGCCGCGGATGGATAGGCAGTCGCCGCGGTTGGGGGTGAGGTTCAGCTCCACGGTGACGTCGTCCGCGGCCAGCGCCTGGCGCAGGTCCGCCCCGGGCGTCAGCGCCGGATCCAGCTCCAGGATGCCGTCGTGGTCGTCACCGAGCCCGAGCTCCGCTGCGCTGCACAGCATGCCCCGGGACTCGACTCCGCGCAGCTTCGCCTTCTTAATGGCGAAATCTTCGGGCAGCACGGCGCCCACCCGGGCGAAGGCGCTCTTCAGCCCCTCGCGCACGTTGGGCGCGCCGCACACCACCTGAAAACGGTCGCTGCCGTCGCTCACCTCGCACACGGCGAGCTTGTCTGCGTTCGGGTGGGGCGCCACCGCCACCACCTCGCCCACCACCACGCCGGTGAAGGGCGGGGCCACGGGCTCGACGCCCTCCACCTCCAGGCCCGCCATGGTGAGCTGCTCGAGCAGCGCCTCTCTGGAAACCGGCGGGTTCACCCACTCCCGCAGCCAGGCTTCGCTGAATTTCATCTTGCCCCCGATCCTGATTCAGTTGAACTGCTTGAGGAAGCGCAGATCGTTCTCGTAGAACCGCCGCAGGTCGTCCACCTCGTAGAGCAGCATGGCCAGCCGGTCCACCCCCATGCCGAAGGCGAACCCGGAGTAGACCTCGCTGTCGATGCCGGACATCTCCAGCACGTTGGGGTGCACCAGCCCGCAGCCCATGACCTCCAGCCAGCCGGTCTGGCTGCACACCCGGCACCCTTCCCCCAGGCAATGCACGCACTGCACGTCAACCTCCGCCGAGGGCTCGGTGAAGGGGAAGTAGGAAGGCCGGAAGCGCACCTCCAGCTCCTTCTCGAAGAAGCGCTGCAGGAACTCGATCACCGTGCCCTTCAGGTCGGCGAAGCTGATGTTCCGGTCCACCACCAGCCCCTCCACCTGCTGGAACATGGGGCTGTGGGTGATGTCGGAGTCGCGCCGGTAGACCCGGCCCGGGCAGATCACCCGGATGGGCGGCGGCTGCCGCTCCATGACGTGCACCTGGGCCGGCGAGGTGTGGGTGCGCAGCAGCGTGCCGTCGCCGAAATAGAAGGTGTCGTGCATGGCCCGCGCCGGATGGTGGGCGGGAATGTTGAGCGCCTCGAAGTTGTGGTAGTCGTCTTCGATCTCGGGTCCGGCCACCACGCTGTAGCCGGCGCCCAGGAAGATCTCCTCCATCCGCTCCAGGGTCTGGGTGACGGGATGCAGGCCGCCGCCGCCCTGCCGCCGGCCCGGCAGGGTGACGTCCACCTGCTCGGCCTGAAGCGAAGCCGCGAGCTGCTGGGAGACCAGCGCTTCCCGGCGAACCCCGAGGGCCTCCTGCAGCCGCTCCTTGGCCGCGTTGATGCGGGCGCCCGCCGCCGGCCGCTCCTCGACCGGCAGGCTGCCCAGGGATTTCAGCAGCGCGGTGAGCGCCCCTTTCTTCCCCAGATAGCGCACCCGCACGTCGTCCAGCGCGCGCTCGTCCGCGGCGGCGGCCACCGCCTGCCCCGCTTCGTGCTCGATTCGCTCGAGTGTCTGCTCCAGATCAGCGCTCATGTCTCAACCTCTAAAACCGCCCACGAAAAAAGGGAAGAACTTTCGCCCTTCCCTTTTCGTCTTCCGCTTGCGCGCCGAGGTCTCCGGGAGGGCTTGCGATGCAGGCCTCCAGAAGACGGTAACGGTGTATCGCCGGTCGAGGCCACCGCCCCGACCGCTCCGGCCTCAGGCCGCCTGCGCCACCTCGGATCCCAGCGCGGTCTTGGCCTGCTCGGCCAGCACCGCGAAGGCCGCGGGCTCGTGCATGGCGAGGTCCGCCAGCACCTTACGATCCACCTCGATCGCCGCCTTCTTGAGGCCGGCGATAAATCGGCTGTAGGACAGACCGTGCTCCCGCGCCGCTGCGTTGATGCGGATGATCCACAGGTTGCGGAACTGACGCTTGCGCTGCCGGCGGTCGCGGTAGGCGTACTGCCCCGCCTTGATCACCGCCTGCTTGGCAACCTTGAACTGGCGGCTGCGGGCGCCGTAATAGCCTTTCGCCTGCTTCAGAATCTTCTTGCGACGGGCACGGGATGCCACGCCTCGCTTCACCCTGGGCATGCGGCTTCCTCCTTATCGTGCTTTGGTCGGCAACATCCGCTGAATACGCGCCACATCGGCGTCAGCGACGGCTTCGAGCCCGCGGAGCTGACGCTTCCGCTTCGGGCCCTTCTTGGTGAGGATGTGGTTTCTGAACGCCTGTCGGTGCTTGAAACCCTTGGCGGTGCGACGAAAACGCTTCGCCGCCCCACGGTTCGACTTCATCTTGGGCATGTACCTGCTCCACGCATTTCACGGGCCTCGGCCGGTCACGGCCGGGGCGTCATTCCTGAGATTCCGGGGCCTTCTGAGCCTTCTTCGTTTTTTTGCTCGGAGCCAGCACCATGGTCATCTGTCGGCCCTCGAATTTCGGCTGGGTTTCCACCTGGCCGACCTCTTCGAGGTCCTCGGCGATCCGCGTCATCAGGTTCAGCCCGATCTCGGGATGAACCACCTCGCGGCCGCGGAAGCGCAGCGAGACCTTGGCCTTGTCTCCGTCTTCGAGAAAGCGCCTCAGGTTGCGTAGCTTGACCTGATAGTCGCCCTCTTCCGTTCCCGGGCGGAACTTCATTTCCTTGATCTGGATCTGCTTCTGCTTCTTCTTCTGCGCAGCCTTAGTCTTCTTCAACTCGAAGAGATGCTTGCCGTAATCCATGACCTTGACCACCGGGGGCTCCGCATCCGGCGCGATCAGCACCAGATCCAGCCCGGCCCGGCGGGCGTTGTCCAAGGCGTCATCCCGGGAAACGATGCCGACCTGTTCACCTTCGGCACCAATCAAGCGCACTGTCGATGCGCGAATCTCTTCGTTCAGAAGCGACCGCTCGACCCGCTTACCTCCACCTTTTTTAATAGGCGCTCTCCATCACTCAACTCGCAGTTCAGACGACAAACGGCAGCCGCTCAGCCCCCTCCTTCTCCAGGGTTCTGTCGACCGCCGAACACTCCGGGGATGTCGCCCCGGCCCCGCCCGGGCTCACACGAGGTGCCGCCCAAGGACAAGGACGGCGGATTTTACTGCCCGCCCCCCGACTGCACAAGGGGAATTCCTCCATCCGCGACCGTCCCTGCCGCGCGCTGGCGCGGCCCTTGCTTCTTTCGCTCCGGCTGCACGGATCTGGAAGGAGGCGAGCCATGCCCTACATTGCGGACGCGGCACTGGAGCGGCGGGCGGGCCCGACGGAGCCACCCAAGGACGTGTGGCCGGGGCGCAGCTATCCGCTCGGCGCCCACTACGACGGCGAAGGCACCAACTTTTCGCTGTTCTCCGAGGCAGCCGACGGGGTGGATCTGTGCCTGTTCGACGACGACGGCCAGGAATCCCGGGTGGAGATCAAGGACGTGGACGCCCATTGCTGGCACGTCTACCTGCCGAACATCCGGCCGGGCCAGCGCTACGCCTACCGCGTGCACGGGCCCTGGGATCCGTCGCAGGGGCTGCGCTGCAATTCCCACAAGCTGCTGCTCGACCCCTACGCGAAAGCCGTCGAAGGCCTGGTGGAGCCGAACGCGGCGCTCCTCGACTACGTCGTCGGCGAGGAAGACCGGATGAATCAGGAGGACAGCGCGCCCTACATGCCGCGCTGCGTGGTGCACGACCCGATGTTCGACTGGGCCGGCGACCGCTCTCCCGGCATACCGCTGCACGAGTCCATCATCTACGAAGCCCACGTCAAGGGGCTGACCATGCGCCACCCGGGCGTCCCCAAGCCCCATCGCGGCACCTACGCCGGCATGGGGGATCCCGCCATAATCGACCACCTCGTGCGCCTCGGGGTGACGGCCGTGGAACTGCAGCCCGTGCACCAGTTCATCCACGACGGCTTCCTTCTCGACCGGGGCCTGCGCAACTACTGGGGCTACAACACCATCGGCTTCTTCGCCCCGCACAACGAATACGCCACCGGCCAGCAGGGCCAGCAGGTGACGGAGTTCAAGCGCATGGTCCACAACCTCCACCAGGCCGGCATCGAGGTGATCCTCGACGTGGTGTACAACCACACGGCGGAGGGCAACCACCGGGGACCCACCCTGTCCTTCCGGGGCATCGACAACCTCGCCTACTACCGGGTGGTGCCGGAGGATCCCCGCTTCTACTTCGATACCACGGGCACCGGCAACAGCCTGAACATGAGCCATCCCCACGCTCTGCAGCTCGTGATGGACAGCCTGCGCTACTGGGTTCTCGAGATGCACGTAGACGGCTTCCGCTTCGATCTGGCCGCCACCCTGGCCCGCCAGTTCTACGAAGTGGACCGGCTCTCGGCGTTCTTCGATCTGGTGCAGCAGGACCCTTCTCTCAGCCAGGTCAAGCTGGTGGCGGAGCCCTGGGACGTGGGCGAAGGCGGCTATCACGTGGGCAACTTTCCCCCGTACTGGTCGGAGTGGAACGGCCGCTACCGCGACGTGGTACGGGATTTCTGGCGCGGCGAGGACGCAACGCTCGGCGAGTTCGCCGCTCGGCTCTCCGGCAGCTCGGACCTGTACCAGGGCGACACCCGGCGACCCATGGCGAGCATCAACTTCGTCACCGCCCACGACGGCTTCACCCTGGCGGACCTGGTCTCCTACAACCACAAGCACAACGAAGGCAACGGCGAGGACAATCGCGACGGCGAGAGCCACAACCGCTCGTGGAACTGCGGTGCCGAGGGCCCGACGGACGATCCCCAGGTGCTCGATCTGCGCGGTCGCCAGCAGCGCAACTTCCTGGCGACCCTCATGCTCTCCCAGGGCGTGCCCATGCTGCTGCACGGTGACGAGCTCGGCCGCTCGCAAAACGGCAACAACAACGCCTACTGCCAGGACAACGAGCTTTCCTGGGTGAACTGGGAGCTCAACGACGAGCAGCGGGCGCTGCTCGACTACACGTGTCGGCTGATCGCCCTGCGCAAGCTGCACCCCAGCTTCCGGCGCCGCCGCTGGTTCCAGGGCCGCACCATCCGCGGCACCGCCGAGCTCGCGTGGCTGAAGCCCGGCGGCGAGGAGATGTCGGACTCCGACTGGGAGGCGGGTTACGTGAAGGCGGTGGGGGTCTTCCTCAACGGCGAGGCGCTGCACGCCGCCGACGAGCGCGGCCGGGGCATCCACGACCACGATTTCCTCATGCTCCTGAGCGCCGCGGCGGAGCCCATCGACTGGACCTTGCCCAGCGGCTTCGGCGGCCCCTGGGAGCTCGTCCTCGACACCGCCGAGGAGCTGGACCCCGAGCACCCGGCCGTGGTGGAGGCGGGCGACGTCGTCCAGCGGCCGGGCCGTTCACTGGCGCTGCTCATGCACCGGCGGGAATGACGCCGTCGGAGGCCAGATGATGCAGGAGCGCGGCGATGGGGAGATCCAGGCGGCCGGCAGCCGCGGGGAGCTGCCCGTCGAGATCGGTCAGCAGCCGCTCCAGCACGAACAGCTCCACCACCGCCAGCCCCTCCCGGCCCGTCAGTCCGTACAGGCCGGCATCCCCGACAGCCTCGCGGTAGCCGCGCAGAAAGGCGCGCTCGGCGCGACCCAGCCATTCCACCACGAAACCACGGAACGCCTCCGGGTCGCCCAGCGGAACCTCGCCGATCACCTCCGCCGCCTGCTGGGCGGCGCGCTGCAGGGAGCACAGCATGGCCGCCACGTCCTCGAGCGGCGTTCGCTTGTGACGGTCGCCGGCAAAGCCGGTGACGACGAAGTCCTTTCCCGTCACCAGAACCCGGGACAACTCCAGGGCGCCGTGGCCGCGAATCCGCGGCCCGCGAAAGCCGGCGAAGCGCCTTCCCTCGAGCCGCGCCATGAGCCGCTCCCGGGAGGCCAGCAATGCCGCGGCGGGCTTGCGCTCGAGCTCCGATAAGCTCTCGAGCCGGCCCTGCAGCCGCTCGAGCACACCCGCCCCCCGCTCCGCGGCGCCGGCCGCACGCTCCACGAGCTCCCCCGGGGCCATGGGCTCCGGGCGAAAGGCCGGATCGTCCGCGGGCGCCGCCAGGGTCCGGTGCAGCTCGCCGATGCAGCGGCCCAGGGATTCCAGCAGGGTTTCGTTGCCGGCATGGATCACCTCGAGCTCCCGTCGCGTGTCCTCCACCGGCCGGAGCTGGGCCTCGTCCAGGAAGGACTCCAGATAGCGCATCATGTGGCTCCAGCCATCGCCCTGGTTCGGCAGCCTTTCCTCCACCACCGCGAGCAGGCTGCGCCGCTCGCCGTCCGCCAGCTCCACGAAACCGGCCAGCCGCGGCACCTTGCGGAACCCGCTGCGTTCCGTGAGGTAACGGCTCATCTCCACGCTGCCGTAGCTCTCCGGGCTCTCCCGGTGCAGGAGCTGCAGATTCACCCCGTCGCCCAGTTGAACGAGTCCGGCGGGGGCCTGGCCGGTGGGCGGCCGGGGCTCGGCGCCGGCATCGAGCGCAGCGAGTATCCCGGCTGCCGCCCGGGTGGACGTGAAGCACAGCCGGCAGCCTTCCAGCTCCAGCTCGCCGCCGCGCCTCAATCCCCGGATCAGGGCCGCGCAGAACGCCGCATCCCGCTGGGCCTCGTAGAGCACCCCGATGCGGGAATGTTCCCGAACCCGGGCCACCGCCATCGGCAGCAACTCGCGAATCCGCTCGCTGGCGTCGCCGCCCCAGGCCGCCGCCAACGCCAGGAAGCACCGCTCCGTCGCGCCGGAGGCCGCGCGGGCGTCGAACCACAGCAACAGGTAGCTGGCCCCCTCGAGGTGCCAGAGCAGCCGCCGCTGCAGGGTCACCGCGGTGACGTCGTGCTGCAGCCGCGCCGCCCGCAGATACGCGGGCAGCGCGCGCTGGGTCAGATGGGTCAGCATGCTGCCGGCCACCGTGCGCCGCTCCCGGGGAAGGCGCTCGGGAAAGAAGGCCTGCCAGCCATCGCGGAGCACCAGGGTCACCAGGTCGCGGCGGGGCAGAGCCTCCACGTGCCAATCGGGCACCTCGGCCCCGGCGGTGAGCCGGAACCAGAAGAAGCCGTGACGGGCCAGGGTGAGCAGATACGGCAACTCCCCCACCGGCGGAAACGGCGAGCGGCCCAGCATGTCCAAGGGAACCCTGCCCTGGAACCGCGCGAGGTCGAGCTCCACGGGCTGCGCGGTGTGGGAGAGATTGGCCACGCAGAGGATGGTTTCGTCGCCGTGCTCGCGGACGTAGGCGAGCACGCGACGGTTGCCCGGAGAAAGGAAGGTGAGGCTCCCCCGACTGAACGCACGGCTGCTCTGGCGCACGGCGATGAGCCGGCGCGTCCAGTTGAGCAGCGAGTACACGTCCCGCGACTGGGCTTCCACGTTCACCGCTTCGTAGCCGTACACCGGGTCCATGATGGGGGGCAGGTAGAGCTGCTGAGGGTCGGCCCGGGAGAAGCCCGCGTTTCGTTCCGGCGACCACTGCATGGGCGTGCGCACGCCATTGCGGTCGCCGAGAAAGATGTTGTCCCCCATGCCGATCTCGTCGCCGTAGTAGAGAATCGGCGACCCCGGCATGGAGAGCAGCAGGCTGTTCAGCAGCTTGAGCCGGTCGGGATCGTTGCTCATGAGCGGCGCCAGCCGGCGCCGTATGCCCAGGTTGATGCGCGTCCTCGGGTCGCGGGCGTAGATCTGGTACATGTAGTCCCGCTCCTCGTCGGTGACCATCTCCAGGGTCAGCTCGTCGTGGTTGCGCAGGAAGATGGCCCACTGACACGACTCCGGAATCGCCGGGGTCTGGTCCATGATCTCCACGATGGGATGGCGATCCTCCTGGGCGATGGCCATGTACATCCGCGGCATCAGCGGGAAGTGGTACGCCATGTGGCACTCGTCGCCGTCGCCGAAGTAGTCGAGCACGTCCTCGGGCCACTGGTTGGCCTCGGCCAGCAGCACCCGGTCCTGGTAATGCGCGTCCACCACGGCGCGCATGTGCTTCAGCACCGCGTGGGTCTCCGGCAGGTTCTCGTTGCTGGTGCCTTCGCGCTCGCACAGGTAGGGGATGGCGTCCAGGCGCAGACCGTCCACCCCCATGTCGAGCCAGAACCGCATGACCCGGGTGACCGCCTTCACCACCGAGGGGTTGTCGAAGTTCAGATCCGGCTGGTGGGAGAAGAAGCGATGCCAGTAGTACTGCTGAGCCACCGGGTCCCAGGCCCAGTTGGACGTCTCGGTATCGGTGAAGATGACGCGGGTGCCCGCGTAGGCGCTGTCGGTGTCGCTCCACACGTAGTAGTTGCGCTTCACCGAGCCGCGGGGCGCCCGCCGCGAAGCCTGGAACCACGGGTGCTGATCGGAGGTGTGGTTCACCACCAGCTCGGTGATCACCCGCAGGCCCCGGCGGTGGGCCTGGCGGATGAACCGGCGGAAGTCCGCCCGGGTGCCGTAGCTGGCATGAATGCCGCGATAGTCGGCGACGTCGTAGCCGTCGTCGCGCATGGGGGACGGGTAGAACGGCAACACCCAGATGACGTTCACCCCGAGATCGGCGATGTAGTCCAGCTTCTCCGTCAGGCCGCGAAAGTCGCCCACGCCGTCGTTGTCGCTGTCCTTGAACGCCTTGACGTGGAGCTGGTAGATGACGGCGTCCTTGTACCAGTGCGTGGGCGTGGCGCTGTCCGCCGTCCGCTGTCCGTTGTCCGCAAGAGGCGAGCTACTCATTCCACAACGCCTGGATCACGGCGCGGCCGATGACGCGCTCTTCGTCGGTGCGCAGCAGGTACACCGGACGGCTGCCCGGGGCGGAGATGCGGCCCGGGGCGTTGCACCGGTTCGCCTCGGGATCCAGCGCCACGTTCCACGCCGCCAGGCCCCGGACCACCCGCTCGCGCACCTCGGGCGCGTTGCTGCCGATGCCGCCGCCGAACGCCAGCGCGCCCTCGCCGCCCAGCAGGGTGAAATAGCCGCCGACGGTGAGGACGATGCGGTGACAGAACAGCGCCAGCGCCAGCTCGGCGTCCGCAGCGCCATCCCCCGCGGCCTTCGCCGCGGCCGCGGCCGCCAGGACCTTGCGCATGTCCCCTTCCCCGCAGAGCCCTGTGAGGCCCGATCGGCGGGTGAGCTGCAGCTCGATCTCGTCGGCGGAATAGCCCGCATCCAGCAGCCGGAGCACGATGGCCGGATCCAGACTGCCGCACCGGGTGGCCATCACCAGCCCTTCGAGAGGCGTGTAGCCCATGGAGGTCTCCAGCGAACGCCCCGCCGCCACGGCACACGCGGAGCAGCCGGCACCGAGCTGCAGGGTCACCGCGTTCACCCGCTCCACGGGAATCGCCTCGGCCTCGGCCAGCCCTTCCACCAGGGATTGGTGGGCGATGCCGTGGAAACCGTAGCGTTTGAGCATGAGCGCGCGCGTCAGCTCCGGCGGCAGCGGGTAGCGCATGGAGACCGCCGGGCGATTCGCGTGGAAGGCGGTGTCGAACACGGCGACGTTCGGCACCTCGGGATAGCGCCGGCGCACCTCGCCGAGCGCCGCCACCGCCGGCGCGTTGTGCAGCGGCGCCAGGGGGATCAGAGCGGTGAGGGAAGCCTCCACCGCATCGGTGACGACGGTGGGAGCCACCAGGTCCGGGCCGCCGTGAACCACTCGGTGGCCGAAGCCGTCCGGCGCGGGACCCAGGCGCTCCAGACCCTCGACGAGCACCTCCGCGATGGCACGGGAACCGTCGGACCGCCACTCGAGCTCCACCTGCCCGAGCCGCCGCGACCGCCCGCCCGCCGCCTCCAGGGACGAAAGCTTCAGGGTGGACGAGCCCGCGTTCACCACCGTCACGCGTTTCGGCCGCTGGCGGATCACGTGGCTGCGGGCCATCGCCAGTTCTGGATCTCCGGCATGTCCTCGCCGTGCTCGTAGATGTAGTGACGATGCTCGATCAGCTTGTCACGGAGCGCCTGCTTGGCGTACGCCGCCTGGGGTCCCAGCTTCTCCACCCGGTCAATGACGTCGGCCACCAGGTCGTAACGGTCGATGTCGTTCAGCACCGCCATGTCGAAGGGTGTCGTGGTGGTGCCCTCCTCCTTGTAGCCCCGCACGTGGAGATTGGGGTGATTGGTGCGGCGGTAGGTGAGGCGGTGAATCAGCCAGGGATAACCGTGATAGGCGAAGATGATGGGGCGGTCCCGGGTGAATATGGTGTCGAAATCCCGGTCCGCGAGGCCGTGCGGATGCTCCGACGCGGGCTGCAGGCTCATGAGGTCCACCACGTTCACCACCCGGACCTTCAACTCGGGGAAGAACTCGCGCAGCAGGGACACCGCTGCCAGGGTCTCCAGGGTGGGCACGTCGCCGGCGCACCCCATCACCACGTCCGGCTCGCCCCCCTGATCGTTGCTGGCCCAATCCCAGATCCCCACCCCGGCCTCGCAGTGCTTGATGGCGGCCTCCATGGGCAGGAACTGAGGCTGCAACTGCTTGCCGGCGACGATGACGTTGACGAAGTCCCGGGAGCGCAGGCAGCGGTCGGCCACGCACAGCAGGGTGTTGGCGTCCGGCGGCAGGTAGACCCGGATCACGTCCGCTTTCTTGTTCACCACGTGGTCGATGAACCCCGGATCCTGATGACTGAAGCCGTTGTGGTCCTGGCGCCAGACGTGGGAAGTGAGCAGATAGTTGAGCGAGGCGATGGGCCGCCGCCACGGAATGTCCCGGGTCACCTTCAGCCACTTGGCGTGCTGGTTGAACATGGAATCGACGATGTGGATGAAGGCCTCGTAACAGGAAAAGAAGCCGTGGCGGCCAGTGAGCAGGTAACCCTCCAGCCAGCCCTGGCACAGGTGCTCCGAGAGCACCTCCATCACCCGGCCGTCCGGCGACAGATGCTCGTCCACCGGCTCGAACGGGCCGGTGGACGTCTTGCCGGACACCTCGTACAGGGCGCCGAGCCGGTTCGAGGCCGTCTCGTCCGGGCCGAACACGCGGAAGTTACCGGTGGCGAGGTTGCGCTTCATCACGTCCCGCAGGAAGCCGCCGAGCACGCGCGTGGACTCGCTCATGGAAGATCCCGGCTGGGTCACCTCCACCGCATACTTGCGGAAGTCCGGCATGCGCAGGTTCTTCAGCAGCAGCCCGCCGTTGGCGTGCGGGTTCGCCCCCATGCGGCGGGGCCCCACTGGCGCCAGCTCGGTGATCTCCGGCACCGGGCAGCCGTGCTCGTCGAACAACTCCTCGGGCCGATAACTCTGCAGCCAGCGGGCGAGCTCGTCGAGGCGCGCCGGCGCGTCCCGCAGATGAGCGAAAGGCACCTGGTGGGAGCGCCAGGTGCCCTCCACGGGCAGGCCGTCCACCTGCTCCGGGCCGGTCCAGCCCTTGGGGGTGCGCAGCACGATCATAGGCCACACCGGACGCTTGTCGAAGCCGTTGCTACGCGCTTCCTGCTGTATGGAGGCGATCTCGTCGAGCACCTCGTCCAGCGTCTCGGCCATCAGCCGATGCATGGTGTCCGGCTCGTCTCCCTCCACGAACCGGGGTGCGTAGCCGTAGCCCCGCAGAAGCTGCTCGAGCTCCTCCCGGGGCATGCGCGCCATGATGGTGGGGTTGGCGATCTTCCAGCCGTTCAGGTGCAGAATGGGCAGCACGGCGCCGTCACGCACGGGGTTCAGGAACTTGTTGCCGTGCCAGCTTGCCGCCAGCGGCCCCGTCTCGGCCTCGCCGTCGCCGATCACGCAGGCGGCCACCAGCTCCGGGTTGTCGAACACCGCGCCGTAGGCGTGCGCCAGCACGTAGCCCAGCTCGCCGCCCTCGTGGATGGAGCCGGGCGTCTCCGGCGCCACGTGGCTGGGCACGCCGCCGGGAAACGAGAACTGCTTGAACAGCCGCGCCATGCCCTCCGCATCCCGGGAGACCTCCGGATAGATCTCGCTGTAGGTGCCTTCGAGCCAGGTGCTGGCCACCAGGGCCGGCCCGCCATGGCCAGGGCCGGTGAGGTAGATCATGTCCAGGTCACGCTCGTTGATGACCCGGTTGAGGTGCACGTAGAGGAAGCTGAGCCCGGGGGTGGTGCCCCAATGCCCCAGCAGGCGCGGCTTGACGTGCTCCACCGTCAGGGGCTCCCGCAGCAGCGGGTTCGCCATGAGGTAGATCTGCCCGACGGACAGGTAGTTGGCCGCCCGCCACCACGCGTCCATGCGGCGCAGCAGATCGTCGTCCACACGGGGTGCCATGGTTCACCGTCCCCGGCATTCCGCCGCCTTGCCCAGGAACGACCCACGGTGCCGGATTCACCGCTGGTCGGCCAGGAAGTTGCTCAATCCCCTACCAGGACCAGCGCACTCCCAGCACGGGCATCGTGGGCAGCAGGCGCCGGGCGTGGGGTACCAGCACGCCGCCCTCGCTCCGGTAGCGGTAACCGCCGATGTGGTCTTCCACCGTGGCGTTCGTCAGGTCCAGGTACATCTCCAGCGCGCTGCGGCCGAAGTCGAAGCGCCTCGCCGCATGCAGGTCCAGAGAAAAGTACCGGGGCAGGCGGCGGTCGTAGAGACGCCGGTCGTCGCTGAGCGGAGCCGTCAACAGGGAAGTCGTGGGCCAGCCGTCGTGCAACGTGGCGCGCACGCCCAGTCGCCAGCGGCCGGGGCGCCAGTCGACGCCCACAGTGCCGGTGCGCCGCTGCTCCCAGGGCCGCGGCCGCCAGGCGCCGTCCACGCGTTCCTCGGCACGCGCCAGGGCCAGGGCCAGGGACCAGCGCAGGGTCGGGCTCTGCCGATACTCCACCAAGGCCTCGCCGCCGTAGGACCGGGCCTCGTCCGGTGCCACCCGCACCCGGTCGGCGTGCAGCTCGGGCAACAGCACCCAGGGGTTGTAGATGTTGTCGAAGCGCACCCAGGGCCGGTCGACGCGCCGGAAGTAGGCGTCCGTGCGCAGCCGAAGACTCGGGAGCGGCCACCAGTCCAGCCCCACGCTCACCGCATCGGCGCTCTGTGGCGCGTTCAGCTCCAGCAACCCATCGTCGAGCTGCAGCTCGTAGAGGTTCTGATGCTGCGTGTAACGGCCCACGTCCAGGTAGGCACGCAGCGACGCGTCCGGCCGGTAGGCGATCTGCAGCCGCGGACTCCAGCGCACGTCGTGCACGGGATCCATGTCCTGCAGGTCGTAACGCAACCCGTATTCGAGCGTCCACCTCGAGCCCAGCCGCTGCTCGGCAGTGAGGTAGGCGCCGAGCGCCGAGCCGTCCCGCTTCGCCTCGAGATTCCGATCCAACTGCCCCGCAACGTGCAGGGGCAATGCGAGCTCCCCGTACCGTGCCGCCAGCTCCGCCTCGAACTCGCCGGCCTGATGCTGCCCCTCCGCCCCGGCGCGGATCGACCAGCGATCGCTCAGCCGCCAGTCGAGCCCCGAGCTCAGCGCGTAGACCGTGAACGCGCGCTCGTCGTCCAGCTCGCCGACCGCGTCCACCGGGTCGTCGAGGATCCCGCTGCGGTCGTGGCTCGCCTTGGTATAGCTGGCGGACAGGTCCAGCTCCGCGCGCGCCGCCAGCCGGCGGCGGCCGCGCAGCCAGAGCGCGAGGCCGTGATCGTCGCCCTTGGCCCGCTCCCCGGCGGCGCCGTCTTGCAGGCTCAGCTCGTCGTTGCCGTGCATCAGCCCCGCCGTGATCTCGGCCGCCTCCCCCTGCCACTGCACACGCGCCAGCTCGTCGTGGAACTGCGGGTCGCCGTAGTCGTGCTCGAGCTGTCCCAGCACGTGGTCGAGCAGGCTGCGCCGGGCAGAGGCCAGCCACTGGGTCCGGCCGCTGCGGCCGCGCGCGTGGGTCGAGGCCGTCACCATACTCAGGTCCGCCTGCCCCTGAAACGATGCGGTGGCGTCTGCAAGCTGCATGTCCACCACTGCGCTCATGCGCGATCCGAACACGGCGGGGAACCCGCCCTGGTAGACGTCGACGGTGTCCACGGCGGCGGGATCCACGACGCCGAACAAGGCGTGAAAGTCCGCCAGATGGAACGGCTCGAGGAGTTCCACGCCGTCGAGCAGGTAGGTGACCTCGTTGCTGTCGCCCCCGCGGACGTGGTGGCGCGCACCGACGCCCATGGAGGCCTGGCCGGGAAGCTGGTTGACGGCGCGCAGCACGTCGCGTCCCAGGGCGGGAATTCCGGCGAGCTCCTCGTGGCTCAGGTTTCGCACGGCGTACCCGTCACGAACGAGCCGGTAGCGGGGCGCCGTCACCCGGACCTCCTCGAGCAGCGCCGGACCGGGCTCGTGGGCCACAGGGGCGCCAGCCGTCGCCGGGTCGCCGGAGCGTTGCACCACGTACCAGAGCTCTCCGTCCGCCCGTTGCAGGCCGAGACCGAACGGTGCGAGCAACGCGTCGGCCTGCGCCACCAACGGTGCCGCCTCATCCGGAATCGGGCCGGCGCGATACTCGGGCTTCACCAGCGCGGTGGAGAAAACCAGCTTGAGACCGCGGTCGCGCAGCGCGTCCAGCGCTGCCGCCAGAGACTGCTCGCCGGCGTCCGCGGCCACGGCGGCCGCGGCCTCGCCGGGGACCACGACGGCGAGGGCGAGCGCGAGGGCGAGGATCAGCAGGGCGATCGAGGGTCCGAGCCGGACCGGCATGGGGCTTACCGCTGCTTGGGAACGCAGCGGCGCAGTCTACTGACTATCCTCCGGAGATTGAAATCCGACCACCAGCCGTTCGACCTCGGGATGCAGGCGGGCCAGCGCCGTCGTGGCGAGAACCACCTCCAGCGCCTGCTCGGGCCCCACGTCCTCGAGATCGCCCTCGAGACGCACCTGGCTCGCCCAGGCCTCCACCTCCGGGGTAGCGAATTCCAACGGCTTGCCCAGATCCCGCGCCACCGCCCGGAGCAGCGGCACGAGCCGGCGCTCCCGGTAACCGGGATGGGCCCGGTGGGTCCACGCCCAGCGGCTCGCCGCCGCGGGCTCGGGCCGGGCGATGATCCGCTCCGCGCTCACGGTGACCACCTCGCCTCGATGGTCGCCGAGGGAACGGGCCGTGTACGTGCCATGGGCCGTGGCCACCGCCGCCGCACCTTCGCGCAGGGCCACTTCCAGGGTCTCGCCCTCCAGGGTCACCAGGAACGTGGTGCCGATGTCCCGGACCACCCCCATGGGCGTTCGCACCTCGAGGCCGGTGCGGCCGCCGGTGGCCACGTAGAGCGAGCCGGCTTCGAGCTGCAGGGTCGCCGGCCGGAGCCAGGTGAGACGGGTGTCCTCCCGCAGCCTCAGCTCCAAGCCCTGGTCCGTCACCAGCCGCGTGGGTCCGTCCACCGTCAGCCGGGCGCGGGGCGGCACCACGATGCTACCTCCGCGATGCAGCGCGCCGTCGATCCACAGGCCATGAGACTCGGCGACATACACCTCCACGGGCTCCACCCGAAGGGTCACCAGCAGCCCCGCGGCCACTGCCAACATGAGGGTGGCCGCCAACGCCAGCGGCAGCCGCCAGCGGCGGCGCTTGTGACGCCGCCACTCGTTCTCCACCGCCGCCAGCACCCGGGCGCGCACCTCGTCGGGCGGCTCGCGGCGCGGCTCGTGCCGCCGCAACAGGGACTGGAGGTCCTGATGTTCCACCTCAGCCGCCTCCCTGGCCCTTTGACGAGCCGAACCCGGCGACCTCGTCGGCGAGGTACGCATACTGCTTGCGGAAGGCGCTCCGCGCCCGGGCCAGCATGGACTGCACCGCCACTGGGGTGGTTGCGAGCCGGCCGGCGATTTCCTCCACGCTGTAGCCTTCCATGTACTTGAGCTCGAGCACGCGACCGTACTCGCCGGGCAGGTGATCCAGGATGAGCTGCACCACCGCCTGTCCCTGGCTTCGCGCCGCCAGACGCTCGGGCGCCAGGTCCGGATCCGCCGCCAGCGATTCGATCTCCGCGCGCACGCCCTCGTGATCGTCGAGCGGCACCACGTTGCCATGGCGCGCCTGCTGGCGGTAATGGGCGCTGATCTCGCGGCGCGCGATCTGGCACAGCCAGGTGAGCAGGCTGGCTTCGCCGCGGTAGCTGGCTATGTGGCGAATGCTATTGATGAGCACCGTCTGGGTGACCTCCTCCGCCGCATCCTCGGCGAGCCGCCGGCTGCAGAAGCGGTAGACGCGGGGAAAGTATCGGTCGAAGAACAGCCGGAACGCCGCGTCCCGCCCCGCAACCATTCGCTTCGCCAGTTCCCGATCCGACTGATGCATATCGCGTCATAGTGCCATTGCCAGGGGTTTGACGCGCCGCGGCGGCAGAATCAATCGCGGCGCGCCGGGCGCCTCCGCGATTGATTTTCCGGTTTCGCGCCGTCCAACGCTCATCATGCAGGGACGAACCGGGATCCGCGTGTCGAAGATCGATCACTACGCGCCCGAGAGGGCGCGCCACTACCAGGCGCACCACCGCAAGAGCCCGAGAACCCGGCTCACCACCTGGCGGGAGCGCCACTGCCTGTATCTGGCGCTGCGGGATGCCGGGTTCCCGCGCGGCGTGCTCGATCTGCCCTGCGGCACGGGCCGATTCTGGCCCGCGTTCGCGGCGGCCGGCGTGACCGAGCTCATCGCCGCCGACGGCAGTCCCGGCATGCTGGAGGTGGCGGAAGGCAACCGCCTCGGCGCGGGCCTGCCCGCACAGCTCCTGCAGATGTCGGCGTTCGACATCCCCCTGCCCGAGGCCAGTGTGGACGCCGCGGCGTGCCTGCGCTTCTACCACCACCTCTCCATGGTCGAAGACCGCCACCGCCTGCTGTCGGAGCTGAAACGGGTGTCCCGGCGCCACGTCGTGATCTCCCTGTGGGTCGACGGCAACCTCGCGGGCAATCGGCGCCTGCGCAAGCCGCCCCCGCCACCCGTGCCGGGCTACGGGCGCCGGCTGTGCCGGCGCCGCGACGAGGTGGAGGCCGAGTTCCGCCGGGCGGGGCTACGAATCCTCGGGCACTACGACGCGTGGCCCAAGCTCGCCATGTGGCGGACCTATCTGCTGGAACATGAGCCCGCCTGACCGCGTCCTGGTGAAAGCGCCGCAGAGCCGGCGAGGCCGGGGCGTGAGCACCGTTCACCTCGAGCCGGCGAGCCGGTGGGGCGGCGGCGAGGGGCGCGTCTACGTGAAGCGACAGAGCGGCTACTACTGCCGGCCGCCGTGGCGGGGCTTCCGCCGGACGCCGACCTTGCGCCGCGAGCTGCGCGGCCTGGCGGCGTGCCGGAATCTGGGCATCCCGGCGCCGCGGGTCGTGAGCTATCGGCAATGGAACGGCGACGCGGAGCTCGTGCTCGCCGAGGTCGAGGGCCTGCCGCTGGACCAGGCGCTGGAACGGTGCTCCGCGGCGGAGCGCGCCGCCATCGTGGGCAACGTCGCCAGCCTCATCGGCCGGCTGCATCGCGCCGGTTGGACCCACGGTGCGCTCTACCCCCACCACATCCTGGTCGGCGCCGCCCCCGACCACCGGGTGGCCTTCATCGACCTGGAAAAGGCCCGTCGCAACCCGCTGCGGCGCCGCAGCGACCTCGCCCGATTCTGGCGGCACGACCGCCAGTTGCAGCCGGACGAACGGGCCCTGTTTCAGCGCCGCTACCGCTCTGCCTTGCGGCTCGGACAGGGCATGTCTCGGATACATTCGGTAACGAATTCGCGCGATTGATCCTGCGCCGCGGCCGCCTCTAACGGGACGTGTCATCACTGCGGCCGAACATGAAGTCTCTGCGTTACCGGACCGTCACCGCGTCCTCGACGATGATATTGAGGCGCGCGGTCAACGCCGAAGGACGGGCGGAGCTGCTCGAGCTCGTCACCCGCCGCTTCCTCCAACGCTTCGGCGCCCAGGTGGCGGACGATTCTCCGGAGCTGGTGGGCGGCTTCGACCCGAGGGGACGCCTGGTGGCCGCGTTCGGCCTGCGCGACGCCCGCTCCGGCTTCTTCTGCGAGCACTACCTGGCCGCTCCCATAGAAACCCTCCTCGGCCGCCACTTCCAGCGGCCGGTGGCCCGGAGCGAGGTGGTGGAAGTGACCCACCTCTGCGCCGTCCGGCCCGGGTGCCTGGCCGCGCTGACGCCCCTGCTGCCGCCGGCCCTGCTGAGGGACGGCTACCGATACCTCACCGCCACCGCAACCGACTGTCTCGCCGGCTACTTCGCCCGCCGCGGCCTGCCTACCTGTACCCTGGCCGAGGCATCCGCCGACGCGCTCCCCGCGGAAGAACGGGGCCGTTGGGGCAACTACTACTCGGCACTGCCGCGGGTGATCGCCGGCGACCTGCTGGACGCCCTGGGCGATCGGCGGCCGGGGCGCGCCTCGCCGGGGCGGGCGAATCCGTGACGGCGCTGGAGCGCTTCTGCCGGGATCTACGCCGGCACGGCCGACAGGTGGCCGTGGACGACGGTACGAGAACCTGGAGCTATGAGGAGTTGAGCCAGGAAGTAGCCCTCTGGCTCGACGCTCTCGATGCCGTCGGCGCAAGGCGGGTGGCCTATCGCCTGCCCAACGGCTGCGCCTGGCTGGCCCTCGACCTGGCTCTGCTGCAGAGCGGTCGGGTCGCCGTACCGATAGCCGACTTCTTCAGCACCGGGCAGGCTCACCACGCGGTCAGTTCCGCGGGCGTGGACACGCTGGTCGTGGCCGAACCGGCGGGCGCCACCGAGGGGTTCGCCACGGCGATCCACGTATCCGGCTGCGCCGTGCTGCACCGGACGGTGCCGGATCCCGCCCCCATTCATCCGGGCACCGCCAAGGTCACCTTCACGTCCGGCACCACCGGGCGCCCCAAGGGGGTGTGCCTGTCGGCGTCGAGCATGCTCGCCACCGCGGAATCCATCCGCGCGGCGTTCGGCGCCACCGAGGGCTGGCGTCATCTGTGCGTGCTGCCGCTGTCGTTGCTGCTCGAGAACGTGGCCGGCGTCTACGCGAACCTGGGGCACGGCAACCGGGTGTGCGTGCCGCCGCTCGCCACCATCGGCGTCACCGGATCCAGCGGCCTGGACGTGGAGCACTTCGTCGCGGCGCAGAACCGCTACCGCCCGCAGAGTCTGATCCTCGTTCCCCAGTTGCTGCTCGCCCTCACCGCCGCGGCGGAGTTCGGCCTGCCTCTACCCGACAGCTTCCGCTTCCTCGCCGTCGGCGGCGGCCGCGTGCCCGGGAGCCTGCTGCAGCGTGCCGCGCGGGCCGGGCTGCCGGCGTTCGAAGGCTACGGCCTCACCGAGTGCGGATCCGTCGTGGCCGTGAACCTGCCGGGCGCCAGCCGGCCAGGCACCGTGGGACGGCCCCTGAAAAACGTGAGCGTGGACGTGACGGAAGGTGAAATCCGCGTGACGGGCCGGAGCATGCTCGGCTATCTGGGCGGTGAGCCGGCCGCCGACACCATCGCCACCGGCGATCTCGGCAGCCTCGACCCCGACGGGTACCTGCGGGTCCAGGGCCGAAGGAAGAGCGGGTTCATCACCGCCTTCGGCCGCAACGTCAGCCCCGAGTGGATCGAAGGCGAGCTGCAGACCGAGCTGGCCATCGCCCACGCGCTGGTGTTCGGTGAGGGGCTGCCGGACAACGTCGCCCTGCTCGTGCCGCGGGGTGATGCCGGTCCGGAGGCCGTGCAGCACGCCGTGGCTCAGGCCAACGCGCGGCTGCCCGACTATGCCCGGGTGGGTTCGTGGCGATGCGTTTCCGCCAGCGATTTCGCTGCAGCCGGCTGCCTCACCGACAACGGCCGGCCGCGCCGCCAGGCGGCGGCCGATCAGTACCGCCACCTGCTCGAACAGATGCAGTCAGCCATCGAGGAGAACTACAGTGCAGCCCTTCCAGATTCTCGAGACCCGCACGTCCCACGCCCGTGACTACCTGTACGCGGCGCCCATCCTGGAAGACGTGGCGCTCGGGCGCTTCGATCTCGCCACCTACGTGCGCTTTCTCACCAACGCCTACCACCACGTGAAGCACACCGTGCCGCTCATGATGGCCTGCGGCGCGAGGCTGCCGGAGCGGCTGCGCTGGCTGCAGCCGCGGCTGAAGGAGTACATCGTCGAGGAGATCGGTCACGAGCAATGGATCCTCAACGACCTCGGCGCCTGCGGGATCGACCCGGCCGCGGTGGCGGCGAGCCGTCCGGGCCACGAGGTCGAGCTGCTGGTCAGCTACGTCTACGACTTCGTGAACCGGCACAACCCGGTGGGATTCTTCGGCATGGTGCACGTCCTGGAAGGCACCAGCACCCAGCTCGCCACCGAGACCGCGCGCCTGGTGCAAGCGAAGCTCCGGCTACCCGACGCGGCGTTCACCTACCTGCGCAGCCACGGCGAGCTGGATCAGGAGCACGTGTCGTTCTTCCGCGACCTGGTGAACGAGCTCACGGATCCGTCGGACCTGGAGGCCGTGGTTCACGTGGCGGAACGCGTCTACCGGCTCTACGGCGACGTCATCCGTTCCGCCGCCGCCCCGGAGTGCCGGCATGCGGCTTGAGGACACAGTGTGCGTGGTCACGGGGGCAAGCGGCGGCATCGGCCGCGCGCTGGTCACCAGCCTCTGCGCCGCGGGCGCTCGGCCGATCCTCGCCGGGCGCGACCGTCATCGGCTGGACGCCCTCGCAGCGGAGCTGCCGGATGGCCGCGTTGCCGGCATCTGCGCCGGCGATCTGACCACCGTGACGGCCCAGAACGCCCTGGCGGAGCTGGCCGAGCGGCGGGACGCCCGGGTGCTCGTCAACCTGGCCGGGCGCAACGATTTCGCCCTGCTCATGGACCAGCCCCGGGATGTCACGGCGGATCTCGTCACCACGAATCTCATCGCCCCGATTCAGCTCACCCAGCGTCTGCTGCCCCATCTGAGCGGCCGGCCCGAGGCCATGGTGGTGAACGTGGGCTCCGCCTTCGGTGCGCTCGGCTTTCCCGGCTATGCGCTGTACTGCGCGAGCAAGTTCGGGCTGCGGGGCTTCAGCGAAGCTCTGGCGCGGGAGCTGGCGGACCGGCCGGTTCACGTGATCTACGTGGCGCCGCGGGCCACCCGCACCGCCATGAATGCCCCCGCCGCCTCGGCCATGAACGCGGCGCTCGGCAATGCGGAGGACCTGCCCGAACAGGTAGCCGTTCGAGTGGTGGACGCCATGCGGCGCAACCGTCGCCGCACCGGCATCGGCCGCGCCGAACGGCTGTTCGTCCGCGTCAATCAGCTCGCGCCGGGCGTGGTGGACCGGGCGCTGGCGCGCCAGCTCCCGGTCATCAGGGCCTACGCTTCGTCACCGCAACAGGAGGAACCCAGCTCATGAACGCTCGCACCGTCCTCGTCTGCCTCACCCTGTCCTGGCTGGCCGCGGCCGCGCCCGGCGCTGCGGCGGACGTCGCCGCGCTGCAGCACGATTGGGCCGAGATCATGTACCGCGGCGAGCCCGACGCCCGTGAGGCGGCCCTCGAGCGGTTGGCGGAAGCCTCCCGCGCGGAGCTCGCCCGCGATCCCGCGAACCCGGCCCTGCTCATCTGGCACGGCATCGTCGTCAGCTCCTACGCCGGCGAGAAGGGCGGACTGGGCGCGCTGGGTCTGGTCAAGGAAGCGCGAGCCTCCCTGGAGCGGGCCATCGAGCTGGATCCCCGGGCGTTGCGGGGCTCCGCCTACACAAGCCTCGGCAGCCTCTATTACAAGGTGCCGGGCTGGCCCATCGGCTTCGGCAGCAGCAGGAAGGCGCGCCAGCATCTCGAGCAGGCCCTGGAGATCAACCCGATGGGCATCGATCCCAACTTCTTCATGGCCGAGTTCCTGTTCGAGCAGGGCGCCTACGCCCAGGCTCGTGAGCACCTGATGACGGCGCTGCAGGCCCCCGACCGGCCGGGCCGGGCGACGGCGGACCAGGGTCGGCGCCAGGAGGCTCGGGATCTTCTGGCCCGCGTGACGCAGCACGAGCATTGACCAGCAGTCGGACAAGGCAGAACATCCTGCTTCAGCTCAAGAACCTTGCACGAGGTCACGAAACTCCGTGCGCGAAGGTTTCACACTGCCCGCCTGCACAGCGACACGCACGCATGGCTGATCGGTACCGCCCATGAATCTGATGCCTTACCTGGCCTACGGGCTGCCGCTCGTGCTCATATATGCCTGGCTGGTGTACGGCCGGCGCCGGCGTGAAGCGCTCCACCGCCAGGTCCTCGAGGACTCCCGCCAGGCGGGCCTGATGCAGCCTCCGTCCCTTCACCCGGTCGTCGACACCAGCCGCTGCATCGGCTGCGAGGCCTGTGTGCACGCCTGTCCGGAGTTCCCCAAGCACACCGTGCTCGGGGTGGTGGGGGGCAAGGCCGGATTGGTGTCGCCCTCGGACTGCATCGGCCACGGCGCCTGCCGTTCCGTCTGCCCTGTGGGCGCCATCTCTCTGGTGTTCGGCACCAGCGAGCGCGGGGTGGACATCCCGCTGGTCTCCCCCGAGTTCGAGACCAGCGTGCCCGGCATCTTCATTGCCGGCGAGCTCGGCGGCATGGGACTGATCCGCAACGCCATCGAGCAGGGCCGGCAGGCGATGGAACAGATCGTGCGCCAGTTGCAGGGGCGCCGCGACGCGGGCCTGCTGGATGTCGCCATCATCGGCGCCGGCCCCGCGGGACTGTCCGCCACCCTGCTGGCCCACGAGCAGGGGCTGCGCTACGTCACCATCGAGCAGAACTCCCTCGGCGGCACGGTGGCGAACTTCCCCCGCGGCAAGCTGGTCATGACCGCCCCCGCCCGACTCGCCATGGTGGGCGAGATGAAGTTCAGCGAGACCCAGAAGGAAGATCTCATCGAGTTCTGGCGCAAGGTGGAGGCGGACACCGGGATCAACATTCATTACCGGGAACGCCTGGAAGACCTCGAACGGGTCGGCGATCAGGGCTTTCTGGTGAAGACCACGCGCAACAGCTACCGGGTGCGCCGGGTACTGCTCGCCATCGGCCGCCGCGGCACGCCGCGCCAGCTCGAGGTACCCGGTGAGGACCTCCCCAAGGTGATCTATTCACTCACGGATCCGGCGGAGCACGCGGGAAGGCGGGCGCTGGTGGTGGGCGGCGGCGACAGCGCCCTGGAGGCCGCGCTGGCCCTGGCGGAGCAGCCGGGCACCGAAGTCACCCTCTCCTACCGCAGCGCCGCCTTCACCCGGGCCAAGCGCAAGAATCGCGACGCCGTGGCCGTGCTCGCCGAGGCCGGGCGGATCAATCTGCTGCTGGAATCCGAGGTCGTGCGCATCGAGCCGGACGTGGTCCTGGTGCGCCAGGGAGAGTCGGTCCTGACCCTGCCGAACGATGTGGTGATCATCTGCGCGGGCGGGATTCTGCCCACCGGCTTCCTGCGGGAACTGGGCGTTCAGGTGGAGACCAAGTATGGCGAAGCCTAGCGCCCTCGGCGGATTGATGCTGTGCTGGGCGATGAGCTTCACCGCCGTGGCGGATACCGTCTCGGATGCCCGTGAGGCCCTGTTGCGGCGTGACTATCCCGCGGCACTGGCGCTGCTGCGTCCGCTGGCGGAGGCGGGTGACCCGGGCGCGCTCTACGAGCTCGGCCGGCTACGGCAACGGGGGCTCGGAGTCCCTGCCGATCCCGCTGCGGCGCTGGAAGCATTCCGCCGCGCCGCCGAACTGGGTCACGCCGAGGCAGCCTATCTCGCGGCCACCCTGCTGGACCAGGGCCGCGACGTTCCCGCCGATCCCGGCGCCGCGCAGGTCCTGTACGAGCGCGCCGCGGCGGCCGGCCACCGGCTCGCAGCGCAGCGTCTGCGGGCCGGGACGGAACCCGACGCGGCCCTCACGCTGCACCGGGCGGTGCAGCGCGGCGATGGCGCCAGCGTGGCACGACTCGCGAGCAAAGATTCGGTGAACGTGCCCGACGGCGACGGCCGCCTGCCTCTGGGCCTTGCTGTGGCCGCCAACGACCCCGCACTGGTGGATCTGCTTCTGAAGGCCGGAGCCGACCCCGACATGGCGGACGCATCCGGCAACCGGCCGCTGCACCGCGCGGCGCGACAGGGCGCCACCGACATCGCCCGCCGCCTGCTGGAGGCCGGCGCAGATTCCAACGCTACCGGTCGCGCCGGTGACACGCCCCTGCACCTGGCAGTTTCCGGCGGTCACGTGGCGCTGGCCCGACTGCTGCTCTCGCGGGGCGCGGCACGTGATCGCGCCAACGACGCCGGCTGGACGCCGGCCATGCTGGCACAGCGGGGCGGCGTACAGGCGCTCGAACGCCTCCTCGAGGTGGAACGTTCCACCACCGGCGCCACCCTGACGCAGCTCGAAGAAATGCAGAGGTCCCCTGCCATGGCCGGCTGGTCCATGCTCGCCATCGCCGCCTGGACGGGGGAGCTGGATCTGTTGCGATCCCTGCTGGACAAGGGTGCGGATCCGAACGCCGTGGACGGCTCGGGTCGATCCGCCCTCTTCCGGGCGGTGGACGCCAAGCGCCTGGAGGCCGCCGAGTTGCTGATCGCCCGTGGCGCCCGGCCGGAATCCGGCGCCGCCGAGGTGAGCCTGATCCATCTGGCGGCCGCCGAGGGGCCGGCCGAGCTGCTGCCCGCTCTGGCCGAGGACCCGGCCCTGCTGGATCGCCGGGACGCCGCCGGCCAAACCCCGTTGATGGCGGCCGCGCGGCGCGGCCATACCGCCGGGGTGCTCGCGCTGCTGCGCCTCGGGGCGGACGCGGATGCGCCGGATTCGGGCGGCACCCGGCCGCTCCACGTGCTGTCCCAGCAGGGCCGTCACGATCTGGCCGAGCGGCTCGTCGCCGCCGGCGCGGAAGTCGACGCCGCCGATGCCGCCGGCCGGAGCCCGCTCTGGTGGGCGGCGAAGAAGGGCCGCCTGGATCTCGTGAATCTGTTGCTGGAGCGAGGCGCCGGAGCCGTGGCGGCCGACGACGGCACCACGCCCCTGCACGCGGCGGCGGAGCTGGACCGGCCCGAGGTGCTCGAAGCGCTGATCGCCGCGGGTCTACCCGTGGATGCCGCATCCCACACCGGCACCACGCCACTGCTGGTCGCCGCCGACCGTGGCCGCCGAGCCAATGTCCAAGCTCTCCTCACCGCGGGGGCGCCGGTGAACGCCAAAAACGCGGTGGGCGACACGCCGCTCATCTGCGCCGTGCGCAACGGCCACAAGGATGTCGCCCGGCTGCTGCTGGCACACGACGCCAATCCGCGGCAGCGCAACCAGCGGCACGAGAGTGCCCGGGATCTGGCCGAGAATCAGGGCGACCCCGAGTGGGATGCGGTGTTCGCTTCACGGGGCGGCGTGCTCGGCCTGCTCGAGGGCGGCGGCCGATGACCGGAGCCTATACTGAAGCCGTGAGTGCCGTACGCCAACCATCCACCGCACGCCCCGTGACCACCCGTCCGGCGGCAGGCCGGCCGACCCGCCGTCGCCGCGGCTGGGTGACCGCCGTGGGTTACGCGGCGGTGGCCGCGTGCATCGTCGCCGCCTGGTCGGTGCGCGAGCAGAATCTGATCCACGCCGGGTCGGGCTGGGGCTACTGGCTCGGCATCGTCGGCGCCACCCTCATGGGCCTGCTGCTGCTGTACCCGCTGCGCAAGCGCGTCCGGCTGCTGCGGGCCATCGGGCCGGTCAGCGCCTGGTTTCGCCTGCACATGCTGTTCGGCATCGTCGGGCCCCTTCTCATCATCCTTCACAGCAACTTCCGGCTGGGCTCCTTCAACGGCCGGGTCGCCCTGTTCGCCACCCTGGTGGTGGCTAGCAGCGGCATCGTCGGCCGTTACATCTACGCCAAGCTCCACCACGGCCTGTACGGCCGCAAGGCGAACCTGCAGGAGCTCCGACAACACCTGGAGTCGATGCGCCACGCCGACTCCCAGACCTCGGAGCTGATCGGCGAGCTCACCGCGGACCTCACCGCGTACGAGGACCGGCTGCTCGGCGAGACACCAGGCGTGGTAGGCGCCTTCGCACGCGCCGTCTCGGTGGTTCCGCAGACTGCGCGGCTGCGTTGGCAACTCGGGCGCCGGGCGCGCCAGCGCATCGCGGCCCTGGCGAAAACCTCTCCCGTCATCCGCGACCACCGGCAGCGCCTGACCGCCAACACCCGCCGCTATCTGGCGCGGCGGGTGGCGGCGCTGCGCAAGTTCGCCCAGTTCCGGGCGTTCGAGAAGCTGTTCTCGCTGTGGCACGTGGTTCACTTCCCGCTATTCATCATCCTGGTCATCGCGGTCATCGTGCATGTCCTCGCGGTGCACATGTACTGAGCATGCGGAGCGCCGGCCTCATTCTGCTGCTGCTTCTCGGCGCCCCGGTCTACGCCGCCAGCCTGGAATCGCTGGTGTCGCCGGGCCCGATGAGCGCCGCTCATGCCGACCAGGAAGAGCAGTGCGGCGCCTGCCACGCCCTGTTCAGCAAATCCACGCAAACCACCCTGTGCCTGGACTGCCACGAGGCCATCGCCGGCGACATGGCCCGGCAGGAGGGTTTCCACGGCACCGGCGGCCGGCTCGAGGGAACCGAGTGCCGGTCGTGCCACTCCGAGCACCAGGGGCGGGACGCGGACATCGTGGGCCTGGTTCCCGAGGCGTTCGATCACGCGCTCACCGGCTTCGCGCTCACAGGCGGCCACGCAGACGCCTCGTGTCAGGATTGCCACCAGTCGGGCGAGCCGTTCCGGGAAGCGAGCGCGGACTGCGCCTCGTGCCATCAGAGCGACGACCCCCACCTCGGCAATCTGGGCAGCGACTGCGCCGGCTGCCACGACACGGGCGACTGGTCGCAGCACAGCTTCGACCACCAGCGCAGCACGGACTTCGCCCTGACCGGCGGGCACGGCGGCCTGGCCTGCGTCGCCTGCCATGCCGGCCAGGTCTACGAGCAGACGCCCACGGAGTGCGCCGCCTGCCACGCGCTGGACGATGTGCATCGGGGCGAGCGCGGCAGCGACTGCGCCGCCTGTCACAACGAGAGCGACTGGACCGACGCGCGCTTCGATCACGAAGGCGAGACCGGCTTCCGCCTGCAGGGCGCCCATGCGGACCTGTCCTGTGCCGCCTGTCACCTGGATGCCATGAGCCTCGCCGAGCCGCCCACGGAATGTGCCGGCTGCCACAGTACCGACGACGTGCATCTCGGGCAGCGCGGCGACCAGTGTGACGCCTGCCACGACCAGAGCCGCTGGCAGACCGAGTTCGATCACGCGGCCGAGACCGGCTTCGCCCTCACGGGAAGGCACGGCGAGCTCGCCTGCGACGATTGCCACCGCGGCAACCTCGACGACCCCCTGCCCACCGAGTGCGACGGCTGCCACCAGCAGGATGATCCCCACGCCGGGGGCCTGGTCTCCTGCCGCGACTGTCACGACACCCGGGACTGGACGGGTTCGCTGCGGTTCGATCACGAGTTCACGGCGTTCCCTCTGCTGGGAATGCACCGCTTCGCCGCGTGCGAGCAGTGTCACCTGAACCTGGTGTTTCACGAGACCGCGGCCGGCTGCAACGACTGTCACGCCCAGGACGACGTGCACGACGGCAGCCTGGGCACGGACTGCGAGGGCTGCCACTCACCGGCGGGCTGGGAGCGCTGGCAGTTCGATCACGGCCGGCAGACGGATTTCGCCCTCACCGGCGCCCACGCGGATCTCGCCTGCGCCGGGTGCCACGCCCCCGGCGCGCGCGACGCCCTCGACATCTCGACCACGTGTGCGAGCTGTCATGCGAGCGACGACGTCCACAACGGCAGCTTCGGCGGCCAGTGCGACCGCTGCCATACGGCGGACTCGTTCTCAGAGCTCAGAGGGACGTTCTGATGGTGCGCATCCTCGCCCGGCTACTTTTCCTGCTCGCTGCGGCCGGCAGCGCTCATGGTCAGCTCACCGACTACGACCACTTCCGTCACGGGTTCGACCTGGAGGGCGCCCACGCGGCCGTCCCCTGCGAAGGCTGCCACGTTCGCGGCAACTTCGCCGGCACGCCCCGGGACTGTTTCGGGTGCCATGACGGCACGGGCCTGTTCGCCGCTTCCGCCATGCCTCCGGACCATGTGCCCACCACCCGCCAGTGCGAGACGTGCCACATCACCGAGAACTGGAGCACGGTCTTCGAGGTGGACCACACCCAGGTGATCGGAACCTGCCAGACCTGCCACGACGGCCTCCAGGCGGAGGGCATGCCCCCGCAGCACATGCAGACCAGCGCCGCTTGCGATAGCTGCCACACCCCGGTCGCCTGGGACGTGATCCGGTTCGATCACGGCGACATCTCCACCGGCTGCATTCAGTGCCATGACGGCGTGCAGGCCATGGGTAAATCCTCGGACCACATCGCCACCAGCGACACCTGCGAGGCCTGCCATTCGGTCGACTTCTGGGAGCCGGAAGTGGCGGTGGACCACGCGGAGGTGACGGGAAGCTGCGGAACCTGTCACGACGGCGTCACCGCCACCGGCAAGTCGCCGAGCCACGTCAGCAGCACCAACGCCTGCGAGGCCTGCCACTCCGTCGACTTCTGGGAGCCGGCCATCGTCGTGGACCACGCGGAGGTGACGGGAAGCTGCGGAACCTGTCACGACGGCGTCACCGCCACCGGCAAATCGCCGAGCCACATCAGCAGCACCAACGCCTGCGAAGCTTGCCACACGGCGGATGCGTGGGAGCCCGTGTTCCTGGTCGACCACGCCGAGGTCACGGGTAGCTGCAGCTCGTGCCACGACGGCGTCACCGCCACGGGCAAGCACCCCACCCACATCGCTTCCAGCAACGCCTGCGGCGACTGTCACAGCACCAACGCCTGGCTGCCGGCCGTGTTCGATCACAGCAGCGTCACTCCCGGCACCTGCAGCAGCTGTCACGACGGCATGACCGCCACCGGCAAGCACGCCACCCACATCGCCACGAGCTCCGAGTGCGACGCGTGCCACAGCACGCTCGCCTGGGTGCCCGCCACCTTCGACCACGCCGGGGTCACGGGCTCGTGCTCCACGTGCCACGACGGGGTGCAGGCCACCGGCACGCCGGCGGGCCATTTCCAGACCGTCCAGGAGTGCGACACCTGCCACGACACGGACTTCTGGACGCCGGCCCTGTTCACCCACAGCTCCCCCAACTATCCGGGCGATCATCGGGCGAACCTGGCCTGCACCGACTGCCACGGCGGCAACTCCGAGACGGTGACCTGGCCCTCCCCCGGCTATGCGCCCGACTGCGCGGGTTGTCACGCCAGCGACTTCCGCAGCGGCCCCCACAAGAAATACGAGAACCCGGACGCGTTCTATACCGTCTCCGAGCTGCGGGACTGCACGGGGGCCTGCCACGTCTACACCGACTCGTCGCTCACCACCATCAAGGAGTTCCAGCCCGGGCCGGAGCACAGGGTCAGCGGAGGGGATTTCTGATGCTGCGCCGGGTGATGGGGCTGCTGCTCGCGGTGCTGGCCGCCGGCCCCGCCGATGCCACCCAGCTTCTGCGCGAGGTGGTGCAGCATTCCACCGCCGCAGCCGACGGCGGCGAAGCCCCGGAGATCGAGGTGCTGCTGGGATTCGACGTGGCACTCCGCTCACCTCTCGAATCCCGCGATGGGCGCCGCTTTCGCGCCCGGCTCGAGGCCATCGACGGCGAGAGCCTGCCCTGGCAGTTCGCCGAGCTTCGTTTCGACGAGAGCGGCTACGACGTCGGCCGTGTGGCCATGGAAGGATCCAGCGCCCGCGGCTTCGAGCTGGTCGTGGAGTTCCCGGAGCCCATGCAGGTGGTCACCGTGCCCCAGTACGCCAGCAACCGCCTGGCCCTCAAGTACCTGCCGCGCCGCGGGCAGCGCCGGGCGACGCGCCGTGCCGCAGCCGGCCTCACCGGAACCGGCGGCGCATGGGCCGTGGACCTGGGGCTCGACCAGCCGCTGCTGCGCCTCGACCAGGTACCGCGCAGCCTGCTGCTCGGCCGGGTGCTGTACGCCGTCGATGCCGATGACGCTTCGGCGCCGCGCAACGTCCGGATCGGCTTCTTCTCCCGGCCGCGGGCGGAATCCATCCTCGCCGAGGCTCAGGGGACGTTCCCGGCAGCCCGTTTGGTCCAGGTGGACGCCGACGAAGCCGCCTACGGCAGCCGCATGCGCATCAACCCGGAGCGGGTCACCAAACTGTTCGGTGCCGGCGCCGTTGCCGCGAACGCCGGCGACGCGGGGCCGGCCATCAGCATCTCCACCACCACCGAGCCCGTCGCCCCGGCGCCCGAGCCGGCCGGAAAGCTGCTGGAGTGGCAGACGGAAGCCGACGACAGTCTGCTGCAGGAAGCCCGCGATGCCTACCTGGCGCGCGACTTCCAGCGCGCCATCTCCCTGTACACCAAGGCGGCCGACGTGCCGGCTTTCCGCCTGAAGGCTCTGGAAATGCTGGGGGTGACCCGGGAGCAGACGCGCCAGTTCGCCCAGGCCAAGCTCGCCTACGAGACCGCCCTGGCCGAATATCCCGATGACCCGGCCGCCCGCCGCATCCGCGCACGCCATCAGTCGCTGGTGAGCCTGGATCAGGAACCGGTGAGCCTGCGCGAGCCGACGCGCGCGCCCCGATCGGTGGCCTGGCACACGAGCGCGAGCCTGTCCCAGTTCTACCGCCGCTACAGCCTCGACATCGACAGTCACGGAACCACCATCCCCATCGACGGCCTGTTCACCGATGTGGATCTTCGCGCCCGGCGCAGCTCGAGCACCGTGAGCCACGAGGCGCGCGCCTCCCTCGGGCACCTTCAGGACTTCACCGACGATGCCGGCGGCGACACCTTCCGCGTGCAGACGTTGTACTGGGAGACCGTGGCGGAACCGCTGCGGACCGGTCTGCGGGTAGGCCGCCAGCGGCAGCGCAGCAGCGGTGTGCTGGGACGTTTCGACGGCGCCACGGCGGGCGTCCGCGTTGCCCCCCGCACCACCGTGAACGCCCTGGGAGGCTACCTGGTGGATTCCAGCTTCGACGGCCCGGACAGCGAGCGCCCGTTCTGGGGCGTGAACGTGGCCATCGAGCTTCTGGACGAGCGTCTGGAGCTCCGCCCGTTCTTCGTGCAGCAGCGCTTCGACGGGATGGTCGACCGCGAGGCCGTGGGCCTGGCCGGCGAGCTGACCGGCGAGCGCGGCAACTACTTCGCCATGCTGGATTACGATCTGCACCACGAGGCGCTGAACCACGCCTACGTCTCCGGCAACCTCCGGTTGAGCGACGCCCTGCGCGTCTATGCCACCGTCGACCAACGCCGGAACCCCTATCTCACCACCCGCAACGCGCTCATCGGCCAGGCCGTGCAGGATCTGAGCGACCTCGAGCAGCAGCTCGTGGAGGAACGGCTCGAGGACATCGCCGCCGACCGCAGCGCCATGAGCACCATGATCCGCCTCGGCATGGATCGGAGCTTCGCCGCCGGCTGGGCGCTCTCCATGGACGCTTCCGTTGCCGACTACGACGCCACCGAAGCCTCGGCCAACGTCGCCGCCCTGGACGGCCACCGCGACGTCTACCTCACCACGCAGCTTCGCGCCGAGAACGCCTTCGGCCAGGGCAACTACGGCGCCGTGCAGCTTCGCTACTTCGATTCCGACAGCGCCCGCAGCACCGGACTGCTGCTGAACAATCGCCTCGCCCTGCGGGAGCGCTGGTGGCTCTACCCGCGCCTGGCCGTGGATCAGCGGCGCCACCTCCAGACGGATCAGAAGGAGCTCCGGATCAAGCCGACGCTGCGCCTAGACTACCGTCACAATCGCCACCTGCGCCTGGAGCTGGAAGCCGGCTACGAGTGGAACTCGCGTGAGATGCCGACCCGGGACGTGGACACCCGGGGGACCTTCATCCGCGCGGGCTACCGCGCCCTGTTCTGAGGCCCGCCGAACTTCCCGCCGACCTGCCGGACCAACGTTAGAGGCCCACGACAGCGTGGGCGACAACGTGTCGAGGTAGGTCATGAATGCCACAGCGATTCTCGATCAGCTCATGAAGGAAGCGCAGGGAGCCCGAGCCGGCAGCGGCGGCGCGACCAGCGGCAGCGGCGCGGCCGGCGGCGGCACTCTGAGCCGCCTGCTCTCCGGGCTCACCTCGCAATTGCGGGGGCACCAGGGTTCCGGCACGGGAGGGAACATCGACCTCAGCGCCCTTCTCGGCTCCGGCGCGCTGAGTCTGCTCATCGGCACCAAGCGCGGGCGCAGCCTCGGCGGCAAGGCCCTGAAATACGGAGCCCTGGCCAGTGTCGGCATGCTGGCCTGGAACGCCTGGCAGAACCGGCAGTCCGGGCAGCAGCAGGCCGGTCCCGATGCTCAGGGGCAGCAGATCGACCGCCTGCAGGGGCAGGCCCGGGAGCAGCGCAGCCTGGAGATCCTCCAGGCCATGATCATGGCGGCGCGGGCCGACGGCCACATCGACGAGGCCGAGCGCGCGCGCCTGGCCCAGCACCTGGACGGACTCGGCGCCGATCCGGAGCTGCACCGCTGGGTGGAGCAGCAGCTTCAAGCGCCGCTCGACGCCGAGGCCCTGGCACGCCAGGCGGATTCGCCTCAGGCGGCCCGGGAGATCTATCTGGTCAGCGCCGCCCTGGTGGACGAGCAGAACGCCATGGAGCGGGCCTGGCTGGACGATTTGGCCCGGCACCTGAACATCGATCGGGAACTCGCCCAGGAGCTCGAGCGCCAGGCGCTGAAGGCGAGCGCCTGATTCCGGTCAAACCCGGTGCGCCGGGGCACGGAAGTTGCCTGCCTCCCCGTTCGACGGCAGCGAGAGGCCACACCATGAGCCAGAATCGGGGACGCCGGCCCAGCAGCCTGCTCGAGCGCATCATGCGCGACGTCTCCTCATGGTTCGAAGCCGAGGACGAGGACGGCCGCGGTCCGGGGGGCGGCGGGCGCCATAGGCCCTGGCCGGAGGAACGCTACGGTGGCGCCGGGCACCGACACCACGACTACGGCCGGGGCGGTTACGCAGCGGAGGAGGAGCCGGAGCGCGGCGGCCGCCCGGCCCAGGGTTCATACGCGGGCCGCGGTCCCAAGACGTTCCGGCGCTCGCCGGAACGCCTGAGGGAGCTGATCTGCGAGAACCTGACGGACGACCCGGACGTGGACGCGTCCGATGTCGAGGTCCACGTGCAGGGCGACGAGGTGACCCTGACCGGGCAGGTGGAAACGCGCAGTCAGAAGCGCGCGGCGGAAGCCTGCGTCGAGGCGGTGACAGGGGTGCGGGACGTGCACAACCGGCTGACCTTGCGCCGCCCGCAGCAGCCCCCGTCCGAGGGAGGCGGCTGGCACGGCGCCGGCGGCTCGCCGGAGATCTGACGGCCGCGCGCCGCGGGAGGATTGGTAGGCGCGATTGGAGTCGAACCAACGACCTCTACCATGTCAAGGTAGCGCTCTAACCAGCTGAGCTACGCGCCTGTCGAGAGTTCCCGGCTGCCGAGCGGCCGGGGAGGCGTATCATACAAGATCTGGCGCCAGATCAAACACCCGCGACCCGCGGGCGGGGCGATTCAGGCCCCACGGGCCTCCTTCGGCAACTTCAGCTTCCACACCAGCCCCAGCTTCTCCAGGCCCTTCAAGAGCCACCAGGTCAGATCGAGTTGCCACCACTCGAGCCCGTGCCGGGCCGAGAACGGGTACATGTGGTGGTTGTTGTGCCAGCCCTCGCCGTACGCCAGCACGCCGATCAACGGATGGTTGGTGCTGGCGTCCCCGGTGGCGTGCGGACGCCGGCCCCAGGTGTGGCAGACGGAATTCACGGCGAACGTCACGTGCCAGGTGAGCACCGTGGTCACGAACAGGCCCCAGACCAGCATCTGCGCCCCCGAGGTCCCCCACTCGGGAAACGCCCGGTCGAGCCCGGCCCCCAGCCCATACAGGGCGACGCCCTGCGCGACGATGAGCGGCGCGTAGAAGCGCTGCAGCCACTTGAGCTCCGGAAACTTGTGCAGATCGCGGGCGTTCGCGCCCTTCTCGCGGAATGCCGCAGCGCTCATCATCCAGCCCATGTGCGACTGCCAGAACCCCTGGGTCACCGGCGAGTGCACGTCCTCCGGCGAGTCGGTGCTGCGATGGTGGGCCCGGTGGTGCGCCACCCACCACAGCGGCCCGCCCTGCACCGCCAGACAGCCGGCGAGCGCCATGACGAACTGCACCACGCGGGAGGTCTGAAACGAACGGTGCGCCAGCAGCCTGTGATATCCCGCGGTGATTCCGAGCCCTCGGAACACGTAGAGCGTGAACGCCACCACCAGGGTGGCGGTGCTCACCCCGGTAAAGATTACGCCGAGGCTGCCCAGGTGGAAGAGCGCCATCACCAGCGCCACGACGTACACGCCGACGGGTCTGGCGCTTTGCTGGCGGACGGTTGTGTTCGACAAAGCTAGCCTCGCGAGCCTCTGGGTGAAAAAAGCGTGCGGATTATGCCCGCTTCGGCCGGCAGATGCTCGTCAACGGGACGGCAGGCGCCGCCCTCAGCTCCAGCGCGGAGGCTCCAGATCCACCACCGTGACGTCGCCCCAGTCCAGGTGGGCCGGCATGGAGCCGCGGTTCGCCTCGAGGAACTGCATGGTCTCGACGTAGTGGCGCATTTCCGCCTCCGCGCAGGCCCGCGTCTGGAAAGGGCCCCGGGTGCCCTCCCGGGTCATCACGAACCATTGCCCATCGTACACGATGCGGTCGGCGGCCCGGCGGAACTGGGCGTCGCTGGTGTCGGATTTGCGCATGACGGCATTATGGCGGCTCGCCGCCCAGCCGTGGCGGAAACTTCCGCACCGCAATGTGAGCGCCCCACACAACTCTTCACGTTCCCCGCGCCTCGTCGCACCAGCCCAGGGCCCGGCTGATGGCGGCCGACGAGCCCCGCAGCGGCACGATCACTTCCTGCTCGGCGCCGTTCAGGTCGCCCACGTACAGGTACAGCATGTCTTCCCGCCGGAGCTGCTCCACGAACGACCCCTGGAGCTCCCGAGGCACCACCAGGGAGTGGCCGTTGGGGCTCTTGGTCCAGGCCATGGTTCTGCGCTCCCCGGTATCGAAGCGCCAGGCCACCGCCGCCGTGCCGGAGACCAGGGCACGGTCGAGGAAGAAGCGCACCTCCACCCGGTCCGGCGACGACGAGCAGCGCACCATGGCGGATACGCCGTCGGCCTGCACTCGGGCGACACCGATGATGCCGCTGCCGAAAGGATCGCCCTCCCGGGCCGCGTCCCAGCGCACGGTCCGCAGATCGACCTCGGCCAGAGCCGCCGAGGTCATGTAGGTTGCCAGGACCAACGTCAACATGCGCATCGGAACCGTCCCACCTCCGCGCCAAAGGAACGCGATGACAATATGCCTCACCACCCGTGGCCTAGCAAAAATCTTGCCTTGCCCGCCGGTCCCATGCCGGGGCAGGCCCGGGGGCGTACAATCGGAGCATCGGCACAGGCATGAGCACCATGAAGATCGACCTGCTGGATCCCCAGAGCTTCGCCCACGGCCATCCCCACGGCCAGTACGCCTGGCTGCGGGAGCACGCGCCCGTGTACTGGCACGAAGAACCGGACGGGCCCGGCTTCTGGGCCCTGACCCGTCACGAGCACGTAGCCGACATCGGCCGCGATCCCGCCACGTTTTCCTCCGAGCCCACCATCATGATCCCGGACCCGGGCGCCGGCTCGGGCATCGAGTTCGGCGACCACAAGATGATGCTGATGATGGACCCGCCGGCCCACACCCGTTACCGCAAGATCATAAGCCGGGAGTTCACCCAGGGCCCGGCGGCCCGCCTGCGGCCCCGGATCGAGGAGTTGTCGCGGCAGATCGTCGACGAGGTGGTGGAGCGCGGCGAGTGCGACTTCGTCGCCGACGTGGCCGGCGAGCTGCCCTCCTACGTGATCGCCGAGCTCATGGGCATCCCCCTGGAGGACGGCCGCAACCTCTATCAGCTCACCGAAACCATCCACTCCGCGGCAGAGGCGGTGCCGGAAGGCGCCCAGGCCCGGGCGGTGATGGAGATGTTCCAATACGCTCAGGGCGTCTACGAAAGCAAGACCGCGCGGCCCGGAAACGACCTCGCCAGCCAGATCGTCCACGCCGAGGTGGAGGGCCGGCGCCTCGACCTCCTGGACTTTCAGCTCTTCTTTCTGCTGCTCATCGACGCCGGCGGCGACACCACGCGCAACCTCGTGGCCGGCGGGCTGCACACTTTGCTCGAGCACCCCGACACCCTCGCCGAGCTGCGCCGGGACCCGTCGCTCGTCCCCGGCGCCCGGGAAGAGCTGCTGCGCTGGGTGAGCCCGGTGATCTACATGCGCCGCACCGCCACCCGGGACACCGAGATCGCGGGCCAGGCCATCCGCGCGGGCGACAAGGTGGTACGTTATTTCGGCGCCGCCAACCGCGATCCACGCCGGTTCGCCGACCCGGACGTCCTGAACGTCCGCCGCGACCCCAATCCCCACATCGCCTTCGGTGCCGGCGCCCACGTCTGCCTGGGCCAGCACATTGCGCGGGTGGAGATCGACTGCATGCTCGCGGAGGTGCTCGGCCGGCTTCACGACATCGAAGAAACCGAGACCCCGGAGTGGCTGGCCTCCAACTTCATCTCCGGCATCCGCCGCATGCCCATCCGCTTCCGGCCCGGCCCGCGAACCGGCGCCGGTTGAGGCCCTTTCCGGCGTCGATGCGCGGCGCTAAGCTCTGCGTCCCCTGCCGCTGGTGAGGATGTGTCATGACCGATGCGAGCGACGAGACGATCCCAGCGGGGACCGCGCCGCGCTGGCCGGTGAAGACCCGCGAGTTCCAGAATCACCACTTCGATTCCACCATCTGGAACGATCTGGTGTTCCGCGACGACGACATCGTCATCGCCACCTACGCCAAGGCAGGCACCACCTGGATGCAGCAGATCATCGGGCAGCTCCTGTTCCGCGGCGACCCGGACATCAACGTGGCTGAAATGTCGCCCTGGCTCGACCTGCGGGTGCCGCCCAAGGAGATCAAGCTGCCGGAGGTCGAGGCCCAGACCCACAGGCGCTTTCTCAAGACGCACCTGCCCGTGGACGCGCTGGTGTTCTCGCCCAAGGCCCGCTACGTCTACATCGGCCGGGACGGCCGCGACGTGGTCTGGAGCATGTTCCACCACCACAGCACCGCCAACGAGCTGTGGTATCAGGCCCTGAACGACACTCCGGGCCGGGTGGGCCCGCCCATCGAGCGCCCGCCCGAGGACGTCCGCGACTTCTGGCGCCTCTGGCTCGACCACGACGGCGAGCCCTGGTGGCCGTTCTGGGAGAACGTCCGCTCCTGGTGGGAAATCCGCGATCTGCCGAACGTCCTGCTCGTGCACTTCCAGGAGCTCAAGCACGACCTGCCCGGCTCCGTGCGGCGCATCGCCCGGCACCTGGAGATCGAGCTGGACGAGGCCCTGCTCGCCACGGTGGTGGAGCACAGCAGCTTCGACTGGATGAAGCGCCACGCCGACAAGGCCGTTCCCCTGGGAGGCGCCTTCTGGGACGGCGGCGCCACCACCTTCATCAATAAAGGCACCAACGGACGCTGGCGCGACGTGCTGACGGCGGAGGAGGTCGCGGAATACGAAGCCCGGGCCGTACGCGAGCTGGGGGCGGAATGCGCGGGGTGGTTGGCGGGGGAATAGCCGCTATCCGCTGTCCGCTATCCGCCGTCCGCTAGAGAGGGATCGCCAGACCCTCGCGTTATCCCTCTTGCGGATAGCGGACAGCGGAAGGCGGACGGCGACTAAGCCATCAACCTCTCCGCCCGAATCTCCCGTATCCGATCCCGCAGCGCGGCGGCTTCCTCGAACTCCAGGTTCTTGGCGTGCTCGATCATCTGCGCCTCCAGCTTCTCCAGCAGGCGCCCGAGAGCCCGCGGATCCTCCGGAATCTCCAGATCTTCGCTGCGGGCCCGCCGCCCGGAGGCCGCGGCGCTGCGCCGCCCCATGCCCGGTGCGGCCACGCGTGCCCCTTCCATCACGTCCGCCACCCGCTTCAGAATGGTCTTGGGCGTGATGCCGTTGGTTTCGTTGAAGGAGAGCTGCTTCGCCCGCCGCCGCTCGGTCTCGTCGATGGCCCGGCGCATGGAGCCCGTGATCTGATCGGCGTAGAGAATGGCCCGCCCGTTGACGTTTCGGGCCGCCCGGCCGATGGTCTGGATCAGCGAGCGCTCCGCCCGTAGAAACCCTTCCTTGTCCGCGTCGAGGATCGCCACCAGGGACACCTCGGGCATGTCCAGGCCCTCGCGCAGCAGGTTGATCCCCACCAGCACGTCGAACTCTCCGAGCCGGAGATCGCGGATGATCTCCATGCGCTCCACGGTGTCGATGTCGGAGTGCAGATAGCGCACGGCGATGCCGTGGTCGTCCAGATAGTCCGTGAGGTCCTCGGCCATGCGTTTGGTCAGCGTGGTGACCAGCACCCGCTCTCCCTTGGCGACGGTGGTGCGAATCTCGCCGAACAGATCGTCCACCTGCGTGGAGGCGGGGCGCACGATCACCTCCGGATCCACGAGACCCGTGGGCCGCACCACCTGCTCCACCACCTGGCCCGCCATCTTCGCCTCGTAGTCCGCGGGCGTAGCGGAAACGAAGATCATCTGGGGCGCCAGCCGCTCCCACTCGTCGAACCTGAGCGGCCGGTTGTCCAGCGCCGACGGCAGCCGGAAGCCGTACTCCACCAGCGTCTCCTTGCGGGAGCGGTCGCCCTTGTACATGCCGCCGATCTGCGGCACCGTGACGTGGCTCTCGTCGATGACCAGCAGCGCGTCCTTCGGCAGGTAGTCGAACAGCGTCGGCGGCGGCTCCCCGGCTTCGCGGCCGGAGAGGTACCGGGAATAGTTCTCGATGCCGTTGCAGTAACCGAGCTCCTTGATCATCTCCAGATCGAAGCGGGTCCGCTGCTCCAGGCGCTGGGCCTCCACCAGCTTGTTGTGCTGGTTCAGGTAGGCGAGCCGCTCCCTCAGCTCTTCGCGGATCTCGTCGATCACCGCGAGGATGCGCTCCCGCGGGGTCACGTAGTGGGTCTTCGGGAAGACCGTGTAGCGCGGCAGCCGGTTGATGATCTCGCCGGTGAGCGGGTCGAACACCGAGATGCCCTCGATCTCGTCGTCGAACAGCTCCACCCGCACCGCCTCTTTCTCCGACTCGGCGGGGAAGATGTCCACCACGTCGCCGCGCACCCGGTAGGTGCCGCGCTGGAACACCATGTCGTTGCGCGTGTACTGAAGCTCCGCCAGCCGGGTGAGGATGTAACGCTGGTCCACCTTGTCGCCCCGGTCCAGGTGCAGAACCATGCGCAGGTACGACTGCGGATCCCCCAGACCGTAGATGGCCGACACCGAGGCGACGATGATGGTGTCGCGGCGTTCCAGCAGCGCCTTGGTGGCGGAGAGCCGCATCTGCTCGATGTGGGCGTTGATGGAGGCGTCCTTCTCGATGTAGGTGTCCGAGGAGGGCACGTAGGCTTCCGGCTGGTAGTAGTCGTAATAGGAGACGAAGTACTCCACCGCGTTGTGGGGGAAGAACTCCTTGAACTCGCCGTAGAGCTGCGCGGCCAGGGTCTTGTTCGGCGCCAGCACCAGGGTCGGCCGCTGCACCGCCTGGATCACGTTGGCGATGGTGAAGGTCTTGCCGGAGCCGGTGACGCCCAGGAGGGTCTGATGGGAGAGCCCGGACTCCAGGCCGTCCACCAGCGCCGTGATGGCGGCGGGCTGGTCGCCGGCGGGCTCGTAGCCCGCCACGACTTCGAATTCGGCTAGCGGTTTCGCCATGGGCTCGGTGTTCGGGCGTGGGGGTCCATCGCCATCAGACAACGGCCATTCTAGCCGGGTTCAGTGGCGGGCGCGATCGCGCCGGCCGGTCAGGACGTCTCGCCGTCCTCCGCCGGGGCCTCGCCGCCCTCGCTCGCCTCTGCCGCCTCTGTCTGAGCGGCGGAGGCCTCCGCTTCCGGCGCCTCCGGATGATCCGGAGCTTTGGGCACCGGCGCCTCGATCAGGTTGTGGGCCAGCAGGATGGCCACCTTGTCCTCGCCCCGGACCCACTGCCGCGCGGCGTTTCGCACCGCATACCGCTGATTGCGCTTCTTGTAGATGGTGTACTCGCCAGTGCGTGTTACCACTTTCATGACTTTCTCCAGATGGGTGGATTCGGGAGCGCGGCACTCTACGGCAAAGCCCGCGCGAAAACCACCGGGAGGGCGCCCGACCGGCGCCTATGTACATTCCGAACCCCCGCCCCATTTCACAGCCGATTCAGTACAATGCGCGCCACATTGCAGATTCGGACATGCCCCGCCGCCGTCATGGCAAATTCTCCCGAAACCGACAGAATCAGCTACGTGGTGCGCTTTGCCGGCGATTCCGGCGACGGCATTCAGCTGCAGGGGCAGCAGTTCACCGTGGCCTCCGCGCTCGGCGGCAACGACGTGGCCACCCTGCCGGATTTTCCGGCGGAGATCCGTGCCCCGGCGGGC
>JAWLCV010000017.1:0-61834 GCA_041686955.1 Pseudomonadales bacterium
GCGCTCCAGGCGGCGCAGCGCCGGCGCGGGCCACACCTCGTCCAGCGGGAGCCGCCGACCGGCCAGCCCATCGAGGCCGAAGAAGCTGGCCGCGCCCCAGGGCGTGAACCGTACCGCCACCGATCCCACCTCGCCTTCGGCGCGGTAGGTCTGCGCGGTCCGCTGCAGTCCGGTGAGCGCGCTGTGCACGTAGCGGGCCTGGCCGTGCTGGACCAGCCCCAGGGGGTCGCGGTACTGGAAACAGGCGACGACGGACGTGGAGGGTAGGATGGTGACGTCGCCGCTGTGCCGTGCCGTCCGGCCGTCGATCTCATGGACCCAGATGACGTCGACGAGCGCTGCGAGCTCGTCGCAGGGCGGAAACGCGATTCCCGCGGCGGGGCCCGGCGGCGCGAGGTTCTCTCTCGGTTCCTGAAGCAACATGAGCGTCGCGGCGTGTCCAAACGGCGCGATTATAGGCGATGTTTACGACGCATCCTGCGGTACACTTCCGGGAATGCAGCCCGCGATCAAGCTCTACGAGCTCGCTCCGACCCGATCCGCCCGCTGTCGCTGGACGCTCCTGGAGGCGGGCCTCGAGTTCCAGTCCGTGGGCAACGATCCCAGCATCATCGGCAGCGACGAGCTTCGCCGGCTTCATCCGCTGGGCAAGCTGCCGGTGGCGGTAATCGATGGCAAACCCCTGTTCGAGTCGGCGGCCATCTCTGCGGCCATCGCCGACCTGGTTCCAGAGCGGCGGCTCATCGCGGCGCCCGGCACCTGGTCGCGGGCGCTGCACGATCAGTGGGTGATGTTCGCGTTGACCGAGCTGGAGCCCTGGGTCTGGACCGCCGAGCTGAACACGCTGGATTTCGTGCTGCCGAAGGATCAGCACGTCCCCGAGATCGTCCCGCAGTGTAGGAGGATGTTCAGCAGGGCGGCCGCCGCGCTGGACCTGGAGCTGTCGAACTCCCCCTATCTAGTCGAAAGCCGCTTCACGGTGGCCGACATCATCGTTGGCTACACGCTCAACTTCGGCGCCGAGTTCGGCTGGATCGACGGATTCCCGCACCTGCATGCCTATCTCGAGCGATTGTTCGAGCGCGAGCACTGCACCCTGGTCCGGAACCGGTAGCGACACCCGGAGCGCCGGCTCGACCCCGTGCCCGGGCCTGTTGATGCTCAATGCGTCGCGTCGGGCGCCCGTTACCATGGGCCGAGCACTGCACCGAGGAGCACGCGCATGAGCTATCTCAGGTTCGGCGCGATGATCGTCACGTCGACGGTGATCATGTACGGCATCATGTACCTGAACACCTTCGAGTTCGGTCACGTGAAGTTCAGCGAGACCCGGGTGTACATGGCCTTGCTGATGGGGTCGTGCATGGCCATCGTGATGCTGAGCTTCATGCTCTCCATGTACGCGAGCCGGTGGACGAATCTGGGAATTTACATCGGCAGCGCGCTGATCTTCGTGGCGGCACTCTGGCTGGTCCGCAGCCAGGCCACGGTGGACCAGATTTCCTACATGCGCGCCATGATCCCGCACCACTCCATCGCCATCCTGACCAGCGAGCGGGCCGACATCAGCGACCCCCGGGTGCGCGAGCTGGCGGACGAGATCATCGCCAGTCAACGCCGGGAAATCCTCGAGATGGAAAACCTGATCGAGGACCTCACGGATTGACTCAGCACATCAGACGATGAGGCGCTCCCAGCTACCGTAGCGAGCGCGCACCGGGCCGCGGGGCAGAGCGGCGGCGATCAGCAGCACACCTGCCACGAAGCTGGCGACGGTGGCGGCGTCGCCGGGCTGATGGACGAACGGCGTGATCAGCAGAGCCACGCCGAGCGCGACGTTGAGATACCGCACGGCCCGCGCCACCTCGGCCCACGCGATCACGGAAACGGTGACGGCGAGGGAGCCGATGAGGTGATCCGCGTTCGCCATGTCGCCCTCGGTGCCCAGGGTCATCCGGGTGAACATCTGCCAGATGCCGATGAGGGCGCACGCAACCAGCGTCCAGGGCGGGGTTACGCCTTCGCGCCACATGTCGCGCAGTATCCGGGCGGGAGAGCGTTCGAAATCCCGCCGCAGCGATGGCGCCGCCGGTGTCTCGCCGGGGCGCCGCTGATGCACGTCGGTGTCGCCGGTGAAGAATATGCGCAGCCAAGGCCGCCCCGCGCGGCGTCGGCGCGCCAGGAACTGGCCCGTTGCCACCAGCTCGTTGGCGGAGTAGGCGATCTGCAGCAGCATGGCGGCGGCGGCGATCAGGCACAGCGCGCACCACGTGCCGATGAGGATCGGCTGAATGACGATGAAGACGATGGATACGATGCCGAGAGGCACGATCAGGAACCCGAAGGAGGCCACCACCCAGGGCATGGTTCGCCAGCGCTCCCGGGAGCCGACGATGCCGAGGAGGATCTCCAGCGTGTAGACCACGGCTCCGAGCCCCGCGTCGGGGACGGGAAAAGCCCGGGATATGTCGGAGGTGATGACCGCGGCCGTGCCGTTGGGCGCGTTGGGCCCGCCGGGGAAGAACGGATCCCAGATGCGGTCCACGTGGCCGAGCTGGTAGGCGGTCATGTACATGGAGCAGAACAGCCCCACGAACGCCAGCACGATGATCGGCAGTCGCTGGAGCCAGCTCGAGGGCGAGGCCGTCCAGCCCGGCGGCACCGTGGGGCCGGTGAGCGCTGCGATCGGTGACACCCCGGGGGGCGGCCGGCTCGCGGCGGCGAGGCCGATGGCGGCGGCGCCCAGCAGCGTACCGTTGAGGTAGGCGGCGGACGTGGGCGCCCAGAACAAGAGCGGCGCCACCAGCAGCCAGAGGCCCACCAGGGCCGCGCCCCAGCGCAGCGGCGCGGCCCGCCAGGACAGCGAACCCAGCGCCAGCACCAGCAGAAGCCCTCCCGAAATCACGTCGCTCCGGGTCATGGCCGCCGATTGGTAACCCAGAATGGAGGGCGCCAGCATCAGCCAGCAGCCGATGGCGACGTTTAGAAAGTGAGCCCAGAGAAAGTTCGCGTGTTGCTCGCGAAACAGATGTTCGTGTCGGGTGCGCACGGCGTCCGGGTGGTCTGCCATCTCTGCACCCGGCTCGGCGGCCGCTTCCAGCCAGGGAGGCGGCGCAACGCCGTTCTTCCGGTACCAGCCTCCGGGGTCGCGCTCGAGCGACTCCACCAACGCAGGCAGGGCCTCACGGAAACGGTGGCGGGGCGTCCAGCCCAGAAGCTCTCTGGCGCGGGAAGTATCCAGGGCGTAGTGATCGTCGGCCAGCTCCACCATGAACGGCCGGATGAAGGGCTTTCTGCCCTGGTCCAGGGCGTCGGGGATCACCGGCTCGAGCTTGAGCTGAGCCCATGCCCCCGCCTTGGCGATCGGTTTCGGCAGGCTCAGGGTTCGCCACTCCTCCTCGCCGTGGATGAGGCAGCCGATACGGTCCTGCAGCTCGGCGTAGCCCATCACGTCCTCTTCGCCGACCAGGATCTCGACGAAGTCCGGGAGCTCGCTACGGCGTTGCACCGCACGCGCGAAGGCATCGATCATGTCGTCGGCGTGCAGTGTGGACTGACCGGTGCGCACGTCGCCCGAATACAGATGGCTCAGCGGCGCGCGCTCGTAGATCCGGGCGATCTGGTTGGCGATGGTGGGCACCACGGATGCTTCGCCGTACACGCCGGCTAGGCGCAGCAGCACGACGGGTATGCTTCCGTGCTCGGCGCGGATCACGTCCTCGGTCTGGAGCTTCGAGAGTGGATAGCGCCATCGCGGACCGAGGGGCCAGGACTCGTCGATGCGTTCCCCGGGGCGGCAGGGCGCGTGCACCAGCATGGTGCTCGAGTAGACGAACTGCTGGACGTCGAGCCCGCGCAAGGCCTGGAGCAGCCTGCGGGTGCCGCGTACGTTGATCTCGTCGTAGAGCGGTTTGTCCTCGCCGGTGAAGTCGAAATAGGCCGCGAGGTGGATGCAGGATTCGATACGCCGGCCGTGGCGCGCTTCCAGTCGACTCACGGCCTCGCGCACCGAGTCTTCCGACGTCAGATCGAACACGATGGCATCGTCGGCTTCGGGGCTCTCGACCCGGTCGAGTCCCACCACCGTGTAGTTGCTCCCGAGTGCCCGGCACAGGGAGGTGCCGATGGCGCCGGCGGCACCCGTGACCACCACGATGCCGCGCCGTTCCGGGGACGTGGTCTCCATGCTCCCAACGGGGCAATCTCCATGCCAGACCCCCTCCGAGACGTACTAGGCGAGGCCGGGGCCGCTCTTGCACCAATCTTGCATTAAGCCGGGCGTCGTCTGGCGGGTCGAGCGGGAGCGTGGATCTGACCGTCGCGTGGTTGAAGAGCATTCACGTCGCCGCCCTGGTGCTGTGGAGCGCCGGATTGCTCTACCTGCCGGGCCTGTTCGCTACTCATCACGACCCCGAACGGGCGGACGTACGCGCCTACCACCGCCTGCGTGCCATCACCCGCTTCACCTTCATCGGCGTCACCTCGCCGGCTGCCGTGGTGGCCATACTGTCGGGTTCTCTGCTCGTGTGGCTGCGCGACGTCAGCGGCGGCTGGCTGCCGCTCAAGCTGACCGCCGTGACGGGGCTCGTGGCCTATCACGCGTTCTGCGGCTACGTGCTCGCGCGGTTGCGCGGGGAGCACGGCTTCGGCGCGTCGGCGCTGCTGTCGCTGACGCTGGTTCCCCTGGTGCTCATTCCCGCGGTGCTGTGGCTGGTGCTGGCGAAGCCGCTGTGAGCCTCAGTCGCCGTCCTCGTCGACGATGCCGATCTGGTGATGGAACACCAGCTTGCCGCCGAGCCAGCCGGCGAGCCCGACCTGCGCCACGCCCAGGGCCGAGAGATACAGGCCCCACGGCAGCACCGCGGCCTCGGCGTCCGGGAGCCGATACAGCCAGTTGGCGAAACCCACGGAGATGGGCATGACGGCGGCGACGAAGTGGCTCCAGGCGGCCGCCCGGCGGCGGATGCCGCGAACCGCGAGCAGTTCCACGGCCCCGGCGATGCCGGCTGCGAGGCCGCCCAGGGTGCCCGCACCGGCCAGCCACAGTGACGCCCGTGCCCAGAAGGGATCGTCGCTGACCAGGTACGCGAGGTCGCTGCCCAGCACGGCGATCAGGAAGGCGATGGGAAAGGTGACCATCATGGGATGGACGGGGTGCCCGGCCACGGCCACCCGCGACTCGGCGCCTTCGGTGATGGGGTCGGGCGAGCGTTTCATTTCGTTGCTCCTCTGCGCACTGCTGACCGTTACCGCCAGCGGATGCAGCTTGCGACTCCCCCTTTCCGCATTGGACCCCAGAGGCCCCGGGGCGAGTTCCGTGGCTGCGGTTTGGTGGACCATGTTCTGGGGGAGTGTGGTGGTGACCGCGTTCATGACGATCCTCGGGCTGGGCGTCAGCGTCCGGGCGCGCGGCCGCGCCACGGCGAGCAGCGTGCGCCGGTGGCTGCTGGTGGGCGGCGTGGCATTCCCCGGCGTCGTGCTGATCGCGCTGATGCTGTACGGCTTCGGCCCCGGCCGCTCCGCGTTGCCTCAGGCCCAGGCGGAGGATGCCTATCGGGTGGAAGTCGTGGCTCACCAATGGTGGTGGGAGGTCCGCTACCCGCAGGCCGACGGCGGTTACCTGATCGACGCCAACGAGATTCATGTGCCGGTGGGCCGGCCGGTGCGCATCGAGCTCACGAGCGCCGACGTGATTCACAGCTTTTGGGTGCCGCGGCTGGGCGGCAAGATGGACGCCATCCCCGGTCACGACAACGTGTTGACGCTCCAGGCGGACGAGCCGGGGGTTTACCGGGGGCAATGCTCCGAGTTCTGCGGTGCGCAGCACGCGCGCATGGGTTTCCTTCTGGAGGCGCACGAGGGGCCGGCGCTGGAGGCGCGGCTGGAACGGCTGGAGAGCCGGTCGGCGAGCCGTTCTGCGAGCCGTTCGGCGAGCCGTTCGGCGAGCGGTGCGGAAAGCGGTACCTCCGGCGCGGGGAAAGAACCGGCGGGGGCCGCGGCGTTCGGCCGCCATTGCCGTGCCTGTCATAGCCTGGACCCCACGGTGTCGTCGGCGTCGCCCGGACCGAACCTGGCAGGCCTCGTCGACCGGCATCGGCTCGGTGGCGGTTGGCTCACCAACGACGAGACGAACCGCCGGCGCTGGCTGAGCGAGCACCAGGCGCTGAAGCCGGGCAACCGGATGCCGGACGTCACCCACCTCGGCGAAGACGACCTGGATGCCATTGCTCGATTCCTGGAGGGACGGCAATGAGGACGGGCGCCACGGGACCGGGCCCGCTCGCGCGGCACCGGGCGCTGGAGCGTATCTGGCGCAACCCCGGGGGGCTCGGCCGTCTCCAGGTGGTCAACCACTCGGTGGTGGGGCGCCGGTTTCTGATCACGGGGATGTTGTTCTTCTTCTTCGGGGGCGTGCTGGCCATGCTGATGCGGGCGCAGCTCGCCACGCCGGAGAGCGCCTTCCTCTCGCATGCTGCCTACAACCAGGTCTTCACCATGCACGGGACGGTGATGATGTTCCTGTTCGCCATTCCCGTCATCGAAGGCCTTTCCCTCTATCTGTTGCCCAAGCTGCTGGGGGCGCGGGACCTGGCGTTCCCGCGGCTGAGCGCCTTCGGCTACTTCTGCTACGTGCTCGGCGGCGGGATGCTGGTGGTGTCGCTGCTGATGGGCGCGGCACCGGCCAGCGGCTGGTTCATGTACACGCCGCTTTCCAGCCGTGTCTACAGCCCCGGGATGCAGGCGGACGTATGGCTGCTGGGTATCACGTTCGTGGAGATCTCCGCGGTGGCGGTGGGCGTGGAGCTGTGCGTCACGGTGCTGAAACTGCGGACCGCCGGAATGTCCCTGGCGCGGATGCCGCTGTTCGCCTGGTACATGCTGGTCACCGGAGCGATGATCGTCGTCGGCTTTCCGCCGCTGATTCTCGGCAGCATCCTGCTCGAGCTGGAACGCGCCTTCGGCTGGCCGTTCTTCGACCCCGGCCGCGGTGGCGACCCGTTGCTCTGGCAGCACCTTTTCTGGCTGTTCGGGCACCCGGAGGTCTACATCATCTTCCTTCCGGGTGCTGCCATCGTCTCCACCATTCTTCCCGTGATGGCGCGCCGCCCCATGGTGGGCTACACGGCCGTGGTGGCGAGCGTCATCGCCACCGGATTCATCAGCTTCGGGTTGTGGGTCCATCACATGTTCGCGGTGGGAATTCCGCAGATGGCACAGGCGTTCTTCTCCGCCGCCAGCATGGTGGTGGCCGTGCCGACTGCCGTGCAGTTCTTCGCCTGGCTCGCGACCCTGTGGATGGGCCGGCCGGTGTTGCGGCTACCCATGCTGTACCTGGCGGGGTTCCTCGTCGTCTTCGTCTTCGGTGGCCTCACGGGGGTGATGGTGGCCCTGGTACCCTTCGACCTGCAGGCCCACGACACGCACTTCGTGGTGGCGCACATGCACTACGTGCTGGTGGGGGGATTCGTGTTTCCGCTGCTGGCCGCCGCCTACTACTGGTTGCCGCAGATGACCGGGCATCGGCCCTCGGAGCGCCTCGGCCAGTGGGCATTCTGGCTGATATTCATCGGCTTCAACCTCACGTTCTTCGTGATGCACTTCACCGGGCTCGCCGGCATGACGCGGCGCGTGTACACCTATCCGGCGGAGCTCGGGTTGGCGGGCTTCAACCTGCTGTCCTCGTTCGGCGGATTCGTCATGGCCATGGGCTTCGCGGCGTTCGCCATCGATCTGCTGCTGCACTACCGTTACGGCGAGCCGACCCGGCGCAATCCCTGGGGCGCGGGGACCCTGGAATGGGCCATGCTGTCGCCGCCCCCGCTCTACAACTTCGCCAGCCTGCCGCGGGTCGAATCCCGCGACCCCCTGTGGCATCGGCCGGATCTGCCGGGTTCCATGGCCGGAGGCCGGCACTGGTTGGGCCGGCCCCGCAACGGCTGGCAGGAAACGCTCGGGGTCGATCCCATGAGCGGCGAGCCGCATTCCATCGTCGTGCTGCCGGGGCCGAGCTGGTGGCCGTTCACCTGTGCTCTGGCGCTGGCCGCGTTCTTCGTTGCTTTCCTGTTCAGTGCATACGCCTGGGCGGCGGTCGGAGCGCTGGCCGCGCTGGCGGCGGCGCTGCGCTGGGGATGGGACAACGGCCTGCGCGAGGATGCGCCCGATTTCCCGGCCGGCGACGGCGTGGCGCTGCCGCGGCACGACCACGCGGCCGCGCCTCCCGGCTGGTGGGGCCTCGCGTTCGCGCTGGTCGCCGACGCCGCGCTGCTGGCGTCGTTGCTGTTCGGCTACTTCTTTCTCTGGACGGTGGCCCCGGCGTGGCCGCCGGAGCGGTTTCTCGACGCGCCGCCCTGGCTCGCGCTGACGGCCGCCGGGGCCCTGCTGACGGGCGTCCTGGCGGCACATGGGGCGCGGTTGCGCGTCGGCGCCGGGCACTCCGCCAGCGGCTGGCTGTGGCTGGCGTTCGTGGCTGCGGTCATCGCCAGTGCCGGCTTCTTTGCAACGCCGGTGGCCGGAGACGTCTCACCCTCGTCACACGGCTACGCCGCATCCGTCGCTGCGCTTGCGGGTTATGCCGGCGTCCACGCCGCCATGGCCGCGCTCTGGTGCGGCTTCGTGCTGTGGCGTTGGCGTTTCGGTTTCGTCTCGGCGTTGCGCAGCCTCGACCTGCGGTTGCTCACGCTCTGGTGGGGCTATGCGGGCGCAACGGGCCTGGTGATTCTGGCTTGCCTCTATCTGGCCCCGGGAGCGTTCGCCCCGTGAGCGCGGTGCGGCTGTTGCTGGCCGTGAGCGGGCTGATCGTCTGGTCCAGCGGATTCGTCATGCTGTACGCCGTTTCGTCCATCGGCTGCGAGGCGGGCGTGCACCAGACGGACGTGCTGGGCGCTAACCTGCTGACGGCGCTGTTGTTCGTGGTGCTGATCGTGCATCTCGCGGTGCTCGCCGGCTTGCAGTGGCATGCGCTGACGCTCTGGCGGCGTGAACGCGGATCCGGCGGGTATCCGGCGTTCCTGGCGGCGCTGACGTGTCTGGTCACGGCGGCGGGACTGGCGGGAATGCTGGCGGTGGGATTGCCCGTGCTGATGGTGCCGCCTTGTGATTGAGCGAGCGAGCCGAGCGGAGGTCGCGGGCGTCATCGGAAGGCGATAACATGCGCCGGGCCGCCGCCCATCACCGTCACAGAGGGATGGTTCACCGATGACCTCACCTACATTCGCACAGCCCGTGGCCTCGCGAGGGAGCGGGCGGCGGATACCCTGGTGGATGTTCGCGGCCGTGCTGGCGGGCGCGGGCCTGATCGTGGTGGTGAGCGCCGAGGTCTGGGGCACGGGTGTCGACGGGCGCCTTCACGCGGCGCGCTACACTGCCAGGCTGTCGTTTTTCCTATTCGTCACCGTGTTCGCCGCCGGTGCCATCGCTGCGCTCTTCCCGTCACCGGCCACACGATGGCTGAGACGGCAGCGGCGTTACCTGGGACTCTCCTTCGCTCTCGCCCACTATCTGCACCTGGCGGCGCTCACGTCGTTCTTCGTCGCGGCGGGCGAGGCGCCGGACACGGTGACCATCGTCCTCGGCGGTCTCGCCTTCCTGCTGATCGCTCTGATGGCGCTGACCTCCAACGACCGATCCATGCGCGTCCTGGGGCCGCGGGCATGGCGGGCCCTGCACCTGGCCGGCGCCTACTACGTGTGGCTGGTGTTCATGAACTCCTACCTCGGCCGTGCGCTGGGCGAGGCGCCGCCGGAGCCGCGGGTGATTTTCGTGATCACCGTGGCGCTGGGGTTCGCCGCCGCGGCGCTGCGAGCCGCGGCGTGGCTGCGGCGCCGTTCGGCACGGGGCGGCGAATGATCGACATCGTGGAGATGGATCAGCGGCTGCGGCCCGCCGCGGTCGGCTTCATGGCGGCACTGCAGGAGCACGAGCGCCGCCTGTCGCCGGACCGAGTGCCGGGACACGCGATGGCCGACGGTCATCTGGCGTATCTGGAGGATCAGTGCAGGGCGGCCGATGGGCAGGTGCTGATGGCTCTGCTCGGCGGCACGCCGTGCGGATTCGCGGTGGGGTTCACCGGCGCCTACGACGAGGGCGACCTCCACATCGAACCGAGCCTGAAACGCTACGGCGAGATCACCGACCTGTACGTCGAGCCGGTGTATCGGCACCGTGGCGTGGCGCGGGCGCTGCTCGCTGCCATGGAAGCGCACTTCCGCCGCCGGGGCCTCGCCAGCGTCCGGCTCAGCGTGCTGCACGACAACCTGGGCGCGCGCGGCCTGTATCAGTCGGCGGGTTACAGAGCGGCGGATGTGGTGTACGCGAAGAACCTGGTGGAAGAGTGATGGGAGCGAGGTCGCTGTTCCGGGACATCGGATTCGGCGTCGCTCTCGTGGCGCTGGCGTCGTCCGCGGCGGCTTCCGGCTTCGATAGAGCCCGTGGTCTCATCGGCATCCTGCCGTTGACGGAAGTGTTCGGCGAGTATCCGTGCCAGCGCTTCGATCCGGAGGAGATACCGCTCTACCCGGCAGCGGAGGCACCGCAACCCATGGGTCGAATCGTGGTCCGGCAGGGATGGACCTTCCCGCCGGAGGGCGGCTGCTTCGGGCTCGAGGTGGCCGTGGTTCGAGCTGGCGCCGCGGGCGGAGACGAACGGCTACCGACCGTGGAGTTCGACTACGAGCAGCCGGGGGGCATCGTTCTGGCCCGGCGCGGGCGGTGGCACGAGATCGCCCTGTCCACGGGATCGGCGTGGGTTTCCGTGGACGACGGCCGGTTTCTGCCCGTCGAAGCCTTGCTGAAGGATCGCCTGACCTACGTTGGCGGAACCTGGCCCGTGGTGCTGTTCGATGCGCCGGGCGGAGTCGAGCAGACGACGCTGACGGGCGCGGCCGCTCGCCGGGAGTGGCCCGCAGAGGTTCTGAGCATCCGCGAGGCGGGGGATGAGCGTTGGATTCAGGTCCGCTTTCTGGAGGCGGACCCCTGCACGGGTGAGGCGTCCGTGCCGGGTGTCGAGACGGCATGGCTCCGGTTTTATGGCGACACCGGTCTTCCGGCCGTCTGGTTCCATTCCCGCGGGTGTTGATCCCATGAGCCGGCGAACGCGAGGATCGGAATGCGCGCCCTGGAGCTGAGGATACCTCCGCTGGCACTCACCGCGCTCTTCGGCGCGGCCGTGTACGCGTCCCGATGGACAGCGCGTGGCTCGGTGGCCGGGCCGTGGGTCGGGGCACTGGCCGTGGTGATCGCCCTGGCCGGGGCCATCGTTCTGGTCCTGGGCGTGGCGCAGTTTCGCCGCGCCGGCACCACGGTGGACCCCACCCGTCCCGAAGGAGCGAGCGACATGGTGACCGACGGCGTGTACCGCTACACCCGCAATCCCATGTACCTCGGAATGGCGGCGCTGCTGCTCGCCTGGGCCGTGTGGCTCGGCAGCCCCTGGGGCCTGGTGTGGGTGCCCGTGTTCGTGACCTATATGAACCGTTTCCAGATCGAGCCGGAGGAGCGCATGCTGCGGAAGAAGTTCGGGCCGCGTTTCGATGTCTACGCCGAGCAGGTGCGGCGATGGCTGTGAGAACCGTACCCGCCTTCGATGCCGACGCCGTTCATCGCGGCAACAAGGGGCTCGAGCTCGACTATAGGGAAGTGGCGGACGCGGTGGAGGGGCTGCTCGACGCCATGAGCCTCGAGCAGAAGTTCAACGAGATTCGCGGGCGCCAGCGCAGCCCCATCCAAGGGCTGTACTACGCGGGCGGCGACGAGTCCCTGGGCATTCCGCCGTTCAAGATGGTGGACGGGCCGCGGGGCGTGCGCGCCGGTCACGCCACGGCGTTCCCTGTGGCCATCGCGCGGGCCGCCAGCTTCGACGTCGAGCTGGAGCGGCGGGTGGGTCTCGCCATCGGCTGTGAGACGGCGGCCAAGGGCGGCAATGTGCTGCTGGCGCCCACGGTGAATCTGCTCCGACATCCGGGCTGGGGCCGTGCCCAGGAGACGTACTCGGAAGATCCGCATCACACCGGCGCCATGGCGGTGGCCTTCATCAGCGGCGCGCAGAACCACGTGCTCACCAGCCCCAAGCACTTCGCGCTGAACAATCTGGAGAACACCCGGTTTCAGCTCTCCGCCGAGATCGGCCTGCGGGCGCTGCACGAGGTGTACCTGCCCCATTTCGAGCGCTGCGTCCGGGAGGCGGCCGCGGCCTCCATCATGAGCGCCTACAACAAGGTCAACGGCGTCTACTGCGGGGAGCATCCGCTGCTGCTGACGGAGATCCTGCGTGAGCGGTGGGGGTTCCAGGGATTCGTGGAGTCCGACTGGATCCTCGGCACCCGTTCCACCGCCGCGGCGCTGAACGCCGGCCTCGACATCGAGATGCCCGCGCCGTACCGCTTCACCGACGAGGCGCTCGAGGAGGCGCTCGCCCGGGGGGAGCTGACGGAGCAGGTCGTCGATCGCAGCGTGCGCCGGATTCTCCGCCAGAAGCTGGCCTGGGGGCTCGACCGCCTGCCGGTTCCGGACGCCGGCGTGGTGGAGTGCGAGGCCCACGTGGCGCTGGCCCGGGAGGCGGCGGAGAAGTCGCTGGTGCTGCTGAAGAACGCGGCCGACGCGCTGCCGTTCGAGGATCGCGAAGGCTTTCGCCTCGCGGTGGTGGGGGACCTGGCCGATGCGGTGAATCTGGGAGACCGGGGCAGCAGTCACGTCACCTCGTCACGGGTGACCACGCCGCTCGCGGGGCTTCGCGCGCTGTTGCGTCACGCGTCGGTCACCCACTTCGCGTCGGACGATCCACTGGATTCGCTGGAGGAGTTCGACGCCACGGTGGTGGTGGCGGGCCTGACCTATCGCGAGGAAGGCGAGTTCATTCCCACCGCGCAGCAGGAGGCCGAAGGCGAGGCGCTGGCCCGAGGCGGCGACCGGGCGTCGCTGGCCCTGCCGGAGCCCCAGCGGCGACTCGTGGAGCGTGCCGCAGCGGCTTCCCGCACCACGGTGGTGGTGCTGCAGGGCGGCAGCGCCATCGAGGTGGAAGGCTGGCTCGAATCGGTGGATGCCCTGCTGATGGCATGGTACCCCGGCCGCGAAGGCGGGCACGCCATCGCCCGGGTGCTGTTCGGCGAGGCGAATCCGTCGGGCAGGCTGCCTGTGTCCTTTCCGAAGCACCTGAACCAGCTCACGCCCTGGGACGTGACGGCCCTCGAGGTGCCGCACGACCTGCTGCACGGTTACCGCTGGCTGGATCATCACCGGCTCGAACCGGAGTTTCCTTTCGGCTTCGGCCTGAGCTACACGTCCTTCCAGCTGGCGGACCTCCGCGTCCTGCACCGGAGCGACGGCTTCACCGCCACCGTTCGGGTGACCAATACCGGCGCGCGGGCGGGCGCCGCCGTGGTACAGCTCTACGCGAGCGCGGAGGAATCTTCGGTATTCCGCCCGGTCAAGGAGCTGAAGGGCTTCGGCCGGGTCGAGCTGATTCCCGGCGAGACCGCCGATCTGGTGTTCGAGCTGGCGGACGACGCGCTGCGTTACTTCGACGAGGCCGCGGGCGGCTGGCGGCTCGAGCCCTGCGGCTACCGGCTGCGGGTCGGCTTCTCGTCCCGTGACCTGCCGCTCGAGTCCCACTGGCGCTTCGACGGTTCGGGCTGGTCGGTCGTCGACCCATGAGTGAGGTCGGCCCAGGCCCCGGGGCGGCGTCTCAGCGCCTTGCCGCGTCGGCCACCGCCCGGAAGATGATCAGGGCGCTTCGCTCCACGTCCCGATAAGACGTCCGAAAGCCCTCCAGCATCCACTGGGTGGCGATCTGGGTGATCGCGCCCACCAGCCCGATGCTGGTCATGCGCCTGGCGCGACTCGAACCGGGACGGTTTGCGGAGAACAGACCCAGGCTGGGGTGCTCCATGAGTTGGGCCAGGTTGCGCACCGCCGTCTGGTAGCGGCGGTCGATGTCGGCGTTGACCCCGAGGATCTCGAGGAGCAGCACCCGCGCGTGCCGCTCGTCGTCGCGCACGAAGTGAAAGAAGGCGGCCAGCACCACCCGGACCCGCTCTTCGGGACCGTTCCTCGACGCCTGCAGGGCTTCGCGCAGGCGGGCGTCCAGCGCCTTCACCAGGGTGTCGAACACGGCGGCGAGCAGCGCATCCCTATTGGCGAACGACTCGTAGAAGTAGCGTTCGGTGAGTCCGACCTCACCGCAGATTTCCTTGACCGAGGTGGTGCGGTAGCCCTTGGTGCCGAACAGCTCGAGCCCCGCCTCGATGAGCGCGGCACGCCGCCGGGTGACCCGGCTCTCGGAGTCTTCGCCCCGGTACGGGCGGCCCTTGCCCGGCCTGGAGACTTCCTTGTCTGTGTCCTTCATGAGGGTCGGGTGGGAGGTGGGTGGCGGTCCGACATCTTAGTTCATAGTCCGGTGAATGGGAGTTTGACATGATCTCATGTCAGACGTAGGATTTCGACATGGGGGCGTGTCAGTATTGGGAGATGCAGTCGTCCGCCCCCGGGGACCCAAACACACGGTTCTAGAGCTTTCGATCAGAAAGCGGGAGAGAGACACCTATGAAGACTGCAACAGTTCGCGGCTGCCTCGCAGCGGCCGCGATGGCGTTTCTGACTTTTTCCACGGCCCAGGCCCAGGAGCAGCACACCACGGTACGCTGGGGGCCGATCCACCTGCCCGCGGCCACCGCCGACGGTCCCGGTGAGGCCCACAACGAGATCGCCGGGGTTTCGGGCTTCTCGTCGTTCCTGCTGAGCCTGTACGCCAGCATCGCCGACTATCCGGTGACCAAGCCCTGCGAGGACTGCTACATCACCCACATCAAGCCCAACCTGGTGCTGGAGGACGGCACCACGGGCAACATGATGAACGGGCTGATGCTGCACCACGTGGTGAACTTCAACTACTCACGGCCCGACATCACCTGCCGGCCCAACATCTTCAGCGGCCAGTCCATCAAGCGGCTCGGCGGCGTGGTGGGCGGCAACGAACGCTTCTTCGCGTCCGGCAACGAGCGCACCTGGGCCGACATCACCGACGGCTACGGCTACTACGTCGCCCCCGGCGACGACTGGGGCCTGGTGTACCACGTGATGAACATGCGGCCCGAGCCGCGCACGGTCTACTTCGAGTACGAGTTCACCTGGGTGGACGCCAACGCCGAGAACCGGGATCGGGTGCGGCCGATCTGGGTGGACATCGACCAGTGCAACGATTCCGAGGTCACGGTTCCGGCGGGGTACTCCGACGTGGAGTGGGCCTGGCAGGCGGACCGTTCCCACACGGTCACCGACATGGGCGGCCACGTTCACGATTACGGCATCAGCATCGCCTGGCGCAATGAGAGCAGCGGCGAGACCGCGTGCACGTCGGTGGCCGGCTATGCCGAAGGGTCGACCTTCGCGCCGGTGGGCCCGGGGCTCGGCACGGATGACGCCCATCCGGTGTCGGCCAACACGGTCGCTTCCGACCCGCTGGGACTGGGCGGCTTCATGGGCACCATCTCGGACATGACCCTCTGCCGGAATATCGGCGCCGACGTGGACAAGGGCGACCAGATGAAGGCCCACACCCAGATCTACCGGCCGGACACCACCGACCACGACATGGGCATCATGGTCGGCTTCCTGGACGAGGACTTCTGCATCACCAACTTCTGGTGCTTCTGAGGTCCTGACCGGGCGACCCGCGGGGCATCCCGCCCGCCCCGCGGGTCGCCGCTCCAGCAATCGAGGAGTTCGTCATGGGCAAGACGCTGACGGTGGTGGCGCTATTGGCCGGAGCGGGCCTCGCGGTCTACTGGTGGCTGCCGAGCCCGGCGGCTCCCGCCGCCACACCGGCTCCTTCGACGGAACCGGCCGAGAGATCTCGGCCGACGCCGGAGCGGGCGGAGACGCCGCACTCCGAGTCGGACGGGGCGGTGACGACAGATGGCGCCGGCGGTCAGGCGCCGATTGCGGACCTCGATCCCGAGGAAGCGCGCCGTCGACAACGGCTTCTGGAGCTCGAGCAGGCGGCGGACGAGCGGTTCGAGGAGACGGTGGAACTGGACGGGTTGCGGGCCGAAGCGGTGCCGCCGTCCGTGCGCGATCTGTTTCAGACCATGACCCTGGAGCCCCACTTCGATCTGGATCAGGCCACCGAAGGTTACGTCAACGGCATGCTCATCGCCGAGCTCAGCGGCGCCAATCCGCTGGCCCAGGCCGGGTTTCGAGCGGGCGACCGCCTCACCCGATGGAACGGCCAGCCACTGGTGGATCCGGCGCAGATCGCCTACGCGATGCTGTCCCTGGGGGAGGAGTTCGAGGTCTGCGCCGAGCGTGAAGGCGGCGATTACTGCCGGATCGTCAGCCTCGGCAGCGGCTGAGCGGGCGCTCGCGCCGCGGGTTTTCCACGGGATTGGCCATCGGGTAGCATCGAGGCGTCGGCGGCGCTGGCCTCGAGCGGGTTACGGCCCGGAGACCTCCATGAAACCACCGCGGGAACAGTTTATTTCGGCCCAGCAGCGGATGCTCGATCGCCACGGGGTGGTTGCGCAGTCGCGGTTCGTCTACGCCCCGTCGCTGCCTGGGCACGTCCACGTGCTGGTGAGCGGTGAGGGACCGGGGGTGGTGATGATCAACGGCATCGGCACCCCCGGCGCCATGTGGGCGCCGCTGATGAGCCGGCTCGAAGGGTTTCGCCTGCATGTCGTGGACCTCCCCGGCTACGGCCTCACCGACCCCGCGCCCGGCCTCGCCCGGGACCTGCGGCGCAACGCCGTGACGTTTCTGGAGGACGTCCTGAACGGGCTCGAACTGGATCGGCCGCCGTTCGTGGCCAACTCCCTGGGCTCCCTGTGGACCCACTGGCTCGCGTTGGACCGGCCGGGGCGGGTGGCCGGCATGATCCACGTGGGCTGTCCCGCCACGGCACTCGGCACCTCGGCGCCGCTGCCCATGCGCCTGATGTCGCTGCGGCCCCTCGGCAGGCTGCTCACCCGGCTTCAGCCGCCGTCACCGCGGCAGGTGACACAGCTCGCCCGCATGGTGAAGGAGCACCCGCTCGAGCCCGAGCTGGTGGATCTGCTGGTGGCCACCGGGCGGCTGCCGGGGTTCCGTCCGACCTTTCTGGCCACGCTGAACGCGCTGATCCGCCTGCGCGGCAGCCGCCCGTCGGTGCGCCTCACGTCCGAGCAACTGGCCCGGACCCGGCAGCCCACGCTGCTGATCTGGGGGCGGAGGGACCCGTTCGGCTCGCCGGAGGTCGGGCGGCGGCTGGCGGACAGTCTGCCCCACGCCGAGCTCGAGATGGTCGATGCCGGGCATGCGCCCTGGTTGACCCAGGCGGACCGCATCGCGCCGCGGGCACGGGAATTCCTGCAGCGCGTGGCGTGAGCCGCAGGAGCGCAGGCGTCCTGGCCTTCAGGCGGGGGCCCCGAGGGACCGAGGTGTTCCTCGTGCATCCGGGCGGGCCCTTCTGGGCGAAGAAGGACGAGCACGCCTGGTCGATACCCAAGGGCGAATTTCACGATGAGTCGCCCCTGGATGCCGCGCGCCGGGAGTATCGGGAGGAGACCGGGCAGACCATCGACGGGGAATTCATCGCCCTGGAGCCGGTGCGGGCGAGCGGCAAGGAGATTCACGCGTTCGCCGTGGAATCCGCGGCTCCAGACCCGGCCAGGCTCCGCAGCAACACGTTCGAGATGCCGTGGCCGCCGAAGTCCGGGCGCGTGCAGCGTTTTCCGGAAGTGGACCGAGCCGCCTGGTTTCCGCTCGAGGATGCCCGGGAGAAGATCCACAAGGGCCAGCAGGGCCTGCTGGACCAGCTGGCCCGGCGCCTGCGGACCGGTTGACACCCCCCGCGAGGACCTCGCCGCGACGGGTGACGGGCCGTAGAATACCGGCGTCCTTTTCAGCAGCCGCGAGCGCGATGCCCAGCGATACGGAGGCCATCATCCGGACTACCACACGAGCCCACGCGCCCCAACTGCCCGACGTGGAACGGTCCGCCGCCGAGGCGTTCCGCTCGGCGGCGGGGCTGGAATGGCTCGTGAGTGCGCCGGTGATGTCCGTGGAGACCCACGAGCGATTCATCGCCGAGGGAACCTCATGGGTGGCGGAGGCCGGCGGCGCCGCGGTGGGGTTCGTGTGCGCCGAAGCGGTGGAGGGCGATCTCCACGTCTGGGAGCTTGCGGTGTGCCAAGACCGGCAGGGCCGGGGCATCGGCCGGCGTCTGATGGCGCGGGCCATCGACCACGCGCGCGACTGTGATCTCAGGTCCGTCACCCTGACCACGTTTCGGGGCGTGCCCTGGAACGAGCCGTTCTACGCGACGCTGGGTTTCGAGACGCTGCGGGTGGGCGAAACGGACCCGAGGCTCGAGTCGATCCTCGCGCGGGAAGTCGACCAGGGACTGCCGGGGGAGCGGCGCTGCGCCATGAGACTTCGCTTGCGCCAGCCGCCGGGCGCGGTGGAAAGTTGAAGAAACACCCCGGGCAACAGAGGAGCCTCATGCTGGCGTTCGAAGAAATCACCCTGCGCACCACCCGTCTGCTGCTTCGTCGCTTGTCCGAGGCGGACGCGCCATCGCTGTTCCGCCTGTTTCAGGATCCCGGGGTGCGGCGTTTTCTGACCCGCCGGCAGTGGCACTCCGTCGACGAGGCCCTGGCGCTGATCGCTCAGGATCGGCAGGCCATGGCCGCGGGCCAATACCTGAGGCTCGGGCTCGAGCGGCGCGACGGCGGCGCGCTCATCGGCGAGGTCTCGCTGTTCAATTTCGCCGAGGCCTCGCGGCGCGCGGAGGTGGGCTACGCCCTGGCCCGCGACGCCTGGGGGAAGGGCTACATGAGCGAGGCATTGAGGGCCCTGCTGGAGCTCGCTTTCGGCGAGCTGGGCCTGAACCGCATCGAAGCCGACATCGATCCCAGGAACGAGGCATCGGCGAGAATCCTCGAGCGCATGGGCTTTCAGCACGAGGGCCTGCTGCGGGAGCGCTGGATCGTGGCCGGCGAGGTCTCCGACAGCGGGCTCTACGGGCTGTTGCGCCGCGACTGGAACCACACGTCATGAGCATCGCAGACACCCTCCGGCCGCCGTACTACGCGGTGATCTTCACCTCCCTTCGAACGGACGTGGAAGAGGGTTACGCCGAAACCGCCGCCCGCATGGAGGCGCTGGCGTCGCGGCAGCCGGGCTTTCTGGGCCTGGAGTCGGTGCGCGAGGGGGCGCTCGGTATCACTGTGTCCTACTGGTCCAGCGAGGAGGCCATACGGGACTGGCGGCGTGACCTGGAGCACCAGGCGGCCCAGGCGGAGGGCAGGCGTGCCTGGTACAGCCGCTACCAGGTGCGGGTAGCCCGGGTGGAGCGGGACTACGGGTTCCACGCGGACGAAACGGTTCGCCGCTGATGCCCGCGGTGGTCATCGTCTGCGCCCTGCTGGGGCTGCTGTTCGGAGGTTTTCGCGGCCTGGTCGTCGGCGCCGCCGTCGGCTATCTCATCGACTGGGCGTTGCCGCGGTTGATCCGCAGCAGCCTGGGGCTGGTCCAGGTTCAGCTCATCGAATCCACGTTCGCCGCGATGGGCGCCCTGTGCAAGGCCGACAGCCAGGTCACACGGGACGAGATCCAGGCCGCCGAGGTCCTGTTCGAGCGGATGCACCTGTCGGCGGAGCAGCGCCAGGCGGCCAAGGCCGCGTTCAACCGCGGCAAGGCCGCGGACTTCGACCTGGACGGCGAGATGGCGAAGCTGGCGCGGATTTCCCGCGGCCGCCCGGTCATCCTCGGCATGTTCCTGCAGGTTCAGCTCATGGCCGTGGCCGCGGACGGACGCGTGCACCCGGCGGAGCACGAGATGCTGGTGCGGATGGCGCGCCGTCTCGGGCTCGCGGAAATCGACGTGGCGCGGCTCGAGGCCATGCTGCGGGCGTCGTCGGGGGGGCCGCCGTCCGCCTCGAAGCTGGACGACGCCTACCAGGCGCTGGGGGTCAGCCCCAGCGCCACGGACGCAGAGCTCAAGCGCGCCTACCGTCGCCTCATGAGCGAGAATCATCCGGACAAGCTGGCGAGCCGTGGGCTGCCGGAGAGCATGCGGGAGATCGCCGAGGAGCGAACCCGGGAGATCACTGCGGCCTATCGGCTGATCACCGAGGCCCGGGCCGCCGAACACTAGCTGAAGTCGATCCCTGCGAGAATCTCGAACGAGCGAAGGCGCGCGGCGTGATCGTGGAGGGCGCCGGTGACGATCACCTCGTCCGCGCCGGTGCGTTCCATGAAGGCGCCGAGCTCGCGGCGGACCGTCCCCGCGGAGCCGACGAAGGCGCACGAGAGCATCTGGGACGCGTGGGCCTGCTCCACGGCGCTCCAGCGGCCCTCCATGTCGTCCACGGGCGGCGGTAGCTTGCCCGGCTGGCCGCGCACCAGGTTGGTGAAGGCCTGCTGGATTGAGGTGAACAGCCGCCGCGCCTCGGCATCCGTGTCCGCCGCTATGACGTTGGCGCCCACCATCACGTAAGGCCGCTCCAGCTGCTCCGACGGGCGGAAATGTTCCCGGTAGGCGGCCAGTGCCTGCATCAGCGCGCCCGGGGCGAAGTGCGAGGCGAAGGCGTAGGGGAGCCCCAGGGCGGCGGCGAGCTGGGCGCCGAACAGGCTGGAGCCGAGGATCCAGATCGGCACCCGGGAGCCGGTGCCGGGCACGGCCTGTACCCGCTGGTTCGGCTGCAGCGGCCCGAGCAGGGCCTGGAGCTCCAGCACGTCCTGGGGGAACGCCTCGGCGAACGCCTCGGCGCTGGCCGGGCTGCGGCGGAGGGCGCGCAAGGTGAGCTGGTCGGTGCCCGGCGCGCGGCCGAGGCCGAGATCGATCCGCCCGGGGTAGAGGGTCTCCAGGGTGCCGAACTGCTCCGCGATCACCAGCGGCGCGTGATTCGGCAGCATGATGCCGCCGGCGCCGACGCGGATGGTGCGGGTTCCGGCGGCCACGTAGCCGATGACCACCGAGGTGGCCGCGCTGGCGATGCCCACCATGTTGTGGTGCTCGGCCAGCCAGAAGCGGCGGTAGCCCCAGCGCTCGGCGTGTTGCGCGAGATCCAGGGTGTTGCGGAGCGCGTCCGCCGGCGTGGACCCTTCGGGGACGTTGGCCAGGTCGAGGATCGACAGCGCGGTCACGGGCTCACTCCGCCGGCGGGGGCTGCTCGACGCTCACCACCTGCAGCCTTCTGTGGCCGCCCTTGGGGATGGGCCACTCGATGGTCTCGCCCACCCGCAGACCGATGAGCGCGGCGCCCACGGGCGCCAGGATGGAGATGCAGCGCCGGGCGGCGTCCGCCTCGTGGGGATACACCAGGCTCACCGTGGATTGCTCCCCTGAATCGGTGTCCAGGAACGTGACCACGGAGCCCATGGTGACCACGTCATCGGGCAACTCCGCGTCCGGAACGATGGTGGCCGCATCGAGCTCCTCGAACAGCAGCTCCACGGTCTCGGGGTCGGATTTCTTCATGAGCGTGCGCAGGCGGGCCTGATCGCTTTCGCCTATCAGCACGGAACGTCGTTCAGTCACGGCAGTTGCTCCTCGGGTATGGACAGGGGTTCGGGTGCCGCGGCGGCCGAGGCGGGCGTCGATGCCTCAGCCGCCCGGGGAAAGCACGGCCGTTTGCCGGCGCGTTGCCCGGGTGTCTCTCATGGCCGCTGCGGGCCGAGGGGGAGCGAACGGATTCATGCCGGTATTCTTACATAGTGCCCACCGGGGCTGGAAGGTGGCAGCATACGGGCTCGAAGCCGCAGCGGGAGAGCCGCATGACTCTGCAAGACTGGGGTGCCGTGGGTGAGCTCCTCGGCGCCATCGCCGTGGTGCTGACCCTCATTTACCTGGCCAAGCAAATTCGGCTGCACACCCGGACCATGGAGGACAGCCGCAAGCTGGCCCTGGCGCAGACGTACCAGATGCGCTCGGACGCGCTGCAGGAGATGCTGGTGAGCGCGTCGGACTCCGCGTACATCGGGCCCATCATCATCAAGCTCACGCAGCTCGGTTATCCGGAGGACGTGGCAGCCCTGGACGCGCTCAGCGCCGAGGAGCGGGGCCGGTTCCGGCAATGGCACATCGCTCAGCAGACCCATTGGGACAACATGTACTTCCAGTACCAGCAGGGCTTCCTGGACCGGGAGTACTACGAAGACGCCTTCCAGGAGCGGGTGCGGCGGCTGGCGCCCACCTGGCGCGCCCTGGGGCTCACCAGCGGGCGGCGCAGCTTCTTCGAGGAGGTGGAACGTCTGGAGGCGAAGGCCGCCCGGGATCCGGCCGACTGACCGCGGCCGAGGTCAGGGCGCGGCCCGCCGCGGTAGCCCGAGCGCCCCCGTGGCCCGGAGGAACACGGCCAGCGCCAGGGCGGTCAGGGCCGCGGCGGCCACGAACGGGGCGCCGGGGAAGTACACGGGCGCGTCCATGCCGGTGAAATAGCCGAAGGTCTGTGTCATGAATGGCGGGCTCAGGATCGCCGTCAGGCTGGACATGCTGGCGAGCCCGCCCTGCAGCTCGCCCTGTTCGTTGCCCGGCACCTGATTGGACATGAGTCCCTGCATCGCCGGGGAGGCGAAGCCCTGCAGGGCGCCGGCCATCAGGAAGCCGTAGATCATCCAGCTCTGGGTGGCGAGCGCATACCCCACGAAGGCCACCGCGGCAGCCATGAAGCCGAGGATGGCGGCGCGCCGGGGCCCGAGCCGGGGGAGGGCGGCCCGCAGCACGAACGCCTGAACGATCACCATGAGCACGCCGACGAACCCCAGGGAGTAGCCCACCTCCGCAGGAGACCAGTGAAACTTCTCCATGGTGAAGAAGCTCCAGGTGCTGGGCAGCACGTGATGGCCCAGCATGAACAGGAAGTAGGCGCCGATGAGGGGAAACACCATGGGATAGCGGCGCAACGCCGCCAGGGTTCCGGTGGGATTGGCGCGGCGCCAGTCGAAGGTGCGGCGCTGGCCGGCGGGCAGGCTCTCCGGCAGGATCAGGGCCCCGTAGAGCAGGTTCGCGAAGCACAGACCGGCCGCCGCCAGGAACGGAACCCGCGGCCCGTACGTCCCCAGCAGGCCGCCGATGACGGGGCCGATGATGAAGCCCAGTCCGAACGCGGCGCCCATCAGGCCGAAGTTCTGGGCCCGTTTCTCCGGCGGGCTGACGTCCGCGATGAAGGCGTTGCAGGTGCTGTAGGTGGAGGCGGCGGCGCCGGCCACCAGGCGGCCGAGCAGGAGCCAGGCGAAGCTGGGGGCCCACCACATGATCAGGTAGTCGACGCCGAGCACGAACAGCGAGAACAGCAGGATGGGGCGGCGGCCCAGGCGGTCGGAGAGGTTTCCCACCACCGGCGCCAGGACGAACTGCATGGCGGCGTAGGCGAACATCAGCCAGCCGCCGTAGCGCGCCGCCTGGGAGACCGTCCCGGCGGTGACGTCCATCAGCAACTCGGGCAGCACCGGCATGATGATGCCGAAGCCGATGGAATCGAGCAGCGCCGTGACGAACACGACGGCGATCGCTTGTCGGGAATCCATGTGACCCTGGCTGGCCCGGACCGGAGAATTCTGGCGGAAAGCGGCATCGGAAGGAATGGGCCGCGGTCCCGTGGAGGCTCGCCAAAGGCTCGCCAAAGGCGAAGGCTTGCCAGACCATCCGTCGACGGAGTCTACTGTGGCGCCCGCGTCCCCGGCAGGGCGCTGGACCAATCAGCTACCAAGGAGTCATCACATGATCGGATACGTCACCATCGGCACCAGTGACATGGATCGGGCCGTCGCGTTCTACGACGCGCTCCTCGCCGAGATCGGCGCCAAGCAGCTCATGGGCATGGACCGGATCAAGTTCTACGGCACGGGTCCGGGGGCCGCCATGCTGGCGGTGTGCATTCCCTACGACGAGAAGGCGCAGCATCCCGGCAACGGCAACATGGTGGCGATTCCCGCCGGGTCCCGGGAGATGGTGGACAAGCTGTACGCCAAGGCCCGGGAGCTGGGTGCTGCGGACGAAGGGGAGCCCGGTGAGCGGATGCCCGTGTTCTACGGCGCCTACGTGCGTGACCTGGACGGCAACAAGCTCTGCTTCTACGACATGAAGATGTGACGCCCGACGACCGATGGGCACCATCCCGTGCCCATCGGTCGGACCCTGCCGGTCAGGCGGCGTCCATGACGCTCAGCCGGGCCTTCAGCTCGCGTTTCAGGAACTTGCCGTTGGCGTTCTTGGGCAGCGGCTCCTGCATGAACCAGATGTAGCGCGGCACCTTGTGAGCCGAGATCTTCGACCGGCAGTGGGCGCGCAGCTCGTCGGCGGTGGCCCGCTCGCCCGGACGCAGGTACACGGCCGCGCCCACCTCCTCGCCGAGCCGGTCGTCCGGCACGCCGAACACCGTGGCCTCCGCCACCGCCGGGTGGTCGAAGATGGCGCTTTCCACCTCGGCGCAGTAGACGTTCTCGCCGCCACGCAGCACCATGTCCTTGGCGCGATCGACGATGTAGATGAAGCCGTCCTCGTCCATCCGCGCGATGTCGCCGGTGTGCAGCCAGCCGTCGGTGATGGTCTCTGCGGTGGCGTCGGGCCGGTTCAGGTAGCCCTTGATCACCGGTCCGCCCTTCACCCACAGCTCACCCACCTCGCCGGTGGGTAAAGCGTTGCCGTCGGCGTCGACGATCTTCGCCTCGAAGCTCGGCATGGCGGGGCCGCAGCTCGCCGGCTTGTCGATGAAGAAGTCCGCGGAGATGGAGGTGATGATGCCGCAGGTCTCGGTCATGCCGTAGCCGGTGTTGGGGCGCGCCGTCTTCACCCGACGGTCGATCTTGCCCACGAGGTCCGGCTGAAGCTGCGCGCCGCCACCGCCCAGGCTCAACAGCGACGAGGTGTCGTAGCGGTCGAAGTCGGGGTGGGAGATCAGCTCCCGCGCCATCACCGGCACGCCGGAGAGCGCGGTGATGCGCTCGCGCTCGATGAGCTTCAGGGCTTCGGTGGCGTCCCACTTGTACATGAACACCAGCTTGCCGCCGCTCACCGTGGATCCCTGAGCGACGCAGTTGTTGGCGGTGACGTGGAACAGCGGCGTGGTCACCAGCGCCGCCGAAGCGGGCGGCTCGGCGCCCGGCTCCGGGAGAGGGATGGTACCGTTGCGCTGGCCGATGGTGGTGAGGCAGGTGGCCCAGAAGGCGATGTTCATCACGTTGGAGACGCAGCCGCGGTGGGTGAGCTGGGCCCCCTTGGGGTGGCCCGTGGTCCCCGAGGTGTAGAAGATGCAGGCGTCGCTGTCCGGGTCGATGTCGGCCGCCGGCAGCTCGCCGCCGTGGCCGATCAGTGCTTCCCAGGGAATCACCCCGTCCGGCAGGCCGTTGGGGATCCGCACCCCGACGATCTCCATCGGCGGAATCTCGCTGCGGTGCTCCAGCGCGCGCTCGAGCCGCTCCTGGTCGGCCACGAGCACCTTGGGCGTGGAGTCGTTGAGCCCGAAGACGAGCTCGGGGCCCACCCACCAGGCGTTGACCCCCACCACCACGGCGCCCAGGGACACGGTGGCCCAATAGGTGAGCATCCACTCGGGGTAGTTGCGCATGGCGATGGCCACGCGATCCCCCGGGCCCACGCCGTGATCCGTGAGCCAGGCGGCGATGGAAGCCACCTGGCGGTGGGCCTCGGCGTAGCTCATGCGCTCGTCGTGGTAGACCAGGTAGTCGCGATCCCCGTGGGCGGCGGAAGCCAGCCAGACGTCCCGCAGGCTGTTCGGGGCGTTGACGTAGGTCCGGGTCATGTTGCCGCGGATCTCCACCTCGACTACCTCGAACGGCGCGCCCGGCGCGGTCAGCTCGTTCCAGACTTCCTTAAGCTGATCGTACATCGTCATGAACGGTTCTCTCCTGGTGTGGGGTTGACGGCGAGCCGGGCCTGCGGGCACTGGGCGGCCATGCTAATACAGCCGCATCGGCGAGTGTAATCACCGGGACGGCCGGCCGAGGTCGTGGTAGATTTACTCAAGCTAGAACGCGTTACAACCCGTGCGCCACATGGCGACGATCTGACTGAGGGGGAAGTAAGGATGGATTTCGAGATTCCAGAGGACATTCAGGCGCTGCTCGGCCGGCTGGACGAGTTCATCGACGAGGTGATCAAACCGCTGGAGCAGGAGAACGACAACATCCGGTTCTTCGACCACCGCCGCGAGGACGCCCGCACCGACTGGGAACGCGGCGGGCTGCCCAACGAGGAATGGGAGCAGTTGCTGCACAAGGTGAAGCGGCTGGCGGACGAGGCCGGCTTCTACCGCTATCCCTTCCCCAAGGAATACGGCGGCATGGATGGCTCGAACCTCGGCATGGCCATCATCCGCGAGCACCTGGCGGCGAAGGGCCTGGGGCTCCACAACGACCTGCAGAACGAGCACTCCATCGTCGGCAACAACGTGGGTCTGCTGCTCATGCTCCAATACGGCACCGAGGAGCAGAAGAAGGAGTGGGTGGACGATCTGGCGGAAGGCCGCGCGGGCTTCGCCTTCGGCATCACCGAGCCCAATCACGGCTCCGACGCCACTCACATGGAAACCCACGCGGTCCGCGACGGCGACGAATGGGTGATCAACGGCGAGAAGACATGGAACACCGGCATCCACAAGGCCAAGTACGACATGGTCATGGCCCGCACCTCCGGCAAGCCCGGGGACGGCGACGGCATCACCGCCTTCCTGGTGCCCATGGACGCGCCCGGGGTGAAGATCGAGGAGTATCTCTGGACCTTCAACATGCCCACGGACCACGGCCGGGTCTCGTTCACCAACGTACGCGTGCCCCACGTGAGCATCTTCGGCGGCGAAGGCCGGGGGCTGCAGGTGGTGCAGCACTTCTTCAACGAGAACCGAATCCGTCAGGCGGCCTCGAGCCTGGGCGCGGCCCAGTACTGCATCGACGAGTCGGTGAAATACGCCATGGAGCGCAAGCCCTTCGGCAAGCCGCTGTCGGCCAACCAGGGCGTTCAGTTCCCCCTGGTGGAGCTGCAGACCCAGTGCGAGATGCTGCGGGCGCTGATCCACAAGACCGCCTGGCTCATGGACAAGGACGGCGCCTTCTCCGTGTCGGACAAGGTCTCCATGTGCAACTACTGGGCGAACCGGCTGTGCTGTGAGGCGGCGGACCGGGCCATGCAGGTCCACGGCGGCCTGGGCTATTCGCGGCACAAGCCCTTCGAGCACATCTACCGTCACCACCGCCGCTACCGGATCACCGAAGGCGCGGAGGAGATCCAGATGCGGCGGGTGGCCGGCTACATGTTCGGCTACATGAAGCAGCGGGCGCCCAAGGGCGTGAAGGAAGACTGATCGTGGCCCAGGACCGCGCGGAGTTCGAAGCGGCGCTGGACGCCGTGCTCCGCCGGGTCGTTCCGGGCTGCCGGGGACTGGTGGCGGCGGAACGGCTCTCCGGCGGTGCCAGTCAGGAGACCTACCGTCTCACCATCGACACCGGGGACGGTGAGCGGCCGCTGTGCATGCGTCGCGCGCCCGGTGGCGGGGGCGTGGTATCGGAAGCCGCGAGTACCGGCCCCGGCCTCGCCACCGAGGCCCGGCTCATGCAGGTGGCCCGGGAGGCCGGTGTGCCGGAGCCCCAGGTGCACTACGTGCTGGAGCCCGGCGACGGGCTGGGCGAAGGCTTCATCATGGAGTGGCTCGAGGGCGAGACCCTGGGCGCGCGCATCGCCCGGGCGCCGGAGCTGGCGGCGGTGCGGAAGAATCTGGCTTTCGAGTGCGGGCAGATTCTGGCGCGGATTCACGGCATCGACCTGGCGGCAGCCGGGCTCGAGGGGCGGCTCAACCGCAGCACGCCGGAAGACTTCGTGCGCCAGACCTGGGAGCGTTACCAGCTCCTCGGCACCCCCCAGCCCATGATCGACTACACCGCCCGCTGGCTGCTGGAGCACCTGCCGGACGCTCCGCGCATGACGCTGGTGCACAACGACTTCCGCAACGGCAACTTCATGGTGAACGAGCACGGAATCAATGCGGTGCTCGATTGGGAGATCGCCCACATCGGCGACCCCATGCGCGACCTGGGGTGGATCTGCACCAACTCCTGGCGCTTCGGGGTGACGGAGAAGCCCGTGGGCGGCTTCGGCGAGTATGCGGATCTGTTCGCCGGGTACGAATCCGTGTCCGGTGAGCCGGTGGACCCGGACCACGTGAAGTTCTGGGTGGTGTTCGGCTCGTTCTGGTGGGCCGTGGGATGTCTCGGCATGGCGGAGCACTACCGCAGCGGCCCGGATCAGACGGTGGAGCGCCCGGCCATCGGCCGGCGCTCGTCCGAGTGCCAGGTGGACTGCGTGAACCTGCTGATGCCGGGGCCGGTCGAGCTGGTGCCGGAGCGGGATCTCGCCGCCAGCGACGACATGCCGAGGCTGGACGAGCTGGTGGTCTCGGTGCGCGATTACCTGCGCGGCGACGTGATGGCGGCCACCGGGGGCCGCACGCAGTTTCTCGCCCGGGTGGCGGGCAACAGCCTGGACATCGTGCTGCGCGAGCTGGCCCTGGGGGATGCCCACCGCGCCCGCGAGCGCGAGCGGCTGCAGGGGTTGCTGGGGGTGGCGGGGGCGCTTTCGGATCTGCGCTGGCAGTTGACCCGCGGCTTGCGCGACGGCTCGGTGGCGCTGGACACCCCGGGACTCGCCGAGCATCTGCGGGCGACGGTGGTGAACCAGATCGCCATCGATCAGCCCCGGTACTCGGGGTTCAAGACGGCACTCGCCAACGCCGGTCTCGCCTGAGCCCGCGGCCATGGGGCAGTCGGCTTCCACGCCTACCCTGGCGGAGACCCTCTCGGACGTGCCGCGGGTACCCCGCGGCGTCTGGCGGCGGATGGGCTGGCTGCGCCGCTGGCTGATCGCGAGCCGCGCGGCCGTGCTGCCGCTGACCCTGCTCTCCGCGCTGTTCGGCGGTCTGCTGGCGGCGCCCTGGACCCCGCGGGAGGGCCTGCTGCTGCTTCTGTGCACGGCGGGGCTGCTGCTGGCCCACGCTGCCAGCAACCTGCTGAACGACCACATGGACTGGCGCCTGGGGCTAGACCGGGACAGCTACTTCCGGGTCCGTTACGGCACCCATCCGCTCGCTCAGGGACTGATTCGCCCGATCACCCACCTGCTGGCGCTGCTGGCGGTGGGCAGCCTGGCCCTGTGGCTGGGGTGGGAGATCGCCGGCAGAACCGGCACTCCCACCTACTGGCTCGCCGGTGCGGGCGCGCTCTTGATGCTGTTCTACACCTGGCCGCTGAAACGCCTGGGGCTGGGTGAGGTCGTGGTACTGCTGGTGTGGGGGCCGCTGATGGTAGGCGGCGTGTACTGGGTGCTGACGGGCGACTGGGGGCTCGACATCGCCGCCATCTCCGTCATTTTCGGTCTCGGTCCCACGGTGGTGGTGTTCGGCAAGCACACCGACAAGCGCCGCGACGACGCCGCCCGCGGAGTCCGCACCCTGCCGGTGCTGCTCGGTCCCCTATGGGCGCCGCGCGTCACCGCGGCTCTGGCGGCAACCCAGGTGGCGGGCGGGCTCGGCTGGGCCTGGACCGGCGGCCGCTGGAGCTACCTGTTGCTGCTGGCGGCGGCGCCGGCCCTCTGGCGCTGTGTCCGGACCTGCCTGCGACGGCGCCCCGCCAGGCGGCCCCGGGGCTATCCGTCCCACCTGTGGCCGCTCTGGTACACGGTTGCCGGCTTCCGCTTCGCCCGGGCCAGCGGCGCGGCCCTGGTGGCGGCGGCGCTCCTGGACGCCCTGTGGTGAGGCGGGCGGGCCGCTAGCGAAGCCGGCGCAAGGCCGGCTCGGCGGCGACCGGGGGCTCGAAGGTGTAACAGTGGCGCCCGGGGCCGTGGGCCCAGAACTCGCCGGCGGATGCCTCGCTGGCAGCGCTCTGGAAGGTGGCGCACAGCCGATAGCCCGTGGGTTGCTCGGTGGTCTCGTACTCGTAGGGGAGCCCCGTCACCGGGTCCGAGGGCATCCGTGACAGCCGCCGGCCGTCCACCAGCTCGCCGAGGCTCTCGGGCAGGGCCTCTCTGGCCAGCCAGTACCCGTCGATGGCGGCGGCGAGGCGCTGCAGGTCCCCCACGCGCCGCTCGTCCAGGCGCTTGTGCCGCTGCTCGACGGGAGAACCGGACAGCAGCAGGCCCGCCACCAGCGCCACGCCCACCAGGGACGAGGCGGTCCACGCGGCGATGCGATTGACGGTCACGGCGGCAACGCCTCGTCGTCGGCGCGCACCGTCCACAGGTAGTATCCGAAGACGGCCGCGGCGAGGCCTGCGACGATGGTGGATTTGAGCAGGAAGCGCGCCGTGAGCTCGCCCGAGAGCAGGCCGTGCACCAGGAAGATGAGGTCGCCGATGATCACGAACGCTGCGCCCGCCAAGGTCAGGTAGGTGAGCCATCGGCGGACCGGGGAGGCCCGCCGGACCGGATCCGCCGCCACGTCGCGCACCGCGTGATAGCTCGCGTACAGGAACACCGGGTAGGCCACCACCAGCACCGAGGTGGCGAAGCGGATTCGGCGGAAAACCGTCTCCTGTTGCTCGACGAGCTCGTCAGGGAACGCCAGATTGACGAACTGAAACAGCAGGTGCCCCAGATAGAAGGCGCTGAGATAGAGCGAACCGAAGACGATGAGGTAGAGGAAGGCGTCGCGGGCGCTGAGCTGGGTTCGGGGGCGCGGCACCGGCACGGGGAAATCCACCGGCGCGAACGTCCGCAGCGCATCCGCGACCCGATCCCGGGACCAGCCGGCCTCCGCCAGGACTCGCTCGATCTCCGCACGGGTCGCGCCGGCGCGCAACGCCGCTTCGACGAATCCGTTGAGTCTGTCTCGCGCCAGGGGACCTCCTCAGGGTGCGCTTCGCGGCCGCATTTCGAACAGCCACAGGGCTCCGGATTCCACCGCCTGGATCGTGGCCTCGGTGCCGTACTTGCGGTTCAGCTCCGCCACCAGCGGCTGCGCCAGGGCCGGGTCGAGAACGCGCACGAGCCGGCGCGGGTACAGCTTGCCCTCTACCCGCAGAACCGCCCGGCCGTCCTGCTCCGCCTCCGGCGGCCACTGCTTCCACAACCGGCCCCAGGTGCTGTTCATGTAGCCGGAGGGAATGAAGATGCGGCCGCCGTGGACGAGGATCCACGTGGTGCGCGACCGCGCCGGCGCCAATAGCTGAAACTCCACCGTCTGAACATCCTGCAGCCGGTTCCAGTCCGGCTCGGCGCCCGCGTGCAGCTCGCCGGACTCGAACGGCCCGCCGGCGAGGATGCCGATGGGTCCGTCGGACAAGCGCCCGAGCAACGCCACGCCGCCGATGATGACCACGGCGAGTATCGCGACGCCGACGAGGAATCGGACGATGAACATGGGCGCGCTCTCCTCACGAGTGCCTGCACGGGGGAGAGTGCGTCGATTCGTGCCGGGGATCAAGTCACGGGCGCGCGGTGGTTCACGGTCTGCGGCGGTGGATTCCCGCCCCGCTCGGCTCTCGGTCATCATGCCCGTGCCAACAGACGGAGCCCATCATGCGTCTTTCGAGGCACGTTCAGCGACGGGCCATCGCCTTGGTCCTGACGGCGCTGGCGCCGTGGGTCCAGGCCCACGATCCCGTCCCCGGTCACGATTGCCGCGCCCCTGAGCGCCCGGTGAACGATCAGGACGACGTGCTGTGGCAGGGTTTTCTCGATGCCGTGGACGGCTACCGCCACTGCATCAGCGACTTCGCCGCGGTCAACCGGCGGGCGGCGCAGGCGCACGCCCAGGCGGCCAACGAGGCGACCCAGGCCTGGAACGCGTTCGTGCGCCGCGAGCTCAACGTGCCGGAGGACTATCCGTGGCCGCCGAAGGCGGCCCGCTAGATCGGCGGGCCGCCCCGACGGGCCGTCCGCGCTAGAAGCGGTAGCCCACGTTCAGACCGAAGGCCCAGGGGTCGATCTCCACCGTTTCCAGCTTCTGGCCGTCGAGCTCGGCGTCGGTGTCGATGTCCAGGTAGCGCACGTCGGCGTTGAGGAACCAGTTGCTGCCCAGGTCGATGTCCACCCCCAGCACGGCCGCCGCGCCCACGGACGTGTCGAGGTCCAGGTCGGCGCCCGCCAGCGGCCCTTTGGTGTCCTCGTCGAAGAACACGGTGACGTTGAGGCCCGCCCCCAGGTACGGCTGGATCGGCGAGTCGGGAAGGAAGTGGTAGGCCACGCTCACCGTGGGCGGCAGGTGCTTGGTGGACGCCACCGTGGGACCGTCCACCAGAGCGATGTCGTGCTCGAAGGGCAGAGCCGCCAGAAGCTGAACTTCCCAGTTGCGGGTGAGCATGCGGGCGATTTGGAAGGTGAACATGGTGTCGTCGTCCACCTCGACGATGTCGCCGTTGTCGGACTTGGGATCCACCAGATGGAAGCCGCCGCGGACGATCCAGTCGCCGGCCTCGTGAGCCAGGGTCGGCACCGGTGCCAGCAGCGCCGCGCCGAGGCAGCAGGCTGCAGCGTTGCGCGGGGACGTGGATCTTCTCGTTCTCGTCATCGTTCTCTCCTGATCTTGCGCCGAGCGCGTTGGTTCGGCTGCTTTATAAAATTCGCCCCCGGAGCCGGTAATAGGGGTATCCCGAAGCGCCGGGGGCCGGCACGGGCTCACTTGACCCGAATCAACTGAAGGAGCAATTCCCGGGCCTATCGCGTTTTCGTCCGGGGAACCCTATGCTTGGCTCATGTCCGCCCGGTGCTACACCCCCCGGGGCATGCTCGATGCCCTGGTGTCATTCCCCACAGTCTCGCGAGACTCGAATCTGGATCTGATCCGGTTCGTCTCGGAGTACCTGCGCGGGCATGGCGTGGAGGCGCGCCTGGTGGAAAGCGACTGCGGCGCGAAGGCCAACCTGTACGCCACGGTGGGCCCCATGGTGCCGGGCGGGGTGGTGCTTTCCGGACACACCGACGTGGTGCCCGTGGACGATCAGGCCTGGAGCAGCGACCCGTTCCGGGTGGTGGAGCGGGAAGGGCGGCTCTACGGCCGCGGCACCTGTGACATGAAGGGGTTCATCGCCATCGCGCTGGCCCTGGTGCCGGAGATGCAGGCGCTGCGCTACCCCATTCACCTGGCGTTCTCCTACGACGAGGAGGTGGGTTGCCTCGGCGCGCCCCGGCTCATCGAAGCCCTGACCACACATCTGCCCCGGCCGCGGGCGGTGATCGTGGGCGAGCCCACCGGCATGCGGGTGGTGACGGCGCACAAGAGCATGTTCATCTTCGAGACCCACGTGGTGGGCCACGAGGCCCACTCCAGCAAGCAGGAGCTGGGGGTTCCGGCGGTGATGGTCGCCGGTCGGCTGGTGAACTGGCTCGCCGAGCAGCAGGCGCGAAACCGGGCCCGGGCCGAGCCGGGCTGCCCCTTCGACCCGGCGTATTCCACCCTGCACTGCGGGGTGATCCACGGCGGCACGGCGCAGAACATCACCGCTCGCGATTGCCGCTTCGTCACCGACATCCGTACCCTGCCGGAGGAAGATCCGCTGGATTACTTCCAGGCCCTGGAGCGGTTCGCCCGGGAGGAGCTCGAGCCGGAGATGCACCGGGTGCAGGCCGGGACGGGCATCCACTTCGAGGTGCGCGCCAACGTGCCCGGCTTCACCGCCGCCGAGGACGATCCCGCCGTGGTGCTCGCCAAGCAGCTCACCGGTCAGAACGCCACCGAATGCGTGGCCTACGGTGCCGAGGCGGGGCAGTTCCAGCAGGCGGGGCTGTCGGTGGTGGTCTGTGGTCCCGGCAGCATCGACCAGGCCCACCAGCCCGACGAGTACATGACCCTGGAGCAGTTCGAGCTGGGGACCGCGTTCCTGCGCCGGCTGGTGGCGCAGCTCTCCTGAGTCGGCGAGTCAGCGGCTCGCCAACGGCTCGCCAACGGCTCGCCAACGGCTCAGCGGCTGCACAGCGGCGGGTAGCCGGCGCCGGCAGCGAAAAGCTCCGCCGCGTGCCACACCCGCATGATGTTGCCGCCGAGAATCTTCTCGATGTCCGCAGCGTCGTAGCCGCGGCGCAGCAGGCCCGCCACCAGGTTCGGGTAGCTGCTCACGTCCTTCAGGCCCACGGGCAGCGAGTCGCCGACGCCGTCGTAGTCCGAGCCCAGACCCACGTGGTCGATGCCGGCCAGCTCCACCGCCCGATCCACGTGATCGAGCACGTCCTCGAGAGTCGCGTAGGGGTAGGGGTGCTCCTCCCGGTCCAGCTCGGCGTCGCTGTAGGCGCGGGCCTCGGCGGTGAGAAAGCTGGATCCGAAGTTGATCTGGATGACGCCGCCGTTCTCGCCGAGGGCTCGGACCATGTCGTCGCTCATGTTGCGCTCGAAACCGGGGGTGAAGTGACGCAACGACGAGTGGCTGGCGATGACGGGGGTTTCCGACAGCTCGATCACCTGCCAGAAGGCGGCGTCGCTCAAGTGCGACACGTCCACCAGCACGCCGCGCTCGTTCATGGCCCCGACGAGCCGCTTGCCGAACGGCGAGAGACCGCCCCAGCGCTCGTTGTCGTCGTACGAGGAGTCGGAGATGTGGTTGGACTTGGAATGCGCCAGGGTGATGTAACGGATTCCCCGCTCCCGGAAGTGGTCCAGGTTGTCCAGACTGCCTTCCAGCGGGCCGCCGTTCTCCATCCCCATGGGCATCGCCACCAGGCCCCGTGCCTTGGCGTCCAGCACGTCGGTGGTGCAGGCGGCCAGGGCGAATTTGTCCGGGTGCTCACGGGTCAGGGATTCAACGCCGTCGATCAGCTCATCGGCGAGGGCGCGGGCTCCGCCCGACTCGTCCACGGCGGCGGGGATGTAGATGGACATGAACAGCGCATCCAGCCCGCCGGCCACCGCGCGGGGGTAGTCGAAGTCGCCGGTGGCGGTGGCCTGGCTGACGTCGGCCGGCTCCTCGGCGAGTCGATACGGCACGTCGATGTGAGTGTCCACGGTGAGGAAGCGGTGGGCCAGGCGCTGGGCCTCGGCCGTCACGTCGGCCTGGGGCCGCGGCTCGGTCTGGGCACAGGCAGCCAGGCAAAGAACGGCGAGAGCGGCCGCGGCTCGGCTCATGGGCGAGATCTCCTATTTGTTGCTGTTGTCGTCGGCGTCCGCGCCGGCCCGGGTCACGCACTGGCCGCACAGACCGCGAATCTCGATGAGGTCGTGGGCCGTGTGGAACTCGTGGTCGAGGGCCGTGCGGGCGATTTCCCGCTCGAGCTTGTGGTTCTCGAACTCGGTGATGGTCTTGCAGCGGTTGCAGACCAGCAGCATGCCGCCGTGATCGGGACTGTCGGCTTCGCAGGCGGTGTAGGCGTGCAGGGCGTCGATGCGGTGGATCAGCCCGGCGTCGAGCAGGAAGTCGAGGGCCCGGTACACGGTCACGGGCGCTGCGTTGCCGCGCTCCTGCTTCAGCCGGTCGAGCAGCTCGTAGGCACCGAGCGGTGTGTGCTCGGCGGCGATGAGCGCGTAGACCTGGCGGCGCAGCTCGGTGAAGGTGAGGCCCTTCTCCTCGCACAATCTTTCGGCGGACTGGAGCGAGCGCTGCACGGAACGGTGGGTCATGGCGCAATGTTCACATGGCGCCTGAGGCGAAACAAGGCGTCCTCCATCGCCCGCCCGAGGGGCTGACCGACGAGAGCAGGGGGCGGTGAAACATCGGCACGCGACCGGGCCGGAACGCGAATCGCGCGCCTCGCGCAGCCCCCTCCGGGGGTGCCGTCGCTCTGCAGAGTTGCCGCCTCCCGCCGCCGGTGGGCGGCGGCAGGCGTCAATCTGCGGCGCTCCGCTGCGCGACATTGGCGCACGATTCGCGTTCCGGCCCGTCCGCTCACGCTGTTCCCCGACTCTGCCTCTCGCGGTCAGCCCCTCGGGCGGGCGATGGTAGAATCGTGGTTTTGCAGTCAGCCGAGGGTTCATGAGCACCATCATCCGCCAGGACGACGTCATCGAGAGCGTGGCCGATGCGCTGCAGTTCATTTCGTACTATCACCCGGTGGACTTCATCCGCGCCATGCGCGAGGCGTGGGAGAAGGAGGGGTCGCCGGCGGCCAAGGCAGCGCTCACCCAGGTGCTGGTGAACTCGCGCATGTGCGCGCTCGGCAAGCGGCCCATCTGTCAGGACACGGGCATCGTCATCGCCTTCGTCGAGGTGGGCATGGACGTCCGCTGGGAGGCGGACATGAGCCTGGACGACATGATCAACGAGGGGGTTCGGCGGGCCTATCAGAACCCGGAGAACGTGCTGCGCGCGTCGGTCCTCGCCGACCCCGACGGCGCCCGGACCAACACCCGGGACAACACTCCGGCGGTGATCCACTACAAGGTGGTGCCCGGGAACACGGTGAATATCGAGCTGGCGGCCAAGGGCGGCGGCAGCGAGGCCAAGGCCAAGTTCGCCATGTTGAATCCCTCGGACTCGGTGGTGGACTGGGTGCTCTCGGTGGTGCCGCAGATGGGCGCCGGCTGGTGCCCGCCGGGGCTCCTGGGGGTGGGCATCGGCGGCACACCGGAGAAGGCCATGCTGCTGGCCAAGGAATCCATGATGGAGCCCATCGACATCCACGAGCTGAAGGCCCGGGGTCCCAGCACTCACGCCGAGGAGCTGCGCCTCGAGCTGTTCGAGAAGGTCAACGCTTTGGGAATCGGCGCCCAGGGGCTCGGCGGACTGACCACCGTCATGGACGTGAAGGTGAAGGAGTACCCCACCCACGCGGCCAACAAGCCGGTGGCGGTGATTCCCAATTGCTCCGCCACCCGGCACGTGCACTTCGTCCTGGACGGTTCCGGCCCCGCCACGTTCGAGGCGCCGGACCTGTCGGAATGGCCGGACATCGAGTTCGAGCTGGGCGACGACGTGCGTCGGGTGAATCTCGACACCCTCACGCCGGAGGAGGTGCGTACCTGGAAGGCCGGCGACACCTTGTTGCTTTCCGGCAAGCTCCTCACCGGCCGGGACGCTGCCCACAAGAAGCTCGTGGACCTCATGGAACGCGGCGAGCCGCTGCCCGTCGACTTCACCAATCGGGTGATCTACTACGTCGGCCCGGTGGATCCGGTGGGCGACGAAGTGGTCGGCCCGGCCGGCCCTACCACCGCCACCCGCATGGACAAGTTCACCCGCGCCATGCTCGAGAAGACCGGCCTCATCGGCATGGTGGGGAAGGCGGAGCGGGGGCCCGCGGCCATCGAGGCCATTCGCGACAACCAGGCGGTGTACATGGTCGCCGTGGGCGGGGCGGCCTACCTGGTGGCCAAGGCCATCACCGGATCCACCCTGCTGGCCTTCCCGGAGCTCGGCATGGAGGCCATCTACGAGTTCGAGGTGAAGGACATGCCGGTGACCGTGGCCGTGGATTCCGGCGGCGAATCCGTGCACCGCGAAGGCCCCAGAATCTGGGCGGCGAAGATCGCCGAGCGTATCGGCAGCATCGACATCTGACCGCGATCTGATCGCGAAATGCCCGTTGTGGGCGGGTCGTCCGATCTTCCCACACGGCACCCTTCCGATATTCCTACATCCTCGGGCCGTGCGCGCGGGCGCGGCCCGGGCGCGCGGCTATAACTATCGAACACCCATGTGACGATGGAGATGCGGCATGGCGGCAGAGGCACCCGCGAGCACGACCGATGTAGCGGGGGTAGACACGCGCCAAATGCTGACCTTTCGCCTCGGCGAGGAGAAGTTCGGGGTGGACATCCTCCGGGTCCAGGAGATCCGCGGCTGGTCACCGGTGACGCGGATGCCCAAAGCTCCGAGGCATGTTCTGGGCGTGCTGAATCTCAGAGGAGCCTTCGTTCCGATCATCGACCTGCGGAGACGCTTCGGCCTCGAACCCGCCGACTTCACGTCGCTCACCGTGATCGTCGTGCTGTCGATGGAGACGGAATCGGGGCGCAGGGAGTTCGGACTGGTGGTAGACGGTGTTTCCGATGTGGTGGACGTCCGGCCGCAAGACCTCCAGCCGGTGCCGAATCTTGCCGGGCGCCAGGACGTGGAGTTTCTGCAGGGCCTGGCGACGATCCAAGACCAGATGGTGATGCTGCTCGACGTCAACCGCCTGGTGATGCAGGAGCTGGTGGGCGACGGCGAGGCGAATCCGTGAGTACAGAAGCGGGCTGCGAATTCACAGGAGAGAGAAGAACGACATGCTCAAGAACCTGACCATCAGGTCGCGCCTGATCTTCATGCTGTCATTCATGTCCGTTCTCATGATCGGAATCGGCACGCTCGGCCTGAGCGGCATGAGCGCGAGCAACGAAGGGCTGAGAAGCGTCTACCAGGACCGCACGGTCGCCGCCGGCCAGATCAGCTACATCCTGGAGCGGGTGATGGCCAACATGCTGTTGATCCGCGACACCCAGCTCGCCGGTACCCGCGAGCTGGCGCAGGAGAACTGGGCGGCGATGAGCCGGAACATCGACGCCATCACTCGCACCTGGGAAGCCTACATGGGCACCTACCTCACGCCGGAAGAGAAGAAGCTGGCGGAGGAGTGGGCGTCGATTCGCGCTCATTTCGTGAAGGAGGGTCTGATCGTCGCCATGGAGTCCATGCGCGCCGGCCGCTTCGACGAAGCCGCCCGTGTCATCGAGCAGGTGACGGTGCCCGCCTATCAGCCGGTGAGGGAGGGTGCTGCGAAGCTGATGCAGTTGCAGATGGACGTTGCCCAGCAGCAGTACGAGGAGGCCGTAGATCTCTACGAGCTGCAGAACGTGCTCATCTGGACGGCCATCGCCCTCGGCGTCGCCATCGCCGGGGTCATCGGCTTCATGCTGATCTCCGCCATCATCCGTCAGCTCAACGAGGCGATTCGTATCGCCAACGCCATCGCCAAGGGTGACCTGACCAACGAGATCGAGGTCACCTCGAACGACGAGATCGGGCGCATGCTCGCAGCCATGAAAGCCATGAGCGAAAGCCTGGTCGAGCTCGTGGTGACGGTGATGGGGGCCAGTGCCTCGGTGGCTGCGGGTTCCGCACAAATCGCGGCGGGTAACGCCAACCTGTCGCAGCGTACCGAGGAGCAGGCGTCGAGCCTGGAGGAGACGGCGTCCTCCATGGAGGAGTTCACATCCACCGTCAAGCAGAACGCGGACAGCGCCGGGCAGGCCAATCAGCTTGCTCTGGCGGCCCGCCAGCAGGCAGAGAAGGGGGGCTCGGTGGTATCCAGCGCCGTGCAGGCGATGGACGAGATCAACAACGCGTCGAAGCGGATCGCCGACATCATCGGCGTCATCGACGAGATCGCCTTCCAGACCAACCTGCTGGCGCTGAACGCAGCCGTGGAGGCCGCGCGCGCCGGCGAACAGGGGCGCGGCTTCGCCGTCGTGGCCACCGAGGTGCGGAACCTGGCCGGTCGCAGCGCCACCGCGGCCAAAGAGATCAAGGAGCTGATTCAGGACAGCGTCGAGAAGGTCGAGGATGGCAGCGCTCTGGTGACACAGTCGGGCCAGACCCTGGAGGAGATCGTCGGGGCGGTCAAAAAGGTGACGGACATCGTCGCCGAGATTGCGGCGGCCAGCGAAGAGCAATCGGCCGGCATCGAGCAGGTGAACAAGGCTGTGATGCAGCTCGACGACATGACCCAGCAGAACGCGGCTTTGGTCGAGGAAGCGTCCGCTGCCAGCGAGGCCATGTCCGAGCAGGCCGTGGAGCTGAAGAAGCTGATGGAGCGCTTCGATGTGAGACAGGGGACCGCCAGCCGAATCGCCCGGGCGGCCGGCAGCGGCACTGCAGCGGGGTCGGCCGGCAGCCGTGCCGCGGGTGCCGCGGCGCCCGGCTATCAGGGGCCGGACCGTCGCGGTGCCGGGCGGCCATGGTCGAGCAAGTCGGATTCCGGCCGGGCCTCGACGCCCGCCGTCGAAGCCAAGCCGGCAATGACCGGAACCGACGACGCCGAATGGCAGGAGTTCTGAGATGCCGAGAGCCTGGGCGGGAGTCGGAACCCTATGGGTGCTGGGTGCCATGAGCGTGGCCGCCGAGTCCCAACAGGAGCTCGCGGCGCCGCATGAGCTGCACTGGAACGTGCGTGCCCGCACCGAGGTGGTGGACGACGACGGCTATGCCAGCCGTGCGCGCGCACATACCGTGCGGGCGCGGTTGGGGTATTCGTGGCGGCCCGGCGGGGGTTTGCAGGCCTACACCGAGGGCGAGCACCTGGAGGCGTTCGGCAACCGTTACAACAGTACGGGCAACGGTGCCGTGGAGTACCCCGTGATCGCCGATCCCGAGTTCACCGAGCTCAATCAGGCCTGGTTCGGGTGGCGCAGCGAAACGTTCGAGGGTCGCGCGGGGCGCCAGCGAATCACCTTCGAGAACCAACGATATATCGGCAGCGTCGGCTGGCGTCAGAACGAGCAGACCTTCGATGCCGTATGGATGAACTGGCGGCCGGTGGCCGGCCTCACGCTGGCTTACACCTACCTCGACCAGGTTCATCGGATCCACAGCGACCGCGCCGTCGCGCCACTGCTGAGGGAGCGCGACCACGACAGCCACCTGCTGAACGTAGCCTTCGTTCCGGCGGCGGGACACCGGCTCGCCGGCTATGTCTACGCGCTCGAAGACCGGGACCGGCCGGCCGATTCCACGGCCACCTACGGAATGCGTTGGACCGGGCGCCGGCCGTTCGCCGGCTGGCAGCTCGGCTGGTCCCTGGAGGCCGCCCGGCAGCAGGACCGTTCGGACCACCCTGAGGATTTCTCCCTGTGGTACACGCTGGTGGAGCCGCGGGCGGTCTGGGGTGATCTCACGTGGAAGGTGGGCCGGGAGCAGCTGTCCGGCGACGGCACGGCGGCGTACAGCACGCCGCTGGCAACGCTGTACGCCTTCAACGGCTGGGCGGACAGGTTTCTCAGTACCCCTGCGGACGGGCTCGTGAACTGGTATTCCGGGTTGGACGGCAAGCATGGCCGTTTTGCCTGGAGTCTCACCTGGCACGACTTCCGCTCGGACCGCGGCAGCGACGCCTATGGCAGAGAGATCGATGCCGGCGTGAGCTTTGCCGTCTCCAGGCGCTGGCCTGTGGTTGCGACCCTGAAGGTGGTGGACTACCGGGAGCGAGGGTTCGCCTCCGACACCCGGAAGTACGTCGCCCAGCTCGAGTGGAAGGGCACGAGGGGCTAGCGTGGCCGCACATCCCGCAGGAAAGGGTACGTCTCCGGGCGCGTGCGCAAGCAGCCGCGAGCGGGAATTCACGTTCAGCGATCAGGACTTCGCCGCGTTGCGGACCCTGGTGCGCAGGGTAACCGGGATCAACCTCTCGGACGCCAAGCGTGAGCTCGTCTACGGACGGCTGTCGCGGCGGCTGCGCGCGCTGGGCCTCGGCAGCTTCCGAGAGTACCGGGCGTTGCTGGAGCGCGATGGCGAGCAGGAGATGGTGCAGTTCTGCAACGCCATCACCACCAACCTGACCGCCTTCTTCCGGGAATCCCATCACTTCGAGTTTCTCGCCGATCACCTGCGGCGGCTGCCGATAAGCAGCTCACGTCGCTTGCGAATCTGGTCCGCCGGCTGCTCCACCGGCGAGGAAGCCTACTCCATCGCTATGACGGTGCGCGAGGCGCTGCCCGAGGCTGAGCGGTGGGACGTGAAGATTCTCGCCACCGACCTGGATTCCAACGTGCTGGCCCACGCGAAGCGGGGCGTCTACGCCCAGGACCGGGTGCGAGGGCTCTCCGAGCAGCGACTGCGCACCTCCTTCAGCAACGACTCCGGCACGTTCACCGTCCGGCCCGAGCTCGCCAGGATGATCGTGTTCAAGCAGCTCAACCTGATGGATCCGTTTCCGATGCGCGGGCCGCTCGACGCCATCTTCTGCCGCAACGTGGTGATCTACTTCGACAAGGACACCCAGCGTGACCTGTTCGCGCGTTTCGCCCGGCTGCAGCAGCCCGAGGCCCTGCTGTTCCTCGGTCACTCCGAGAGCCTGTTCCGGGTTTCCGCGGATTACGCCTTGTTGGGAAAGACCATGTACCGGCGGGTCTGAGCCATGAGCGAATTGGAGGTCAGCGACGTTCCCGAGCCGATGCCGCCGATCCAACGCGGCTTCGAGCACATCCGGCGCTTCTGGGACCGCAGCAGCACGTGCTGGATGGCGAAGATTCTGCCGGGCGAGTACTACGTCACCCGGGAAGCGGAAGGCATCAGCACCGTGCTCGGATCCTGCGTCTCCGCCTGTCTGCGTGACCCGGTCCTCCGTGTCGGCGGCATGAACCACTTCATGCTGCCCGAGGACACCAGCAGCGGCCGGAGCTCGTGGATGGCTCCGGACGTGGGGCTCTCCACCCGGTACGGGGCGTTCGCCATGGAAGTACTGATCAACGAGCTGCTGAAGCTCGGCGCCCGGCGCGAGCGCATCGAGATCAAGCTGTTCGGAGGCGGCCGGATGCTGGCATCCATGACCGACGTGGGTGCCCGGAACATCGACTTCGTGCGGCACTTCATCGGCCTCGAAGGATTCCGGGTCGTTGCCGAGGATCTGGGTGGCGAAGGTGCGAGACGAGTCGTGTTCTTTCCGGCCACCGGGCGTGTGCGGGTCAAGCGGCTGCGGACCCTGGACAACCAGGAGATCGCCAGCCGCGAGCGCCAGTACCTGGATCGGCTGGTGGCGCGTTCGGGTGGGCAGGACGTGGAGCTGTTCGATACGCCGGGGAGGATCGGGAATGATGACGGGTAGCTCTTTGCCGCGCCGGATTCGGGTGCTGATCGTCGATGATTCGGCGCTGGTCAGGCGGATCCTCTCGGATCTGCTGAACCGGGACCGCGCCATCGAGGTGGTGGGTGCGGCCGGGGACGCCTACATGGCACGCGAGAAGATCAAGCAGCTCAACCCGGACGTGCTGACCCTGGACGTGGAGATGCCGAAAATGGACGGAGTCACGTTCCTTCGGAACCTCATGCGGCTGCGCCCCATGCCGGTGATCATGGTGTCGTCGCTCACCGACCACGGCGCCGACGTCACCCTGGACGCTCTGGCGGTGGGCGCGGTGGATTTCCTGCCGAAACCCAAGGTCGACGTGGCCGCCACCCTCGGCGACTACGCCGACGAGCTGATCGCCAAGATCAAGATGGCCGCGGGTGCACGGGTCCGACCGTACCAGGTGGAGTCGGCCCCTCGAGTCTGTCGGGTGGATGCCCGGTACAGCGCGGACGCAGTGCTTTCGAAGCAATCCCCGCGCGCGCAATTCCGCACCACCGAGAGGATCGTCGCCATCGGCGCCTCCACCGGCGGCACGGAGGCGATTCGGGCGCTGTTGCAGCGCATGCCCCCGGATGCCCCCGGCATGGTGATCACCCAGCACATTCCCAAGGCGTTCAGCACGCCGTTCGCCGCCCGGATGAACGGGATGACCGCCATGACGGTGTGCGAGGCCGAGGATGGCCAGCAGGTGCTGCCCGGCCACGTCTACATCGCTCCGGGAGACAGGCACCTGTTGCTGGTGCGGAGCGGTGCCAGGTACCTGTGCAAGCTCGACGGCGGGCCGCCGGTGAATCGGCACAAGCCATCGGTGGATGTGCTCTTCCGCTCCGTCGCTCAGCAGGCCGGGCACAACGCCATTGGTGTTCTTCTCACCGGAATGGGCACCGACGGCGCGCTCGGGTTGCAGGAAATGCACGAGAGCGGCAGTCCGACGGTGGCGCAGGACGAAGCGACGAGCGTGGTCTGGGGGATGCCGGGGCAGGCGGTATCGCTGGGGGCGGCGGACCACGTGCTGCCGCTCGCGAAAATCGGCGAGAAGGTCCTTCACCTGGCGGACGCCATGGACGTCACCCGGGTGAAGGCAAGCTAGGGCCCGCGACGATGGAAGTAGTGGCCGCGGCGCGATTGAACGGGCCTGGAGCGTCGGCTCCGTGGCCGGACACTTTGAATGACAGAGGGCAACTCAATGCGGATCAATGAACCGGTTACCAACGTCGAGTACGTCCTCGACGACAACGACGTGATCCTGTCGAAGACGAATATGACGGGGCACATCACCTACGTGAACGACACGCTGATCCGCATCACCGGATTCAGCGAGGAGGAGCTGATCGGTCAGCCTCACAACATCTTCCGTCACCCGGACATGCCGCCGGAGGCGTTCCAGGACCTCTGGGACACTATCCGCGCCGGCGAGAACTGGCGCGGCTACGTGAAGAATCGCTGCAAGAACGGCGACTACTACTGGGTGGACGCCAGCGTCACGCCGAACTTCGAGCACGGCAAGATGATCGGCTTCACCTCGTACCGGGTGAAAGCGCCCCGGGACGTGGTCAACCGGCTGGACGCGCTCTACCGCGACATCCGCGAAGGACGGGCCACGCACCTGCGGCTGTCGCGGGGCAAGTCCGTGGCGCGGGGGCCGTTGGGCGCGGTTGCCCGGCTGCGAGATCTGACCATCAAGATGAAGATGGGGCTCGCGATGCTGTTCTTCGCCGTCATGGGGCTGGGCAGCACCGTGGCGGCGACCGCGGCGCTGGTGGATACCTGGATGCTGCTGGGGCTCCTGAGCGTCGGTCTCGCCGCGGCGGGCAGCTACGGCTGGAGCGTCATGCGGGATTTCGGCCGGCGCATGACCGTTGCGGTTCAGGTGATGCAGGGGGTCTCTTCGGGGAACTTCAATCAGCGGGTGGACAACGACTCACGGGACGAGATCGGTCAGCTCATGGGTTCGCTGCGCAACATGGTGGGCAACCTGAGGGAGACCATCACCAAGGTGAACGCAGCCACCGATACGGTGAACCTGGCGGCGAGCGAGATTTCCGCCGGCAACGACGATCTGTCCCAGCGCACCGAGGAGCAGTCGGCCTCCCTGGAGGAAACCGCATCCTCCATGGAGGAGCTGACGGGAACGGTAAAGCGCAATGCGGACAACGCCCGCGAAGCCAACGAGCTGGCCTGTGTGGCCCGAGACGAGGCGGTACGCGGCGGCGAGGTGCTGCGGGAGACGGTGGGCGCCATGTCCGCCATCAACGAGTCGTCCAAGCGCATCGCCGACATCATCGGCGTCATCGACGAAATCGCCTTCCAGACCAACCTTCTGGCCCTGAACGCCGCGGTGGAGTCGGCGCGGGCGGGCGAGCACGGCCGCGGCTTCGCGGTGGTGGCGAGCGAGGTGCGCAATCTGGCCCAGCGCTCCTCGAGCGCCGCCAACGAGATCAAGGATCTGATCACCGATTCGGTGGAGAAAGCGCGAAGCGGTTCCGACGTGGTGGATCGCTCGTGCGAGACGTTGAACGCCATCGTCGAGCGGGTGAAGCAGGTGTCCGAGATCATCACCGAGATCGCTGCGGCTTCCCAGGAGCAGTCCTCGGGAATCGAGCAGGTGAACAAGGCGGTGGTGCAGATGGACCAGATGACCCAGCAGAACGCGGCGCTGGTGGAAGAGGCTGCGGCCAACGCCAAAGCCATGGAGGAGCAGGCGCAGCAGCTCAAGATGGTCACCGGGTACTTCACCCTGGACGGCTCCGAGACCGACGCCGCCGCCCGCCGGGTACGCGGCGCGCGTCAGCAGCGCCGCCACGAGTACGGCTCCGTTCACGGCGCCGGTGTCGCGCACCCGGCCCGGCGGCCGGAGCTTTTGCGGGCGAGCTAGCGCGACTCGGCCAGCGCCAGCAGCAGTTCCCGGGTCGCGTCGAAGCCGAGGCACGGATCGGTGATGGACTGGCCGTAGCGCAGAGCGTCGGAGATGTCCTGACGTCCTTCCACCAGGTGGCTCTCGATCATCAGCGCTTTCAGCGCCCGGTTGCCCGCGGCGCGCTGCTGGCAGACGGAGCGCGCCACCTCGCCCTGGCGCTCTGGATCCCTGGCGCTGTTGGCGTGGCTGCAATCCACCATCAGCACGTCCGGCAGTCCGGCTTGCGAAAGCAGGGACCGGGCAAAGGCGACGCTCGCTTCGTCGTAGTTCGGCGTCCGGCCGCCACGCAGCACCAGATGGCAGTCGGGATTGCCGCGGGTCTCGAGGATGGCGGGGGCGCCTTCCTTGGTCAGCGACGGAAACAGGTGCCGCTGGGAGGCGGCGCGGATGGCATCCACGGCGACCTGCACGTCGCCGTCGGTGCGGTTCTTGATGCCCACCGGCATGGAGAGCCCCGATGCGAGCTCGCGGTGGATCTGGCTTTCCACCGTGCGGGCGCCGATGGCTCCCCAGCTCACCAGGTCGGTGTAGTACTGGCCGAAGGTGGTGTCGAGAAATTCCGTGGCGGCCGGTAGGCCCAGCTCCGCCACGTCGAGCAGGAGCTTCCGCGCCAGGCGCAGACCGCGGTTGATCTGATAGGTCTGGTCGAGGCCCGGGTCGTTGATGAGCCCTTTCCAGCCCATGACCGTGCGCGGCTTCTCGAAGTACACCCGCATGACGCAGTAGATGCGATCCGCCACCTGCCGCGCCAGCTCCGCCAGCCGGCCGGCGTAGTCGAGCGCAGCGGCGGGATCGTGCACGGAGCAGGGCCCGACGATCACCAGCAGACGGGGGTCGTTTCCCCAGAGAATCTCCTTGATCGCCGCCCGCCCGGCAGCTACGCCGTCGGACAGCGTGTCCGGCAGCGGCAGCTCTTCCTCCAGGACCGCCGGCGAGATCAGCGGGTGCGTCCGGGTGATGCGCAGATTGTCGGTCAGCATGTGCATGGCTCTCACGTCACCCTTGGCTGATTTTCAACCTGCCGGTGCAGCCGATCAATTATTCTTGATCCTCCTCGGCAACGCGCAGGGGGATTGCACCGATGGATCTTCGACAGATCACCAACTTCGTGCAGCTCACCGACGACATCGGCACGTCGGGGCAGCCGACCCGCGAGCAGTTCGCAGCCATCGCCGGTGCCGGCTTCGGTACCGTCGTCAACCTCGCGCTGCCCACCTCCGACAATGCCATCGCCGACGAAGGCAGCGTCGTCACGGGCCTGGCCATGCGTTACGTTCACATCCCGGTGGTGTTCGAGAGCCCGACGGTGGACGATCTGCGCACGTTCATCGGGGTGATGAAGGCGCTGGAGGGCTCGAAGGTCTGGGTTCATTGCGTCGTCAACGCCCGCGTCTCGGCGTTTCTCTACCATTACCTGCGCCACGTCCGCGGGCTCGACGAAGCGGCCTCGCGCTCGGTGGTGCTGGACCGCTGGGAACCGAGCATGAACGAGACCTGGAAATCTTTCCTGTCGCTCTCCTGGGACGACATCGCCCGGTGACGGTGCGCCCCTTCCGCAGCCATCGGGCCTAGACCGCAGCCAGCCGCTCGAGGCCGGGGTAGCGGGCCGCGAGGAGCAGCGTGCGGGCCACCATGAAGACCATCATGGCCAGCCACAGGCCGTGGTTGCCCAGGGGCTCGAGAAACAGCCACAGCGCCAGCAGGTAGCAGACGAGCGCGAGAAACATGCTGTTGCGCAGCTCGACAGTGCGGGTGGTGCCGATGAACACGCCGTCCAGGTGGAACGCGCCCACAGCGGCCAGCGGCGCCGCCACCAACCAGGGCAGGTAGTCACGGGCGGTGTCACGGACCTCCGGAAGCTCGGTGAGCAGGCTCACCAGCAGCGGCCCCGCTGCGGCGTAGAGCACGGCGATGGCCAGGGCGATCAGCACCGACCAGAGCAGGGTGTAGCCGGTGGCGGCGCGCAGGCGGGCACGGTCGCGGGCGCCGAAGGCGTGGCCGGCCAGCGTTTCCGCCGTGTGCGCCAGGCTGTCGAGGCCGTAGGCCATGAAGAAGAAAAGCTGCATGAGCACGGCGTTGGCCGCGAGGATGCGGTCACCGAAGCTGGCGGCGAGCAGGGTGAACACGAAGAACGGGAGCTGCACGAAGAACGAGCGCACGATGAGGTTGGCGCTCATGCCGAACAGGGCGGTGAGCCGTTCCCCGTGGAGCAGCTCGGCCCGGGCGGGCAGCCGGGCACCGCTGCCGCGAAGCACCCGCGCCAGCAGCATGGCTCCGGTGCCGGCGGCGAGCCATTCGCTGATCAACGTGGCGGCGGCCACACCCTTCACGCCGAATCCCAGAACCATGACGAAGGTCCAGCTCAGCGTGACGTTGCAGACATTGAGCAGGACGCTGACGAGCAGGGCCGCGCGCATGCGCTGGAGGCCGAACAGGGCTCCCAGCACCACCAGATGGGTGAGCAGCGCCGGCGCGCCCCAGATCCGCAGCCGGAAGTAGTCACCGGCCAGCCGTTCCACCTGCTCGCTGGCCGAAAACAGCCACAGAGCCAGGGACAACAGCGGTACCTGGAGCGCCACCAGGCCGGCCCCGACCGCCAGAGCCATGCCGGCGGCCCTCAGCACCACGGCCAACAGCTCGTCGAAATCCCGCGCGCCGAAGGCCTGGGCGGCGAGACCGGTAGTGCCCATGCGCAGAAAGCCGACGATCCAATAGAGCGCGTTGAACACGGCGGCGCCCACCGCCACCGCGCCGATGTAGGCCGCATCGGGCAGTCGGCCCATGACGGCGGTGTCCACGGCTCCCACCAGGGGGATGGTGAGATTCGCCAGCACCACGGGCCACGCCAGGGACCAGACGCGCCGGTGCCAGTCGGCTGGAGATCGGGGAAGGACCGTGCTCACGAGCGGAGGCGAGGGCGATGTGAAGACGTCATGGCGGAGCGTGGACGGTCTGGCGAAGCGCGACATTCTGCAGAAGTTCGGCTCCGCGTGCACCGAAAATGCCCCGTGATGATTCGGCTCCCCGGGTAGTAGCCCGTTCGGGCTATGTCGAGGCCGCCCGGCATGACGCAGCATGTGGGGGCACAGCCAACGGGAGGAGGATCATGGCAACTGACAGGAGATTCGGGTGGGCCCGGGCGCGGCATCTCGCGGCGCTGGCACTCGGCGTGCTGACGGCGACGTTGGCTCACGCGGCACCGATCATCTACGACACGGGCCCGCTGAGCTTTCAGACCAGCGGCCAGAGCATGTGGGGTGAAGGCAGCGCCGTCACTCTCGACGAATCCGTCTTCCTCGGCGCCGTTTGGAGCGAGAACGCGACCTTCGGGTCCGGGTTCACCGGCGGGGAGATCACCACCAGCATTCCGGTGCCCCACGTGCATCTGCCCTCCGGGTGGGAGTGCCACGGGTTTCTGTGCTCCGAGGGCCACTTTCACAATCCGGGCGGCGTTCACATCCATTACGTGGACGGTCCCACCATCGACACGACCACGGGCATCCAGGGCAACGTCAGCACGGAGGGCCGCGCGGGCCTCAACTTCAACGTCAAGCTGGACAGCGGCTCCGTGGATGCTCAGGTGGAGTTCTCGGCGGAAGCGGTGATCCCGGAGCAGGGGACGTACGGGCTCGGCGATCTGATCAACCTCAACCCCACCAGCAGTCTGCAGGATGGGCAGTTCAGCACCAACCTCGCCGAGGCGTCGGCCCGGATGGAGGCCGTGCTGGGCGTGCGTGCGAACCTGAGCGGCACCGCCTGCCTGGTAGGGGGGTGCGTGGAGCCGAACGTCAGCATCGGTTTCGCCGATCAGGTGCGGGAGCTCGCTTCCTTCAACGAGAGCGGCGACGGTGCCATCAGCATCCTCGGAGGAAGCCCGGAGCTGTTCAACTTCGGTGACCCCATCAACATTCCGAGCCCCGTGCCGGGCGGTTCTCTGGGCGACATCACGGTCGAGCTGCCGGATATCGACACGGTGGGCACCCGGCAGGGCGATCGCCTGGTGGCGGCGGGGGAAGACGACTTCATCAGCATGAAGGCCGATCTGGACGGCTTGCTGCTGGCTCCGGCGGGGCTGCCCGGCCTGGGCGTGACCCTGGACGCCGGCATCTTCAGCCTGAGCGGCGATCTGGTGGACGTGAACTTCGGCCCGGTGTTGAAGGTGGTGCAGAACTTCGAGTTCGAGCCCACGTTGTGGGTAGAGCTGGCCTTCGACAAGGCGGTGCAGCTCGCCGACTCCACCATCGCGACCTCCATCATCAGTCCGTGGTCGAGCCTGCCGAGCTTCGCGTTGCTGAGCGACCTCACCCGCGTCACGCCGACCTTCTTCCTGGACGGGCTCTTCACCAACCGGACCAGCCTGGGCGTCGATGGCGAGTTCGATCTCAGCGTGCTGCAGGCGAGCCTCAGCGCCGCCATAACCGGCATAAGCTGGGATCTCGGCAGCATCGGGCCCCTGTTTTCGGTCGTCGAACGCAGCAAGCTGTTCGACCTGCCCCCTCTGTTCAGCAGCAGCTACGCCCTGGGCGGCTTCAACCGTCTGATCGGTGAGAGCTTCCTGCTCGGCCTGTCGGGCACGGCCGTGGGGGTTCCGGAGCCGGGCACCCTGGTGCTCCTCGGCTGGGGGCTGCTGGGTCTCGTGGCCCTGCGCAGGCGCCGCGCTGCCGGGGATCGGCGATGAGTCTCCGGCAGTCGGCCGCAGCCGCAGCCACTCTGGCCTGCCTCGCCGCCGCGCCCGCATTGCGGGCGGCGGACGAGGCCGGCCATTTCTCGGTACGTGGCGCCGGCCTGCTGAGCTGTAAGGCGTACGCGGTGGAGCGCGCGAGCGATTCCCCCACGTACCTGATGGTGGCGGGCTGGGTGGACGGCTACATCACCGGCGTGAACCAGTACGCCACGGCCACCTATGACGCCACCTCGTTCGAGACCACCGAGCTCCTCATGGTGCTGCTCGATCAGCACTGCGCCGAGCACCCGGGCGATGGCGTGTTCGCCGTGATCAACACGCTCATGGGCAGGATGAACGACAGCCGTTTGATCAGCCGGTCGGCCATGGAGAAGGTGCGGGTAGGGGAGTACGAGGCGCATCTGTATGTCGCGGTCATCGAGCGGGTGCAGGAGCGGCTGGCCGAGCTGGGCCATCTGCAAGGGCCCGTGACCGGACGGTGGAACGAAGCCACGAGCTCGGCGCTCATGGGGTTTCAGGCGGAGAGCGATCTCCAGAGCACCGGATTCCCGGATCAGAAGACATTGTGGCAGCTCCTTCGGGGCTAGGACGGGCGGCCGGTATTGACCCCGGGGCTTGCAGAGTTCATTGTGCGCTCGCGCAGTCAGTCCCACGTGGGAATTCTCGAGGTGGCCAGAAAACCCATCGATCCGTCCGACGTCATCGTCGTCGGCAACTCTTCCGACGATCCCTTCGCCATCGATGTCGCCTTCGCCGTAGGTCAAGCGGTGGACATCGCCGACATCATCAGCATGAAGACCTTCGCCAACACCGAGTTCTGCCCGCGGTTCATCTCCGACGAGCGGGACTTCAGCCGTATCGGCCGTCAGCTCGAGGGCAAGACGGTGGTGATCGTCAGCACCTCGAGCCGGGTGGTGAGCCGGCAGACCCTGGCCATGCGCACCATGATCATCGCCCGGGCGGCGAAGGAGAACGGCGCGGCCGAGGTGGTTCTGGTGGAGCCGGACCTCTACTACAGCGCCCAGGACCGGGGGCCCCGCGCCGATCTGGGGCAGACGGCGTTCGAGCGGGACGCGCGGGATCTGAAGAAGTTCGACGGCCAGCCGTTCACCGCCAAGCTCTACGCCGAGATGCTCAAGCTCGCCGGCGTCGATCGGGTGCTCACGGTGCACAATCACTCCCATTCCGTGCAGACCATGTTCCGGGAGACGTTCGACGGCGGCTTTCACAATCTCGTCCCCTACGACATCTACGTGGATTACCTGCGCAACTCCGACATCGTCCACTACGGACCCGAGGGCGAGGGGCTGGCGCTGTGCGCGCCGGACAAGGGCGCCCGGGATTTCGTGAAGGAGATGTACAACCGCCTGGGCCTGCCCAAGGCGAAGTTCATCCTCCTCGACAAGGAGCGGTCCGGGGAGCGGGAAGTCGAGATCACGCTGCATCCCGAGAGCGAAGCCACCTTCGAGGAGATCCGCGGCCACGACGTGGTGCTGCTGGACGACATGGTCCGCACCGGCTCCACGGTGGTGAAAACGTGCCAGTTTTTGAAACAGATCCAGCCAGGCCGGCTGGTTTTCGCCGTCACCCATTTCTACGCCAGCGAGGAGGGACGGCAGAAGATGGCGGACACCGCGCTGGACGAGATTCTGACCCTGAACACCCTGCCCACCATCCTCAACCGCGACGAGCAGGGACGTCTGCGCCGCAAGATGGTGGTGCTGAAGATCGAAGGCTGGCTCGCCCGTCAGCTCAGCACGCTGCTCGGCCTCCCCGCCCGGGGCGGCGGCAGCCTCTATCAGATCGACATGTCCTCGAAGAATCCCCGCTTCATACGCAAGATCTGGTCTAACGAGCAGCTTCCCGGTCTGCAGGCCGAGCGGGCCGCCCGCCCCGGCCGTCAGCCGTAATCCCCCACGGCTTCGCCCTCCGCGGACGGGCCCGCGGCCGCGGCGGCCGCCGCCGAGCGCGCCTGCGCCCGCCGCAGGGCCAGGGTCGCCTTGATCTCGGCGTGACGTTCCCGGTCGAGCTCGTAGTGGCTGAGGCACCAGATCGCGGCCACGGCGAACACGGTGGTCACCGGGCCGTAGAGGATGCCCAGGTGCACCAGGGTCTCGGCGGGCACGTCCGCGGCGGTGGTGATCTCGGCGCCCCGGGGCCAGGCGATGAGGTCGAGGCCGACGCCGGCCACCAGGTTGCCGAGGCCGGCCGTGCCCTTGGCGGAGAAGGACACGGCGCCGAAGAAGATGCCTTCCTGACGCCGCTCGGTTTCGAGCTCGTGCTGGTCGGCGATGTCCGCCATCATGGAGTTGAAGCTGACCGTGGACTGCACGGCGGCGATCCCCATGAGCAGCCGTACTACGAGCAGAATCGTGAACAGCTCCGTGGTGCCGTTCTCCGGAAACCACCCCGCCAGACGCAACAGCACCGGAATCAGCTCGCAGGCCGCGAAGAAGCTGGTGCCGAGGACCACGCAGGTGTGCTTGTCGACGTGGCGGTGCAGCCTGGCGGTGAGGGTGGTGCCGATCATCGCGCCCACCGGCAGCACCAGGAACAGCCACAGCGTCTGCGACGCCGGCAGCTCCCAGAAGAACTTGAACATGTAGAGGTTCAGCGCGCTGTCTACCCCCACCATGAGAAAGATGATCAGCACGCCGCCGAACAGCCAGCGGAACGACCGGTTGCCGAGGGCCACCCGCAGCTCCCGCAGGACCCGCAGCAGCATGCCGCCGGCGCCGAGCCGCGCGCCCGGCGCGGCACTCGGCAGATACGGAATCCGGTGACGCGTGCCCCAGCCGGACCAGAAGATGGTGGCCGCCATCAGCACGGCCAGGGTGAGGGCGAACGGCGCGTAGTTAGCGACCTCGATCTGACCGCCCCGGGCCTCGCTGAAGAACCAGCCGAAGCCGAGAACGTAGGCGAGCAGCCCGCCGAGGGTACCGAAGAAGGTGCGGAAGCCGACGATGGTGGTGCGCTCCGCGTAGTCGTCGCTGAGCTCGGCCCCCAGCGCGATGTGGGGTACGTGATAGAGCGTCATGGCGGCCCGGGTCAGCACCACGGTGACCAGGAGCCAGGCGAACAGCCCCCAGGGCCCGAGCGCCGAGACGGGCGGGCAGAACAGCAGGAAGAAGGCGATGGCCAACGGCAGCGCGGACGCATACATGAACGGGTGCCGGCGGCCGTGACGGGACGCCAGATTGTCCGACAGCGATCCCGCCAGGGGATCGGTGACCGCGTCGAACAGCAGCGCGATCCCGAGTGCGAGCCCCGTCAGGGTACCGGACAGGCCCAGCACCTGGTTGTAGTAGAACAGCACGAAGGTGGCCATGGCGGTGTTCTTCAGCCCTTCGGCCACCTGGCCCACCCCATACGCGAGCTTGGTGCCGAAACCGAGCGGCGGAACGCTGTCTCTCGCCATGAACCCTCCCGTGCGATCTGATCCCCGATGGTCGGGCATCGTCCGCGTTCGAGCAAGCAGCCGCCCGGCGCAGGCGCCGGGGCCCGGCGGAGGCGCCGGGGCCGGAACGAGCGGTCCCAAGCTCTTATGTCTCACCGCAGCAAGCTTAGATCTCGAAATTCCAAGCAGATCCGGCCGTTGATCTGGACGCGCTCCGCGGCCTTCAGAAAAATGCGGTCACGTTCCCCAGGAGGATAAGGAGGCAACGATGGCACTTCGTATCGAATCGGAAGCACCGGACTTCACGGCGCAGACCACCGAGGGCGAGATATCGTTCCACGAGTGGATCGGCGACGGCTGGGCGATCCTGTTTTCCCATCCCAAGGACTTCACCCCCGTGTGCACCACCGAGCTTGGTTACATGGCGGGATTGAAGCCGAAGTTCGACGAGCGCAACTGCAAGATCATCGGCCTGTCCGTGGATCCGGTGGACAATCACGCCGCTTGGGCCAAGGACATCGAGGAAACCCAGGGCCACGCGGTGAACTATCCCATGATCGGCGATCCGGAGCTGAAGGTGGCCAAGCTCTACGACATGCTGCCGGAGGGCGCCGGCGACACCGCCGAGGGGCGTACCGCGGCGGACAACGCCACCGTGCGCTCGGTGTTCATCATCGGCCCCGACAAGAAGATCAAGGCCATGCTGACCTATCCCATGTCCAGCGGGCGCAACTTCGACGAGGTGCTGCGGCTGCTGGATTCCTGCCAGCTCACGGCGCGGCATCAGGTGGCCACCCCGGTGAACTGGAAGCCCGGCGACGACGTGATCATTCCGCCGTCGGTGTCCGACGAGGAAGCCAAGTCGCGGTTCCCGGACGGCTGGAAGGCGCTGAAGCCCTACCTGCGGCTGGTTCCGCAGCCGAAATAGCCCCTCGACGAGGTCGGGCATCGCGCGCCTGAGGGATGGAAAAGCGCAGCGATCGGGCGGGAACGAAGATTCACGGCCACTGTCGCGCAGTTGAGCGACGCGGATTGACGCCGCCAGGCGGCAACTCCGCGGAGCGAAAGTACCCTCGGAGGGGGCTGCGCGAGGACGTGAATCTTCGTTCCCGCCCGAGCGCGGTGCCGTGCCAGTCTTCGTCGGACGCGCGAGGTCCGACCTCGTCTAGGAGGCCGCCTCCGGCTGGCTCATGCCCTGAGCGACCGGATCCCAGCCGAACAGATCCTCGGCGATGCTGTACAGGGCGGGCACGAGGAACAGGGTGATGACCGTGGCGAACAGCACGCCGAAGGCGAGGGACACCGCCATGGGAATCACGAAGGCGGTGGCCGGGGTCGCCGTCGACATGAGGGGCACCAGGCCGACGAAGGTGGTGACGGAGGTGAGCAGGATGGGACGGAAGCGAACGGCTCCGGCCTCCAGCACGGCGTCCATGAGCGTCACGCCCTCGCGGCGCCGGCGGTTGACGTAGTCCACCAGCACCAGGCTCGAGTTCACCACCACACCCGACAGGGCGACGATGCCGAGCATGGAGAAGAACACCAGCAGCTGGCCCATGATCCAGTGGCCGACGATCGCCCCGACGGCGCCGAAGGGGATCACGCTCATGATGACCAACGGCTGCACGTAGGAGCGCAGGGGCACGGCCAGCAGCGCGTAGATGATCACCAGGGCCAGCAGCGCGGCGTAGGCGAGGCCGGTCATGGCCTTGGTGCGCTCTTCCTGCTCGCCGGCCAGGCCGATGTCGATGCCGCGGTATTTCGCCTTGATGGCCGGCAGCACGTCGCGGTGGATGCTGGCGTTGATCTCCTCGGGGCTCACCCGGCTGCGGTCCACGTCGGCGGTGACGTTCACCACCCGGCGGCCGTCCACCCGCCGGATGCTGGAGAACCCGCGGCCGATGTCGAACTTGGCGACGCTGTAGAAGGGCACCTCGGAGCCGTCCGGGGTACGGATGTACATGTCCTCGAGATTGCCGATGGAGGTGCGCTCCTGTTCCGGGAAGCGCACCATCACCCGCACCTCGTCCTGGCCCCGCTGCACGCGCTGGGCCTCGATTCCGTAGAAGGCGTTGCGGACCTGGCGCGCCAGATCGTTGAGGGTGAGCCCCAGGGTCCGGGCTTCGGGCAGCAGGGAGAGCTTGATCTCCTGCTTGCCGGCGCGGAAGGAATCGGCGATGTCGAACACGCCGTCGTAGCGCGCGAGCTCCGTGCGGAGCTCCGCCGCGGCCTCGCGCATGCGTTCCACGTCCTTGCCGGAGAGCTCGTAGTTCACCGGCTCGCCGGCGGAGAACGCGTCGGCGTTGAAGGTGAGCTTCACCGCGTCCGGAATGCTGCCGGCGAGCTCGCGCCAGCGCTTGGCCACCGCCTTGGCGGAAAGATGATCGCGTTCTTCCAGGGGTACCAGCTCCATCACCACCTCGGCGAAGTGACTGCGCCCGGCGGAGCTGCGCCGGTTCGGACCGTCCCGCTCCACCACCGCGCCGATGCTGGAGAGCACGTTGATCACCACGGAACCCTGCTCCGGGGAACGGTCGCGGTCGAGCTCCTGCTGCAGCCGGCGCGCCGACTGCTCGAGGCGCTCGGCGGCCCGGGACGTCACCTCCACCGACACGCCCTCGGGCATCTCGAGCTGGGCGTAGACGCGATCACCTTCCACCGCCGGGAAGAAGCCGAAGACCACCCGGCCGCTGGCGATGAGCGCCAGGGCGAGGATCAGCACGCCGAGACCGGTGGCGGCGGTGGCGTAACGCCATTCCACGGCGCGCCGCAGCAGCGGCTGATAGTGGCGGCTGGCCAGGGTCTCGAGCCCCGCGGAGAGGCGGCCCTGCAGCCGGTTCCAGCGGCGGGAGAATCCATGGCCCGCGTCGTCGCGCTTGCGATGGGCGAGGTGGGCGGGAAGGATGAGCTGGGACTCGATGATGCTGAACGCCAGGGCGATGATGACCGCGTAGCCGATGACGCTGAAGAAATCCGCCATGCGGCCGGGGACGATGATGAGGGGCAGGAACGCGGCCATGGTGGTGAGCACGCCGAAGATCACCGGCACCGAGACTTCCCAGGTGCCGTCGATGGCGGCCTGCACCGGCGGCTTGCCCATCTGCTCGTGGCCGTAAACGCGCTCGCCCACCACGATGGCGTCGTCCACGAGGATGCCGAGCACGAGAATGAACGCCATCACCGTCACGGTGCTGATGGTGATGCCGGCGTAGGGGAACACCGCCAGGGTGCCGGCCAGGGCGATGGGAATGCCCGCGGCCACCCACATGGCCAGGCGAAAGCGGAGGAACAGGGCGAGGATGACCACCACCAGCGCCAGCCCCGAGAGGGCGGTGTTGGTGAGGGTGTCGAGCCGCTCCTTGAGCTGCTTCGACTCGTCGGTCCAGATGGTGAGATCGATGCCGGGCGGCAGCATGGCCCGGTACTCGTTGACGTAGGCCCGCACCTGCCGGGCGATGTCGATGGTGTCCTCCTTGCCGACCTGAAAGACCTTGACCACCACCGCCGGCTTGCCGTTGAAGCGCGCCTTGAGATCGCCCTCCTCGAAGCCGTCGCGAATGGTGGCGATCTCGCGCAGCGTCACCTTGGTGCCGTCCGCGCGGGTCAGCACCACGATGTCTTCGAACTCCTGGCCCCAGTAGGCCTGGCCTTTGGTGCGAATGAGGATCTCGCCGCCCTCGGTGCGGATGGTGCCGCCGGGCATGTCCAGCGACGCGTTGCGCACGGCGCGGGCCACCTCGTCCAGGGTGAGGCCGTAGCGGCGCAGGACGTACTCGGAGACCTCGATGGAGATCTCGTAAGGGCGCACGTAGGCCAGGCTCACCTGGGAGATGCCGTCCAGCGCGGCGATGTCGTCGCGCAGGTCCTTGCCGATCTCCTTCAGGGTGCGCTCGTCGGTATCGCCGGAGACGGCGATCTGTACCGCGCCGCGGGTGATCACCATCTTCGAGACGATGGGCTTCTCGGTCTCCGCCGGGAAGCTGCTGATGCCGTCCACCCGGCTCTTGATCTCGTTCAGGGCCTCGGTGGCGTCGGCGTCCAGATCCAGCTCCGCCTGCACGTTGCAGGCGCCTTCCGCGGCGGTGGCGTGGATCTTGTCGATGCCCTCCACGCCCTCGATGGCTTCCTCCACGCGAAGGCAGGCGCCCTGCTCGGACTCCTCCGGTGCCGCACCGAGGTAAGGCACCGTGATGCTCACCACCTGGGTGTCGATGTTGGGGAACTCCTCCTGCTGCAGGGTGAACGCGGCCATGGCGCCGGCCACCAGCAGCACGGCCATGAGCAGGTTGGCGGCGACCGGGTTGCGGGTGAACCAGGTGATGGCGCTGTGCATGACGATGTGCCCGCGCTATCCGGCGAGGGCGGTTTCCAGCAGCGGCTTCACCGGCATGCCTTCCACCGCCGTCTGCAGCGGCGACACACAGATGCGCTCGCCGGGCTCGAGGCCCGAGCGCACCAGCACTTCGTCCTGATACAGACGCAGCGGCTCGATCTCGCGGTAGCGCAGCCGGTCCTCGGCGTCCACCACCAGCACCCGGTTCCCCTCGCGCAGCGCCGAGCGGGGCAGCACCATGACGTCGTCGGCCACCAGGCCTTCGATCTCCGCGTTGACGAACAGCCCCACGGAGAGCGGCGCTGCCTGCTCGTCGTTGGCCACCCGGGCCACCACGTGCACCATGCGGCTCATGGTGTCGATCTGGGCTTCGGTGCGCACGATCCGGCCGCGCCAGGTGAGCTGCTGGCCGGCGAACTCCGCGGTGAGCGTGACCGCCGGCTGCAGCTCCGGCGACAGCTCGCCGCGGATGCCCACCGGCAGGTTCAGGTAAGCGAGCTGACGGTCGGCGATGGGTAGCCTCACCTCGGCGTCGGCGCTGGCGTACAGGGTGGCGACGGCATTGCCGCGGCTGACGAACTGGCCGATGTCGACGGACTCCTGCCGCACCAGTCCCACGAACGGCGCGCGGATCTCCGTGCGCTCGAGATCGCGCCTCGCCTGGGCGAGGGAGGCCACCGCTTCGCGCTCTGCGGCCTCGGCCACCCGTGCGGCCCGCAGCGCATTCTCGAGCGCGGAGCGGCTGACGAGCTGGCGCTGCTCCAGGCTCTGCAGCCGCTGATACTCGAACCGGGCGTGCTGGTGCTCGGCCTCCGACCGGGCCAGCGCAGCCTCGGCGCGCTCTACGGCGGATCGGTAGTCCTGATCCTCCAGCCGCAGCAGCACTTCACCCTTACCGAACGTGCCGCCGTTCACCAGCGACGGCGAGATCCAGCTCACCCGGCCGGACACCTCGGGGATGAGCTGCGACTCGGTATTGGGAACCACGGTGCCCTGGGACCGCACGGTGAGCTGCACCGATTGCGGCTGCACCTCGAGCACCCGCACGGTGGCGGGAACCGGCTCCGGCACGCTGGGCTCCAGCTTGGGGCTGGTGGCCAGCAGGGTGACGGCGCCGAACACCGAGGCGAGAACGATGAGCCCGGGCACGACGAACTTGCGCATCATGAGGAGACTTCCTTGCCGGAAATCCCGGCCGCAGCGTCCGCGCGGATCGCGGCGAACGCCTGGCGGGCGGCCTCCCGGCTGTGATTGGAGAGGGCTTCGAAGGTTTCCCGAACCGCGTTCACGTCGCGGGCGGCCAGCGCCACGTCGAGGCGCTGGGCCAGCGCGCGGTGGGCATCCACGGTGAGGTGGACGAACTGGTCCAGAGACGCCATCCGGGGAGCGAACTGCACCAGCAGGCTGCGGGCGATGAGCCGGCACACCAGGTTGCCGCTGGCCTCCATGATGGCGCGCATGAGCTCGAACCGGGCCTCCACGTGGGCGGCGCGGTCTTGAGGGTCCTCGATCAGCGACTGGACCCGCCGGCGAATGGCGAGGAGCTCCTCGTCGCTCGCCCGCTCCACCGCGGATTCCGCGGCCAGGGTCATCAGGCAGCGCATCACCTGGAGGATCTGATCCACCAGATCCGCGTCCGGCAGGTCGCCGAGCTCGAGCAGGTGGCCGATGACGTCCAGGCTCGCCTCGTGCACCGGCGCTACCCGGGCGCCGCCGGGCTGCACGCTGGCGATGCCGAGCTGCTCGAGCTTCTTCATGGCCTCGCGGACGGCGCCGCGGTTGGCATCGAACCGCGCCGCCAGGTCCCGCTCCGACGGCAGCCGCTCGCCACACCGGTACTGACCCACCAGGATGTCGCGGGTGAGGCTGTCGGCGATCTCTTCGTGCTTGCGGGTGCTGGTCGGCGTGCTCATGGCTTCTGTCGGACTATTTTGGTCTGACCAATTTGGTCTGGGCATTATAGCCAGCGATGAGGGGATGTCGAGGGGTTTTGTTACTGGAGGTAACAAAGTGTGAGGGGAGTCGCGGAAGATCGCTATCAGCTATCCGCGATCCGCTATCCGCAGGAGGGCCTCGTCAGGTTCTGGGGCTCTCTCGCTGATCGCCGATCGCTCGCGATCGCCTCGCTATCCGTTTCCAGCGGACAGCGGAAAGCGGATAGCGGACAGCGTTACCTCCTATCCAACACATTCCCCCGATGCAGCAACTCCTTCACCCGCACCCGCCGCTGCCGGGGCTTGCGGGCGGTGAACGCTTCGTCGTAGGTGGGGGCCTGGCGGCGGTGGATGACGCCGAAGGCGGTGGGCAGGGGCGGGGCGAGGGTCAACAGAAGCTGGGCCAGCACGGGGCTGGTCTCGTCGTGGACGACGAGGTCGGCTGCGGTCACGCCGTTCTCGCCCAGGGTGACCGGTTCCAAGGTCAGGGTGGCGGGGTTCAGGCGCAGGCCCTTGTCGCGATTCTGCCCGTAGATCAAGGGCTTGCCGTGCTCGACGTGGATCTGGGTTTCCGCCGCGGTCTTCTTCGCCACCACGTTCTCGAACACGTCCTTGTTGTAGACGATGCAGTTCTGCAGGATCTCGACGAAGGCGGCGCCCTTGTGGGCGCGGGCCGCGTTCAGCAGCACCGGCAGGCCCTTCTGGTCTACGTCGATGGCCCGGGCGATGAAGGTGGCGCCGGCGCCCACGGCGAACAAGCCGGGGTTCACCGGGGCGTCGAACGAGCCTCCCGGGCTCGAGGGGCTCGAGGTGCCGAGCCGCGAGGTGGGCGAGTACTGGCCCTTGGTGAGGCCGTAGATCTCGTTGTTGAACAGGAGGATGTTCAGATCCACGTTGCGCCGCAGGGCGTGCAGCAGGTGGTTGCCGCCGATGGAGAGCCCATCGCCGTCGCCGGTGATCACCCACACGTCGAGCTCCGGGTTGGCCAGCTTCACCCCGGTGGCGATGGCGGGGGCGCGGCCGTGGATGGTGTGGAAGCCGTAGGTGGCGACGTAGTAGGGCAGCCGCGACGAGCAGCCGATGCCGGAGACGAACACCGTCTTCGCCGGGTCCGCGTGGGCGTCCGCCAGGGCCCGGTGCACGGCCTTGAGAATCGAGTAGTCGCCGCAGCCCGGACACCAGCGCACTTCCTGGTCGGTGGCGTAATCCTTGAAGGACAGCTCGCTGCTCATCCTACTTCTCCGTGCCGACGGGTCGCGCATACGCGGCGCGCATGCGCGGGCGGGCGTGCTCGTCGATGGCGCGTCGCACCTCGGCCACGGTGAAGGGCTGCCCGGTGACCTTGTTGAGTTGGTGCACGTGGACACACAGCTTGTCGCGCAGCACCGTGGCGAGCTGCCCGGTGTTGAGCTCCGGCACCAGGATGGCGTCGAAGCGTCCGAGCAGATCGGACAGGTTTCTCGGCAGGGGGTTCAGATGGCGCAGGTGAACCTGGGCCACCTCCAGGCCGGCGCGGAGGCCGTCTCGAACCGCCTGGTGGATGGTGCCGTAGGTGGAACCCCAGCCCACCACCACCAGGCCGCCCGGCGCGCCCTGTTCCAGGGTCTGGTCGGGAATGAAGTCCGCCACCTTGGCCACCTTGTCCCGGCGCATGTCGGTCATGGCCTGGTGGTTGGCCGGGTCGTAGGAGATGTTGCCGGTCTCCATGTCCTTCTCGATGCCCCCCACCCGGTGCACGAAGCGCCGGTCGCCGGGGATCGCCCACAGCCGTGCTTGCGTGGCGGGATTGCGCCGGAACACGTTGCCCGCAGCGGTATCGCCGCGGGCGGCGGAGTCGGGCTTGGTGTGCTCGATGGCCGCGTAGCCGTCGAGGTCCGGGATGGGCCAGAGCTCCGAGGCGTTGGCGATGTA
>JAWLCV010000018.1:0-51266 GCA_041686955.1 Pseudomonadales bacterium
ATGCCGGGGGCCGTGGCCACCGCGGCGATGGTGTCCGCATCCACCGCCCCCGGACGGGCTGCCCCGGCAGCGGCCCGCTCAGGCCTTGGCTGCGTGCTTTCCTTCATTCTGACGCATCACCCACCACTGTTGCGCGATGGACAGGACGTTGTTCACCAGCCAGTAGAGCACCAGTCCGGCCGGGAAGAACAGGAACAGCACCGTGAACATGATGGGCATCAGCCGCATCATGCGCTGCTGCATGGGATCGCCCACCGCCGGACTCATGAGCTGCTGCAGGTACATGCTCGCGCCCATGAGCAACGGCAGCACGAAGTAGGGGTCCATGGACGACAGATCGTCGATCCAGAGCACGAAGGGGGCGTGGCGCAGCTCGACGCTCTCGAACAGCACCCAGTAGAGCGCCAGGAAGATGGGCATGGGCAGGAGCATGGGCAGGCAGCCTCCCAGCGGGTTGACCTGCTCTTTCTTGTACAGGGCCATCATCTCCTGGGACAGCTTCTGCCGGTCGTCCGCGTAACGCTCCTGCAAACGTTTCATCTGCGGCGCGATTCGCCGCATGTTGGCCATGGAGCGGTAGCTGGCGGCGGACAGCGGGTACAGCGCCAGCTTCACCAGCACGGTGAGCAGGATGATGGCCCCGCCCCAGTTGCCCACCAGGGCGTGCATCCAGGTGAGGATCTTGAACAGCGGCACGGCCAGCCACCACAGGAACCCGTAGTCCACGGTGAGGTTGAGATTGGAGGCGATCTCCGCCAGCCGCTCCTGATCCTTGGGGCCCGCGTAGAATCGCGACGTCCATTCGCCCACGGCGCCCGGAGCCAGGGTGCGCAGTGGCGAGGTGTAGCCGACGATGTAGGTGCCGTCCTCCCGCTTCTGACCGTAGTACCGATTGACCTCGTCGTCGTTGGCGATCCAGGCGCTCAGGAAGTAGTGCTGGAGAAACGCGATCCAGCCTCCGTGCACGGCCGCCCTGAACGTCTGTTCCTCGAGATCCTCGAACGACAGCTTCTCGTACCGGCTCTCGTCGGTGGTCAACGCCGCCCCGAGGAACGGCTGTGGGCCGAGGGTGAAGGGCTTCTCCCCGAACGGTTCCCGGTCGTCGCGCTTGATCTGCGCGAACAGGCCAGCGCTCTGCTCCCGGCCGGAGAGGTTCTCCACCCGGTAGCGCAGGTCCACGACGTAGGCGTCCGGAGCGAACACGTAGGACTTGACCACCCGCTGCTCGCCGGCCTCGGTGACCAGGTTCACCGTCAGGGGCTCGTCTCCGCGAAGCACGTACTCGCTGCTGTCGGCGCGGTAGACGGGGCGCGCGCCGCCCGCGTCGATACCGTCCGGTCCGATCAATCCGCTCTGGGCGATGTAGATGTGCCCGTCACCGCGATTGAGCAGCAGGTAGGGCACCGGCTCGTCGATGTCGAGCCGGTACTGGGGAAGCTGAACGCGAACGATGTCGCCGCCGACCCGGTCGATCCACACGTGGAGGGTGGGGGTCGTGACCCTGATCAGCCGGCTGCCCTCCACCGCCACGTCCCGCTCCGCCGGGGCGCGCGGCGTCGCTTCACCGATCAGCGACGCGTCGGGCACGTCCGAGGCACCGGCTGCATCCTCCGCCTCTCCGGCCGGCGGCGCCACCGGCGCCTCGAGCGGCACGCTGTCCCCCACCTCGGGCTCGGGCGCGAACTCCACGGAGGTCTCCTGCTGCACGTAGTCCTCGTTCCAGGCGAGGATCATGAGATAGCCCGTGACAGCCAGGCCAATGAGCAGCAGCACCCGCTGCACTTCGGTGGAAAGCATCTTCTTCAGGACTCCTTGATCACCGGCGGGCGGCCGGCCGTGTTGCCGCCCGTCCCCGCAGGAGCGGCGGGGACGAGGTCAACGCCCCCGGCATGAAAAGGGTGGCAGCGCCCCAGGCGCCTCAGGGCCAGCCAGCCGCCGCGTCCCAGCCCGTGAACCGCGATGGCTTCCCGGGCATAGCACGAGCACGTCGGGTAGAACCGGCACTGCCGGCCCAGGTAAGGGCTCAATGTGAGCTGATACAGCCGGATGGCGGCGAGGGCCATGCGGCGCGGCAGATGTTCGAAGTTCACGGTCAGCACGCCTGCAGTTCCGACAGCAAGGCGTCCATCGAGGCCCGGTAGGCGTCGTTGGATGCATCGCCCGTCACTTGAATGACTATGTCCATGGAGGGCAGCGTCTGGCGCCGACGGCGGAACGTCTCCCGCAGCACACGCTTGGCCCGGTTGCGCTCGTGCGCCCGACGCAACGCGCGCTTTCCCACCACCAGCCCTAGTCGGGCGGAGGGCATTCTATTCGCAACGGCCGAGAGACGTAACGGGCCGTGACGCTTGCGTACGGTGGCGGTCCGGAATACCCGGTCGAACTCCCGCGAGTGGTTGAGGCGAACCTGCCTCGGAAAGGCTTCCGCGGTGGAACTCAAACCACCGTCAGGCGGAGAGGCGCTTGCGGCCCTTGGCGCGTCGCGCGTTCAGGACCTTTCGTCCTCCGCGGGTGGCCATACGGGCGCGGAAGCCGTGGTTGCGCTTGCGCTTCAGATTGCTCGGTTGAAACGTTCTCTTCATGGGAGTCTCTGCACGGGCTGTTTTTCTTCCGACACGGTCACGCGCTCTGGGCCGCACGCTGGAAGGGGAGCGGATTTTATGGACCAGCGGGATGGGAGTCAAACAATAAGAGTATTGCTTTCTCGAAGTATGAGAAAAGAGTGGTTGTTCGTTGTTGGGGCGGCCGGAAGCTGTTGATATGTGCAGCGGACGCCCGCAGCGCGGGGACTTCGCGCCGGTGCGATGCTGTGGAGAACCTCGGGAGCAGCGGCTACCGGAATGTGGGTAATGCCGGACGAGAAAGTTCCGAACCGGTTCGACGGAGTTTATCCACAGGTTCTTCAGGAACTTTCTCACAGCGGCTTCCCGCGGCGCTCGCAGCACCTCTCCCGTCGTTGCCGCATAACCTTTTGAATTTGCTGTTCATCCGCAAAACGCTTGGCTTTTTGTTGGGCTGCGCGTAGCCAAGGCTCGAACGATGTCGCTAGAATCCGCGCAAACTCGAACGAGATTTCCTAGAGCCTCGGCAGACGAGGCCGACTGTTTCTGGGGGGCATTCCGTGGGACGTTCTGTATGGGAGCGGTGTCTGGATCAGCTTCAGGACGAGCTGCCTTCGCAGCAGTTCAATACCTGGATCCGACCACTGCAGGCGCGACACGACGGCGGTCGGCTGCAGATCTTGGCGCCGAACCGTTACGTGAAGAATCAGATTCAGGCCGCCTACCTCGGCCGTATTCACGAGCTGCTCGAGCAGCTCGGAGATCCACTGACGCCGACGGACGTCTGCGTCGACATAGGTACCCGGGAGTGGGCCGAAGGCCGGCCGCTGCGCGCCGACGGCAGTGCCGGGAGCGTGGGCATTGCTGACACGGAGCCGGCCATGACGGAACGCACCGACTTCGGCGGCGGGCGGGTAGCGGCGGAGCCCGGGCACAAGCTCAACGAGGATTTCGTCTTCGAGACTTTCGTCGAGGGCAAGTCCAACGAGATGGCGAAGGCTGCAGCCATGCAGGTGGCGGCCAACGCCGGCAAGTCCTACAACCCTCTGCTGCTCTATGGCGGCGTGGGTCTCGGCAAGACCCATCTCATGCAGGCCGTGGGCAACCACATCAAGCGCAATCAGCCCGGAGCGAAGGTCGTCTATCTGCACTCCCAACGGTTCGTGCAGGACATGGTCAAGGCGCTGCAACTCGGCACCATGGATCAGTTCATGCAGTACTACCGGTCCGTGGACACGCTGCTCATCGACGACATTCAGTTCTTCGCCAACAAGCTTCGCTCCCAGGAGGAGTTCTTCCACGTCTTCAACGCGCTGCTCGAGCGGGACCGGCAGATGGTGCTGACCTGCGACCGGTATCCGCGGGAGATCGACGGGCTGGAGGAGCGCCTCAAGTCGCGGTTCGTCTATGGCCTCACCCAGGAGGTGGAGCCGCCGGAGCTCGAGACCCGGGTGGCGATTCTGATGAAGAAGGCCGAGGCGGAGCAGGTGGATCTGGATCCCGCCGTGGCGTTCTTCATCGGCGAGCGCATCCGCTCCAACGTCCGGGAGCTCGAGGGCGCCCTGCGCCGGGTGATCGCCAACGCCCGGTTCACCGGGAGCCGCATCACCATCGAGCAGGTGAAGCGCGCGCTGCGGGATCTGCTGGCGATTCAGGATCGGCAGATCAGCATCGACAACATTCAGCGCCTGGTGGCCGAGTACTACAACATCAAGATTTCCGATATCCTCTCGAAGCGGCGTAACCGGACCATCGCCAGACCGCGGCAGATGGCCATGTTTCTGGCCAAGGAGCTCACCAACCACTCGCTGCCCGAGATCGGAGAAGCATTCGGTGGTCGCGACCACACCACGGTCCTGCACGCCTGCAAGCGTATCGCGGAGCTGAAGGAAACCAGCGCCGATGTGAGCGAAGACTACCGGAACCTGGGACGGCTGCTGTCCAACTGACGGTAGCCGGGTCCCGGCGCTCCGCGGGTCCCCGGGGCTGCGCTTGCAGACCGTTCCCGGGGTGAGGGCGTCACGAGGAATTTCCACCGCTGCGATAGAGAAGGGAGCTCATGAAGTTCACCACCAACCGAGAGGCATTGCTTCGGCCGCTGCAATTGGTGACCGGCGTGGTCGAGCGTCGGCAGACCCTGCCGGTGCTGGCGAACCTGCTGGTGGTGGCGGAAGACGGCGTGCTGTCGCTGACGGGCACGGACCTGGAAGTGGAGCTGGTGGCCGTGGACCACCAGGTGAGCATTCAGGAACCCGGCAGCACCACGATCCCCGCCCGAAAGCTGGCGGACATCTGGCGATCGCTGCCCGAGGGCGCGGAGGTGACCGTTCAGGTGGAACAGGACCGGGCGGTCGTTCGGTCCGGGCGCAGCAGGTTCGCGCTGGCCACCCTGCCGGCGGCGGACTTTCCCAAGGTGGAAAGCGGTCCCGGTGATCTCGAGCTCGAGTTGCCCCAGGGCAAGCTGCGGCGGCTGCTCGACCAGGTGAGCTTCTCCATGGCGCAGCAGGACGTTCGGTATTTCCTCAACGGTATGCTGCTCGAGGTGAATCGTAATCATACGCGCACCGTGGCCACCGACGGCCATCGATTGGCCATGTGCACGTTGCCCGGCGGTGTGCCCGACCGGGACGGCGTGCAGGCCATCGTGCCGCGCAAGGGCGTGCTGGAGCTGGGGCGGCTGCTGGATGACGGCGGCGAGTCGGTGGTGCTGCACGTGGGCAGCAACCACCTGCGGGTGACCCTGGGACCGTATACGCTCACCACCAAGCTCGTAGATGGCAAGTTTCCTGACTATGAGAAAGTGGTTCCCCGCCGAGCTGACAATACCCTCACGGGCGATCGGGAGAGCTTGAAGCAGGCTTTCAATCGGGCCTCCATCCTTTCCAACGAAAAGTACCGGGGCATTCGGCTGATCATGGACGCGGATCAGCTCACCATCCAGGCCAACAACCCCGAGCAGGAAGAGGCCGAGGAGCAGGTGGCGGTGTCCTATACGGGTCCCCGTATGGAAATTGGTTTCAACGTCAGTTACTTACAGGATGTCCTCAACGTCCTCGACACGGATGAGGTCTACCTGAGCGTGGCGGACGCCAACAGCAGCGCGCTCATCGAAGGTGCCGGCAACGACGAAGCGCTGTACGTCGTCATGCCGATGCGCCTCTAGGCGGGTCGGCACCGCCGCTGGCCCGTGTGGTTTCAGCGCCTAGACATTCACGATCTACGTAACCTCGAGTCGGTCAGGCTCCAGCTCTGCCCGGGGCTCAACTACTTCCATGGTGAGAACGGCGCCGGGAAGACCGCCATTCTGGAGGCGGTCCATCTGCTGGCGCGCGGCCGGTCGTTCCGCGGAACCCAGAGCACCGAGCTGATTCGCCGCGGCTGCAGTCAGGTGCGGGTGAACACGCGGGTGGTGGACGAGCACCGGGGGACGCTCGACATTGCGCTGGCCCGATCCCGCGGCGAGCGAACGGAGCTGCGCATCGACGGGCAGCCCGGCCGCAAGCTTTCCCAGGTGGCGGCGCTGCTGCCGCTCCAGGTCATGGTGCCGTCCCTGAGCGATCTGGTGTTCGGAGGACCGGGGGAACGCCGGCAATGGCTCGATTGGGGATTGTTTCACGTGAAACCCGAGTACCTGCGCACGTTGCGCAGGTACCTGCACGCGCTGCGGCAACGTAACGCGGCGCTGAAGGCGGTGGGCGCCGGGGAGCTGCCTCGCGAAGGGCTGGACGTCTGGAGTGACGAGGTGGCGCGCCTGGGCGAGGAAGTAACCGCGGAGCGGGAGGCGTATCTGGCCGAGCTGCAGCCGGTGCTCGTCGAGATCTGCCGGGATCTGGTCCCGTCTCTGGAACTCGAGGTCGTCTATCGGGCGGGCTGGCCGAGGGAACAGGGCCTCCGGAAAGTCCTGGGTGATTCGGTGCCAAGAGAGGTAAAATTAGGGGCTACGCAGAGCGGCCCTCACCGCGGGGACATCGAGCTGCGGGTGGCAGGAACGATCGCCGGCGTATCCGTGTCCAGGGGCCAGGGTAAGGCTCTGGCCAGCGCCATGATGCTGAGCCAGGCGCGTTTGCTGATGCAGACGGCCCGCAGATCCAGTGTGTTCCTCATCGATGACGTGGGTGCGGAGCTGGATCTGCCACACAGTGAGCGTTTCTTCCGCCTCCTCACTGGTCTCGGCGCACAGATACTGGCGACGTCGAACAGCGGACCGTCCACGGTGGCGGGGCTGAACGACACGGAGACCGCCGTGTTCCACGTGGAACATGGCCGCGTTCACAGGGCGGAGCAGGATTGAGCAGCGAGCAGAGGAACATGCATGGCTGAAAAGCAATACGACTCCACCAGCATCAAGGTGTTGCGTGGCCTGGACGCCGTCCGCAAACGGCCTGGAATGTACATCGGCGACACCGAGGACGGCACCGGCCTTCACCATATGGTGCAGGAGTTGGTGGACAACTCCATCGACGAGGCCCTGGCGGGCCACTGCTCGCGCATCGATGTGGTCATTCACCCGGAGGAGGCCATCACCGTTAGGGACAACGGGCGTGGCATCCCGGTGGACATTCATCCGGAGGAGGGGGTTTCCGCTGCCGAAGTGATCATGACCACCCTCCATGCCGGGGGTAAGTTCGACGACAACAGCTACAAGGTGTCAGGCGGGCTGCACGGGGTCGGCGTCTCCGTGGTCAATGCCCTGTCCGAGGAGTTCCGTCTCACGGTGCGCCGTGACGGCCGGGTCTACGAGCAGACGTATCGCCACGGGGTGCCCGACGCCCCCCTCAAGCAGGTGGGGGAAACCCCGGATCGCGGCACCGAGTGCTACTTCCGGCCTTCGGAGCAGACCTTCCGCAACGTGGTGTTCCACTACGACATCCTCGCTAAGCGTCTGAGGGAACTGGCATTTCTCAATTCCGGCGTGGAGATTCACCTGGTCGACGAGCGCACCGGGAAGCAGGAGACCTTCCGGTACGAAGGGGGCCTCAAAGCGTTCGTGGAGTACCTGAACCACAACAAGACCCCCCTCAACCGGGTTTTCCACTTCCTGGCCGGCGACCGGGAAGACGGCATCGGCGTGGAAGTGGCCATGCAGTGGAACGACGGCTTCCAGGAGCAGGTATTCGCCTACACCAACAACATTCCCCAGCGTGACGGCGGCACCCACCTGGCAGGTTTCCGTGCGGCCCTCACCCGCTCGCTGAACGCCTACATCGAGCGGGAAGGGTTGCTGAAGAAGGTCCAGGTCAACACCTCGGGCGACGACGCCCGGGAGGGCCTCACGGCGGTGGTGTCGGTGAAGGTCCCGGACCCGAAGTTCTCGGCCCAGACCAAGGACAAGCTGGTATCCAGCGAGGTGAAGCCCGCGGTGGAGCAGGAGCTTGCCCGCGCCTTCACCGAATACCTGGACGAGAATCCCCAGGATGCCCGGGCGGTGGTCGGCAAGATGATCGACGCGGCGCGCGCCCGGGAGGCGGCGCGCCGGGCCCGGGAAATGACCCGGCGCAAAGGCGCCCTGGACATCGCCGGTCTGCCGGGCAAGCTCGCGGATTGCCAGGAGAAGGATCCCGCCCATTCCGAGCTCTACCTAGTGGAGGGCGACTCCGCCGGCGGCTCGGCCAAGCAGGGCCGGGACCGCCGTACCCAGGCCATCCTGCCGCTGCGGGGCAAGATCCTCAACGTGGAAAAGGCGCGATTTGACAAGATGCTTTCCTCTGCCGAGGTTGGGACCCTGGTCACCGCCTTGGGCTGCGGCATCGGTCGCACCGAATTCGACCCGGACAAGCTGCGTTACCACCGGATCATCATCATGACCGACGCGGACGTGGACGGCTCCCACATCCGCACCCTGCTCCTGACCTTCTTCTTCCGTCAGATGCCGGAGCTCATCGAGCGTGGCCACGTGTTCATCGCCCAGCCCCCGCTGTACAAGGTGAAAAAGGGCAAGCAGGAGCGCTACGTCAAGGACGACGTGGAACTCGAGGACTACATCCTCCACCTGGCCCTCGAGAACGCCAAGTTGTACGTGAATCCCCAGGCGCCCGCCGTGGACGACGCCCAGCTCGAGCGTCTCGCCCGGGAGTACTCCATGCTCATGCTGCGGCTGAACCAGCACAACCGGGTCTATCCCCGGGTCATCACCGAGCGGCTCGTGGACATGCCCACGGTCACCGCCGAACGGATGGCGGACGAGGCCGCCATGCAACAGTGGAGTGAGGACTTACAAACCTCCATGGACATGATCGACGGGGACATGCCCACGGTCACCCTGGAGTTCGACCCGGAGCACCAGGTGTTCGTGCCGGTGGTCCAGCTACGGGTGAGGGGGATCACGGAGCAGGTACGCCTCAGCTACGCGTTCTTCATGAGTCCCGAGTATCGCGCCATCGCCGCCCTGGGGGAGCACGTGCACGGCCTGCTCGAGGAGGGCGCCTATGTGCAGCGCGGTGACAAAGAGCACCCTGTGCAGACCTTCGGGCAAGCGCTCGCCTGGCTGGTGGCCGAGGCCAAGCGGGGTCTGGACATCCAGCGCTACAAGGGGCTGGGAGAGATGAATCCCGACCAGCTCTGGCAGACCACCATGGACCCGAGCGTGCGTCGCATGCTTCAGGTCACCGTGGACGACGCCATCGCCGCGGACCAGATGTTCACCACCCTCATGGGCGATCAGGTGGAACCGCGCCGGGAGTTCATCGAGGCGAACGCCCTGCAGGTGGTCAACCTGGACGTGTAGCCGGTGCGGCCCCGTCTGCCACGGCCGGCAGACGGGCCATCAGCGCTTCGAACTCCTGCAGCACGGCCGCCTGGATCTCCTTGCTGCTCCTGCCCTCCGTGGCAATGGGCGCGCCGATGGATACCGTTATCTCGCCCGGTCGTTTCCGGAAGGCGTGGGCGGGCCAGAAGGAACCGGCGTTGTGCATGACCACCAGGATCGGCGCCCCCGTGGCCGCCGCCAGCGCGGCTCCGCCAGGCTGGAACCGGCCGGACTCGCCGGGAGGCATGCGGGTGCCCTCGGGGAACAGCACCACCCAGATGCCATCCGCCAGGCGTCGACTGCCTTCGTCGATGAGGGTCCTGAGCGCCTGGCGCTGGCGCTTGCGATCGATGGCGATGGGCCGCAGCAGCCGGAACGCCCAGCCGAAGAAGGGAATGTGCAGCAGCTCGCGTTTGATCAGCGTGGCCTGGGGCGAGAAGAGCTGCTGCATAAACAAGGTCTCCCACGTGCTCTCGTGACGGCAGAGAACGATGCAGGGGCGCTCCGGGATGTGCTCCAGACCATGGATGCGATGGCGGATGCCACAGGTGAGCCGCAGCCAGAACAGGCAGAAGCCGGTCCAGTAGCCGATGACGAAACGGAAACGCCGCCGGTACGGGAGCAACCATCCCACCAGCACCGCGAGCGAGCCCCAGATTATCGTGGCCAGGGTGTAGCCGGTATAGAACAGAACCGCGCGCAGGCTCAGCACGATGCTTCTCCCAGCAGGGTCTCGGCGAAGGCGGCGAGGTCGTCCTCCACCCAGGCGACCCCCAGGTCGCGTGCTGCCTGTTCCACCTCCGCGCCGTGGCCCGTGCGCACCAGCACCGGAGTGCAGCCCGCGTTTTGCGCCGCTTCCACGTCCTTCAGGTCGTCGCCTACGTAGAACGTCTCCGCGGGTGAGGCGTCGAGCCGCGCCATCATGGCCAGCAGCATGCCGGGCCGGGGCTTTCGGCACTCGCAGCCCGCGTCCGGGTGATGTGGGCAGTGGGCGAGCCCGTCCAGCGCCACCCCTTCCGCCGCCAGGGCATCGGCGAGCCTGCGGTGGATGGCAGCGAGGTCCCCTTCGCCCAGCAGGCCGCGGCCGATCCCCGCCTGATTGGTGCAAACGGCCACCCGCCAGCCGCCTCGCTTCAGCCGCGCGATGGCGCCGATGGACCCGGGAATGGGGATCCACTCGTCCGCGCGCTTGATGTAATCGGCGGAGTCGAAGTTGATGACGCCGTCGCGGTCTAGCAGGATCAATCTGGTCATCGGGATGGGGGCAGGTACAATCGCCGGCGAATCTACGGTATCTGCTGTTCATGGTCAAAACGCCGCGATGCGACTGGTGCGGGGAGGATCCCCTGTACGTGGGCTACCACGACCATGAATGGGGCGTTCCCTTGGCCGATTCCACTGCGCTGTTCGAGCGCCTCATGCTGGAGGGCATGCAGGCAGGCCTGTCCTGGTACACGGTGCTCAAGAAGCGCGAGCACATGCGCGAGTGCTTCAGCGGCTTCGATCTCGAGGCGCTGGCGGGTGCCGGTGACTCGGCAATCCGCCTGTGGCTCGACGACCCGGGCCTCATCAGGCACCGGGGCAAGTTGGAGGCTCTCCTAGCCAACGCCAGGGCCTGCCTCGCTTTGTCCCAGCCGTTCGCGGAATTCGTCTGGTCGTTCGTCGACTACCGTCCCCGCCAGAACGGCTGGCGCCGCGTCGCGGACGTTCCAGCCGCGACGGAAGAGTCAGCCCGCATGTCCCGGGCGCTGAAGAAGGCCGGCTTCCGCTTCGTCGGCCCGACGACGTGTTATGCATTCATGCAGAGCGTAGGGATGGTGAACGATCATCTGGTCGGTTGTCATCGTCATGCGCCCTGCCGCGAGCTGGGGAGCGGGTGGCGACTCTGACCGGGGTGCTGGTGACCGGCATGACCCGGCTGCTCGCCCTGCTCCCGCTCGCAGGCCAGCGGGCACTGGGGCGCTGGCTGGGCTGGATGGCCTGGCTGCTCGGCACCCAGTCCGCCCGGGTGACCCGGGTGAACCTGGCGTTGTGTTTCCCCGACCTGGACCCCGCGGCGCGGCGTCGGTTGGCCAGGCGAAGCCTGGAGCATACCGGCCAACTGCTCGCCGAGACCGGCATGGTCTTTCACTGGCCCGAGGATCGCTGGCGGAAGCTGCTGATGGCCGAAGAAGGGCAAGAGCTGCTCGAAGGCCGGGGGGATCGAGCCGTGCTCATCCTGGCGCCCCACTTCGGCAATTGGGAGTTTCTGGCCCTGTATCTGGGCCGGTACGGGGTGACGGCGCTGTACGATCCGCCCACGCTTCGCCAGCTCGAGCCGCTGATTCTCGAGGCGCGCAGCCGGACCGGAGCCACGCTCCTGCCCATCGATTCCCGCGGCCTGCGAAGATTCTACGAGACCCTGGCCCAGGGCGGGGTGACGGCCCTGCTGCCGGACCAGGTTCCGGCACGGACGGCGGGGGTGTACGCGGAGTTTTTCGGCGTCCCGGCTCTCACCATGAGCTTCGTGCATCGTCTGCTCGGCCGATTCGACGTCGATGTGCTGCTCGCTGCCGCGATCCGCTGCCGCGGCGGCTTCCGGGTGCGGTTCACGGCACTCGACGAGCGCATTCGCGATCCGGATCCGGTGTCCTCGGCTCGGGCGATGAACGAGGCCATCGAGGCCCTGGTCCGTGTGGACCCGGCCCAGTACCAGTGGGAATACAAGCGCTTCAAGGGGCAGCCCCGAGGCCGGCCGAGCCCCTACGCACGGGTCCGCGGATAGAGCGCCGCCCGCGCCGTGCTCAGCGGCGCCAGAACCCGGGGGTGAGCAGCACCAGCAGGGTGAAGATCTCCAACCGGCCCAGCAGCATGGCCAGAACCAAGAGCCACTTCGCCACATCGGGCACGCCCGCGTAGTTCAGGGCCACGTTACCCAGCCCGGGACCCAGGTTGTTGAGGCACGCGGCCACGGCCGAGAAAGCGGTGACGAAATCCTCGGGGGTGAGGAGCATGAGCAGGGAGACCATGGTCAGGAAGACGATGACGTACACCGAGAAGAAGCCCCAGACCGAATCCACGACCCGATCCGGCACCCGCTGCAGACCCAGCTTGATGGTGAACACCCCGTTGGGATGAATGAGGCGGCGGATTTCGCGAATGCCCTGCAGGTAGATCAGCAGCACCCGTACCACCTTGATGCCGCCGGCGGTGGAGCCGGCACAGCCACCGGCGAAGGCGGCGAACATCAGCAGAACGGGCGCCGCCGAAGGCCAGGCGCTGAAATTGCTGGTGGTGAAGCCCGTGGTGGTGGCCACGGAGACCGCCTGAAAGATCCCGTCGCGCCACGGCTGACTCGAAGCCGCCGGCTCTCCAGCCAGCACCAGGCTGACGATCAGCGCCACGCCGCCCAGGATGCCCAGGTACAGACGCACCTCCCGGTCGTACCAGTACAGTCGCAGATCGCGCCGGTGCCAGACCAGGAAATGCAGGCCGAAATTCACGCCTGCGACGATCATGAAGAGAATGGCGACACCCTCGATCGCGGGGCTCGCGAAGTAGCCGATGCTCTGGTCGTGGGTGGAGAAACCGCCGATGGCTACGGTGGAGAAGCTGTGGCACACCGCGTCGAACAGATTCATGCCGGCGCTCCAGAACGACAGCGCGCACAGGACGGTGATGCCGAGATACAGCAACCACAGCGCTTTCGCCGTTTCCGTGATCCGGGGCGTCAGCTTGTTTTCCTTCATGGGCCCCGGCAGCTCCGCACGGAAGAGCTGCATGCCGCCGATACCGAGCATGGGCAGCACCGCGACGGCGAGCACGATGATCCCCATGCCGCCGAGCCACTGCAGCAACTGGCGGTAGAACAGGATGGACTTCGGCAGATGATCGAGACCGCTCAGCACCGTGGCGCCCGTTGTCGTGAGCCCCGACATGGACTCGAACGCTGCGTCCGTGAAGCTGGTGTGGACGCTCTCGGTCAGGTACAGCGGAAGTGCACCGAACATGCCGAGGCCGAAGTAGAACAGCACGGTGATGAGAAACCCGTCGCCGCTGCGCAGCTCCCCCCGGCGCGGGCTCAGGACCATGAGGGCCAGGCCCACCGACACGGTGATGGCGAAGGCCGTGACGAACGTGTGAACGGTGTCTTCGCCGTAGAGCAGCGCCACCAGCACCGGCAGCAGCATGGTGACGCTGAACAAGGACAGGAGATTCCCGGTCAGGTGGAGTATGACGGGAAAGTGCACGGTCAGAAGAAAGTGATGCCGACCTGAAACAGGCGCTCCACCGCAGCCACCTGGCGCTTGTCGACGAGAAACAGGATCACGTGATCATCGGGCTCCACCACCACGTCGTCGTGGGCGATGAGCACCGTGTCCCCCCGCGCGAGGGCGCCGATGCTGGCACCGGGAGGGAGGTTGATCTCGCCGATGGCCCGCCCCACCACCTTGGAGCTTCTCGCGTCGCCATGGGCGATGGCTTCGATGGCCTCGGCTGCGCCCCGCCGCAGGCTGTGCACCCGCGCCACGTCGGCCCGCCGCACGTAGGTGAGCAGGGAACTGGTGGTGGCCTGCTGGGGCGAGATGGCGATCTCGATGTCGCCCCCCTGCACCAGGTCCACGTACGCTGGCTTGCCGATGAGGGTGATGGCCTGTCGGGCGCCGAGGCGCTTCGCCAGCAGCGACGACATGATGTTGACCTCGTCGTCGTTGGTCACGGCACAGAACACGTCGCACTGCTCGACGTTCTCCTCGAGCAGCCGTTCCCGGTCCGTGGCGTCCATGTTCAGCACCACGCTGTGGTGCAGCGTTTCCGCCAGGCTCTCGCAGCGGCTCTGACTGTACTCCAGGACTTTCACGGAAAAGTACGGCTCGATGGACTGGGCCAGGCGCAGGCCGATGTTGCCGCCGCCGGCGATCATGACTCTGCGGAACGGCCGCTCCACCCGGCGCAGCTCCGACATGACGGCATTGATGTGCTCGCGGGCGGCGATGAAGAACACCTCGTCGTCCGCTTCGATCACCGTGTTGCCCTTGGGGATGATGGCCCGGTTGCGCCGGTAGATCGCCGCAACCCGGGTGTCGACGTTGGGCATGTGCTGGCGCAGGAAACGCAGCTCCTGTCCCACCAGAGGCCCGCCGTAGTAGGCCTTCACCGCCACCAGCTGAATGCGCCCGTCGGCGAAATCCAGCACCTGCAGCGCACCCGGATGCTCGAGCAGCTGACGGATGTTGTCCGTCACCACCTGCTCCGGGTTGATGAGCACGTCGATGGGCATGTGCTCGCCGCTGAAGAAGCCCTGCCGGTCCAGGTAGGAGGCGGAGCGGATGCGCGCGATCTTCGTCGGCGTGCGGAACAGCGAGTAGCACACCTGGCACGCCACCATGTTCACTTCGTCGCTGGAGGTCACGGCGATGAGCATGTCGGCGTCGTCGGCGCCGGCACGGCGCAGCACGTCCGGGTGAGAGCCCCAGCCCTGCACCGTCTGGATGTCGAGCTTGGCCCGCAGCTCGTCGAGCACGTGGGGATTCGAGTCCACCAGGGTGATGTCGAAACCCTCACTGGCCAGATTGTCCGCCAGAGTGCCGCCCACCTGACCGGCGCCGAGAATCAGGATCTTCATCTGGCCTTGCTCATGCGTGCGTAGTAGAAACCGTCCGTGTCGTGATCCGTCGGCAGAAGCTGCCAGCCGTGCCGTGTCGCGCGACCCGATGCGAGCCGGATGGTGTGCAGCACCGCGTCGTGCCGGCTGCGCAGAAAGCCGGCGATCACGTCATCGTTCTCCGCGGCCAGGATCGAGCAGGTGCAGTACAGAAGGGTACCGCCTGGCTCGAGCGCCTGCCACAGGTTTGCCAACAGCCGGCCCTGCAAATCGGCGAACGCACGCACGTCTTCCGCGCGGCGCAGCAGCTTGATGTCGGGGTGGCGACGCAGGGTGCCGGTGCCGGAGCAGGGCGCATCCACCAGGACGTGGGTGAATGGCTCGCCGTTCCACCACTCCAGGCGTTCGGCATCACCGGCGAGCAGGTTCACCGCGTCGTGGCCGAGCCGCCGGCGCTCCTGACCGAGCCGCGCCAGGCGTTCGGCTCGAAGCTCCAGACCGGTGATCCGGGCTTCGGGGCAGTATTCCCGCAGGTGGAACAGCTTGCCCCCCGGCGCGGCGCAGGCATCGAGCACGGTGATCTCCGGTACCGACGCGGCGTCGTGCAACAACAGCGGCGCAGCGAACTGGGCGCCAGCGTCCTGCACCGACACCAGGCCCTGCTCGTGGCCGGGCAGATCCTTCACCGGAACCGGGTGCTCGAGCACGCGCGTCTCCGGACCGGGGCGGACTACCTCCCGGTCCGAGTCCATCCCTTCAAGGGAGGCGCAGGCGGGCCGGCCGGCCAGCCCGGCACTGGTGAGCATGCGTTGGTAGTCGTCCACCTCCACCCGGCAGCGGTTGATCCTGAGGCACATGGGCGCGCGCAGATTGTTGGCGGCCATGAGCGATTCCGCGTCCGGGTATTCCCGCCGCAGGGCGGTCTCGAGCCAGGGCGGGTGGTCGAGCTCGCCCGCCGGCGCCGGTCGCGCCGCCACTGCTCTCAGCACCGCGTTCACCAGACCCCGGGCCCAGGGCTTGCGCAAGGGCACGCAGGCGCTCACCGTCTCGAAGATGGCGGCGTGGTCCGGGATCCGGGTATGCCTGAGTTGGTAAGCGCCCACTATCATCAGGCACCAGAGGTCCCGGTCTTTGGGCTTCACCGGGTGGCGCAGCGCAGCGCCCACCTCTTGCTCCAGGGAGAAGAAGTGACGCAGGCTGCCGAGCAGGAGCTCGTGAACCAGGGGCTCGACCGATCGGTCGGCCAGCGCCTGATCGGTGGTGCGGTGGCGCACCGCCACCTGATGGAGCAGGCGGGCTGCGGTGGCGCGTTGCTCCGCCGGCGCGCTCACGGCGGCGGTGCGCCGTCGGCGACGGCATCCGCGTCGACGACGGTGGAGCCCACCGCGAAAAGAGCAGGATAGCCGTTCACCGCGTCGCTCGGGGACAACGGCCTCCCCTTGCCCAGGTTGAGCTGCAGGCGAAGCACGTTCAGCACGCCTTCGCCGCAGGCGATGCGGATGCCGTCCCGTCCGGCGGCGAGGATGGTACCCGGCGGGGCCCGGGCGGTGTCTTCCTGGGCGCGTGCGTCGAGCAGGGCCATGCGGGCCCGGCCCACGCCGGCGAACGGGGGGATGCGGTGGCGCAGGGCACGCACCTGCCGCTCGATGTGGATGGCCGGGCTCGACCAACGGACGGCGGCGTCGGCACGATCGATCTTGCTGGCGTACATGACGCCGTTGCCGGGCTGCGGCGTCGGCACCGCGTGCGGCAAATCGGAGAGGCATTGCAGCAGGAGTTCGGTTCCGAGCGCCGCGAGGCGCCTTTCGAGACCCGGCGTGTCCGTCTCATCATCGATGGGACAGGTTCGGCAGGTGTACACCGGCCCGGTGTCCAGGCCTTCGTCCATCTGCATGATGCACACCCCGGTGATATCGTCGCCGGCGAGAATGGCCCTCTCCACGGGCGCGGCGCCGCGCCAGCGGGGCAGCAGCGACGGGTGCACGTTGACGCAGCCGTAACGGGGGGCCCGCAGGATGGCCGGGGGCAGCAGCAGTCCGTAGGCGGCCACCACCAGCACGTCCAGACCCAGCTCTTTCAGGGCTTCGGCCTGCTCGGGACCGCGAAGGCTCGCCGGATCCCGCACCGGCAGATCGTGGTCGCGCGCCAGGGATTTCACCGGCGCGGGCTGCAGCTTCCTGCCACGGCCTACCGGACGGTCGGGCTGGGTGTAGACCACCTCCGGAATGCGCCCGCCCCGGATCAATCCCTGGAGGATGTGCACGGCGAAATCGGGAGTCCCGGCGAAACCCAGGCGCAGGCGATGGCTGCCGTTGCCTGCGCTGGAGCGGTCCGCGCCCTGTGGCTGGGTCGTCATGGCCCGGTCAGGCGCGCACGCGTTGCAGCTTTTCCAGCTTCTTGCGGATCCGGTCGCGTTTCAGGTTGGAGAGGTAGTCGACGAACAGCTTGCCGTCCAGATGGTCGCACTCGTGCTGGATGCACACGGCCAGCAGCCCCTCGGCCTCCATCTCCAGGGGCGCCCCGTTCCGGTCCAGGGCCTTGACCCGGATGTGCTCGGCCCGGGTGACCGGCTCGTAGAATCCGGGAACCGACAGGCACCCTTCCTCCGTCTCCACCTGCCCGCTCAGCAGCTCGATCTCGGGATTGATGAAAGCGTGCGGGTCATCGCGGTTTTCCGACACGTCGACGACGATGATGCGGCGATGGACGTTCACTTGAGTGGCGGCCAGACCGATGCCGGGCGCGTCGTACATGGTCTCCAGCATGTCGTCGATGAGCTCGCGCACCGCGTCGTCCACCTGCACCACGGGCTTGGCCTTGGTGCGCAGGCGCGGGTCCGGATACTCGAGGATGTTGAGAATGCTCATGTCGACTCTTCGCCGGCTCGCCCGGGCTGGAAAGTTCCGGACCGGGACGAACCTATGGTGTTGGTGGAATTGAGGCTGCTAAGATTGTGAAGATTATAACTTTTCCGTTCCGCAAAAACTCGTATCGTTGCGCACGGATACCCATCGGGCGCGATGGCTTCTCCGATCCGCCGACGACCGGCGGACGGTTCGTACGACTTTGACCGCCGGGACGCGCCAATGATTCACCGGCGTCGTCGCGGCGGCATCGAGGACAATAAAGGATGAGCAAGATGCGAACCGTTCGCCGCACGCTCCAGGGTCTGGTACTGGCGTTCGCGGCACTCTCCGCAGCGGCCGCCACGGACCTCTCCGCGTATCTGCGGGAGGATCACCCGGACGTGTACACGGTGGTGAAAGGCGACACCCTGTGGGACATCAGCGGCCGCTTTCTCGAGCGGCCGTGGTTGTGGCCCGAGCTGTGGCGGGTGAACCCGCAGATCGAAAACCCTCACCTCATCTACCCGGGCGACCGCATCGCTCTGGTGTGGGTGGACGGCCAGCCCCAGCTCCAGCTCGAGCGGGGCGTGGCCGGCAGGACCCAGCGCCTGACGCCGGACAAGCTGTCGCCGCGGGTGCGCGCCACGCCGCTGGAGTCCGCCATCCCCGCCATCCGGCTGGATGCCATTCAACCGTTCCTGGTTCAGAACCGGGTCGTGGAGCCCGGCACCCTGGATGCGCAGCCCTACGTGGTCCAGGGCGAGAGCGAGCGGCTGGTGCTCGGCGCCGGGGATCGCATCTACGTGCGCGGCGAGCTCCCCGACAGCCAGAGCTTCAGCATCGTGCGCAAGGGCCCCCTGTACGTCGACCCGGAGACCGACGAGGTGCTGGGTCGCGAAGCGACCTACATCGGCCTCGGTCAGGCGGTGGCCCAGAACGACGACATCGCCACCATGCTGGTGAGCAGCACCCGTGAGGAAGTGCAGGTAGGCGACCGCATCCTGCCCACGGAAGAGCGGCGCCTGCAGTCCACCTTCTTCCCCAGCGCCCCGGCGGATCAGGTGCGGGGTCAGATCATCTCCGTGTTCAGCGGCGTGACCCAGGTGGGGCAGTACGACGTGGTGGCGCTGAACCGTGGCGAGCGGGAGGGGCTGGAGCCCGGCAACGTGCTCGCCATCTACAAGCGGGGCGCCCTGGCGCGGGACCGCATCGCCAACGAGACCATTCGCCTGCCCAGCGAGCGCGCGGGGCTCCTGATGGTGTTCCGCACCTTCGAGAAGCTCTCCTACGCTCTGGTGCTGGAGACGGAGCGTCCGCTGGCGGTCTTCGACGAGGTGCGCAACCCCTGACCCGGACATCCTGACGACGAGGCGTCGTCCCGCCCGACCGCGGGCCGGCGTCTCACGTCCGCCCCGCAACGCGCCGACTACGCTGCTCCTTTTGAATGGAGGGCTGGCGGTGGGAGCAGAGGAGGCGTTTCACCTCGCCGCGTTGGTTCACAGCCTGGGCCGCACCCGGGCCGCGGCGGCACTGGCCGAGGCCCCCTGCGCCGGAGCCGCGCTCCGCCGGGCGGCCGGGCCCAAGGAGGACCCGGAGCGCCTGGCCGCCGTCTGCCGCTCCCGGCGCATCACCCTGCTCAGTGCGGATGACCCGCGCTTTCCTCCGTCACTGAGTCACATTCCGGACCCCCCTCTGATTCTCTACGCCCTGGGCGATCTCGAGGCGCTGGCACGGCCGGCGGTAGCGGTGGTGGGGGCCCGGCGCTGCACCCGGCTCGGCGCGGAGCTCGCGTCCGACCTGGCGGCGGAGCTGGCCCGCTCTGGTCTCGGCATCGTCAGCGGTCTGGCCCGGGGCATCGATGCGGCCGCCCACCGCGCAGCGGCTCGTCACGGGGTGACGGTGGCGGTGCTGGGCAGCGGCATCGCCAACCCGTACCCGGTCGGTCATCGGGGCCTGGTGGAGCTCATCCTGCAACGCGGCGGGCTGCTGCTGAGTGAGTACTCACCATTCGCCCCGGCGTTGAAGCACCACTTCCCGGAGCGCAACCGGCTCATCAGCGGGCTGTCGGCCGCGGTGGTGGTGGTGGAAGCCGGCGAGCACAGCGGGTCGCTGATCACCGCGCGCATGGCGCTGGAACAGGGGCGCGAGGTGCTGGCGGTTCCGGGGGCGGTGACCAGCCCCGTGAGCCGCGGCTGCCACCGGTTGCTGCGCGACGGCGCCGGGCTGGTGGAGAGCGCCACCGACGTGCTGCAGGCCCTGGGGCTGGCGGACCGGGCGGCCGAGGCGGTGCCCGCGCAGGCGGCGCCGGACGATTCCCGGCTGGCGCGGCTGCTGGCGGCAGTGGCGGGCACCGTCACTACTCTGGACGAGGTCGCCGCCGTGAGCGGCGTTGCCGGCCACGAGGCGGCGGCAGGATTGGTGGAGCTGGAGCTGGCCGGGTTTGTCCGCCAGGTGCCCGGCGGTTATATTCGGCGCCCTCGCAGCTCGCAGTGAGCGGGCACCGGCATCAAGGAGCAACCGACCATGTCTTTCGTTGCCATTCTTATGGGTTCGGAATCCGACTGGCCCGTCATGCAAGCCGCCACCGAGGTGCTCGATCAGCTCGCGGTGGATCACGAGGTGCGGATCACCTCGGCTCATCGGACGCCCCAGGCGACCGCCGAATACGTGGCTGACGCGGAGGCTCGGGGCTGTGCCGTGTTCATCTGCGGCGCCGGCATGGCCGCGCACCTGGCAGGGGCCGTGGCGGCACACACCGTCCGGCCGGTCATCGGCGTGCCCATCGACAGTGGTCCGCTGTCCGGCTTCGACGCTCTTCTGTCCACGGCCCAGATGCCCGGCGGCATTCCGGTGGCGACGGTGGCCGTGGGCAAGGCCGGTGCCAAGAATGCCGGCTACCTGGCGGCTCAGATGCTGTCGCTGGCCGACGCGGAACTCGCCCGCAAGCTGCAGGCCGACCGGGAGGGCAATCGCGATCGCATCCGCGTCCAGAACGAGCGCCTGCAGGCGTCGCTTGCGAAGTGAACCCCTGGCACCTGCACCTCGCGGTGCGCGTGCTGCGGCGCGGCGGTCTGGTGCTGCACGCCACCGAAGGGGTCTGGGGGATCGCGTGCGACCCGTGGAGCCCGGAAACGGTGCAGCGGCTGCTGACCCTGAAGCAGCGGGACGTGGGGAAAGGGCTCATCGTCATGGCTGCCGACGCCGACACCTTCAGGGCGGAGCTCGACGCCCTGCCCGTCTCGGACCGCCGGCGGATTCTCGACAGCTGGCCCGGAGCGGTGACCTGGGTGGTGCCGAACCGGCAGTTCCCGGCGTGGATCACCGGCGGCCGTGATACGGTGGCGCTGCGGGTGAGCGGGCATCCCCAGGCCCGCGCGCTGTGCCGGCGCTGGGGTGGAGCGCTGGTGACCACCTCGGCCAACCGGTCGGGCCGGCCGCCGCCCTGCAACGCCGTGCAGGCCCGCGCCTGCTGGCGCGATCTGCGGACGGCCGGCGCTGCCATGGACGTGGAGGTTCACCTGCTGCCGGGGGAGACCCTGGGCCGGGGCGGGCCCAGCGAGATCCGCACGCTCACGGGGTGCCGCCTGCGGGTCGGTCCCGGCCGGGAGGCACGCTGATGGATCGCTACGCGGTGGTCGGCAATCCGGTCGCCCATTCCCTGTCGCCGCGCATTCACCGCCTGTTCGCCGAGGCCACGGGCCAGGCCCTGCGTTACGAGACCCTGCTGGCTCCCCTGGACGGCTTCGCGGTCACCGTGGACGAGTTCTTCGCGGCGGGCGGCGCCGGGTTGAACGTCACCGTGCCCTTCAAGGGCGAAGCCGCCGCCTGGGTCACGGAGCTGGATCCGGCGGCGCGGGCCGCCGGCGCGGTGAACACCATCGTGCGTCACGGCGCGGGGTTCCGGGGATTCAACACCGACGGGGAAGGGCTGGTACGAGACCTGGTCGGAAACTGCCGCGAGCGACTCGCGGGGGCACGGATCCTGCTGCTCGGCGCCGGTGGCGCCGCCCGCGGCGTGGTGCGGCCGTTGCTGGCGGAAGACCCGCAGCGGCTGGTGATCGCCAACCGCACCGCCGAGCGTGCCGAGTCTCTGGCGGCGTCGCTTCGGGATGCGGCGTCGCCGGGGCAGGCCGTCGGGTCGGGCCTGGATGCGGTGACGGAATCGTTCGATCTGGTGATCAACGCCACCTCCGCCGGGCTCTCGGGGCAGGCGCTTTCCGGACTCGACCCGGTGGTGGTGAAGGACGCGGTGTGTTACGACATGATCTACGGCGCGCCGGGATCCCCGGGAGACACCGCCTTCTGCCGCTGGGCCGCAGGGCACGGGGCCCGACGCACGGTGGATGGGCTGGGAATGCTGGTGGAGCAGGCGGCCCTGGCATTCCGGCTGTGGCGGGGCGTCGCCCCGGACACCGCCCCGGTGATCGAGCGGTTGCGCACGGAGCGGTTGCGCAAGGAGCGGTTGCGCACGGAGAACGATCGATGAGTCGACCTCGCTTCATTGCAGGAGCCGTCTGCCCCGAGTGCCGCGCGGTGGACCGGATCGTCGTCGAAGGCAGCGGCGAGGCCCGGCAGCGGCGCTGCGTGAGCTGCGGCTACACCGACTCGGCGCTGCCCGGAGCCGCCGCTCCGGCAACCCGCTTCTCGCGGCCGGGACGGGCGGCGGGGGGCGGCGATTCGCCGCCCACCGTCGTGCGGATCGTCGAGCCCGACAAGCGCTGACGGTTGGGGTTCCGTTCGGATTCTTGATTCAAATCAATTAGACGATAGGTAATCGCCCCTTCGGTTGTCTTATAGAGGCCCACTGCTATAATCCGGCGCGCAGATCCGAGCCGGCATCCGCGCCGCTCACGTCTCAGGGGTTCTGAAAAGGTAGTTCGTTTTCGCACAAGCCCTGTCGCCCGGGCACGTGCCCGCGCGTCTCTCTACCGAGAAAGGCTTCCAAGAACGACGGCAGCCGCCCGCCGGGATTGCTTTGTTTGCGAAAACCCAATGGATCAAGGTGCAACGGTGAAGAAATTGTTGTTGATGGGCTCCGCGTGCGGTGCGGGCATCGCTTCGATGCTCCTCTCGGTCACGGCAGCGGCGAACGGCTTGAACATGCCCCAAGGGGTGACGGAAACCAGCCGCACCGTCTACGACCTGCACATGCTCATCGTCTGGGTCTGCGTGATCATCGGTGTGGTGGTGTTCGGCGCCATCCTCTGGTCGGTGATCCATCACCGCAAATCTGCAGGTCACGAGGCGGCGCAGTTCCACGAAAGCACCCGTCTCGAGATCATGTGGACCCTGATCCCCACCCTGATCCTCATCGGCATGGCCTGGCCGGCGACCCAGACGCTGATCGAGATGTACGACACCGGCGGCGAGGACATGACCGTCGAGATCCGCGGTTATCAGTGGCGCTGGCAGTACAAATACCTGGACGACGACCTCAACAGCCGCTTCGGCTACTTCAGCAACCTGTCCACTCCCCGGGAAGAGATCGAGAACCAGTCCGCCAAGGGTCAGTACTACCTGCTGGAGGTGGACAACCCGTTGCGCATTCCCGCCGGCCGCAAGGTGCGGCTGCTGCTCACCGCCGAGGACGTGATCCATTCCTGGTGGGTGCCGGAGTTCGGCGTCAAGCGTGACGCCATTCCCGGGATGCTGAACGAAACCTGGACCAAGGTGGATGAGCCCGGTGTCTACCGCGGCCAGTGCACCGAGCTGTGCGGTAAGGATCACGGCTTCATGCCCGTGGTCGTGGAGGTGCTGCCCCAGCAGGAGTACGACGCCTGGTACAGCGAGCAGCTGCAGGCAGAGTCCGCTCGTCAGGAAGCGCTGTCGAAGACGTTCACCCCGGAGGAGCTGATGGCCCAGGGCGAGCAGGTGTACAACACGTTCTGCGCCTCGTGCCACCAGGCCAACGGCCAGGGCGTGCCGCCGGTGTTTCCTGCCATTGCCGGCAGCCCCATTGCCACCGGGCCGAAGGATGCGCACATCGACGTGGTGGTGGACGGTGTTCCGGGCACCGCCATGCAGGCCTTCGGCCGGCAGCTCGACGCCGCCCAGATCGCCGCGGTGGTTCACTACGAGCGCAACGCCTTCGGCAATGCCTCCGGCGACGTCACCCAGCCGGCGGACGTGGTGGCGCGGCAGTCTCAGGAGCAGTGAGACCGGCGGCGCGTACCCGACAGCATGAATACTCGCTAGAACTCACAGGAAGCAGGCCATGAGCGAAGTAGTAGTAGCCCATCACGACGATCACCACGACCACGGCCCCGCCAAAGGCCTGGCGCGGTGGTTGTTCACCACCAACCACAAGGACATCGGAACCCTGTACATGTGGTTCAGCTTCCTGATGCTGTTCATCGGCGGCGCCCTGGCGCTGGTGATCCGCACCGAGCTGTTCCAGCCCGGGCTGCAGTTCGTGACCCCCGAGTTCTTCAACCAGATGACCACCAACCACGGGCTCATCATGGTGTTCGGTGCGGTGATGCCGGCGTTCGTGGGGCTGGCCAATTGGATGGTGCCGCTGATGATCGGCGCACCGGACATGGCGCTGCCGCGCATGAACAACCTGTCCTTCTGGATCCTGCCCCTCGCCTTTTCCATGATGATCTCCACGTTGTTCATGGAGGGGGGCGGTCCCAACTTCGGCTGGACCTTCTATGCGCCGCTGTCCACCACCTACGCGCCGGACTCGGTGACTTTCTTCATCTTCGCCGTGCACCTGATGGGGGCGTCGTCCATCATGGGCTCCATCAACGTCATCGCCACCATCCTGAACATGCGGGCGCCGGGCATGACCCTCATGAAGATGCCGCTGTTCGTCTGGGGCTGGCTGATCACCGCATACCTGCTGCTCGCGGTGATGCCGGTGCTCGCCGGGGCGGTGACCATGATGCTGTTCGACATCCACTTCGGCACCAGCTTCTTCAATGCCGCCGGCGGCGGTGACCCGGTGATGTTCCAGCACATTTTCTGGTTCTTCGGGCATCCGGAGGTGTACATCATGATCCTGCCGGCGTTCGGCGTGATCTCCCAGATCATCCCGACCTTCGCCCGCAAGCCCCTGTTCGGCTACGACTCCATGGTCTACGCCATCGCCAGCATCGCTTTCCTGTCGTTCATCGTCTGGGCCCACCACATGTTCACGGTGGGTATGCCGCTGGCCGGTCAGCTCTTCTTCATGTACGCCACCATGCTGATCGCCGTGCCCACCGGGGTGAAGGTGTTCAACTGGACGGCCACCATGTGGCGGGGCTCCATGACCTTCGAGACCCCCATGCTGTTCGCCATCGCCTTCGTGATCCTGTTTACCATCGGCGGGTTCTCCGGCCTGATGCTCGCCATCGCTCCGGCCGACTACCAGTACCACGACACCTACTTCGTGGTGGCGCACTTCCACTACGTGCTGGTGCCGGGGGCGGTGTTCTCCATCGTCGCCGCGGTCTACTACTGGCTGCCGAAATGGTGCGGACGCATGTACGACGAGACGCTGGGCAAAGTCCACTTCTGGCTCTCGTTCATCGGCGTGAACGTCCTGTTCTTCCCTCAGCATTTCCTGGGCCTGGCCGGCATGCCCCGGCGCATTCCGGACTACGCGCTGCAGTTCGCGGACTGGAACCTGGTGTCGAGCGTCGGTGCCTTCATCTTCGGCTTGTCCCAGGTCGTGTTCCTGTACGTTGTGATCAAGGCCATCCGCAGCGGCGAGCCCGCGTCGGGGCGGGTATGGGAAGGTGCTCATGGCCTCGAGTGGACCCTGCCGTCACCGGCTCCGTACCACAGCTTCACGCATCCGCCGAAGGTCACCGAAGCCGAGGCTCACAGCTAGGAGCGAGGAATGAGCGAGCTCGAGCGCAAAGGACACGGCAAGACCGCGCTGAGGCTCAGCCTCATCGTAGTCGGCATGTTCGGCTTCGGCTTCGCCCTGGTGCCGCTGTACGACGTGCTGTGCGACATCACTGGGCTCGGCGGCCGGACGGGCGGGCAGTACAGCTACGACCCGGCCGCGGTGCGCGAAGATACCACCCGTCTGGTGAAGGTGAACTTCATCACCAACACCAATGCGGGAATGCCGTGGAAGTTCTGGTCGGAGAAGGGCGGCGTTCGCGTGCACCCGGGGCAGCTCGAGGAAGTGAAGTTCTACGTGACCAACACCACCGATCGGCGGATGGTGGGCCAGGCGGTGCCGTCGGTGGCCCCCGCCCAGGCCGCGGAACACTTCCACAAAACCGAGTGTTTCTGCTTCAACAGCCAGGTGCTGGAGCCGGGAGAGACGCTGGAGATGCCCATGCGCTTCATCGTGGGCCCGGAACTGCCCAGGAACGTGCAGTCCATTTCGCTCAGCTACGCGTTGTTCGACATCACCGAGCTGGCGGGCCTGGATGACGAGGACGACCCGCGGGGCTGACCACGGGCGGCACCGCCACAAGGCGGCGGATGAGAAGATAATCGGAGTACTACGGGACAATGGCTAACGCATCTGATCAGTCTGTTTACTACGTGCCGCACAGCAGCTGGTACCCCATCGGCGTCGCGGTGGGCGCGCTGCTCCTGGTGGCGGGGCTGGGGGTCTGGCTGAACGACCTCAAGGCCGGCGAAGACCCCAACCGGGTCATCTTCTACGTGGGCGGTCTGATTCTGGCCTTCGTGCTGTTCTCCTGGTTCGGCAAGGTCATTGAGGAGAACCAGAAAGGGCTCAACAACCCTCAGGTGAAACGTTCCTACGTCTGGGGCATGGGCTGGTTCATCTTCTCCGAGGTCATGTTCTTCGCCGCGTTCTTCGGGGCGCTGTTCTACACCCGGGTTCTGGCGGTCACCTGGCTCGGTGGCGAAGGCGAGAAGGGACTCACCGGCCAGTACCTGTGGCCGGATTTCGAAAGCACCTGGCCGGTGCTCAACAATCCCGACCCCAGCCGCTATCAGGGGCCGCAGGAGAGCATGGCGGCGCCGAGCCTGCTGTCCTGGGGCTCGTACCTGCCGTTCTGGAACACGGTGATTCTGCTTTCTTCCAGCGTGACGGTGCACTTCGCCCACACGGCGATCAAGAACCAGGAGCGCAACAAGCTCATCGGCTGGCTGGGCCTGACCGTGCTCCTCGGCGTGGTGTTCCTGTTCCTCCAGGCAGAGGAGTACGTGCACGCCTACGAGGAGCTGGGGCTCACCCTTTCCAGCGGTATCTACGGCTCCACGTTCTTCCTGCTCACCGGGTTCCACGGCTTCCACGTGACTTTGGGAACGTTCATTCTGGCCGTGCAGCTCGTGCGTGCTATCAAGGGCCACTTCCGCGCCGACGACGCCTTCGGATTCGAAGCGGCATCCTGGTACTGGCACTTCGTGGACGTGGTCTGGGTGATGCTGTTCCTGTTCGTCTACGTTCTGTAGATCCGTCCTTGGGCGGGCCGGTTTTTTCGCCGGTCCGCCGATCGAACGCGCGCCTACGGTGTCGAAGGGGTGACGGGCTCCTCCGGGGTTGCCTCGCGATCGTGCCAGGGGGCGTTCGCGCCCATGCGAAGCTCGCCCGTGTACAAGCCGTAGAGCACGGCCAGCAGCAGGGCGGCCGCCAACGTAATCCGGATACCCAGCGCGTAGAGCGTCCGCTTGGAGTCCTGCCGGTCGCTGTCTTTGAAGAGGAACACCAGACCGCTGAACAGGCTCACCAGCACGCCGATCAGCAGCACCACGATGATGATTTTGAGCAAAGCGTCGACCTTGGTTTGGCGGCCGCTCACCATACCCCAATTTCCCAGGACGGGTGAATGCACCCGGTCATGAGGCGGAGATCGGCTCACCCGGCGGGTGCGCGGGCCGCACGGCGCTGGAGGCCCGGCTGGACCATGACGGTCTTCGTTGCCGTGATGCTGCCGGTGGTGGTGAGCCTGGGGAGCTGGCAACTCGACCGGGCAGCGGAGAAACGCGGCTACGAGCAGCAGCAGCTGCGCCGTCTCGGGATGCCGCCGATCACGGCGCGCTGGCCGCTGGAGCCGCCGGATTTCCAGCGGGTGCGGCTGCGCGGCCGTTTCGAGGCTGGCCGCGACTACCTGGTGGACAACCGGGTGCATCAGGGCCGGCCGGGTTACTGGGTGGTCTCCCGCTTCGTGGATGACGAAGGCCGGCGCTGGCTGGTCAACCGCGGCTGGACGGCGGCCCCCGCCAGCCGTCAGGCTCTGCCCCGTGTCGAAACACCCCTGGGACCGGTGGAGTTGGTGGGCGTTTTGTGGCCCGACACGGGTCTGCCGCCGTTGTTGGCGGCGGATCCCTGGCCGGATACCTGGCCCAAGCGCGTGCAGCGTCTGGACGTGGCGCGCATGGCAGAGCGGGACGCCGCCGGAGCCGTGGATGACTCGGTGGTGCCGGTGGAGGTGCGCCTCGAGGCGGGCCAGCCGGGCGCCCTGGTGGCAGCGCCCCAGGACCTGATGTTTTCACCGGCGAAGCACCTCGGATACGCCGTGCAGTGGTTCGCGCTGGCGGCGGTTCTGGTGGTGGGCTACGTCATATTCGGATTCAAACGAGGGCGAGACGACCATGAACCATGAGCCTGCACGCGGATCCGCACCGGGCCGCACCCAGCTGATTCTCATTATCGCCGTCGCCCTGCTCTCCCTCGGCGGTGCCTATGCCCTGTTCTACGCCGCCCGCTCCGGGGAAACCTGGGGCACCGTCAATCAGGGCGCCTTCGTGGACCCGCCTGTCACGGTGGAGGAGCTGGCGATACGTGCCGATTCGGGAACCAGCTTCACCACGGGAGGTACCTGGTGGCTATGGGTGGTGCCCAAGGGGCCGTGCGACGAGACCTGCCGTCAGGCGCTGCACCAGCTCCGCCAGGTTCACGTGCTGTTGAACCGGGAGGCCAGCCGGGTGCGCCGCGCGGTGGTCGGCCCGGCGGACGCCGGGGGCGCGGACGAGTATGCGGGGCTTGCCCAGGAGTATCCCAAGCTGGCCTTCCTTTCGGGTAACCTTGCGGGGCTCCAACGCGGGATTTACGTGGTCGACCCCATTGGTAATCTGGTACTCCAGTATCCGCTGGAGGATGCCGGCAAGCCCGTGCTCGACGATCTGCAAAGGCTACTGAAGGTGTCACAAATTGGTTGAGCGACGATTCCAGCGCCTGGCTCTTTTCGCCGTCGGACTTTCCCTGGTGGTGGTGGTGCTGGGGGCATTCACCCGATTGATGGACGCGGGGCTCGGTTGCCCCGACTGGCCGGGGTGCTACGGATTCCTCACCGTGCCGAGCACCGACGCATCCATGCTGGCGGCCGAGACCCGGTTTCCCGACACTCCGGTGGAGCCGCACAAGGCCTGGTGGGAGATGATCCACCGCTATTTCGCCGGCGGCCTCGGCCTGGTGATCGCCGCCATGTTCGTGGTGGCGCTCATCGAGGCCCGACGCGAAGGCGTCGGCCGAAGCAACGGCGCCGGCGGGCGCCAGGGTGCCGACGGCGCGGCCCGCCGCCTGCCGCTGAAGCTGCCCCTGGCGCTGGTCGGTCTGGTGATTCTGCAGGCGGCGTTCGGTGCCTGGACGGTCACCCTCAAGCTCTGGCCCCAAGTGGTCACGGCCCACCTGCTGGGCGGCTTCACCACCTTGAGTCTGCTGTGGCTGCTGGCCCTGCGCATGGGCGTGCTCCGAGGGGTGGGGGTTCCCCGGCGGCTGTTGCCCCACGCGGCCCTGGCCCTGGTGGTGGTGGCGGCGCAGATCGCGCTCGGCGGCTGGGTGTCGTCCAACTACGCGGCTCTCGCCTGCCACGACTTTCCCACCTGCCACGGCGCCTGGTGGCCGGAGATGGATCTGGCGTCCGGGTTCGACGTCGCCCAATCCGTCGGGCCGAACTACCTCGGCGGCCAGCTCGAGAGCGACGCCCGGGTCGCCATTCAGTTCGTCCACCGGTTGGGCGCGCTCGTCGCGTTGCTGGTGGTGGGGACCCTGGCCTGGCGCCTGTACCGCCACCGCTCGCCGCTGGCCGTGCCGGTGGCCGTGATCCTCGCGGCACAGCTCACCCTGGGGATCCTCAACGTGGTGCTGGTGCTGCCGTTGTGGTCCGCCACGGCCCACAACGCCGTGGGCGCCCTGTTACTGCTCACCCTGGTTGCAGTAAACTATCGCGCCTTCCGTGACGAGCGAGGCCGATGAGCGAGGCAACCGCACGAATCGCCGGCTGGCGCGACTATCTGGAGCTCACCAAACCGCGAGTCGTGCTGCTCATGCTGCTGTGCGCGTTGGTGGGAATGTTCCTCGCCGTGCCCGGCATGGTGCCCATCGACGCGCTGGTGTTCGGCCTCACCGGCATCGCGCTGGTGGCGGGCTCGGCCGCCGTGGTGAACCACATCGCCGATGCCACCATCGACGCGCGCATGGCGCGCACCAACAAGAGGCCGGTGGCCACGGGCCGGGTGAGCCTGCGCAGTGGCCTGTTCTTCTCCGGCGTGCTGGGCATCAGCGGCATGCTGATTCTGTACTTTCTGGTCAACCCGCTCACCGCCTGGCTGAACCTGGGCTCCTGGGTCGGCTACGGCCTCGTCTACACCCTGTTTCTGAAACGGGCGACGCCTCAGAACATCGTCATCGGCGGGTTGTTCGGCGCCGCGCCGCCACTGTTCGGCTGGACCGCGGTGACCAACAGCATCGATCCCGGGCCGCTGCTGCTGGTGCTCATCATCTTCGCCTGGACGCCGCCTCACTTCTGGGCCCTGGCCCTCGACCGCAAGGACGAATACGCGTCGGTGGACGTGCCCATGCTGCCGGTGACCCACGGTGAAGCCTTCACCCGGCTGCACATCCTGCTCTACACCCTCATCATGGTGGCGGTGAGCCTGCTGCCCTTCGCCATCGGCATGAGCGGCTGGCTCTATCTGGCGGGCGCCCTGGCATTGGGAGCCGGCTTCCTGTACTGGGCGGTGGTGCTGGTGCTCAACCGAAATCCGCGGGCGCCCATGGAGACGTTCAAGTACTCCATCGTCTACCTCATGGCCCTGTTCCTGGTTCTGCTGGTGGATCACTACGTGGTGGTGAGCAGCCAGTCGGCGGCGTTCCTGGAGCTCACGCCGCTGTGACCCCCCTGCGCCTTACGGTCGCCCTGTCGCTGGCGTTCGTCGCCATCGTGCTCGGCCTTTTCGTCTACAGCGTCACCCGCACGCCGACCCTTTCGGATCAGCAGCTCCGCGAGCGGGGTGTCATCGTGCTGCCGACGCCGAGGGAGCTAACGCCATTCGAGCTCACCACCCATACCGGCGAGCCGTTCACCGTGGAAGACCTGCAAGGGACCTGGTCCTTCGTCTTCTTCGGGTTCACCAGCTGCCCCGACGTCTGTCCGACCACCCTGGCCGTCCTGGCCCAGGCGGAACGGACTCTGGAGGCCGAGTCTCCGGAGCTGGCGGACGATTTCCAGGTGGTGATGGTGTCGGTGGATCCCGAGCGGGACGACCAGGAAGCGCTGGCACGCTACGTGCAGGCGTTCTCGCCCGAGTTCATCGGCGTGCGGGGCGAGCGGGCGGACATCGCGGAGCTGGCGACCCAGGTGAACGTGGCGTTCGCCAAGGTTCCCGCCGACGACGGTGACTATCAGGTGGATCACACGGCAAACATCGTGATCATCAATCCTCGCGGCCACTATCACGGATTCGCGAGGCTGCCGCATCGGGCGGATACCCTGGTGAGCGCGTTCAGATCCCTCGAGGGGCGTTTCTGACGCCACCCCACCGGGCGAAGACGGGGCCGAGCCATCGACTACAACAAATATTGCCAGGTCCGGCGCGCCAGCGAAGCACTCTGCGAACCCCTCGCCGTCGAGGACTACGGGGTTCAGCCGGCGGATGAAGCCAGCCCGCCGAAATGGCATCTGGCCCACACCACCTGGTTCTTCGAGACCTTTCTGCTGAAGCCGCTGCTCGCCGGCTATCGACCGTTCCACGAGCGCTTCGAGTACCTGTTCAACTCCTATTACCACGGCGTGGGCGCCCAGTACCCGCGGCCGCGCCGGGGCCTCTTGTCCCGGCCCACGGTGGACGAGGTGTACGCCTACCGGCGCCACGTCGACGCCGCCATGGCGGTGCTGCTCGAGCAGAGCGATCCCGAGATCGCCGGCCGAACCGAGCTCGGGCTGCACCACGAGCAGCAGCACCAGGAGCTGTTGCTCACCGACGTCAAGCTCAACCTGGGCAGCAACCCGCTGCGGCCCGCCTACCGGGAAGACCTGGACGATCGGCGCCCGGGGGCAACCGGCAGCCGGCGCAGCTTCAGCGAGTTCGAAGGCGGCGTGGTGGCCATCGGCGCCCACCCCGGTCAGGAGGCGTTCTGCTTCGACAACGAGCTGCCCCGGCACGACGTGGTGCTGCGGCCGTTCGCACTGGCGAATACCCTGGTGACCAACGCCGAGTTTCTCGCCTTCATGGAGGACGGCGGCCTAGAGCGACCGGATCTGTGGTTGAGCGACGGATGGGCCGGTCTCGCCGTTGACGCCTCCGCGTCCGGGCACGCCGGTGGATCGTCTGCGGGCGCGCCGCTGTACTGGTTCCGTGAGGACGAAGTCTGGATGGAGTACCGGCTGTCCGGCGCGCGTGAGCTCGACCCCCACGCCCCCGTCACTCACGTCAGCTTCTATTCGGCGGATGCCTTTGCCCGCTGGTCCGGGATGCGCCTGCCCACGGAGCAGGAATGGGAGCACGCGGCCGCCGGCCGGGCGGTGCGCGGCAATTTCGCCGACGTCGGCGCGCTCCACCCGCTACCCGCCGGTACGGGAGCGAACGGGTCGGACGGGCCCCGACAGCTCTTCGGCGACGTCTGGGAGTGGACCGCCAGCCCCTACGTGCCCTACCCCGGGTATCGGCCCCTGCCGGGCACGCTGGGTGAATACAACGGAAAGTTCATGAGCAACCAACTGGTGCTGCGGGGCGGTTCCTGTGCCACCCCCCGCGGCCACGTGCGTCCGAGCTATCGCAACTTCTTCTATCCCGGCGATCGCTGGCAGTTCACCGGAATTCGCCTTGCCCATGACCTCTGACAGAAGCATGGACGGACACGCGCGGGGGCGTTTCGAGTTCTTCGACCGCAAGCCGCAGGTCGCCGACATGCGCGACGAGGTGCTGGAGGGCCTGCTCGCGGAGCCCAAGCGGCTGCCGCCCAAGTACTTCTACGATGCCAGGGGCTCGGAGCTCTTCGAGAAGATCACCGAGTTGCCGGAGTACTACCTCACCCGTACCGAGATGGCGCTGTTCGACGCCAGCCTCGAGGAGATTGCCCGGGCCCTGGGGGAAGGCTTCTGTCTCGTCGAGTACGGCAGCGGGACCAGCCGCAAGATTCGCAAGCTGCTCGAGCGGGTGCGTCCCGCCGCCTACGTGCCGGTGGACATCTCGGGCGAGCATCTGAAGCGGCAGTCCCGCGCCCTGCACCGCGACTTCCCCTGGCTCGACGTGTACCCCACCTGCGCCGACTTCACCGGAGCCTTCGCGCTGCCCGAGCCCGTAACCGGCCTCGCTCCGGTGGGCTTCTTTCCGGGCTCGAGCATCGGCAACTTCGAGCCCTCCGCCGCCGAGACGTTCCTGCGCCACGTGGCCATGACCCTGGGCCGCGGCGGGCGGATGCTCGTGGGCGTGGACCGCAAGAAGGATGCGGCGGTGCTGGAAGCGGCCTACAACGACGCCGCCGGAGTGACCGCCGAATTCAATCGAAACGTGCTGCGTCACCTGAACCATCGCCTGGGTGCGGATTTCGACCCCGAGGCGTTCGCCCACGAAGCCCGTTACGATGGGCAGGCCGGGTGCATTCGCATGTTTCTGCGCAGCCTGACACCGCAGACGGTGCACGTTGCCGGCCACGTCATCGAGTTTCGGGCGGGCGAGACCATCCACACGGAAAACTCGTTCAAGTACGACCCTGAGGAGTTCCGGCGCCTCGCGGAGCGCGGCGGGTTCGCCTGCGATGCCTGGTGGACCGACGACGCGCAGTACTTCGCCCTGTTCCTGCTGCGCTCCGTCTCCTGAGGCGCGCCGGAACCCGGCCGCTCAGTCGAGCCGCTCAGGACTCAGATAGAAGAAGTGGGCCCGGTGGTGCGCCACGATGCGGCGGAACTCGTCCGGGTTGTTGCTGCGAACCGCCGCGCCGCGCCGCTGTTTCTGCGCCACCACGGCACGGGACATCCAGAACGCCAGCGCCGCGTACAGCGCGAAGACGGGGAAGTACCACAGCTCCTGGGCCGCCAGCGGGCGCAGCGCGTGGTAGGCGCGCAACAGCGCCAGCGTCCTCTCGGGATCCAGCGTGCCGTTGGACTCGGTGCACCAGTCGTTGGCGGCCACCGCCAGATCGTAGACGAGAAAGCCCCGGGAGGCGTGGTGGAAGTCCAGCACGCCGCACAGGCCCCATTCGTTGAACAGGGCGTTGTCGCGGAACAGATCGCCGTGGATGGTGCCCCTGGGCAGCTCCGTCACGTCCCGGCGCTCGAGCGCTGCCGCGATTCGGCTGGCCGTCTCGCGCATCAGGGTCTGGTCGCCGTAGGGCAAGCGGCCCTGGAGCGCCTGCAGGTTCGCGTCGAGCCAGGCACCGTCCCTCGGGTAGTCGGGCAGGCTCAGATCCGCCGCCTCCGTTGCCAGGTGAAAGCGGGCGATGAACCGTCCAAGGGCTTCGACCTGCCGCAGGGTGGGATTGCAGACGTGGCGGCCGGGAAGCCGCGGACACAGGAGCGCGGGCTTGCCGTCCAACGGGTACAGGGGCTCGCCGTCGACGGTGCGGATCACTGCCGGCACCGGCAGGCCCGCGGCCGCGCAGGCGTCGAGCAGGGGTACGAGGGCCTCACCGGCGTTTGCCGGTTGCTCCATGATGGTGAGCACGTACTGACGCTCCACCCCGCATTTGCGCGTGGCCAGGAAGTAGTTGCTGTTCTCGATGCCGGCGGTGGCGGGCCAGTGGCGGATCAGCTCACCGATGTCGTAGCGGTGCACCAGGCGTTCGAGCCGGAGCAGGTCCAGCTCGGTGGCGACGTTCGCGGAGGCGGCCGGAGACGGCAATCAGAATTCCACGATGACCCAGGAGGGCAACAGCATGTCGGCGCGTTCCAGATCGCCGAAGCCTTTGGTCGGATCCCTGGGCACCAGATAGTAGGGCTTCCCGAAGGTGGGCACGATGCGGATCATGCGAAGCTCGCCGTTCTGGCGGAACTCGTGGATGGTGCGCTCCTCCTCGGCGATGATCACCACGTCCGGACCGCGCAGCGACTCGTCGTCGGTGGCGGCCGACGCCGGCAGCGCCGGCATTGCACAGACGAGCGCCGGACCGAGGAGCGCCGGACGGAGCCATGACGCGAGCCGCCGCGAGAGCCGGCGGAGTCCGTAGGCGCTCGCTTTCGGGGCCTTGCACAACGCGGTTACCATAACCGCGAATGTTGACTCAAAGCGCCTCCCAAGGCAAAGCGATCGCACGGGCCCTGGTGGGGGCCGTGGCCGGCGTCGGCCGTGCGGCGGGCGCGAACACGAGGATGATGGATGGCCGGTAAGAAGGATCCCGGGTGTGAGTCGGGCGGGGGACCGCTGTTGCTGGTGGACGGCTCCTCGTATCTGTTTCGCGCCTACCACGCCCTGCCCGACCTCAAGACCAGCGACGGCCTGCACACCGGCGCCGTGCGCGGCGTCATCGGGATGCTGCGCAAGCTCGCCAAGGACTATCCGAACAGCCCCATCGCCGTCGTGTTCGACGCCAAGGGCAAGACCTTCCGCAACGACCTCTACCCTCAGTACAAGGCCAACCGGCCCCCCATGGCGGACGACCTGGCGGAGCAGATCGAGCCCATTCATCAGATCATCCGCGCCATGGGGCTGCCCCTGCTCATCATTCCGGGGGTGGAAGCGGACGACGTGATCGGCACCCTTGCCGTTCAGGCCACCGAGGAGCGGCGCGACACCGTGATATCCACCGGCGACAAGGACATGGCGCAGCTTGTGAGCGACCACGTCACCCTGGTGAACACCATGACGGACACCCGTCTCGACCGGGACGGCGTGATCGACAAGTTCGGGGTTCCGCCGGAGCGCATCGTCGACTACCTGGCCCTCATGGGCGACCCCATCGACAACATCCCGGGCGTGGACAAGGTGGGACCGAAGACGGCGGCCAAGTGGCTCCACCAGTACGGCACCCTGGAGGGCGTGCTGGCCGCCGCCGACGAGATCAAGGGCAAGGTCGGAGAGAACCTGCGCGCCGTGCGGGATCAGCTTCCGCTGTCCCGGGACCTGACCCGCATCAAGTGCGACGTGGACCTGGACGTGCACGTGGCGGACCTGTGCCCGGAGCCGCCGAACCGGGAAGCCCTGGCTTCGTTGTTCCACCGCCTGGAGTTCCGTGGCTGGCTGGCCGAGCTGGAGGGTGAGGCGTCGCCGGCGGACGGCAGCAACGGCGCCGCGGAGAGCGCCCCGGCGCCGTCGCCGGCCGCCGCGTTGCGGTGGACCGTGATCGACGGCTGGGATGCGCTGGACGACTGGCTCGCGCGCATGAAGGCGGCGGATCTGGTGGCATTCGATACCGAGACCACCAGCCGCTCCTACATGGATGCGGCCCTGGTGGGGCTGTCGTTCTGCGTGACCCCGGGGGAGGCGGCCTACCTGCCCCTGGGCCACGATTACCCCGGCGCACCGCGGCAGCTACCGCAGGAGGAGACCCTGGCGCGCCTGAAGCCCCTGCTGGAGGATGACGGCCGGCCCAAGGTGGGACAGAACCTGAAGTACGACATGAGCGTGCTCGGCCGTTACGGAATCGAGGTGCGCGGTGTGCGTCACGACACCATGCTGGAGTCCTACGTGCTCAACAGCGTGGTGGGCCGTCACAACCTGGACGATCTGGCCCGCCGGCACCTGGGGCAGGAGACCATCCGTTTCGAGGACGTTGCCGGCAAGGGGGCCAAGCAGATCGGCTTCAACCAGGTGCCCGTGGACCGGGCCGCGGCCTACTCGGCGGAGGATTCCGACGTCGCGCTGCGGCTCCACGAGACGCTCTGGCCCAGGCTCGAGGCGGAGCCGAAGCTGAGGTCGGTGTACGAGGACATCGAGGTTCCGCTGGTTTCCGTGCTGTCGCGCATGGAGCGCAACGGCGCCCTGGTGGACGGCGCCCGGCTCGAGGCGTTCAGTGCCGAGCTCAGCGAGCGGATGGAGGCGCTCCGCGAGCAGGCCTGCGCCCTGGCCGATGAGGTATTCAACCTGGATTCGCCCAAGCAACTCCAGGCGGTGCTGTACGACAAGCTGTGCCTGCCGGTGCTCCGGAAGACGCCCAAGGGCCAACCCTCCACCGCCGAGGAGGTGCTGCAGGACCTGGCCCGGGATTACGAGCTGCCGCGCCTGGTCATCGATTACCGGATCCTGGCGAAGCTGAAATCCACCTACACCGACAAGCTGCCCATGCAGATCAACGCGGCCACGGGCCGCATCCACACCTCCTACCATCAGGCGATCACCGCTACCGGGCGGCTGTCGTCCTCGGACCCGAACCTGCAGAACATCCCGATCCGCCACGCCGAGGGCCGGCGTATCCGGCAGGCGTTCGTGGCGCCGCCGGGACGGCGCATCGTCGCCGCGGATTACTCGCAGATCGAGCTCAGGATCATGGCGCACCTGTCCGGGGATGCCGGTCTGGCCGCAGCCTTCGCGGCCCGGGAGGACATCCACCGGGCCACCGCGGCCGAGGTGTTCGGCTGCGGTCTCGAGGCGGTGAGCGACGATCAGCGGCGCAGCGCCAAGGCCATCAATTTCGGCCTCATCTACGGCATGTCGGCGTTCGGTCTCGGCCGGCAGCTCGGCATCTCGCGCGCGCTGGCCCAGGAGTACATCGACCGATACTTCGAGCGCTATCCCGGTGTGCGCGCCTACATGGAAGGCACACGCGCGCTGGCGCGGGAGAAAGGCTACGTGGAGACGGTTTTCGGCCGGCGCCTCTACCTGCCGGAAATCGACTCGAAGAATCCGGCGCGGCGCCAGGGTGCCGAGCGTGCCGCCATCAACGCACCCATGCAGGGCACCGCGGCGGACATCATCAAGCGCGCCATGATCGGTGTCGACCGCTGGTTGTGCGACACCGGGGTGGACGCCCTGCTGATCATGCAGGTGCACGACGAGCTGGTGTTCGAGGTGGCGGAATCGCAGGTGGAGACCCTGGTGGAAGAGGTCCGCGCGCGCATGGAGCAGGCGGCGGAGCTGAGCGTGCCCCTGGTGGTGGATACCGGGGTGGGAAGAAACTGGGACGAGGCCCATTAGGCGGCGGCGAGCCACTCCCGAAGCACGTCGAGCACCACGCCGACGTTCTGCCCGCGCAATGCCGAGAACGTCGTCACCCGCGCCCCCGGCACCTGCTCGAGGTGGCGCTTCACCTGGGCCAGCGCTTTGCGCTCGGCGCCGGACTTCAGCTTGTCGGCCTTGTTCAGCAGCACCAGGAGCGGCAGCTCGGAGGCGGTGGCCCAGCCGATCAGCTCCAGGTCGAAAGGCTGCAGGGGATGGCGGATGTCCATCACCAGCACCAGGGCCACCAGAGAGGAACGCTCGGAGAGGAAACGGTTCACCGTGGCCTGCCACCGCGCCTGGGCCTCGCGGGTGGCTTTGGCGTACCCGTAGCCCGGCAGGTCCACCAGCCGGCCGTGGCAGGGGTCGCCGCCGATGCGCCGAACGTCGAAGAAGTTGAGGAGCTGGGTCCGCCCCGGGGTCTTGCTCACCTTGGCGGTCTGCCGACTCCCGGTGAGCCGGTTGATCACGCTGGATTTGCCCGCGTTGGAACGGCCGGCTACGGCCACCTCCGGCCCCATGGCCGGCGGGCACTGCTCGAGGCTCGCCGCGCTGGTGAGGAAGGTCACCTCGAGGCGCTCGTCCCGGCGGTCGGCTCGCTTGCCCGGTGTGGTTTCGTCGGCCATGGCAATGCTCCAGGCGGGAGGGCGACTCCCGCACGGTCTGTGTCTGAAAGGCACTTAGTATATAATTTCGCGTTTCTCATCAGCGGAAGAAGAAGTTCATGGGTTCGTTGCCTGTCGCGCTGCTGGCGTTCGCCGCAGCACTCATCGCTCCAGTGGCTCAAGCCCAGGTAGACCCGCAGGCCGGCGAGGCCCAGGCGGCGACCTGCGCAGCCTGCCACGGCCAGGGCGGGGCCGCCCCCGTCGACCCGACGTATCCCGTTCTGGCCGGCCAGAACGCCAGCTACCTGACCCGGCAGCTGCAGCTCATTCAATCGGGCGAGCGGCCGGTTCCGCTGATGACCGGACAGCTCGACGGCAAATCCGAGCAGGATCTGGCCAACCTCGCGGCCTACTTCGCTGGCCAGCCGGACGTGGTCGGGGAAGCCCAGGGCGACGACGAGACCTTGGCGCTGGCCGAAGGCATCTATCGCGGCGGCATCCTGGACAAAGGTGTGGCGGCGTGCACCGCCTGTCATTCCCCCTCCGGCGACGGCAACGCGCCCGCGGGCTTTCCGGTCATCGGCGGGCAGCCCCAGGAGTATGTGATCGCTCAGCTCACCGCCTATCGGGAAGGGCAGCGAACCAGCGACGAAACCTACGGCGGAATGATGCGGTCGGTGGCGTCGCGGCTCACCGATACCGAGATCGCCGCCCTGGCCGAGTACCTGCACGGCCTGCACTGAGGGCCACGGGAGTGGCCCGCGAGCGTCAGAAGGCACCAATGCCCGCCGCCACGGTCTAATCCGCGGCGGCGGCCGGTGGCTGCGGCGAGCTACAATATCTGCTGAATGACCGAGGTTCTCATGCTGCGCACCCGTACCTTGTCCCGCCTGACCGTGTTCCTGGCCATGCTCGTGCTCGCCGGCCCGCCGACCTTGGCGGCGGAGCCGCAGTTTCGGGAAGGCGAGCACTACGCACGCCTGCCCGTCCCGGTGGAGACGGCGGATCCGCAGGAGGTCGAGGTGGTGGAGGTATTCTCCTACGCGTGCATCCACTGCAAGAACTTCCAGCCGGCCATGGACGCCTGGCGTGAAGGCAAACCCGAGTACGTGGACTTTCACCGCATGCCGGCGACCTTCAATCAGACGTGGGCGGCGCTGGCGCAGTCCTTCTACACCGCCGAGGCGCTGGGGGTGACGGAGCAGGTCCACGAGCCCATATTCCGGGCCATTCACGAGCGTGGGGTCAACCTGGCGGACCCGGAGCTGATGGCCGAGATGTTCGAGAGCGCCGCCGGAGTGTCACCGGAGAAGTTCAAGCAGGTGCACAACTCGTTCAGCGTCCGGAGTCGGGTTCAGCAGGCGGACGCCCGGGGACGGGCTTACCGTCTCACCGGAACCCCGACCCTCATCGTCGACGGGCTCTACCGCGTGGATGGCCGCATGGCGGGCGGCAACGCGGACATGCTCGAGGTGGTGGATTTTCTGGTGGCCCAGCGTCACGCTGCAAAATCGGCGGAAGCTCCGGAAGCGGACGCCGCAGACGCCGCCGCCGCGGCGGGTGCCGGCGGCCAGTAGGCCAGGCGGCGGAGAAAATGCCGGACACGACACAGAACCGCACCACCGACCCGGTTAGGCTGCTGGCGAGATCCCTGGAGCAGTCGGCCATGCTGGCATGGGCCCGACGAGGCGAGATGCGAGCGATCTCTGCAGTCCCCGCCTCGACCCGTCATTCCTCGCTGCAGTCGCTTCACGACGGTGAGCGGCCTTTGCGGTTTCTATCCTTCAACATTCAGGTGGGTATCGGCACCGCCCGCTACCGTCACTACTTCACCAAGGGCTGGAAGCACGTGCTGCCCCATCACGGGCGCACCCTGAATCTGGAGCGGATCGCCGAGGTGGTGGCGGGCTACGACTTCGTGGCGCTGCAGGAGATCGACGGCGGCAGTCTGCGCAGCAACTACGTCAATCAGGTGCAGTTCATCGCCGACCGGGCGCGTTTCCCGTACTGGTACACCCAGCTCAACCGTGACCTGGGCCCGCTGGCCCAGCACGGCAACGGGCTGCTCTCCCGGGTCGCGCCCATGGAGATGCAGGATCACAAGCTGCCGGGGGCCATTCCCGGGCGGGGGGCCATCGTCGTGCGCCTGCCGTACGGCAGCGCCAGCGTCCTGGTGGTGCTGCTGCACCTTTCCCTGGGGGAGCGTTCCCGACGGCTGCAGCTCGAGTACGTGCGCAACCTTATCGACGGTGAGGACCACGTGATTCTCATGGGGGACATGAACAGTCACCTGCCCCGGTTGCTGTTCGATTCCCCACTGGCCGAGACGGATCTGCGCCCCGTGGGCCAGGTCAAGCCCACCTACCCCGCCTGGCGGCCGCTCAGGTGCCTCGACCACGTGCTGGTGTCCAAGCATCTGACGGTGAGCGATTACCAGGTGCTCGACTGCCGGCTCTCGGATCATCGGCCCATAGCCGTCACCCTGGAGATGGCCGAGCAGCCCGTAGCGGTGATGTAGCGAACGCTCGCCCCGGCTGCCCCGGGGCGAGCGGCTACGGGCCCGGCACCCGAGCCCGCATTTCGCCCCCCTTTCTCAGCGGCTCGCCGCGCCGGGCTGCGGCCGGGTGCAGGCGGTTTCGATCACCTCGGGGTAATTCTGGCGATACGCGCTCCTGCACAGCTCGATGGAGGCGCGCGCCCGGCTGATGACGTACGCCTGAACGTCTGCGGCGTCCGTCTCGGAGAGCACGTGGCCGAAGGAGGCCATGCCCTTGCCCGTGTACGCCCCCTGCCGGACGATGGCGTCCCAGGAGTGGTGCACGTTGGCGTCGGAGTAGCGCAGGTCCGGCGTACCACCGCCGCTGCCCACCGCCCCGGGGCCGTGGCAGGTGGCGCAGTAGGTGTGGTAGAGCATCTCGCCATGGGCCGTCTGCTCCGCCGTCGCGTTCATCTCCGGTGGCTCGGGGATCTCCATGAAGGTCACCTCGGGCTCCGGCAATGCCGCACCCCCGCCCAGCTTGAAGGTGAGGATCCGCCCTTCGGTGAGGACGTTGTCCTTGTGCCGTGGTACGCCCGACGCCAGTGCGAAGGCGCCGCCCCAGCCGGCTACCACGGTGACGTACTGCTCGCCGTCCACGCTGTAACTCACCGGCGCGGCGATGATGCCGACGTGGGTGGGAAACTCCCACACCAGCTCCCCGGTGTCCGCCGCGTAGGCGGCGAAGCGCCCGTCGGAGCGGCCCTGGAACACCAGGTTGCCCGCGGTGGTGAGGACCCCGCCGTTCCAGGAGGTGTCGTGCTGCACCTTCCACACTTCCTTCTGGGTCACGGGATCCCAGGCGGAAAGGTGCCCCTTGACCATACCCATGGCGGCGATGAGGTCGTCCGGGTTCTTCGGTGGAATCTGCTGGGCCAGATCCACACCGGTGTTCCATTCGCCGGGCTTGTACTGGAACGCGTTGTCCTGGGCGAAGCTGAAGGGGATGTCCAGGGCCGGGATGTAGACCAGGCCCGTGTTCCGGTTGTAGGCCATGGGGTGCCAGTTGTGACCGCCGTAGGGCGCGGGACGTATCAGCCGCGCGTCGTTGGCGTAATGCGCCTCCGGGTTCTCCACCGGTCGGCCGGTTTCCGGGTCCACGTGGCTGGCCCAGGTGACCGGGACGTAGGCCTCCGCGGAGATGAACTCGCCGTTGGTGCGGTCGATGACGTAGAAGAAACCGTTCTTCGGCGCCTGCATGAGGACTTTGCGCTGAACCCCGTCGATGGTGAGGTCCGCCAGGATCATGTGCTGCACCGCCGTGTAGTCCCAGGTGTCCCCGGGCGTCGTCTGGTAGTGCCACACCATGCTGCCGTTGTCGGGATTGATGGCGACGATGGACGACAGGTAGAGGTTGTCGCCGCCCCCGGGTGAGCGGATGTAGCGGTTCCACGGCGAGCCGTTGCCGACGCCGATGTAGAGCAGATTCAGCTCCGGGTCGTAAGCCATGGAGTCCCAGACCGTGCCGCCGCCGCCCACTTCCCACCATTTACCGCCGCGCCAGGTGGCGGCGGCCTTCTCCAGATGGGGCCCCTCGAAGGGTTTGGAGGGATCGCCCGGCACGGTGTAGAAGCGCCAGGCCTCTTGACCGGTCTCGGCGTCGTAGGCAGTGATGTAGCCGCGCACGCCGTACTCGGCGCCGCCGTTGCCGATGATCACCTTGCCCTTCACGATCCGGGGCGCGCCGGTGATGGTGTAGGGGCGCTCCCGGTCGGTGGTCTGGACCTCCCACATCGGCTCCCCGGTGGCGGCGTCCAGGGCGATGAGCCGGCCGTCGATGGTGCCCACGTACACCTTGCCCTTCCACAACGCCACGCCGCGGTTGACCACGTCGCAGCACGCGTACTTGCCCCATGCCCGCGGCACCTGCGGATCGTATTCCCACAAGAGCTCGCCAGTGCGGGCGTCGTGCGCCCAAACCACCGACCAGGAGCCGGTTGAGAACATGAAGCCGTCCACCACCAGCGGTGTGGCTTCCAGGCCGCGCGTGGTGCCGGTGTCCCAATACCAGGCGAGGCCGAGGTCGCTCACCGTGTCCCGGTTGATGGCGGTGAGGGGACTGAAACGCTCCTCCGCATAGGTGCGCCCGTGGGTGAGCCAGTTGCCGGGCTCGCCCTCGGCGCGATCGATGCGCGCACCATCGATGCTGGCGGTAGCCCGACGAATGGCTTCGGCCCGTTGGTCCACGGCCTCGGCCGCCCCCGTGTCGGTAGTGGTCACACCCGTGCCGGCCACCTCGGCGCCGACCGTCTCCGAGCCGCCGACCTCGGCGTCCCGCGAGCAACCGTAGGCCGCTGCCAGCAGGCAGAACGCGACCCCAATGGCCGCGGCGCGGCCTCCCCTCGATCGATCCATTCCCTCGCTCCCCTGTTTACTGCGATTCGATCGGAGTGTACCAGAACGACCGAGCCCGCCGGGCGAGGCGGCGCGCGCCTCCGGGTAGCCGGGGTGAGACCCAGTTAACGCCCACTCCGCGCCACGGTGACCATACTTCCCGATGTCGTATGGGCCCCCGTCGTATGGATCTTCGCTTTTCCCGATTCGAGATCGTCACGGCCACCGGAGCGCTGTTTCTCTGCCTGGTGTTCGTCTGCGTGTTCGTGGAGGCGGCCCCCCTGGAGAGCCGCATCGCGGCTGCCGCTGTGCAGGCCGCCGAGGACGACGGCCTGTTCTGGGTCGGTGTGACCGCCCGCGGCCGCCACGTCACTGTCACGGGCGCAGCGCTCGACGACGCGGCGCGAGCGCGCACCGCGGCGGCGGTGGCAGCGGTCCCCGGTGTCTCCGGCGTGGAGGACCGCATAGCAGTGGTGGGTGCGGCCGGTGCCTGCCAGCGCGACGTCGACCGTCATCTGGAGGATCGTCCCGTTCGATTCAGGGCCGGCCAGGCCGAGCTCACTCCCTCCGGCGTCGCGGCCCTGACGGCGGTGGCCGCCGTCATCCGGCGCTGTGGCGCCCGCTTCGAGGTGGCCAGCCACACGGACGCTTCAGGAGATGCGGCGGTGAACCTGAAGCTCACCGAGCGGCGTGCCCAGATGGTTGCACGCCACCTGGTGCGGGGCGGCGTGCCGGCGGAACGTTTGCGCGCCGTCGGCTATGGTGAAACCCAACCGGTGGCGGACAACGCCACGGCAGCGGGCCGGGCCGAAAACCGTCGTCTGCAGTTACGCATTCTCGGAGATGACGCGTGATTCATCTGATCCTGGAGATTTTCGTCTACCTGGCGCTGGCCCTGGGGCTCGGCGCCGCTGCCGGGTGGTCGTGGCGCAATCTGGACGCCGCCCGCCGGGAGGAGGATCTGCAGCAGTCCCTGGCGGACGCGCGGGAAACACTCGCCCGGATGGCCCCGGACCTGGGTGACCGGGAGGCGGAGGTGGAGCAGCTGCGCCGCGAACTGGAGGCTCGGGAGCACGAGACGCTTCGCCAGGCGGATGCCCTGGCGCAGCAGGAGCGGCGTCTGGCCGAACTCGAGGCCGGGCGGGCGGAGCTCGACGAGCGGCTGCAGAGCGCGACCGACGCCGCAGCCGGCGGTGAGGCGACCCGGCAGGCGCTGGAAGCGGCCCTGGCGGAGGTCCGCGAGGAGCTGGACCAGGTACGGCGGGACCGGGTCGCGGAGCAGCGCCGGGTGGACGAGCTCATCCGGGAACGGGAGCTGCAGAACCAGGCGCTCAGGGCTCTGGAGCAGCAGCTCGAGTTGGCCCGGGAGCAATCCGCAAGCCAGTCGGCTGGCCGGCCGGCCAGCCGGGCCGCCAACGGTTGAGCGCGTGGAAACGGCGGTCAGAGCAGCCGCCGCACCAGGTGAAGCAGCAGGGACAGCGCCACGGAAATGATCACCATGGAAGTAATGGGGAAATAGAAGGACGCGTTCGGCCGTTCGATGCGGATGTCCCCGGGCAGCCGCCCGAACCAGGAGAGCACCCCGGTCTGCACCAATAGGCCGATCAGGATCAGCGCGATCCCAGCGATCACCAGCCATCGTCCCAGGTCACCCATAAACGCCCCTTCCTCGTTCCGTTCTCTTGCGGCTCATCGACCCGGCGCGCGCCGGGAGGTTCCCGCCGGGGCCCGCGCTGCCGCGCCCCGCTCTGCCGTGGCCGGCATGGCCGTACCAGCCCCGTCGGGCGTTTCGGCGCTCGCCGCCCGGCCGTCGAGCCGGCGGATCACCGGCTGGCGAAGGGCGACGTAGCCGATCATGGCCAGGTAGACGCCGCTGCCGAGCCACACCGCCGCAGCCGCTCCCAGGCGCTCCGCCAGTGCGCCCAGCAGCAGGCCGCCCAACGGCATGAGGCTGAAGCTCATGGTGTGAATCCCCATGACCCGGCCGCGCAGCCGGTCGGGCACCGTGAGCTGCATGGTGGTCATGGAGCTGATCATGAAGGTGGAGGCGAACGCGGCGGCCACGAACGCCGCCAGCAGCGCAGGGAAGAACCATCCCGCGCTCGCCAGGGTGGCGAACACCATGGCAGCCAGCGCGGCCAGCCCGGCGCCGCCGAGCATCAGCAGGCCCAGATGCCGGTGGCGCTGCAGCCCGCCCACCACCAGCGTCCCGGTCACCGATCCCACCCCGCCGGCGGAAAGCAGATAACCGAATCCGGTCTCGCCGGATTCCAGCAGGGCGGCGAACACGGGCATGATCTGATTGAACGACTGCGAGAAGAACATGCCGACGAACGTGGTCAGGATCAGCCAGCGGAACAGAGGAGCGCGAGCGATGAAGGATACCCCCTCGCGAACCTGCTCCCAGGCCGATCCGTGCGCCGTTGGTGCGCTTGTGATGGGAATGCTGGTGATCACCAGGAACATCACGAAGAAGCCGGCAGCGCTCAGCGCGAACACGAGCCAGGTATCCGTGGCAGCGATGAGCAACCCGCCCACGGCAGGAACGGCCATGCGGGTGGCCTGCCAGATCACGGAATTGAGTGCCACCGCGCTCATGAAGGCGGGGCGGTCGACCAGCCTGGGATACAGGGATACCCGAACCGGCCAGTCGAGCCCCGTGACGAGCGAGAACACGGCTGCCACGGCGAGCACGTGCCACACCGCCACCCGGCCGCTCAGATCGAGCCAGGCAAGCAGTGCCAGCAGCGAGGTGGTGAACAGCGACGTGCACATGAGCACCCGGCGCTTGTCGAAGCGGTCGGCCACCACGCCGCCGGCCAGCGTCATGAGGATGTTCGGCACCGCCGCGGCGGCACCCAGCACGCCGAGCTGCAGCGCCGAGCCCGACAGCTCGAAGATGAGCCAGCCCTGACCCAGGGTAATGAGCTGAGTGGCGCCTACGGAGGCGAACGAAGCCAGCCAGTAACGCCGGAACAGCGGGAAAGCCAGCGCCGGATACCGCTCCAGTAGGAAATTCACCATCAACCCTCCGAGCAGCGGGAGTGTACTGATTCCCCGCGGCAATCAGTACACTGTCGAACCATGGATCGGCGATTCGACAGCAAGGCGGCTGCGCGCGCGTGGGCCTGGGACGCCCTGGCGGACCAGGGGGAAGCACGCTTTCCGTTTCCGCCGCACGGGCGCATCCCCAACTTCGCCGGAGCCGAGCGGGCCGCCGACCGGTTGTTTCAGGAGCCGGTGATTCGCGACGCCCGGGTCATCAAGGTGAATCCGGATTCACCTCAACGCCACGTGCGCGAGAAGGCCCTGCTGTGCGGCATGCGCGTCTACGTGCCCACGCCGCGGCTGAAGGGCGGCTTCAATCTGCTGGACCCGGAGCGCATCCCGCCGGAGCGCTTCGCTGCCGCCGCGAGCCTAGGCACCATGGCGGAGTGGTCGGTCCACGTGGCGCTCCGGGACATGCCGCAGCTCGACGCCATCGTCACCGGGTGTGTGGCGGTCACCCCGGGGGGCAAGCGGGCGGGCAAGGGGGAAGGCTACAGCGACCTCGAGTACGCCATCCTCCGGGAGCTGGGCCTGGAACCGGTGCCCGTGGTCACCACCGTCCACGATTTTCAGGTGGTGGAGAACTTTCCCATCGAGAGCAACGACATTCCGCTGTCGCTGATCTGCACCCCGACCCGGACCATCCGGGTCCGCCGCCCGCCCGAGCCGCCTCGGGGAATCGACTGGGCACGGCTCGGCGAGGACGACCTGAAGGCCATGCCCATCCTTGAGGATCTGCGGCGGCTCGAACGCCCACGGTCGGGCGGCGGGCCGCCGCCGTGAAGGCGCCGCGACACCCCGTGATCGCTCGGCTGGCGGGCGGCCTGCTGGCGGGCACCCTGATGGCGGGCGTCCTGCTGGCGGCGGTGCCATCCGTCCGGGCAGCCTCTGCCGAAGCGCCCATCGTCGTGCTGCTGTCCTGGGACGGCGTGCGCCACGACTACCCGGACCTGGTGGAGCTGCCGGCACTGGCGCGAATGGCTCGAGAGGGGGTTCGCGCAGGCCGGCTGGTGCCCGTGTTCCCGTCCAATACGTTTCCCGGACACGTGTCCCTGGCCACGGGCACCCACCCGGATCGCCACGGCATCGTCGACAACGTGTTCCTCGACCGCGAGCGGGGCCGCTACCGCTACAGCGCCGACGCCGATTGGATCGAGGCGGAGCCTTTGTGGATCGCCGCGGAGCGTCAGGGCGTGCCCACCGCCACCTACTTCTGGGTCGGATCGGAATCCGACTGGCGCGGCCAGGGCACGCGTTACCGGGTGGCACCGTTCGACGGAGGCCGTCCCGAGGCAGAGAAAGTGGACCAGATACTCGAGTGGCTGGCGCTGCCGGAGGCGGATCGCCCGCGCCTGATCATGAGCTACTGGGCCGGAGCGGACTCGCCCGGCCACGACCACGGGCCGGGCGCCGGCCGGGTGCTGCAGCAGCTCCGGGACCAGGATGCAGAGCTCGACCGCTTGCTCGCGGGCATGGACGACCTGGGGCTGTGGCGGCGCGCCACGGTGCTGGTGGTGAGCGATCACGGCATGACGGAGGTGGGCCGGTTCCTGGATCTGCAGGGCACGCTGGCGGCCGCCGGCATCCGCGCCGAGGTCACCGGCAGCGCGGTGGCTCAGGTCTATCTCGACGACCCGGGGCGTGCCGAAGCCGCCATGGAAGCGCTCGCGGACCTGAAACCGGCCCGCATTCACCGACGCCAGGACCTGCCCGAGGGCCTGCGATTGCTCCACCCCACGCGCACAGGTGATCTGGTTGCGGTCACCGAGCCGCCGTACACCTTCTCGCGGCCGCGGGGGCTGGCCGGCCGGCTGGCCACCTGGTTGGGCATCAGCTACGGCGGACACGGTTACGACCCGCGCCATCCGGACATGGCCGGGATCTTCCTGGCGCTGGGACGCGGCGTCCCGCCGGATCTCCTGCTTTCCGAGGTCCAGCAGATCGACGTAGCCGCCACGGTGGCCCGCCTGCTGGGCATTGCGCCGCCGCGCCATTCCGAGGGGCGGCCCGTGCGGGGGATCGGCGAGCAACTGGTAACTGGGGATGCCCAGACGGCGGGGAGGTGAGACATGGCCAAATGGCAGCAGCCGCGGAGCTTCTGGACCTGGGGTTATCGCTCTGACGAGCCTACCCACGCGGACCGGCAGCGGGCGGCGGAGCGCCTGTCGAAACGGCTCGGCCGGCCGCTGACGCCGCCCCCCGTTCCCCGCCTGCAGGACATCGAGCTGCGGCCGCCGCGTCTGGCGGTGCCGGGTGAGCTCGAGGGCTGGGTCAGCACGCGCCACGACGAGCGGGTGCTGCACACCTACGGCGGCCACCCGCTGGAGCTGCTGGCGGCGCTGCGGGGTCAGTTTCCCAGCCCGCCCGACGCTGTGGCCCATCCCCGCACGGATGAGGAGCTCGAAGCGACGCTCGCCTGGTGCGACGCCCGCGGCTATGCGGCCATTCCCTACGGCGGCGGCACCACGGTGGTGTGGGGGGTCAGCGTGCCGGAGCATGCCCCGGCGGCGGTGACCATCGACATGGATCACTTCCACCGGGTTCTGGAGATCGACGACGTCTCCAGGGCCGCCCGCATTCAGGCCGGGGTGCTCGGCCCGGACCTGGAGGACGTGCTGCGGCCTCGCGGGCTGACCTTGCGGCACTTTCCGCAGAGCTTTCCCTGGTCCACGGTCGGGGGCTGGGTCGCCACCCGTTCCGGGGGCCATTACGCCACCAATCACACCCACATCGACGATTTCGTCGAGAGCATCCGCATGCTGAGTCCGGCGGGGTGGTGGGAGTCGCGGCGGCTGCCCGGCAGCGGTGCAGGTCCGAGTCCCGACCGCATGCTGATGGGGTCCGAAGGCATTCTGGGCATCATCACCGAGTGCTGGCTGCGGCTCCAGGAGCGGCCGCGATTCCGCGCATCGGCGGGCGTCGTTTTCCGGGACTGGGCGGCCGGGGCGGATGCGGCCCGGCAGATCGTCCAGGCCAAGCTCTGGCCGGCCAATCTGCGCCTCCTGGATCCGGCGGAGGCAGCCGAGAGCGCGGGTCTCGATGGCGGCAAGGCTTTGCTCATCGTCGGCTTCGAGTCGTCCCGAATACCACAGGGACCGTTCATCCGCGAGGCGGTCGCCATCGCCAGGGAAGCGGGCGGTGAGGTCGAGGACGATGCCATCCGAATCGTGGACGGCGGCAGCGAGGCCGCCGGCCGGGGCGGCGCGGTGGGCGCCTGGCGTGAGTCGTTCATCGGGGTGAACGCCGGGCTGGTGAACGGTCTGGGCCTGCTCACCGACACCTTCGAGACCGCGGTCACCTGGGACCGCTGGCCGGCCTTCGATGCCAGCGTCCGGCAACGCGTGGGCCGGGTGCTGCGCGAGGTGCTCGGCGGCGGCGTGCACCTGTCCTGCCGATTCACTCACGTGTACCCGGACGGACCGGCTCCCTACTACACCTTCGCCGGACCCGCTGCGCTGGGAGCGGAGGCGGAGCAATGGCGGGTCATCAAGGAGGAGGCCATGAAGGCCGTGGTGGAGGCCGGCGGCACCGTCACCCACCACCATGCGGTGGGCCGCATGCACAAGCCCGGCTGGCGGGCCCAGCGCCCGGAGCTGTTCGAGGCGGCTCTGGGTGCCGTGAAGCGACGGCTGGATCCCAATGGCGTCTTGAATCCGGGGGTGATCATCGGTCCCTGAGGGCGCGCCACCAACCCCGCGCCTGGCGGATGCGTTCGTCAGTCGCAGCTATAGCCGTGCAGGGACAGCCCCTCGGCCAGATAGTCGGCCAGCAGGGGATGGGCAATGAGATAGTCGGCGGTGCGGGTGGTCCAGGCGTCCGCCGCGTAGGCCAGAGCGTCGTCCCACTCGTCGAGCTCGTAGTCGCCTCGGCCTACCCACAACAGCGCCACTACCTGCTGCTGCTGGTCCGGCTCGAGGTCCTCGATGATGGAGCGGAACTCGTCCAGGGTGGAATCCCCCTGGTGGGCGGCCAGTATCTCCCCGGGCCAGTGATCGGCGGGGCTGTTGGGCTCCTCGGGAATCACCACCGCTTCCTGGGCATGAAACTCCCGCGCGAGGTCCATGAGCCTGCAGACCGTGTCCGGATTGACGTCCAGCATCATGGCGGCAGCCTAGCAGGGCGTGCGGCGAGGCGTCGTTGCGTGGCGTCAAGCCCGTGGCCGGAGCGCTTCCACGTAGTCCGCGAACTGCCGGTGAAACTGCCAGCGGCGCCGGTGCCAGTATCTGGCGCCGCCGGGCGTCGACAGCAGCCTGACCAGGGTTTTCGCCCAGCGGACCTGGGATTCGCGCTCGCGGAACTCCAGGTTGTGGAGATAGAAGCTCTCCATGAGGGCCAGGTAGGCGTCCAAGACCAGGAAGCCGCGCCGCAGTTCCTCGTCGGAGAGCGCGTCGGGGTTCTGCAGCGTCTCCCGGTACAGCGTGTGCAGTTCCGGGTGCCGCGCCAGGTTCCAGAAATAGTGCGCCATGGCCTCCGCAGCCGCCTGGTAGGTCTGGCGGTGGGTGGCCCGGGTCGAGCGTCGCAGCTCGAGCGCCAGGTAGACGATGGTCAACAGGACGGCGACGCCGCCGACGATCTCGCCGATGGCGCCCCATTCCTGTATGGACAAGCCGGGCATGGCGGCGTCTCGAAGGACAAAGCCGGTCTCGACTATAGCCCGAGCGCCGGGCCGGCGTCAGCCTGAGCGCCGGGCCGGCGTCAGCCTGAGCGCCGGGCCGGCGTCGCGGCTTTTCCCGGCCCGAACGGCCTCGAGGCATGGCGTCGGGCCGTATGACAACGGT
>JAWLCV010000018.1:51366-53413 GCA_041686955.1 Pseudomonadales bacterium
GAGCGCCGGGCCGGCGTCAGCCTGAGCGCCGGGCCGGCGTCGCGGCTTTTCCCGGCCCGAACGGCCTCGAGGCATGGCGTCGGGCCGTATGACAACGGTGACGCCGCGGGGTGACAATGCGGCCATGAGCCCATGTGCTGCCAGTGGGGGCGCAGCGCGCGCCACACATCGGGGATTCGTTCTCCAGGCGAGCTATCGGGTACGTGGCGGAACGCCGGTGGTCCATCTGTACGGACGCCTCGCCGACGGCCGCAGCTTTCTGGTGCGCGACGCCCGGGAGCGGCCGCGCTTCTACATCCGCGCCGCGGATGCGGCGCGCGCCCGGGCCGGAACCGCGGCGCGGCCTCGGCCCTGTCACATGCGCAGCCTCGTCGGGGAGCCGTTGTGCCGGGTAGAGGTAGCCGTGCCGGCCGACGCCCCTCACCTGCGGGATGCGCTGCACGGCCTCGGCATCGACACCTTCGAGGCGGACGTGCGGTTCGCCGTGCGCTATCTGATCGACCGCAACGTCAAAGGCGCCTGCCTCATCCGCGGAGAGCCCCGGACCGGCCTGGGTGTGGACGTGGTTTTCGACGATCCGGAAGTGGCCCCGGACGAGGCCGCGGATGCGGTACCCCTGGCGCCTCGGGTGATTTCCTTCGACATAGAGACGGACGCCAGGGCGGAACGGCTGCTGGCCATATCGCTGTACGGTCTCGGCGCCGACGAGGTGCTGATCGTGGATCCCGACGAGCGACCCATGCCGGAACGCGCGGTGGGGTTCCCGTCGGAGGCGGCGGTGCTGGACGCCTTCTGCGCGCGGGTGGCCGAGCTCGACCCCGATGTGCTCACCGGCTGGAACGTGGTGGATTTCGACCTGACGGTGCTGGCCAGGATGGCGGCGCGTCTGCATCGGCCGCTGCGGCTCGGCCGGGACGACGGTGAGATCAGGATCCGGAGCGCTCAAGGGTACTTCGGCAGCGGCAGCGCCAGCGTGCCCGGCCGGCTGGTGCTGGACGGGATGGATCTGCTGCGGGGCGCCTTCGTGCGCATGGAAGACTACAGCCTGGACACGGTGGCCCGCGAGGTGCTGGGAGAAGGCAAGGCCGTGGCCGGGGACGTGCGTGACCGGGTCGGTGAGATTCTCCGCAACCATCGGGAGGATCTCGACGCCTTCGCCCGCTATGCCCGGACCGACGCTCGGCTGGCGCTCGAGATCGTGGAGCGGCTCGACCTGGTGAATCTGGCCATCGCGCGCAGCCGCCTCACCGGCATGACCCCGGATCGGGTGGCTGCCAGCATCGCCTCCTTCGACTTTCTTTATCTGGCGGCCCTGGGCCGGCGCGGCCATGCCGCTCCGACGGTGCGGTCCGGGGACGCCCGCGTGCACGCGGCCCAGGCGGGCGGGCACGTGCTGGAACCGCGGGTGGGCCTGCACGACAACGTCTGGGTATTCGATTTCAAGAGCCTGTACCCGAGCCTGATCCGCACCTTCAACATCGACCCCCTCGGCTTCGTGGCCAACGCCGATCCCGCGGACGACGGCGTCATCGCCCTGGAAAACGGCATCGGCTTCAGCCGCGAGCCCGGCATCCTGCCCGGCATTCTCGACGAGCTGTTCCCGCGCCGGGAGGCCGCTCGGCAGCGCGGCGACGCCGTCGCCTCCCAGGCCATCAAGATTCTCATGAACTCCTTCTACGGGGTCCTCGGCACGCCGGCCTGCCGTTTTCACAACCCGGACATCGCCAACGCCATCACCGGGCAGGGGCGGCACTTCCTGCTCTGGTCGAAAGCCTGGTTCGAGGGCCGCGGCTACCAGGTGCTCTACGGGGACACGGACAGCCTGTTCGTCAGCTCCGGCGAGGGTGACCCGGAACGGGCCATGGCCCTGGGGCTCCGGCTGGCGGCGGAGATCAGCGCCGACGTGGGGCGCTACGTGACCGAGCGCTGGCACGTGGAGAGCCGGCTGGAGCTCGAGTTCGAGAAGCTCTACACCCGGCTGATGCTGCCCGCGGTGCGTCACGGCGGGGGCGGCGCCCGCAAACGTTATGCGGGGGTTCGCTACGGT
>JAWLCV010000018.1:53513-60562 GCA_041686955.1 Pseudomonadales bacterium
ACGGTACGCCGAAAGGTACACCGGACGGTGTGGTGGAGTTCGTCGGCATGGAAGTGGTGCGGCGGGACTGGACGGAGCTGGCCAAGCGGGTGCAGCGGGAGCTGTATCAGCGGCTGTTCGCCGGGGCACCCGTGGACGAGTACCTGCGCAGCACCGCGGCGGCTCTGCGGCGGGGCGAGCTGGACGAGCTGCTGGTCTACCGCAAGGGCCTGCGCAAACCGCTGGAGGCCTACACCTCGAGCACGCCGCCTCACGTGGCGGCAGCCCGCAAGTCGAAGGTTCCGCCGCAGCGCGTGGTGGCGTACGTCATGACAACCGCCGGACCGGAACCCGTGGACGCCGTGGCGGCGCCCCTGGACCGGGAGCACTACCTGGATCGGCAGGTGCGGCCGGTGGCGGAGCCGGTGCTGCAGTCGCTGGGTCTCGATTTCCACCGGATCATCGGCGACGACCGGCAGCTCGGTCTGTTCTAGCCCGGCGGCGCGGCGGAATGGGGCCGCCGCGGCGGGTCAGCTTCGGTAGCAGCCGGCCACGTCGCGATTGCTGCCGAAGGGCCGCACCCCGGCTTCGTGATTGCTGCCGATGGCGTAGGTGGTGTGGCCGAGGGTGCCGAGCTCCCAGAGCTTCTGCACCCACACGGGCGCCCCCCGGTCCTCCAGCGCGCCGCTGATCCAGGCGTGGGCCACCGAGGTGCCGACGCCCCAGGCGATGACGGAGGCATCGCTCGGCTGCTCGCCGATCAGCCGCTTGGTCAGCCAGGCCTGTTCCTCGTAGCAGGGGTCGCGGGCGGCGTTCAGAGTCTGGGCCACGTCCATGGCGTGGAGGGTCTGCCAGGTGAGCTCGTCGGAGTCCATGGATTGGCAGCCGCCCAAGGCCCACAGCGCCGCCAGCAGCAGCGGCTTGCGGACTCGATTTTGCATGCTGTGGCTCCGACGTCTGCCCATGGGCCGCTCCCTCGCGTGGCACCGGCCCATTGGAACCCGGAATTCGGTGCTACGCTGTTCTTGCCCTGTTTTCGAAATGCAAACGGCGTTTGGGTTTTCGTCCGGCCGATGTGATGAGCTGCACTGCGGCGGTGGATTCCGCCGTTGGCGGCCCTCTACAGAGGGTGGCGCGGGCGCCCGGATCCGCCCGAGGAGCAGGGAATTTGCCGGCGCGACGCGGCCGAGCTGCTTTCACCGCCTTCGAACGGGGGTGAAAATCGGGAGAAATCAGCGTCTTAAAGACGTGTTCGAGCACTCTACATCGGGTTCGACAGTTGGTTATAATCCGCCGTCGCTGTCCGGCCCGGGAGGGGGTCGATTGAAGGCGTCTCACGGAACTGGGAGATAACAGGATTGCTTCGCACGGAAACTAACCGGTCGCTGGACTACAGAAGTTCCGGCTTCGGCAATCTCGTGGCCGCGCTCGAGTACGCAGCCCAGGGCGAGACGGGCATCAACTTCTACGACGGCCGCGGCGAGCTGGAGCACGTTCTCACCTACCGGGCACTCTGCGACGAGGCTCAGACGCTCGCGCGGAAGCTGCGCAGCCTGGGCATGGCGCGAGGCAGCCGCGTGGCCATCGTGGCGGAGACGGACCCGATGTTTCACAAGGTCTTCTTCGCCTGCCAGTACGCCGGCCTGCTGCCGGTGGCGCTGCCGGCCGGGGTTCAGCTCGGCGCCCACGACGCTTACGTGGCGCAGCTGCGGCGCATGCTGCAGGGTTGCGGCGCGGTGGCGGCGGTGGCGCCGGCGAGCCACATCGTGTTTCTCGAGGAAGCGGCCAAGGGTGTGCCCGGCGTCCGGGTGGGCGTGCTCGAGCATTTTCAGCGGCTCGACGAAGATCCCCGGGACCTCGAGCCCCTGCAGGCCGACGAGCCCGCGTACCTGCAGTACACGTCGGGCAGCACCCGGTTCCCGCGGGGCGTGGAGATCACCCAGACCTCGGTGATGAACAACCTCAACGAGATCGCGGACGAAGGTCTGCGTCTGGGCCCGTCGGACCGCTTCGTGTCCTGGCTGCCCCTGTATCACGACATGGGGCTGGTGGGCTTCGTGCTGCTGCCCCTGGCCACCCAGCTCTCCGTGGACCTGCTCAGTCCGCGCACGTTCGCCATGCGGCCGCGGTTGTGGCTGAAGATCATCTCGGAGAACCGCGGCACCATTTCCTCGAGCCCGCCGTTCGGCTATGCCCTGTGTGCCATGCGGCTGCGGCCCTCGGACACCGAGCGCTACGATCTCTCCTGCTGGCGCGCCGCCTGCGTGGGCGCCGAGCGCATCCAGCCGAAGCCGCTGAAGGCGTTCGCCGAGGCCCTCGCGTCCACTGGATTCGATCCCGCCAACTTCGTCGCCTGTTACGGCATGGCGGAGTGCGCCCTGGCGGTGAGCTTCGCTCGGCTGGGCAGCGGGGTCTTCATCGATCGCGTGCACAAGGATGTCATGGCCGAGCGGCTCCTGGCGCAGCCGGTGCAGGACGATGTCGGCGGGCAGGACGTGCTGGAGTTCGTGGACTGCGGCGAGGTGCTGCCGAGCTACGAGTTCGCCGTCCGCGATGCCGAAGGCAACGAGCTTCCCGACCGTCACTGCGGGCGCATCTGCCTCAAGGGGCCGAGCGTCATGCGAGGCTATTTCCAGGATCCCGCGGCTACGGCGGAGGTCCTCTCCCCCACCGGCTGGCTCGACACCGGCGACGTGGGTTACCGGATCGGCAACCGGCTGTTCGTCACGGCCCGCAGCAAGGACGTGATCATCGTCAACGGCCGCAACATCTGGCCCCAGGATCTCGAGCACCTGGCCGACGACCTGCCGGGCGTTCGCCAGGGCAACGTCTCGGCCTTCGCCGCTCCCTCGCCCCTCGGGGAAGACCTGGCGGTGCTGGTGGTGGAGTGCCGCGAGCAGGACGCCGACAAGCGCCGGGCGCTTGTGGCCCAGCTCGAGGCCCGGGTGCGCAGCCATTTCGGCATACACTGCTACATCGACCTGGTGCCGCCGGGCACCCTGCCGCGGACCTCGTCCGGCAAGCTCGCCCGGTCCCGCACCAAGGAAGACTTCCTGGCGCGGGTCGCGCTGGAGGAGAACGGCTGGTGCTCGAAAGCCGCCAACGCCTGAGCGGTCGGCCGGCTTGAGCCAGCGGCCGGGAACGGCCGGACCTGCGGAACCTGGCGCGGTGCGGGTGCTGCTCACCGGCGCCACCGGGTTCATCGGCCGCCGTCTGCAAACCCATTTACTGCAACGTGGCGTCGCCGTGCGCGCCCTGGTCCGGCCCGCGTCCGCCGCCACGGCCCGGCTGGATCCGGGCTGCGAGGTGCGCCTCGGCGAGCTCACGGACCCGCACGCGGTGAGCGCGGCCCTCGGCGGCGTCGACGTGGTGGTGTACGGTGCCGGCAGTGTGCGCGGCGCGGGCGCGGCGGACTTCGAGGCGGCCAACGTGGCCGGCGTGCAGACGCTGGTTTCCGTGCTCGAGGCCGACCCGGCGGCGCCCCGCGTGGTGCTGCTGTCGTCGCTGGCCGCCAGCCGGCCGGAGCTTTCCCACTACGCACGCAGCAAGCATCGAGGCGAGGAGGTGCTGCGCCGCGCGTCGGATCTGGACTGGACCATTCTGCGCCCGCCCGCCGTCTACGGCCCGGGCGACCGGGAGATGAGACCGCTGCTCGACCTGGTGCGCCGGGGACTCGCTCTGCGTCCCGGACCCGCGGGCCAGCGGCTGGCGCTGCTGCACGTGGACGATCTGGTGCGGGCGGTGGCGGCATGCATCGACCATCCGGACGGGTGCCGCCACCGTACCTTCGCCATCGACGACGGCCGCAGCGGCGGCTACGACTGGCGCGACATCGCCGCGGCCGTGGCCGGGCGGCCGGTGCCCGAGGTGGGGGTGCCGGGTTGGCTGCTGAAGGCCCTGGCAGCCATCAACCTGACCGCGGCCCGGGTGGCGGGCTACGCGCCCATGCTCACTCCGGGCAAGGTCCGGGAACTTCAGCAGGTCTGCTGGCTGTGTGATAATCGCGCTTTCATCCACGCCACGGGCTGGCAGCCGGAGATCGATCTGAAGCGCGGCGCCGCCGCGCTGTTCCGGCCGAGCCCTCCTCGAGGAGCACCAACTTGACGGCCGACCTTGCCGACATCGAGGGCGAGATCAAGCGGATTCTCGCCGGATTTCTGAAGGATCCCCGCAGCCTCACCGGAGACACGGATCTGGTCGCCGACCTGGCCCTGGAGTCCGTGCAGATCATGGAGTTCGTGGTGGAGGTCGAGGACTGCTACGACATCGCCATCGATCTGGAAAGCCTGTCGAACGTGCACACGGTGTCCGAGCTGGCCGCGGTGGTCGCGGCGAGGCTCCAGTCATGACGCTGATGGACAAGTTCGCCGCGCACCGCCAGCGTCAGCGGGAGCTGGGGGAGGCGGGCGCCGATCCCACCCACGTGGTGATGGAGCGCATGCTGTCGGCCACCGAGGCCGTGATCGGCGGGCGCCGCACTCTGCTGGCCGGTACCAACAACTACCTCGGCCTCACCTTCGACCCCGAGTGCATCGCCGCCGGTCAGGAGGCGTTGGAGCAGTTCGGCACCGGCACCACCGGCTCGCGCATGGCCAACGGCAACTATCGGGGCCACGAGCTGCTCGAGCGGGAGCTCGCCGACTTCTACGGCTACCCTTACGCGGTGGTGTTCTCCACCGGCTACTCCGCCAACCTGGGGGCGCTGACGGCGCTGCTGGAGCCGGGCGACTGCGTGCTGCTGGATGCGGACGCCCACGCCAGCCTCTACGACGGCTGCCGCATGACCGGGGCGGAGGTGTATCGCTTCCGGCACAACGATCCGGAAAGCCTGGAGAAGCGGTTGCGCCGTCTGGGCGACCGCGCCAGCCGGACTCTGGTGGTGACCGAGGGCCTGTTCAGCGTCCTCGGCGACAAGGCGCCTCTGGCGGAGATGGTGGAGATCAAGGACCGCTACGGTGCCTACCTGTTCGTGGACGAAGCCCATTCGCTGGGGGTCTACGGAGAGCGCGGCCGCGGCGTGGCGGAAGAGGACGGGGTGCTGGACCGGGTGGACTTCATCGTCGGCACGTTCTCCAAGAGCCTCGGCGCCACCGGCGGCTACTGCGTCAGCCGCCACGACGCGCTGGCGCTGTTCCGCTTCGCCAGCCGGCCGTACATCTTCACCGCCTCGCCGTGCCCCTCGGTGGTGGCGACCACCCGGGTGGCCTTGCGGCTGGTGCGGGAGCGCCCGGAGATCCGCGAGCGGTTGTGGGACAACGCCCGGGCCCTGCACCGGGGGCTCGGCGATCTCGGCCTGGTCCTCGGGGCCACGGTGAGCCCGGTGGTGGCCGTGCGCTTCGACGAGAAGGAGCGTGCGCTGGCCACCTGGCGCACACTGCTGGAGTCCGGGATCTACACCAACCTGATGATGCCGCCGGCGTCCCCGGACGGTTCGAGCCTGCTGCGCTGCAGCGCCAGCGCCGGCCACACGCCGGAGCAGATCCAGATAATCGTCGAAGGCTTCCGCCGGGCGGTGGCGGTCACCGACGAGCCGCCGGGCGGCTGAACGCGGCGGTCAGTGCAAGGCGGCCCTCGGCGCAAGGCGGGGGGTCAGCGAAAGGCGCCGCGCCGGTACAGACGCCACAAGAGCGGCCAGGCGAAGATCAACGGGTGGTGACGCTGCCGCTCGGTGGGCGGAATGTAGATTCCGGAGTGACGCTGGATCTTCCACAGCAGGTAGTCGAGCGGATCGTCGAAGGTCCCGGCTGCCTTGATCAGCCGCAGCACGCTCAGAGCCTTGCCCTGGACGCGGCGCAGCCGCCAGCCCAGACGCACCCGGGCCTCGTTGGCCGGCGGGCGGCATCGGTAACTCCCATCCTCGGTCACGATCACCGCTGCGGCCCCGTCGAAACTTCCGGCGTAGGCCTGGAGCAGCGCGTCGAAGTGGCGAGCGTGGTGCTCGTAGACGGACGCTACGCCGGTCCGGCTTTCGGAGCGCAGCTCGCAGGTGTAGGTCAGGGCGAAGCCGTGGCGCCACAGCGAATCCGCCTGGAACACCTGGGGCAGCAGCGGCGCCACCCGCCGGACGAATGCGTGCACCGCCTCCCCCAGAGCCGCCGTCACCCGCCGGCGCACCTCCGGCGCCGCGGCGTAGACCAGGCCGCAGGGCTGGGTGAAGCGTGACCAGAAATACGACTGAAAGCGTCCCATGGCCTGCTCGAACTGGGCCAGGGTCATGGTGGCGTACTTGGCCCGAATGGCGGCGGACGCCGAAGTCGGCGGCAGCGCCACGTGGTAGACGTTGGGCGGCAGCAGGCGGTTGGCGGCGGCGTGCCAGCGCCGCGGCAGGCTGCGGAGGTCGTCCAGCAGCACGTAGAAATCCAGCAACGTGTCCCGCTTGCCGCGCAGGTAGGACCCGTACATGAGCACCGCCGCCACGCGGCCGTGGTGGCGGCGCCGGATCTCTTCCACGAGACGCGCCACGTCCGGGTCGTCGTGGTGATCGAAGGCCGCGAGCTGGTTCCCGATCAGCGCCAGCAGGGGACCGTCGTCCCCGGTGACGCGATCAGGTGGCGGCATAGGCGCTCTGGGTGCCGGAAAACAGGCGATAGGCGCGGCCGTAGCGGGCTGCGGTGTCCGGCTCGGTGAGCCAGGAGGTGAGCGGTCCGCTGCGCAGCCGCACCGTCAGGCCCTGCAGCAGCCGCAGACACAGCACGGCGGAGGTTCCCGCCGTCCACAGCGCCACCGCCACCAGGCCCCAGTCCGGCCGCCCGACGAGCAACCCGGCGGTCAGGAGAATCATGCAGGGGTTGCGTCGTGCGGTGACGAGCCGGAAGTAAGCGTCGAAGGGGCGCCACGAGAAGATGCTGGCGTCGCCCAATGCGTGGAATAGCCCCTCCACCGCGCGGCCCACGATGTAGCCGCCGATGATGAGGGCGAAGAGGTGGCCGAGCTGCAGCCCGAACACGGGCTGATAGCTGGCGAGCCCCACGCCCCACAGGTAGTACCAGAAGGGCGGATGGATGAGGTCCATGCCGTGGTCCAGCAGATGGCCGAAGCGGCTGGAGCGTACGGTCACCCGGGCGAGCTTG
>JAWLCV010000019.1:0-39948 GCA_041686955.1 Pseudomonadales bacterium
TCCCCTAGGGGACGCCACCTTCGCGTTTTCCCTCCTGTTTCTGTTACGGCGAGTCCGATTCCTGACGCGCCCCCGGTTGCCAGCGCAACTCGTTCCATGCTGGTCATCTCTGTCCAAACTCCTCATCGTCGATGTTTGCGTCAACGGTCGCCCCGATCGTGCGGGGTGCTTGCGGAAGGCAGGAGTGCCTGGCCGTGCTGAGCTGCCGTCAGCAATGCTTCGGCCGGGTAGCGGTGGTACGTGGTGACGCAGGCCTCGGTCAACTTGATGACGTGATCGTCGCCATGCTCGACCGCCGCGCGGATCAGGTCGTCGGGCGCACGGCGCGGCGCTGCCGAAGACGGGGAACCACATCGCGACGGCGCTCCGAACACCGCCTGGAGGGCGCAGCCCGCCTCCCAGGCCCGGAACGCCAGGACACGGCCTGTTTGTTCCCCGATCACCGGGCACAGGTTTCGGGCTGCGGCGGCTGCGGTTACCGCGTGGGTGAAGACGATGGCGGTGTAGGGACTGCGGGCCGAGGCGACGAACAGGTCAGCAAAGGCAGCTACGAGCTCATCGAGCCTGCGGGTTGTATCACCGGCGAGGTCTACCCGGGCAACCTGGTCGGCGAAACGGCTGCTTTCCCGAAGTGCCTCGAGCCCCTCGGCGATGAGCCCAGCCGCCGGCCGTTCGTGGTCGGGTAGTGGCTCCAGTGCACGTAGTGCGTCGGCCGGGGTCAGCTCCTGACGAGGCTCGAGTGCGGCGACTGGTAACTCGCCGTATAACGAGGCCCAGGCGCCCAGGCCATCGGCCAACTCGTGCAGTCGCGCCTCCGTCTCTTCGTGAGTGAGCGCGCGGGCAGCGTGGGCCGTCCGGATGACGCCGTGGCATGCGGCGGTGGAGAATCCCGGCACCAACCGGGTGCACCAGAGGTCCAATGTTCGCTGCCAACCGTAAGTTGCGAAGGCGTGGCGAAAGTATGCCGCCCAGTCGGGAAATCGATCGGAGTCGCCGAGCCCCTGTTTCCAGGTTTCGTCGGTGAGTGGTTCCTTGATCGGTGGCCGCCGCGTGAAGTCGTGCCGGTTGTCTTCCACCCATTTCAGGGCGTGCTCGCCGTAGCCCATCGTGCAGAGCGCTTCGGCCACCATCGGCGCATGATTGAACAACCCTCCCGGAAGGGTGGGTCCGTACTCCGACAGCGCGCGGAGAGCCGCATCGAGATGCTCGTAGGCGCCTTTCGTCGTCGAATGATCCGAGTTCATTCCTACCTCGTGAGGGCATCTGAGGGAGCGACAATCCTGCAACTTAAAGTAAACTTGAAGTCAAGACGTTTTCATCAACCCAGGAGCATCGATGAAACAGCCGACGGACCTGTTACCCATCGGTGAGCTCGCACGTCGAACCGGACTCAGTACGTCGGCCATCCGGTTCTACGAGTCGAAGGGACTCGTCGCAGCTCGTCGCAACCAGGCCGGGCAACGCCGCTTCCCCCGGTCCGATATCCGGCGGCTTTCGTTCATCCTCATCGCGCAGCAGCTCGGGATGACCATTGCCGACATCGGGCAGGTGCTCGCGCGTCTCCCGAGCTCTCGAACACCGACGCAGACGGACTGGGCACGGATCTCCAAGTCCATCAGAGATGATCTGGATCAGCGAATCGCGACGCTGACGCGAATGCGGGACCGGCTGGACGGCTGCATTGGCTGCGGGTGCCTGTCGCTCGACAACTGCGCGCTCTACAATCCGGAGGATCGAATGCAGCGCCGTGGACCTGGCCCGCGCATTCTCCTGGGTGACGACCCGGAGTAGCGTGCTGCACCGACGGCAAGGGCTTCGCAAAGCGCTCCCGTGCGACCGTCCCTGGGCTTGCTGCGGGCGCGCTCGCGGAAACCGGTAGCGTTGCTATGCTTTCCGTGTGCGCGCCGGTTCCCCGTGACGCGTGTTCCACGGATCTAGCAGGGCCCGCATGCTGCAACTGACCGCCTGGTCGCTACCGTCGCTGACCGCCGGCGCGCTGGCGTTCGGCACGCTGCTGAAGGTCCGCCGTCAAGGCGGATCGCTGCCCGGCGCCGGCGCGATCCAGGCGTTGTGCGCGTGCGTGGCCGTGTGGGCGCTGGGGCAGCTGGCCGGAACGCTCAGCACCGATCTGAACGTGAAGATGGTCGCCTCGAAGCTGCAGTACCCGGGCATCGCCTTTCTGCCGGTGGCGTGGATGGTGTTCGCGCTGACCTACGTGCGCCGGGTGCGCACGGTGGGAGCGGGGCCGTTGCTCGCGCTCGCGGCCATTCCCGCCGTCACCGTCGTCCTGGCCTGGAGTAACGAGTTCCATCACCTGCTGTGGAGCGATGTCCGCCGAGTGGCCGTGGCGGGGTTCGTGGGCATGACCCCTGACTACGGTGTGTGGTTCGGGGTCCACGCCGTCTACTCCTATGCGCTCATCGCGGCGGGCACGCTGATCCTGATTTACGAGTTGTCCGCGTCCCCGCAGCACCGGGACGCCCTGTTCGGCATCGTCGCCGCGCCCGCCATCGTCACCGCGCTCAACCTGCTGCATCTCACCGGCAATGGGCCTGTGTTCATCGACCTCACGCCCCTGGGCTTCGCCCTCGGACTCATGGTGTTCACCCGGGGGCTGTTGCTGACCGGGTTGCTGGAGCTGTCGCCCACGCTCCACCGGGAGGTGCTGGAGGAGCTGGCCGACGGCGTGGTGATCCTCGACGCCGGGGGCGGTGTGGTGGACGCGAACTCCGCCGCCCGGCGCATGTTCGGAGGGGGCGACAACAATGTCGATACCCTGGCGGCGAGGCTGCGGCGGAAAGGATTGTGCGCGGTGGCCCTCCATCCCGGGAGCCGCGAAGTGGTCATCGGCGGGCGCAGCTACGACGTCCGCGCCACGACCATCGATGGCGGCGGGCGGCTCAAGGCGAGGACGGCGCTGGTGTTCCGGGACGTCACGGAGCGGCTCGAGGCCGAAGCCGAGCTGCGCCGGCTGAAGCAGGAGATGGAGCATCTGGCCCACACGGATCCGCTCACGGAGCTGCCGAACCGCCGCTACTTCATGCGGCGTCTGCAGGAAGAGACCGGCCGCTGCCAGCGCCACGGCCGTGAGCTGAGCGTCATCCTGCTGGATCTGGATCGCTTCAAGGAAGTGAACGACACCTACGGCCACGAGACCGGCGACCAGGTGCTGCGTGCGGTGGCGGAGACCATCTGCGCCTGCATTCGCGAAAGCGATGTCGTGGCCCGGCTCGGGGGCGAGGAGTTCGCTCTGCTTCTGCCGGAAACGCCGTCGGGCGAAGCCCGCGCGATCGGCGGCCGCATTCGCGCCGCCATCGAGGAGCGGACGTTCGCCGATCCGGCCGGGGGGAGCTTTGGAATCACGGCCAGCGCCGGGATCGCCACCGTCTGCCGCGACGCACCGGACCCGCTGAAACTGGCGGATCAGGCTCTGTACCGGGCAAAGGAGTCGGGCCGCAACACCGTCTGCGACTGAACCCGTCCGGGCCGATACCCTGGCACGTCCCTGCGGGCGATTCCCCGGTGGCCTGCGCGCGGCGTCCGGTTCAGTGGGCCCGCGACTGCTCCACGCCGCAGCAATCCGGCCGCTCCGCGGGCACGTCGACGCCGGCCAACTCGGCCCGCGCCAACCCCACCACACGCAGTGCAGCGCTCACGTTGAGCGCCGCGATGCCCGCGGCCACGGCCAGGTCGGGCCAGCGCGAGCCGCTGGCGAAGACGCCGGCGGCGGCGGCGATTACCGCGAGATTGGCGATGGCGTCGTTACGGCTGCACAGCCAGATGGAGGTCTTGTTGCTGTCGCCCGTGCGGAAACTGAACAGAAGAGCGGCCACCCCAACGTTCACCGCCAGGGCGAGCACGGCCACCCCGCCCATGACCTCGGGCATGGGATCGCTGCCCTGTACCGCGCGGTAGACGGCGCTGCCGAGTACCCAGGCGCCGAACGCCGCCATGGTGGCACTCTTGATCAGCGAGGCCCGGGCCCGCGCAGCGAGCGACGCGCCCACCACGAACAGGCTGATGGCGTAGTTGGCGGAATCGCCGAAGAAATCCAGGGCGTCTGCCTGTAGCGACATGGAGTCGGCCACGGCGCTGGCCGCGGCCTCCACCACGAACATGACGGCGTTGGCCACGAGCGCCACCCAGAGCACGCGACGGAAGCTGCGGTCCAGGGCCGCGTCACGGTCGACGGCGCAATCCGTGCAGCCGGCCATCAGCGAATCTCCTCGTCGGAGTCGCGCGGTTCGGTTACGTGCGCCACCATGTCTTCGATGACGCAACGCACGTGGGCATCGCGGGGCGCGTAGAAGATCTGCCGGCCGCGGCGCTCGCCGCGCATCAGCCGTGCGGCCCGCAGGAGCCGCAAGTGGTGGCTGACCAGGGACGGCGACGCGTCCACCCGGCTGGCGATGGTGCCGACGCTGGCCGGACCGGCGAGGCAGCAGAGGACGATGCGTAGCCGCGTGGGGTCTCCCAGGAGCCGGAACAGGTCCGCCAGCTCCGAGATTCGATCCTCGGTCAAGGGGGCGGGTAGGGCGAGGGTTGGGGGCGCTTCCATTCGTACAGATCAACATATGAATAGATATGAGAATGTAGAGCGTGTCCGCCTGTCGAGTCAACCACTCCGGGGAGTTGAGGTACGATCGGGGCTGGTTCTGATAATCGACGAGGAGCGCAGAATGACCGAAACAGTGACCACGAAGCCGTCCATATCCCTGGCGGCCGCGACCAAGGTGCTGGAGGCCGGCGTGGCCCACGCCCAGCAGATCGGGGTGCCCATGGTCATCGCGGTGGTGGACGAGTCCGGCGTCCTGAAGACGTTCTGCCGGATGGACGGCGCGGCGCTCCTGAGCGTGGACCTCGCCAAGGACAAGGCCTACACCGCCGTCGCGTTCGGCATTCCCACCCACGAGTGGTTCGAGTTCATCAAGAACGACCCGCCGCTCCTGCACGGGATCACCAAGACGCCGCGTCTGGTGGTGTTCGGCGGCGGCTATCCCATCCGCCATGGCGGCGAGGTGGTGGGCGGCATCGGGGTCAGCGGCGGCCACTACCGCCAGGACATGGAGGTGGCCGAGGCGGCGCTGGCAGCGCTGGCCTGAAGCCGCGCCCCCGCCGGGTCGCGCACCGCGGCCCCGGGGGATACCCTAGGCGGGGACCCGAGCAACGGCACCGCCCGCAACCATCGAATCCACAGGAGCACGAGCATGATCGATTTCGAGATTCCCCCCGAGGCCAAGGCGATTCGCGAGAAGGTGCGCGAGTTCGTTCAGCAGGAGTGCTTTCCGGCGGAGCAGGCGCTGGAGCACCGGCCGTTCGAGGAGGTACTCGACGAGCTGCGTTCCAAGGCGCGGGCGCAGGGACTGTGGTGTCCCTTCATTCCGAAGGAGTGGGGCGGCATGGGCCTCGGGCCCCTGGCCAACGCGCTGGTGCAGATGGAGCTGGGCGAGAGCTACCTGGGGGCGCTGGCCATGAACACCCAGGGGCCCGACGACGCCACCATGCTCACGTTGCTCGAGCACGGCACCGAGGAGCAGAAGGAGAAGTACCTGAAGCCTCTGCTCGATGGCAAGAAGCGCATCTGCTACTCCATGACCGAGAAGGCGGCCGGGGCGGACGCCACCGGCATGCAGACCCGGGCGGAGCTGAAGGGGGATCACTGGGTGCTGAACGGCGAGAAGTGGTTCAGCTCCGCGGCCAGCGTGGCAGACATCGCCGTGGTGATGGCGAAGACCGACCCGGAGGCGCCGCGCCATCAGCAGTTCAGCACGTTCATCGTCGAGCTGCCCGACCCCGGCTACAAGATCATCCGCGACATTCCCACCATGGTTCCGGAAACGGAGATCGGCAAAAAGCTCGGGGGCGGCCACGCGGAAGTGCGCATCGAGAATCTGGTGGTGCCGCGGGAGAACGTCCTCGGCGGCCGTGGCCGGGGATTCGAGATGGGTCAGCACCGGCTGGCCTACGGGCGTCTGCGGCACGGCATGCACAACGTGGCCATGGCGCAGCGGGCGCTGGATCTGGCGGCCAAACACGTGACCGAACGCTCCACCTTCGGTCAGCGGCTGGCGGACCGCCAGGGCGTGCAGTGGATGCTGGCGGACTGCGCCAGCGAGCTCTACATGGCCCGGCTCATGTTGCTGCACATCGCCTACAAGGCGGAAAAGGGCATGGACCTGCGCCAGGAGAATTCCATCGCCAAGGTGTTTCTGGCCCACATGGTCCACAAGGTGGTGGATACAGCGCTGCAGCTCCACGGGGCGCTGGGTTACAGTCACGACACGCCGCTCGCCCGCTGGTACACGAGCATCCGCAGCCAGCGGCTGGTGGACGGTCCGGACGAGGTGCACCGCTGGCGGGTGGGCCGCAACGTCATCAAGGCCTACGAGGAGCACGGCACCACGGCGCCGGCCGCCGGGGGCGAGCTGCTGTAGCCGCCGCGCCCGCCGCTGCTTCATGTAGTTTCGAGATTTCAATTATATTTTCATGATTTAGACGCTGTTTTGGGGTTTCGCTGCGGCCGCGGCTCGTGGTCTACTTTGCGCCTTCGCAACTCAGGGACTACCGCCGCCGGCCGCAATGCTGCAGACGTTCATTGCCAGAAGCCTCCTCATCGCAGCGGCCCTGGGCGGCGCCAGCCAGGCGGCGGCCGTGTCGCGTCCCGGTGACGGCGTCGACGTGGGCGAGCTGCTGCGGAACCTCGACGTGAGCGCGCTGCACCGCGCCACGTCGCCCCCGGCAGGCGCCGATGAGCCGGCCTCGGGACCGCAGTTGCTGGGACTCGAGGCTTCGCTGCCGGCCCCCTGGGCACGCGCATCCGTGGAGTACTCACTGCTGGCGCCCGAGTCGGCGTCCGCCTTCCAGTCCCAGCGCGACAACAGCCTGTTCCGGGTGGGGCTCGACAGCCGGTGGCGGTCCGCCGACTTCGGGGTGCGCTACTTCTCCGTGGGCGAGGCGTTCGCCAGCGAGTCCCTGGGCGGCCGCCGGCTTGCGGAGGTGGGGCTCGGGTCCCGCGGCGAGGGTGCCGAGGCCTGGGCGTCCTGGTCGCTGCAGGGCTTCACCTTGAAGCCCAGAATCAAGCAGGTGATCACCCCCCAGGCCGGCGGCGAGCAGGCCGAGAACCAGCTCATGCTGGAAGCGGAGCGTCGCCTCTGGCGTGGGCTGCGGCTGGGATATGCCTACGAATCGCTGGCGTCCGAGCTCGAGGCGGGCGGCGATCAGAGCTCTCGGCGCAGCGATCTCGGCCGGCATCGCTTGCGGCTGGCCAGCCGCGACTGGCGTCTGATCTGGACCCGGCTGGAGAAGGAGACGCGGGCCGCGGGCGAGGGCGATGGCCTCGCGCAGTCGAGCGACGAGGTGACCGCCAGCTTCGAGATCTGGGATCGCCTCACGGTCTCGCCGACCCTCGCCCGCGAGGAAATCTACCCGAACGCCAATGCCGAGACGGTCCGGGAACTGCGCCGTATCAACCTGAGCTACGGCACGAACTGGAGATGGGTGCCCCGGGTGGACCTGCGGCTCGGCCTTCAGGACGTAGGCGGCCAGGACGCCGGCGGTGCCGACGTCGACCGTGAGACCCTGGATGCGGCCGTGAGCTTCAAAACCTTCCTCGGTCTCGGGCTGTACCCGCCCGAGCACACCTCGCTGGGGGTTTCCCTCGGCTACCAGCAGGCCCATGCCGCGACGGGTGTCGTCCCCGAGGACGGCGTCTCGGTGAAGCTCATGTTCGAGCACCGCCCGGGCGGCTGAGGCGGGCAGCGCGCGTGCTAGGATGGCCGGCGGTCGAAGCAGTGGAGGGGTCAGTGTCATGAAGCGCGTGCAGGAACTGGACGCCGTGGTGGTGGGCGCCGGCTTTTCCGGCATGTACATGCTGTACCTGCTGCGCGAGCAGGGCCGGCGCGTGCTGGGCCTCGAACGCGGCAGCGACGTGGGCGGCACCTGGTACTGGAACCGCTATCCGGGCTGTCGCTGCGACGTGGAGAGCATGGAGTACTCCTACCAGTTCTCCGAGGCGCTGCAGCAGGAGTGGGAGTGGACGGAGCGCTACGCTTCGCAGCCGGAGATCCTCGCCTATGCGCGCCATGTGGCGGACCGGTTCGCGCTGCGGGATCACATTCAGTTCGGCACCACGGTCACCGCAGCCCGATGCCGGGAGGGTGACGGGCGCTGGGAGGTGGAGACCGAGGCGGGGGAGCGATTCCTCACGCGGTTCCTCGTCATGGCCTCCGGCTGCCTCTCCGCGGCCAACGTTCCCGCGTTTCCCGGTCTCGCGCAGTATGCCGGAGCAACTTATCACACCGGCGCCTGGCCTCACGACGGGGTGGATTTCAGCGGTCAGCGGGTGGGCGTCATCGGCACCGGCTCCTCGGGTATCCAGTCCATACCGCTGATCGCCCAGCAGGCCGCGGAGCTCACGGTCTTCCAGCGCACCCCCAACTACAGCGTTCCGGCGCAGAACCGGCCCCTGGATCCGGCGCTGCAGCAGAGCATCAAGGCCAACTACCACGACTTGCGGGCCCGGGACCAGGAGCAGGCGGCGGCCTTCGGCGCCAACTACCCACGCCGTACCGACTCGGCGCTGGAGGCGACCCCGGAGGAGCGCGAGCGGCGCTTCGAGGAGTACTGGCAGCACGGGGGCTTCATGTTCCTCGGCGCGTTCGGCGACATCGCCACGGACCTGCGGGCCAACGAGCTGGCTGCGGAGTTCGTGCGCAATAAGATCCGCAGCATCGTTCGCGACCCGGCCACGGCCGAGTTGCTGTGTCCCACCACGGTGCTGGGCTGCAAGCGGCTCTGCGCCGACAGCGGCTACTACCAGACCTACAACCGCGCCAACGTGCGCCTGGTGGACGTGAGCGAGCATCCGGTGGAGCGGCTGACCGAGCGTGGGCTGGTGACCGGCGGCACCGAGTACGAGCTCGACAGCATCGTCTTCGCCACCGGTTTCGACGCCATGACCGGCGCGCTGCTGCGATGCGACATTCGGGGCCGGAACGGTCTGCCGCTGGCGGAGAAGTGGGCCGCCGGCCCGCGGACCTACCTGGGATTGATGAGCGAGGGCTTCCCGAATCTGTTCATGATGACGGGCCCGGGCAGCCCCTCGGTGCTGTCGAACATGATCACGGCCGGCGAGCAGCACGCCGAGTTCATCGCCGAGCTCCTGACGGACCTCGACAGGCGCGGCAGCACTCAGGTGGAGCCGTTGCGGGAGGCGGAGGACGAATGGGTGAAGCTCGTCAATCTGCGCGCCGAGGCGACGCTGTATCCGCGCTGCAACTCCTGGTATCTCGGCGCCAATGTGCCGGGCAAGCCCCGGGTGTTCATGCCCTTCGTCGGCTTTCCCGCGTACGCGGAGCGGCTCGAGGCCGTGCGATCGGAGGGCTATGCCGGGTTTCGGAGCGGGTGAAGCGGAGTCACGCCTTCGCCCATTCCCGGGCCAGATCCCGGGTTACCGCATGAAATCTCGCCGCCGTCTGCTCGAGCTGAGCCACCGCTTCGCGGCTGGGCCGCCGGCCGACGCGGACGAGCTGATGGGCTCCCTGGCGCATGCTCTCGAGCTCGAAGATCAGTGCGTCGAGATCGGACACCAGCGCGTGCACCCTCTGCAGATCGGACCCCTTCGTCAAAATGCGCACCTGGGACCCCCGAAGCCGCCGGTTCGGAGGGATTACGTTACCGGTTCGGCTCCGGTGGCCAAATGCGATCCATCAATTGAATTGAGGGGCACTGCGGGCGGATTGCCCAACGTCAGGGGGCAGGCTATGGTGCCTGCCTTATGCACGTTCTCAACACCGCTGTCGGTCGCTACGGCTTCGCCCTCTTGATGCTGGCGGCCGCAGTGCTGGCGCGCTGGGCGTTCGATCCCCTGCTCGGCGACTACGCTCCACTGATGACCTTCATCGTCGCCGTTGCGTGCACGGGATTGTCAGTCGGAGCCGGTCCGGCCGCCGTGTGCGCCGTGCTGGGATGGCTCGTCGCCGGTTACGCGTTCATGCCGCCCCGCGGTACGCTGACGGTGGCGGACCGGGGACAATGGCTGAGCCTCATGCTCTACTTTCTGAGCTGTGGGGTGATCGTCGCGCTGGCGGTGAACCTGCGACGCAGCAAAAGGCGGCTGGAGCGCGTGCTGACCACCCTGGAACGGGACATGGTGGAGCGGGATCACGCGGAGGCGGCGCTGCGGGAAAGCGAGGCCCGGCTGCAAGCCATCATCGACAACTCGCCCCTCGTGCTGTTCATCAAGGATCTGCAGGGCCGCTACCTGATGGCCAACCGCAGCTATCTGGAGCTTTTCGACACCACTGCCGACGACCTGCTGGGCCTCACGGATCACGACCGGTTTCCGGAATCCGTGGCGGACGAGTACCGGGCCAACGACCTCGAGGTCATCGAGTCCGGCGAGCCCCACGAGTTCGAGGAGACCGCCGTGTTCCACGGCGTGGAGCACAGTTACGTGACGGTGAAGTTTCCGCTGCGGGACAAGCGCGGCATCTACGCCGTGTGCGGGATCTCCGCCGACATCACCGACCAGAAGCGCCAGCAGCAGGCGCTCATGGAGATCGACCGGCGCAAGGACGAGTTCCTCTCCATGCTCGCCCACGAGCTGCGGAACCCGCTGGCGCCCATCGTCAGCGCGGTGGAGCTCATGCGTCTCGAGCCCGTGGAAACCGAGCATTGCCGACGGGCGATGGATGTGATCAGCCGGCAAACCGCTCACCTCACCCGCCTGGTCGACGACCTGCTGGACATCGCGCGCATCAACACCGGCCGCATCCGCCTGCAGCGACAGGTGGTGAACGTGGTCGAGCTCGCCCGCCAGTCCGCGGAGAACCTGGCGCCGCGCTTCGCGGCGCGGGGCATCGACTTCACCACATCCTTGCCGGCCGAGCCTTTGCCGGTGCATGCCGATGCGAGCCGGGTGGTTCAGGTCATCGACAACCTGCTCGACAACGCGGCCAAGTACACCGATCCCGGCGGGCGGGCCAGCCTGGTGCTCGAGCGCTGCGGCGATCGGTGCGTCCTGCGGGTCCGGGACACGGGCATGGGGATCGAGGACCCCCATCTGTCACGCATCTTCGACCTGTTCGAGCAGGAGGAATCGAGCCTCGACCGCGCGAGCGGCGGGCTGGGTCTGGGGCTGCATCTGGTCAAGCGGATGGTGGAAAAGCACGGCGGCCACGTCGAGGCGCACAGTGAAGGGCGGGGCCGGGGCAGCGAGTTCACGGTCTGGCTGCCCCTGGTGGCGGGCGAGGCCGGGCCCAACCTGCAGCCGGAGTCGGCGGCGACGCCAGCGGTGAGCGGCGGGCAGCGGATCCTGATCGTGGAGGACAACGCCGACGCCGCCACCTCCCTGTGCGCGCTGCTGGGGGCGCTGGGGCACGAGGTTCGGATCGCCGCGGATGGGCGGGAGGGCGTGAGCGCCGCCGAGGATTTCCAGCCCGAGCTGGCGCTCGTGGACCTGGGCCTGCCCGGTATCGACGGCTACGAGGTGGCGCGGCGGCTGCGTACCCGCTTCGGACGATCCATGCGGCTGGTGGCCCTCACCGGGTACGGGCAGCCGGAGCACCGTGCCTGGGCCCGCGAGGCCGGCTTCGACGCGCATCTGGTGAAACCCGCATCACTGCAGGCCCTGAACCAGGTGCTGAACGACCTGGGCACCGAGCCGTGCTGAGATGGGGAGGCCCGAGGGCTGCGGCACTGCCGCTGATGACCCTTCTCGTCGGCGTGGCGCTGTGGCCGGGTTGCTCTCGGGCGGCTGAAGCGGTGGTTGCCGTGGCCGCCAACTTCGCCGGCGTGATGGAACGCCTGGAAGCGGATTTCGAAGCCGAGACCGGGCATCGGCTCACGGTGACTCCCGGATCGACGGGCAAGCTGTACGCGCAGATCCGCCACGGCGCGCCGTTCGACGTGTTCCTGGCCGCCAACCAGCGTCATCCGGCAGAGCTGGAGCAGGCGGGCGTGGCGGTGGAGGGCTCCCGTTTCACCTACGCCGTCGGGCGCCTCACCCTGTGGAGTCGCGACCCGCAACGGCTCACGGGCGACGGCGCGGCCATCCTGCGTGCCGGCGACTTCCGCCGGCTGGTCATGGCCAACCCGGAGCTCGCGCCGTACGGCGAGGCGGCCCGGGAAACGCTGGAAGCTCTGGGGCTCGACGAAACGCTGAGCGACCGGATCGTGCGCGGCGAGAACGTGGGCCAGGCCTACGCCCTGGCGGCCACCGGCAACGCGGAGCTGGCTTTCGTGGCGCTCTCTTACGTGCTGGCCGGCCGCGCGGCGGGCAGCCGTTGGGACGTGCCGCCGCAGCTTCACGAGCCCATCCGCCAGGATGCGGTGCTGCTGCGCCGTGGCGAGGGCAACGCCGCTGCACGCGACTTCCTCGCGTACCTCTGCCGGCCCGACGTGCAGGCGGTCATGGTGGATTACGGCTACACGCCGCGGTGACCCTGCCGGACCTGTCATCGCTGTGGCTCTCCTTGTACCTGGCCGCGGTCACCACGGTGATTCTGCTCGTCCTCGGAACGCCGCTCGCCTGGTGGCTGGCGCGCACTGGGTCCCGTCTGAAGCCGGTGGTCGAAGCGGTCACCGCCATGCCCCTGGTATTGCCGCCGACGGTGCTGGGCTTCTATCTGCTGGTGGTGCTGAGCCCGGATGCGCCGCTGGGCCGGCTATGGGTCGAGGTCACCGGCGGGACCCTCACGTTCTCGTTCGCCGGCCTGGTGTTGGCATCGGTGATCTACTCGCTGCCGTTCACGGTGCAGCCCCTGGAAAGCGCATTCGAGACATTGGGACGGGCTCCACTGGAGGCGGCCGCGAGCCTCGGGGCCTCGCCCACGGACGCGTTCGTCAACGTGGCCGCGCCACTGGCGGCCCGCGGATTCCTCACCGCGGCGGTGCTGACCTTCGCACACACCGTGGGAGAGTTCGGCGTCGTGCTGATGGTGGGCGGCAACATCCCGGGCGAGACCCGGGTGGTTTCCATCGCCATCTACGAGTACGTGGAGACCCTGCGCTATGCGGAGGCGCACGTTCTGGCGGCGGGGTTGCTGGTGTTCTCCTTCGCGCTGCTGATGGCCGTGTACGCGATCAACCGAAGGTATCCGTTGCATGGCCGCTGATCGCCTGTCGTTGCACCTCCGGGTGCGTCATCCCGGCTTCGAGCTCGAGGTGGCGGAGGAGCTGCCGCTCGAGGGGTTCACCGCCGTGTTCGGACCGAGCGGCAGCGGCAAGAGCACCCTGCTGCGCGCGGTGGCCGGCTTCGAGACACCCCTGAACGGCCGCATCGTCTGGAACGGCGAGGTGTGGTTCGACGCGGCTGCGGGGGTGAACCTGGCGCCCCACCGAAGGCCGGTGGGCTTCATGTTTCAGGACGGCCGCCTGTTTCCCCATCTGAACGTGGCCGGGAACCTGGCGTTCGCCTACCGGCGCCGGCAGGGCGCCGGTCCGGCCCGCGACGAGGTGGTGGCCGCGTTGGATCTCGGCGACCTGCTGCACCGCCGCGTGCACGACCTTTCCGGCGGCGAGCGTCAGCGGGTAGCGCTCGGGCGCACGCTGCTGCGCGGGCCGAGCCTCATGCTCCTGGACGAGCCCCTGGCCGCCCTCGACCGGCAGCGAAAGACCGAGATTCTGCCGTATCTCGAGAGCGTGCCGGCGCGCTTTCGGGTGCCCACCCTGTACGTGAGCCACGATGTCGACGAGGTCGCCCGCCTGGCCGACCGGGTGCTGGTGCTGGCGGAGGGGCGGGTGCAGACCGTGGGGCCCACGGCCGCGGTGATGGAACGGCTCGATCTGCAGCCGCTCACCGGGGGCTTCGAGGGTGGCGTGCTGGTGGAGGGGCGCTTGCGGCGGCACGACCCGCGCCTGCACCTGAGCCACGTGGAGCTGGCGGGCGGGGTTCTGGCAACCCCCCTTCTGGAACGGTTGGCGCCGGGCCAGATCGTGCGCCTGCGCATCCGCGCCAGGGACGTGGCCCTGGCCACCGTACGGCCGGAAGGGCTTTCCATCCGCAACGTGCTGCCGGGGGAACTGGTGGAGATCGTCGACGAGCCGGAAACCGGCTTCGTCGAGGCCTTCGTGCGGCTCGATGGCGAAGGACCGCCCACCCGGCTGCGGGCGCGCATCACCCGTGCCGCGGTGGAGGACCTTCGGCTCGAGCCGGGGCGGCGGGTGTACGCGCTGATCAAGAGCGTCAGCTTCGAATCCGCCGGTCCGGGCTGATGCATTCAGATGCTGGAGCGTAACGACAGCGATTGAGTCAGCGCGTCGTGACGGCGGCCGTGGACATCACGTCGGCGTACTTGAGCCCCAGGTCCCGCAGGTTGGCGGCGTGGGCCGCGGCATCCCGGTCCCCCACGGCATCTTCCACGACCACGGTGCGGTAGTCGTGCTGCAGCGCGTCCACGGCGCTGGCGCGCACGCACCCGCTGGTGGTGAAGCCCGCCACCACCACCGTGTCGACTTCGGCGTCCTGTAGCCAACGCTGAAGCCGGGTCCGATGGAAGCAGGACGCGTAGGCTTTCTCGAACACGCGGTCGCCGGGGTTCGCGTGCAGCCGCGGGTCCAGCCGAACCCACGGGGTGCCCGTAGCGAGTTGGTTCAGCGCGGGCAGCTTGTTCCGGAACACGGGCGCTTCGGCCGCGGTGTGGTAGACCACCGTGGAGAAGAACACCGGCCAGCCGTGGCTGTGGGCGTGATCCAGCAATACGTTGATGCGGGCGATTTCCGGCGTGAAATCGGCGCCCAGCGGCGAGGCGGGATCGGTGAAGCCGACGGAGGCGTCCACCACCAGCAGCGCGGGCCTCTGGCCCAGACCCGTGGATTCGCTGGTGAGTGCCGCCACGGCAGGCTGCGTCAATTGACGGCAGTGCCGCGACGGCGACGGAACACCGGCGGCGCAGGCGGCTCGAGCCCCGTTTCCTCGCGGCAGCGGGCCTTGATCTCGTCGATGCTGCCGCCCTGGTCGAACAGCTTGGTCTCCCGCCGCTCGGCGGCGAGGTCGGCGCGCAGGCGTTCGGTGGCGGCTTCGTTCACCCGCCCGGCGGCGTCGCAGACCACGCCGTAACGGCGCGCTCCTTCCACCGTCACCAGCCCCCGGGCCACGTCCCGGCCCACCCGGTCGGGCTCGCGCTGATAGGGGTCGCCGGCGCCGCCGCCGCCCCAGGTGTTGAAGTACAGCACGTCGCCTTCGCGCACCTGAATGCGGTCGCACTTGGACGGCAGGCGCTCCTCCGTGCCGTCGGCGCGTACCAGCAGCTTGCTGCCGCGCCCGCCGGGGAGGCCGCCGTTGACGCCCCAGGGGAAGGTGAGCCAGCGGTCGTCGTGGATGGAGATCTGGCCGTCCTCGAGGAACCGATAGGCCATACGGATGCCGTTGCCGCCGCGGTTCTTTCCCGGGCCGCCGGAATCGGGAATGGTCTCGTAAACTTCGATGCGCAGCGGAAAGTAGGCCTCGATGTACTCGTTGGGCACGTTGGTGAAGCCGGGCCAGAGGCTGTGACCATCGGGACCGTCACCCATGGGCCGGCCGGGGATTCCGCCGAAGCCGATCTGGAACAACTGATACCACTGGTCGTTCTTGTCGTAGCCGGAGTACATGAGGTGGGGACTGTCGGAGAAGCCGGCGGCGCACAGGAACTCAGGGCTGCCCTGGCCCAGAAGCCCCGAGATCACGTCGAAGATCCGGCCCAAAGCGTGGGTGCGGCACGAGAGCGCCGCGGGCCTGCGGGGCTTCAGCAGGCAGCCCTCGGGGATGCGCACTTCCATCAGGTCGTAGAAGCCGTCGTTGAAGAGAATCTGCGGGTCGAACACGGAGATCATGAACGTGCCGCAGAACATCTTGAACATTTCCTCGTTCAGGAGGAAGTTGATGGAGCCCGCGCTTTGCGGGTCGGTGCCGTCGAAGTCGAAGATCACCTTCTCGCCTTCCCGCCACATGGCGCAGCGGATCTTGTAGGGGCCGTAGCCCATGCCGTCGTCGCAGATGTAGTCCTCGAACACCTGCTTGGTTTCGGGAACGGTCTCGAGGATGAGCTGGCGCATGGCCCTGCGGTTGCGTTCGAGCAGGTTTTCCATGGCCGAATAGAACACGTCGTCGCCGAAGCGCTCGGCGATCTCGATGCAGCGCCGTTCGGCCATGTTGCAGGCGGCCATCACGCCGTTGAAGTCGCCCTTGTTCCAGTGGGGCATGCGGGAGTTTCTGAGCACGATGGCGAGGATGTCTTCCTGCAGTTCCCCCTTGCGGTAGATCTTCACCGGCGGCACCGCCACGCCTTCTTCGAAGATCTCCTGGGCGTCGATGGGGAGCGAGCCCGGCACCTTGCCGCCGATGTCGGTCATGTGCCCGAAGTGGGCCGCCCAGCACAGGTGCCGGCCGTCCTTGAAGATGGGCTTCAGGACCAGCCAGTCGTTCAAGTGGCTCACGGCGGCCCCGCAGGAATAGGGGTCGTTGGTGAAGATCATGTCGCCTTCTTCGAGCGTGCCGTCGTAGGCCTGCATGAAGCCGTGGATGAACGAGCCGAACTGGCCCACCACCATCTTCCCATCCACGTTGGCGATCATGGGGAACGCGTCCCCCTGCTCGCGGATGCCCGGCGACATGGCGGTGCGGAACAGGGTGGCGTCCATCTCCTCCCGGGCATTGCGCAGGGCGTTCTCGATGATGTCCAGGGTGACCGGATCCACGTCCACGTTGGTGAACGGGGTGTCGTTGCGCGCAATGATGCTGGCTGGCATGGCGGGTCTCCTATGCGCTGGGCCGGATCAGCAGGTTGCCCAGCGGGTCCACTTCGGCTTCGTGGCCGGGCAGGATCAGGGTGGTGGAGTCCATTTCCGTGACCACCGCCGGGCCCGGAACGACGTGTCCCGGCGCCAGCCGGGCACGGTCGTAGATTCTGGCCGCGTGCTCGCGGCCGTCGGCGAAGATGGTGTGGTCGGCCGTCACCGCCGCTTCCACGTCACCGGCGGCCTGGGTGATGGCCTTCGCCCGCACGTTGGCCGCCGGGCCCTGCACCACGGAGCGCAGGTTCACGAACTCCTTCTCGGCGTCGAGGGCGAACGTGAAGAGCTGCTCGTGCAGGGCGTCGAAGCGTTCGGCGATGCCGGCGAAGCCGCGCTCCGCAAGCTCCGCTTCCGAGGTGTCGATGGTGAGCACCAGTCCCTGCCCGCTGTAGCGCAGGTCCGCCTGGTACTGGGTACTGATCTGGTCGTCCGCCAGGTGCGCGCCTTCGCGGCCGGCCTGCTCGGCCAGCAAGGCGCCCCGGGCATCGGCGTCCAGGGCCCGCAGCTCCTCTAGGATCTGGTTCACCTCCACCTGGACCAGCTTGCCGATGAAGGTGCGCGAGGCTTCGGCCCGCAATCGGGTGGTGGCGTCGCCGTAAGCGCACAGCACCCCCGGCCCCGGCGGAATGATGACCGGCCAGGCGCCGGTGAGGATGCCCAGCGCGTTGGCGTGCAGCGGACCGGCGCCGCCGAAGGCGATGAGTGCGAAGTTGCGCGGATCGTAACCCTTCTCCACGGAAACCAGCCGCAGGGCGCCGAACATGTTCTCGTTGACGATCTTGATGATGCCTTCGGCGGCCTGCTGGAGGGTCAAGCCCATGGCGTCGGCCACTTGCTGGACAGCGCGTTCCGCCAGCTCGCGGCTGATTTCCATGTCGCCGCCCAGCCGCGCCGAGGCGGGCAGGTAACCCAGCACCACGTTGGCGTCGGTGACGGTGGGTGCGGTTCCGCCCTTGGCATAAGCGGCGGGACCGGGCACGGCCCCGGCGGAGTCCGGGCCCACCCGCAACGCGCCGGTGAGCTCGGGCACGTAGGCGATGGAGCCGCCCCCGGCCCCCACCGTACGCACGTCCACCGAGCTGGCGCGCACGTTGACGTCCCCCACGGTGGTCTCCCGGCGCACAAGAGCCTGACCGTTTTCCACCAGCGAGACGTCCGTGGAGGTGCCGCCCATGTCGAAGGTGAGCAGGTTCCGGTACCCCGCCTGCTCACCGATCCACAAGGCGCCGGTGACCCCCCCGGCCGGTCCGCTCATCAGCAGGTTCACCGGAAACCGGGTGGCGGCGGCCGCGGTGGATAGGCCGCCGTCGGAGCGCAGGATGGAAAGCCGGGTGCCGTTCATCCGGGCGTCGAGCTCGCGCTGCAGATTGTCGATGTAGGTCGCCACCTCCGGCCGGACGTAGGAGTTCGCCACGGTGGTGATGGTCCGCTCGTACTCCTGCATCTCCGGGATCACCTCACAGGAGATGGATACCGGGACATCGGGCATGATCTCGGCCGCCAGCTCCGCCACCCGGCGTTCGTGGTCGCCATTGGTGAAGCTGTTGATGAGGGAGACGGTGAGGGCCTCGATTCCCTGGCTCTTCAGCGCTTCCAGGGCGGCGCGGGTGGCAGCTTCGTCCAGAGGCTCCACCACCGAGCCGTCGGCGCCGATGCGCTCGGGAATCTCCCGGGTGCACTCGAGCGGTGCCATGGGCTCGGACTTGTCGTAGATGACCCAACCGCCCAGCCCCCCGGGAACGTAGGAACGGGCGATCTGCAGGATCTGCCGGTAGCCGCGGGTGGTGACGAGCCCCACCCGGGCGCCGCGGCCGGTAAGTACGGCGTTGGTGGCTACCGTGGTGCCGTGAGTCACGTGGCTGATGTCGGCCGGATCCACCCCCGCCTGCTCGCACACGCGGGCGATGCCGTTCAGCACCCCAATGGACGAATCCTCCGGCGTGGAAGGCACCTTGGCGGTGTGGATGGTGCCGCTGCCGGTTTCGATCAGGAGCACGTCGGTGAACGTGCCCCCCACGTCTACGCCCAGCTTGTAGTCCATGTCGTCCCCCGTGTCGTTTCGGTCCCGCCTCAGGCAGCGCTCCGGCTCGCGCGCAGCCAGGGCAGGGTGCGTCCTCCCAGGTCGTGGCCCACCAGCGTGCGGGCCAGGTCGACCACCGAGAGCAGGCCGTCGAGGTCCACGCCGGTCTCGAAGCCGGCCTGATGCAGCAGGCTCACCAGATCCTCGGTGGCCAGATTGCCGGCGGCTCCGGGGGCGAACGGGCAGCCTCCCAGCCCGCCGATGCTGGCGTCGAACTTGCGGATGCCGCACTCCAGCGCCTGCCAGGCGTTGGCCAGCGCCAGTGCGCGGGTGTCGTGAAAGTGGGCCGAAAGCAGCGGTGCGCCGAAGGCCGCCACCAGCCGCAGGAACAGGGACTTGACCTGGGCCGGGTTGGCGGCGCCGATGGTGTCCGCGACGATGATTTCCGTGGCGCCATGCTCCAGCATCCGAGAGGCCAGGTCTTCCACCCGGGCTTCCGGAACGTGTCCCTCGTAGGGGCACTCCACGGCCACCGACACGTACGCCCGGCCGTTGAGCCCGTCGCGCTTCGCCTGCTCGAGGATCTCGCCGCACACCCGAACGGTGGTGTCCAGGTCCATGTTGATGTTCTTGAGGTTCATGGTGTCGGTGGCGGAAAGCACCACGGCGACCGAACGCAGGCCCGCCTCCCGGGCCAGCTCGTAGCCCTTCTGGTTGGGGATCAGCGCGGAGAAATCGGCGCTCTCCAGATCGAGGCCGGCCACCACCTCGGCGGCGCCGGCCATCTTCGGCACCGCCTTGGGGCTGACGAAGCTGACCACCTCCACCGCCGGAATGCCCGCTGCCACCAGGGCACGGATCAGGCGGGCACGGTCCGCGGGGCTCACCGTGCCGGGATCGTTCTGCAGCCCGTCCCGGGGGCCGACGTCGTTGATGATCACCCGTTCTTTCGGCTCAACGCTCATGCGCTCTCTCCCTGCACGATGACGCCCTGATCGAGCCCCTGGCGCAGCCGCTCGGGGTCCAGATCCGCCCATTCCCGGAATACTTCCACGGTGTGGGCGCCGAGCAGCGGCGGCGGGCTGAAGTGCTCGTCGGCGTCTCCGCTCAGCTTGATCGGGTTGCCCGGCACCTCGGCACTGCCGCCCTGGGGATGATGAAGCTCCACCACCATGTTGCGGTAGCGGACCTGGGGATCGTTCAGCGCCTGGGCCAGGTTGTTCACCCGGGCGCACGGTATCCGTGCCGCCTCCAGCTTCCTCAGCCAATGCTCGGCGGTATCCGCCGCGAGCCGTTGCTGGAGCAGATCCTCGATGTAGGTCTTGTGCTCGAGACGAACCGCCGCGGTGGCGAACCGCGGGTCGCGCAGCTCGTCGATGCCCACCAGATCCACCAGCGGGGGCCAGAAGCGGTCGCCGATGACCGCGATGATGATGGTGTCGTCCGCGGTGGCGAAGGTGTTGTAGGGGGTGTGCACGAAGTGGGAGTTGCCGATGGGCCCGGGAATTTCTCCGGACATGGAGTACATGGTGGCCATGTAGTTCAGCAGGCTGATCTGGACGTCGAGCATGGAGACGTCCACGTGCTGGCCCTTGCCGGTGCGGGTGCGGGCGAGCAGAGCCGCCTGGATGCCCATCACCGCGAACATGCCGCCGCCCAGGTCGCCGATGGGTATGCCGGCCCGCACCGCATCACCCGGACCCTTGCCGGTGATGGACATGCCGCCGCCGAGCCCCTGGACGATCTGGTCGAAGGCGGGCCGCTGGAAGTTCGGTCCGCTCTCGCCGAAGCCGGTGACGGAGCAGGTGACGATGGCCGGGTTCACCGCGGCCAGCGACTCGTGGTCGATGCCGAGCCGCTGCGGCACCCCGGCGGAGAAGTTGTCCAGCACGACGTCCGCCGCCTTCACCAGCTCGTAGAAGAGCTCGCGGCCGGCGGGGTGCTTGAGATCGATGGCGACGCTGCGCTTGTTGCGGTTCAGGGTGAAGAAGTAAGCGCCCATGCCGTGGATGGAATTCTTCGGGTCTCCCTCGAGCAGGCGGCGGGTTCCCTCGCCCGTGCCGGGCGGCTCCACCTTGACGGTGTCGCAGCCCAGGTCGGCGAGGATCATCCCGGCGTAGGGGCCGGAGAGCATGTGGGTCAGGTCTATGAGGCGGAACCCCTCGAGCGGTTTGGTCATCGAGCAACTTCGGTGTTCAGTGGTCGAACGGAATTGTATACATGTAGCTCGGCGGCGTGTCTACTCGACGGGGGAAGCCGGGCGTGGCCGCAGCGGCCGCGGCTGCGGATTGGGAGCGGCGTGCTCCAGGGCGCGGCGCGCCGCGTGGATGTGGCTGCGCATGATGGCCTCCGCCCACGCCGCGTCCCGGGATTCCAGGGCGCGCAGCAGTTCCTGGTGGTGATGGTGTGACTCGGCGATGCGGGTCAGAGAAAATCGCTGGGCGGTGTGGGCCATCAGCGCCTGCTCCACCAGGTGGCCCAGTATGCGCATCAGCCGGCTGCTGCCCGAGGCGCGCCACACCGTCTCGTGGACCACCCGGTTGAGCCGCAGGAACTCGCTCACCTTCTCGTCCTGGGGCGCGTCGCTCGTCAGAACCGCGTCCATTTCCTCGATGGCCGCGGCGATCCGGCGCAGGTCCTCGGGCGACGTGCGGCGGGCTGCCCGTTCCGCCGCGTGGCCTTCGAGCAGGGCGCGCAGGGCGAACAGGTCGTCCAGGTCGTCGTGGCTCCAGGACTTCACCTGGGCCCCCTGGTTGCGTGTGATCACCACGAAGTCCTCCGCCGCCAGGCGGCGCAGGGCCTCCCGCACCGGCGTCCGGCTGACGCCGCAGAAATCCACCAGCTCGGTTTCCTTGAGGCGGGCGTTCGGCGGGAAGGTGCCGTTCAGGATGCTGGCACGGATGGTGGCGTAGGCACGGTCGGCGGCGCTGCTCACGTAGGAAGCTCCGGATTCCATGTGGTTCCCATGGTAAACCTTTTAATGTATACAATGACCCCGCCGTTACCTGCGGAGGAGGGAACCGTTCATGAGCCGGCGCCGACCCCACATCCTGCCCGTCGCATCCGGGCTCGCCGCAAGCGCTCTCGTCTCGGTGGCCGCGGCCCCGTCTGCGGGAGCTGCCGAAGCCATCGAAGAGGTGGTCGTGACCGCGCGACGCGCGGCGGAGACCCTCTCCGACGTGCCCATCGCCGTCACCGCGTTCACCGCCGACGAGATCGAGGACGCAGGCATTCAGCGCCCCGAGGATTTCATCGCCCTGACTCCCAACGTGGTGATGGCCGACACCGCGAACACCGGCGACACCCTGGTGACCATCCGTGGCATCACTTCCACCCGGGACGCCGAGTCCAATTTCGCTCTGGTGGTGGACGGGGTGCTCATCACCAATCCCAATGCCTTCAACCGCGAGCTTCTGGACGTGGCCCAGATCGAGGTGCTCAAAGGGCCCCAGGGCGCGCTGTACGGCCGCAACGCCTCGTCGGGAGCCATCCTCATCACCACCCGCAAACCGGCGGAGGAGTTCGAAGCCGAGCTCACCGGCGGCGTGGGCAACAACGACAGCTACCGCCTGCAGGGCGCGGTTTCCGGGGCGTTGGCCGACGACCTGCGCGGCCGGCTCAGCTTCAGCCACCGTGAGACCGATGGGCACTACCGGAACGTCTTCCTCGACGAGCACAACGTGGACTTCTTCGAGGACGACACGGTGCGCGGCCGGCTGGTGTACGAGGCGGGCGCCACGACCTGGGACCTGCGCATGGGCTTCACCCAGACGGAGGCCGGCACCATAAGCTTCAACGCCACCTTCGCCCTGCCGGGCTTCACCAATTTCGGCACGCCCGGGGACGAGTTGTTCTTCATCGACGTCAACGAGCACGACTTCCAGTACATGTTCAACGTGCCGCCGAACAACGAGCAGGACGTCTGGGACGTGTCGTTGAAGATGGACCACGAGCTCGGAAACGGCTACGCAGTCACCGCCATCCTCGCCTACAACGACCTGGAGGAGAGCCTGCTCTCAGACGGCACCAGCGCCGCCTTCGGCGGCTACTCCGCGGTGCCCGCCTGCGCCGCCTCGGTCACCGCGGAGACCATCGCCCTGGTGAACGGCGCGCCGCCCCAGTTCCTGTTCGCCGCCCCGGGTCAGCCGCCGACCGCGGCCAACAGCCTGCTGGGGGCCTACACGCCGCTGACCTGCGACGGTTATCAGTACCAGGAGCGCAATCAGAGCGACGTCAGTCTCGAGCTGCGGCTGGCCGGGCCCACGGACACGCCGGTGACCTGGCTGGTGGGCGCCTATGCCGCGGACATCGAGCGTGAGGTGGTGGTGGGCTACGGCGCCGATCTGGGGCAGGGGTTCCTCGAGCAGCCGTTCGTGCCGGCGACGGGGCCCAACCCCACCGACCTGCTGTTCTGGGACGATTTCGACACCCGGGTGTACTCCGCCTTCGCTCAGGTGGCCATCGATCTGCGTGACGACCTGGAGCTTTCCCTGGAGGGGCGCTTCGATCGGGAGGAGCGGGAGGTCGAGAACAACGTGCCGCTCGAGCCCTCGGTGCTGCTCTTCGGCGGCGGCGGGCCGCTGAACCCGGCGCGAACCGCGGTCGACCAGCCGATCCCCAGCCGGGACCGCACGTTCAATCAGTTCCAGCCCCGGGTGGCGCTGCGCTGGGACTGGACCGACGCCACCAGCCTCTACGCCTCGTACGGCGTCGGCTTCCGCTCCGGCGGCTTCAACAGCCTGGGCAGCCAGGCCGTCACCGAGTTCTGGTTCAACAGCGGCGACCCGTTCGGGCTCGGCTCGGTGGGGGCAGGCCTCGACGTCAACGACGAGTACGACAAGGAGGTCACACAGGCGTTCGAGGTCGGCCTGAAAGGGGTCTACCTGGACGGACGTCTGACGATCAACGGCGCCGTGTTCCAGACCGACGTGGACGACAACCAGTTCTTCGAGTTCTTCGCCGGCCCGTTCGGCCTGCTCCGGGTGGTCACCACCATCGACGAGCTTCGGCTGCGCGGCTTCGAGCTCGATGCGGCGTACCAGATGACGGACGCGTTCGCGCTCACCGGAGGCTTCGGCTACACCGACGGCGAGATTCAGGAGAATCGGCACCGGCCCGAGACGGAAGGCAACGAGGCGCCCCTGGCACCGGAGTACACCCTGAACCTGGGCGGGCAATGGCAGCAGAACCTGGGGGATGCGCTGAATCTGGTGGTGCGCGTGGACTACGCCCGGGTGGGGGAGACCTGGTTCCACACTGTGCAGGACAACCAGCAGCCGGCCATCTGGACTGCGCTGCTCGGCTTTCCGGTGGAGTCCGACACCAGCCAGACCAAACGGGATCCGTTCGACACCCTGGATCTGCGGGTGTCGCTGCACGGCCGGCAATGGAGCGCCACCGCCTGGGGCCGCAACATCACCAACGAGGACTACCTCGAGGAAGTGATCGTCGCACCCGAGTTCGGCGGCTCGTTCATCCACGAGGCTCCGGAGGACAGCTACGGGGTGGACTTCACCTACCGGTTCTGAGCGGGCGGCGGAAGACTCGGGTTCGGCCGGCCGGCGCCAGCCGGGTTATCATGCGCGCTTCCTGGTGGCTGGAGCGTTGGACGATGAGATATGCGGGACCGGCGGCGGTGCTGCTCTGCGTGGGTCTTCTGGGCGGCTGCTTCAACGGTGACAACGACACCATCCGGCTCGGCGACGTCTCCATCGGTCAGCAGATGATCGACCTGCAGCGCGCCGTGGAGCAGGGCGCGCTGACCCAGGAGGAGTTCGAGCGGGTCAAGGCCGTGCTGATCTCCTTCGACGCCGACTGCGAAAGCGGCGAATAGCGCCGGAGGGGCGGCCCCGGCCCCTTGTGCGCGCATGATCCATGCGTCCGTTGCACTATTACCTGCTCGGGACGGGCAGCTGGTTCCTGGCGTTCGGCATCCAGGGGGTCATGTTCGCCTGGCTGGTGACCATGGTGTTGCACGAGACCCCGGAGAAGGTGGGCATCGCGCAGATGTCCCTGCTGCTGCCGGGTACCGTGCTGATACTCATCGGGGGCAGCTACGCCGATCGCTTCGGCGCCCGGCGCATGGCGTTGCTGGCCCAGGCGGTGGCCATGCTGGCGCCGGCGATCCTGCTCTGGCTGGTGGCGGCAGGGCAGCTCAGCTTCACGATCATGATCGGTTACGCGGTGCTGATGGGGTTTGCCCAGGCGTTCGTGACCCCGGCCCGGGACGGCCTGCTGAGCCAGGTGGCGGAGGGCCGGGTGCAGCGCACCGTGATGCTCACCAGCATGATCCAGTTCGGCCTTCAGGTGGTGGGTTTCCTCGTGGCCTCGCTGGCCGACCTGGCGGGGCCGGAGCCGATCCTGGCCATTCAGGTGCTGGTGCTCGCCGTGGGCATATTCGGCTTCTCCCGGATCGAGAACCAGCGCCACGGCGCGGGCAGTGCGCCGCCGCGACTCCTGCGCTCGCTGGCCGAAGGGAGCCGTACCGTGGCGTCGTCCCCGGCGATGCGTATGATCCTGGTGCAGAACACCAGCATGGCCCTGTTCTTCATGGGTTCCTACATCGTCACCATGCCGCTCCTGGTCCGCGAGGCCTTTGCGGGGGACGCCTCCGATCTCGCTCTGATGAACGCCAGCAACAGTCTGGGGCTGGTCACCACCATCATCCTGCTGCTGCGCCTCGGCGACGTCCACCGTCAGGGGCGCGCACTGGTCGTGTCTCAGGCACTGGGGGCCCTGGTCCTCGGCGCAGCCGCGTTCGCGCCGGCGTTCCCGGTGTTCCTGGCCTCACTGTTCGTCTGGGGGTTGTGCGGAGGCGTGGCCATGACCATGTCTCGCACCATCATGCAGGAGCAGGCGCCCATGGCGCAGCGCAGCCGGGTGATGAGCTTCTATTCCTTCTCGTTCATGGGCGCGGGTCCCGTGGGTGCGTTGCTCAATGGGTATCTGGTGGAGGTGGTGGGCCCTCGTATGGCACTGCTGATCTGCGCTGCGGCCATGTTCACCATCATGCTGGTGATCGCATCGGGATCCGGTCTGTGGCGGCTGCGGGCCCCGCGGGCGGCCGCGGGACCCGCGCCCGGAGCCGGCGGCGGTATGAGCTGATGGCGGGCGCAGGCATCAGGCTGGCCGTCGACATCGGCGGTACCTTCACCGACGTGGTGCTGGATACGGGCCGCGGCCGGGTCGGCAGCTTCACCACCAAGGTGCTCACGACCTACGACGATCCCGCCAACGGCGTGCTCGCTGGCATTCGCCAGGTGCTCGGGGAGGCCGGCGTCGAGGCCGCCGACGTGCGGCTGATGCTGCACGGCACCACCCTGGCCACCAACGCTCTCATCGAGCGGCGTGGCGCGGTCACGGCGCTGCTCACCACCGAGGGTCACCGGGACGCCGTGGAGATGGCGTTCGAAAACCGCTTCGAGCAGTACGACATAGGCATCGACCGGCCGGAGCCTCTGGTCCCCCGCACGCTGCGTTTGCCGGTGCCGGAGCGGCTCGACGCCGAAGGCGAGGTGCTGCGCCCGCTGGATCGGGGGGCGCTCGATCCCATCGTCGCGGAGCTGCGCGCCCGCCAGGTGGAAAGCGTCGCGGTGGGCCTTTTGCATTCCTACGTCAACCCGCTGCACGAGCAGGAGGTGGGGGCGCACCTGCAGCGGGCCCTGCCCGGGGTGGCGGTGACTCTCTCCTGCGAGGTGTGCCCGGAGATCCGTGAGTACGAGCGGCTCTCCACCACCTGCGCCAACGCGTACGTGAAGCCCCTCATGGGCCGCTACCTCGAGAGCCTGAAACGCCAGCTCCGCGGGCTCGGCATGGCGTGTCCGGTGCTGCTCATGACTTCCGGCGGCGGCTTGACGACCCTGGACACGGCGGCCCGGTTTCCCATCCGGCTGGTGGAGAGCGGGCCTGCCGGCGGCGCCATCCTGGCGGCCCGGGTGGCCAGGGAGGGCGGCTACGAACGGGTGCTCTCCTTCGATATGGGCGGGACCACCGCCAAGATCTGCCTCATCGACCGGGGCGCGCCGCTGCTTTCCCGCTCGTTCGAGGTGGGCCGCGTCTATCGCTTCAAGAAGGGCAGCGGTCTGCCCGTGCGCGTCCCCGTGATCGAGATGGTGGAAATCGGCGCCGGAGGCGGTTCCATCGCCTACGTCGACAAGCTCCAGCGCATCAACGTGGGTCCCGCCAGCGCGGGCTCCGAGCCCGGCCCCGCCTGCTACGGGCGCGGCGGAAGCCGCCCCACCGTGACGGACGCGGACGTGCTGCTCGGGCGCATCCAGAGCGAGTACTTCGCCGGCGGGCGCCTGGAGCTCGACGTCGCTGCGGCGCGCCGGGCCGTGACGGCCGGGATCGGCGATCCCCAGGGACTCGATGCGGAGCTCGCGGCGGTGGGGATCGCCGAGGTGGTGGACGAGAACATGGCCGCCGCCGCCCGGGCCCACGCGGTGGAGTGGGGCGCCGAAGCGGCCTCGCGCACGCTGATTGCCTACGGCGGCGCCGCTCCGCTGCACGCGGCGGCGCTGGCGGGCAAGCTCAAGATCGACCGCATCGTGGTGCCGAGCGGCGCCGGCGTGGGCTCGGCCATCGGCTTCCTGCTGGCGCCGGTTGCCTACGAGGTGGTGCGCAGCCGCTATCAGCGGCTGTCGGCGTTCGATCCGGAGGCGGCCAATGCGGTGCTGGCGGAGATGCACGAGGAGGCGGCGGCCGTGGTTCGCGCCGCGTTGCCCGAGGCTGACCCTGCCCAGGACGCGCTGCGGGAGCTGCGCCGCGCGTACATGCGCTACGTGGGTCAGGGCTACGAGATCGCGGTGCCGGTGCCGGCGGCAACCCTGACCCCCGGCCACGCCGGCGAGCTGCACCGGGCCTTCGAGGCGGAGTACCAGCGCCTGTACGGGCGCGTCATTCCCCACCTGGACGTGGAAATCCTGAGCTGGACGCTGACCCTCGCGGCCCGGGAGCCGGAGCCACCTGGCGCGCTGGCCGAACCGGCGCGGAAGCCGGCGGCGGCCGAGCGCACCTGCGAGCTGGTTGATCCCGCCAGCCGGGAGAAGACCGAAGCCGCCGTGTATCTGCGCGCGCGGCTCGAGCCCGGGCACTGGGCGCCGGGGCCCGCCCTGGTGGTGGAGGCGCAGACCACCACTGTGGTGAGCGGCGAGTTCGACTTCCACGTGGACGCTCGGGGGTACCTGGTGCTGGAACGGCGACCCGCCGGGCACGCCGCAGGAGGAGCGACGTGAGCCGCGACCGTCTGGCGAAGCTCGACACCCAACTGGTCTGGAATCGGCTGCTCGCCATCGTCGAGGAGCAGGCGCAGACCCTGATGCGCACGGCGTTCTCCACGGTGGTGCGCGAGGCCGGGGACCTGTCGGCGGGGGTTTTCGACACCGAAGGCCGCATGCTCGCCCAGGCGGTGACCGGCACGCCGGGTCACGTGAACGCCATGGCGGCATCGGTGGGGAAGTTTCTCGAACGCCATCCCCTCCAAACCCTGCGCCCGGGCGACGTGCTCCTCACCAACGACCCGTGGGACGGTACCGGCCACCTGAACGACTTCACCGTGGTCACGCCGGTGTACCACCGGAGCCGGTGCGTGGCCCTGTTCGCCTCCACCAGCCACATCGCCGACGTCGGCGGCCGCGGCTTCGGTCCCGACGCCAACGACCTGTTCGAGGAAGGGCTGCAGATACCCATCAGCCACCTGTTCCGGGAAGGCCGGCGCGACGAGACCCTGATGGCGATCATCGCCCGCAACGTGCGCGACCCGGTGGTGGCGGAGGGTGATCTGTACTCGCTGGCCGCCTGCAACGACACCGGCGCCCGGCAGCTCGTGGAGATGCTGGAGGACTTCGGAATCGACGACCTCGAGGCGCCGGGGCGCGAGATCCTGGAGCTCTCGCACCGGGCCATGGCGGCCGAGATCGCCCGGTTGCCCGCCGGGGAGTACTCGAACCGCATGCGCATCGACGGCTACGACGAGCCGGTGGATCTGGTCTGCCGGCTGGTCATCGGCGGCGAGCGGGTCTGGGCGGATTTCTCGGGGACTTCACCGGAGTCCCGCTATGGCATCAACGTGCCACTGCCCTACACGGAAGCCTACGCGTCGTTCGGCGTGCGCTGTGTGGTCGGTGGCGACATTCCCAACAACGCGGGGTCCCTGCAGGCGGTGCGTGTCACGGCGCCGGAGGGCACCATCCTGAACGCCCGGCGGCCACGGGGCGTCTCGGCCCGGCACGCCATCGGGCAGATGCTGCCGGACGTCATTCTGGGCTGTCTCGATCAGGTGCTGCCGGGGCGGGTGCCGGCGGAAGGTGCTTCCTGCATCTGGAACCCGGTGTTCCGCAGCGCCCATCCGCTGGGCGAGCTGTCCGGCCACGCGGAGTTCGTCATCAATCCCATCTACAACGGCGGTACCGGGGCGCGGCCCGGCAAGGACGGCCTTTCCACCACGGCCTTCCCGTCCGGGGTCCGCACCACGCCCACCGAGATCAACGAGGTGACCTCGCCGCTGATCATCTGGCGGCGCGAGTACAGGGTGGATTCGGCGGGGGTCGGTGAATTCCGGGGCGGTCTGGGACAGGTGATCGAGGTGGCGCACCGGCGGGGCGAGCCGTTCGTGGTGTCGAAGATGTTCGACCGGGTGCGGCATCCCGCTCGGGGCCGCCAGGGTGGCGGGGATGGTCAGCCGGGCCGGGTGTACGTGCGCGGCGGCGAGCACCCCGGTGGCGATCTGCGCGGCAAAGGCCGCGACGAGATTCCGCCCGGCGCCGTGCTGGTGATGGAGACGCCGGGGGGCGGCGGCATGGGCGACGTGCGCCGCCGGGACCGGGGGCGGATCCGCGCCGACCTGGAAGCCGGGCTGATCTCTCCGGCGGCGGCCCGGGACCTTTACGGATTCGAGGAGGCGGACTGAGGCGGAGATCATCGTCATGAAATACCTGTGTCTGGCGTACGAAGAAGAGCGGAAGCTGAACGAGCTGTCTCGGGATGAGTGGCTCGAGCTGCGTCAGGAGACCCTGGATTACGTGGAGTCCCTGCGGGCGGCCGGCCGACTCGTCGACACCCGTCCCCTGCAGAGTGCGCGAACCGCCGCGACGGTGCGTGTGCGCCGGGCTCAGGTCACCATCACCGACGGACCGTTCGCGGAGACCACGGAGCAGATCGGCGGCTACTTTCTCATCGAGGCGGAGGATTTCGAGCACGCGGTGCAGATCGCGTCGAAGTGGCCGTCAGCGCGCATCGGGGCCATCGAGGTCAGACCGGTGGACGAGGAGCTGCGGGAGGATCGGCGCTATCGATGAAGCCGGCCACGGCTCTTGTGGGACCGGTGTCGCATTTGCCGCGGAAATCGCTGCTGCCTGGCGGGCCGAGGCGGTTATGCTGGGCGGTCAGGCACGTCGAGCTGAAAGCGAGCTGCAAAGGTTGAAGGGATGATGGAAGCCGGGAGCGAAGGGACTGCTCTGGACCACGGCGGGGGTGACGGCCCGGATGCGCGGGCCCGCGTCACCCCGGCGCGGACCCGCGCCACCTTGACGCGGACCCGCGCCACCTCGGCGGCGCTGCTCGCCGCCTACGCCCTCGTGCTCGCATCCTGCGCCGCGTTTCCCATGCCCGTCGACTGCGGCTACGACGGGGAGACGGCGTGCAGCGTTTCCATCATCGACCTGATCGTTCATCCGGAGCGCTACGAGGATCGCCACGTTCGGTTCATCGCGCCGTTGTGGCTGGAGGCCGCGAGCCCCAAGGGGTTCGCCGCCATCAGCGGCGAGGCGCTCACGCTCCTGGACGCGCCCAACATCGTCGCCGTCAACCTGGCGGGACAGCCCTGCGACATCGACACCGAGCCGATGATCGTCCAGGGGCGCTTCTCCCGGGTGGAGGAATACAACTACCGGGGCATCGTCCTGGAGGCGACCATTCTACGTCCGGTGTCTCAGGCTCCCGCCTGCGGACAGGAAAGCCCTTGAAGACGCAATACTACGCAGCCGCCAGTCTGGATGGTCACATCGCAGCCCCGAACGACTCTCTCGACTGGCTGCTGCAGCTCGGCGACGTAGGGGCCACCAGCTATCCTGCGTTCATCCGCGAGGTCGGGGCCATCGCCATGGGGTCCGCCACCTACGAATGGATTCTGGACCACCTTCGGCGGGCCGAGTCGGAAGAGGCGGGCACCTGGCCGTATCAGCAGCCGGTCTGGGTCTTCACCAGTCGATCCCTGGAAGGCGTCCGGGGGGCGGACATCCGCTTCGTTCGCGGAGACGTGCGGCCGGTGCACAGGGAAATGGTCTCGGCGGCGAATGGCAGGAACGTCTGGATCTGCGGCGGCGGCGAGCTGGCGGGTCAGTTCTACGATCACGGGCTTCTCGACGAGCTGATCGTTCAGGTAGCCTCGGTCACTCTGGGCGCCGGGTCGCCGCTGCTGCCGCGTGAGATCGTGACGCCACCGTTGCGGCTGATATCCGCGACCACCTTCGGCGATGCTTTCGCCGAGCTGCGCTACGAGGTGCCGTCTCCACATGACGAAGCCGGCTGACGTCGTCATTCGCCCCTACGAGCCGGGAGACGCCGAGGTACTGGCCGAGGCGGTGGCCGAATCCGTGGCCGAGGTTTCACCTTTCATGCCCTGGTGCCATCCGGGCTACGGACTGGCCGATGCCCGGGCGTGGATCGAAACCACCATCGCGGGGCGGCGGGACGGAACGCTGTTCGATTTCGCCGTCATCGCGGGAGGCCGCTTTGCCGGCGGCTGCGGCATCAACCAGATCAACGCCATGGACGGTGTCGGCAACCTGGGCTACTGGATCCGCAGTTCCTGTGCCGGCCGCGGCATAGCCCCGGCCGCGGTCACGCAACTGCTCCGTTGGGTCTTCTCGGATACGACCCTCGATCGCATCGAGATCGTCGCCGCCGTGGAAAATACCCGGAGTCAGCGCGTCGCCGAGAAGGTGGGAGCGCACCGGGACGCCGTGCTCGCGAAGCGCACCCGGGTGCGCGGTGTGTCCAGCTCGGCGGTGCTGTACTCGGTGCTGCGGCCCGACCGCTGAGGCGATCCGGCCGCCGGCCCGGCGAGACGAGCCCCGTTGACGGTCAGGGAGCCGGGGCGTGTAATTGCACAACCACTTTCATGCTTCCGGAGCGCCCGCCTTGACGGATCCCGCCTTGCAGGAGCTGGTCGATGCCGCCGCCGCATACGAATCCATGATGGTGCCGGCGCTGTTCGGGCCGTGGGCCGCGCCGGTGGCGGAGGCCGCGGGAATTCGCCCCGGGGAACGGGTACTGGACGTGGCCTGTGGCACCGGCGTTCTCGCCCGTGAGGTGTCGAATCGAGTCGGTCCCACCGGCCGTGTGGCGGGGCTGGACCGGAATCCCGGCATGCTGGAGGTGGCCCGGCGGATCGCGCCCGCTGTGGAGTGGCACCAGGGCAGCGCCGAGTCCCTGCCGTTCCCGGATGCGGCCTTCGACGCCGTGGTCTGCCAGTTCGGACTCATGCTCTTCGACGACCCGCGCCGGGCGTTGCGCGAAGCGCTCCGGGTGCTGGCGCCGGGCGGGCGGCTGGCGTTCGCGGTGTGGGACGCGCTGGCCAACATTCCCGCCTATCGCGCGGAGGCTGCCCTTCTGGAGATGCTCGCCGGGGAGGCCGCTGCCGAGGCTCTGCACATTCCCTTCGCCTTGGGTGAGCCGGCGCGGCTCGCCGCCCTGTGTGCGGCAGCGGGCGTAGAGGAGCCCGAGTTCGTTACCCGGCATGGCACGGCGCGATTTCCCACGGCGCGAGCCATGGTGGAGGCGGACCTTCGAGGCTGGCTGCCGGCGGTGGGTGTGGTGCTGCCGGAGGCGACCGTCCAGCGCATCCTCGAGGCCGCTGAGGAGGTGCTCGCGCCGTACGTCACCACCGACGGTGCGGCTGCCTTCCGGGTGTCTGCCCACATCCTCACCGTGACCAGGACTTGAGCCGCCGCCGTGACCGTCTGGAGGGGGTGGGAGTACGCCGCGACATGGGCGAGAATGCCCGCCCGGTGGGCTGCGTCCGAGCGGTTGTCGGGGCGCGCCGCCGTGATCTCGTTTCGAACTCGTAGGGTGACGGATAGCCGATGAACGTGACTTTCGACCGAGTGCCCGCGTGGCTGCCGCGGCAGAGTGCCGCAGTTCTTCTGGTTTTTCTAGTCGCGGCGCTCGCAGGCGCCTGTGCCAGCGTCGGCGAAGGCACGTCGTTGCAGCAACAGGTGACGGAAACGGAGCGGGCGTTCGCGCGGACCATGGCGGAACGCGACCACGAAGCATTCGCGTCGTTTCTCGCGGATGAAGCCGTGTTCTTCTCGGGCCAGACGCCCACCCGCGGCAAAGCAGCGGTGGCTGCGGCGTGGCGCCCGTTTTTCGAAGGTCCCGAGGCGCCTTTTTCCTGGGAGCCGGACCGGGTGGAAGTGCTGGAATCCGGCACCCTTGCTCTCAGCACCGGCCCGGTCTACGACCCCTCCGGGCGGCTGGTCGGCCGATTCAACTCCATCTGGCGCCGGGAAGGCGCCGGCCGCTGGCGCATCGTCTTCGACCAGGGCAGCCCGGTCTGCGGCGGGGCCCCTACAGAGGATTCGTAAGGGCGGATTCGCCGAAGGCTTGTATTTCTGATCGGTTTCGGCACAATACGCAGCCCTACGCGGGAATAGCTCAGTTGGTAGAGCACGACCTTGCCAAGGTCGGGGTCGCGAGTTCGAGTCTCGTTTCCCGCTCCAATCTTCCCCCTGCCGTCGCGGCGCCTATTGGGCCGTCATTCCGGCATCTACCGTGAACTCCGCTCCGGTGACGTAGCTCGACTCGTCGGAGGCGAGGTAGAGAATGCAGTTGGCGATGTCCTCGGGTTGGCCGACGCGACCCAGCGGCACCCGCTCAGGCCCCACGTTCACCCCGGCCGGGTCCGTCTGGCCGGTGGCCTCGGCCTGCATGTTGGTCCAGATGACCCCGGGATGCACCGAGTTGCAGCGGATGTTGTCGTGGGCACCTTCGATGGCGATGCTCTTCGTCATGATGCGCACCCCGCCCTTGGCGGCGCCGTAGGCCACGCATCGGGCCAGCCCGACCAGTCCGGCTACCGACGAGAGATTGATGAGCGAGCCGCCGCCGGCTGCGCGCATGGCCGGCATGGCGTGCTTGCAGCCGAGGAACACGCTGGTGAGGTTGACGTCGATCTGGCGCCGCCAGTCCTCCAGGGTCAGATCGTCGATGGGCGCGAGCACGGCGATGCCGGCGTTGTTGACCAGCACGTCGAGCCGTCCGAACGCCTCGGTGGTGCGGGCGATGACGTCCTTCCAACCGTCTTCGCTGGTCACGTCCTGATTGAGCGCCAGCGCCTGCCCACCCGCTTCGCGAATGGCGCGCGCGCAGTCCTCTGCCCCATCGAAGTCCACATCGGTGACCACCAGCCGGGCGCCTTCGCGAGCCAGGGCCAGGGCGGTGGCCCGGCCCAGGCCTGGATTCGACGCGGCCCCCGTGACGATCGCGACCTTACCCTCTACCCGTCCCACGGCTTCTCCCCCCGGTTTGTTGGCATCGCTCCGAGTATGACAAAAGCCCCGCTACCCCGCATCGCCCGGGCGCGCCAAGAGGTCCGTCAATGTGAGGCGCCCCCGCAGGGCGCAGAATCGCCTCGGTCTCGTGAACGCCTCTTGGGGGAGGTGTCGAATGATGGAATCGTACATGACGAGGAAATTCAGGTGAGCCGGGCGGTGGCCCGGCGTCAATCGGTGCAGCGCGTTCTGGTCGTGGAAGACGACGCGGATGCGGGCACGCTACTGCGCATGCTGCTGGAATCCCAGGGTTATCAGGTGGTGCTGGCGCGCAACGGGGGGGCGGCTCTGGCGTCGCTGCGCGAGCAGGACGTGGATCTGGTGCTGTGTGACCTCGGCCTGCCCGACAACCTGTCGGGCTACGATCTGGCGCGCATCATCCGCGACGATCCCCGGTTGCGCGACCTGCCGCTGGTGGCGCTCACGGGGTACGATCGGCCCTGTGACCGACAGCGCAGCGAGGCGGCGGGTTTCGACGCGCACCTGGCGAAGCCCGTGGGCAGCGAGGGCATCCGGCAGGCCCTGGGCGCGGTTCGCGGCGCCACGGCCGAGCACTGACCGCGGGCTAGATGGGCCTCAGGTCCGGCGGCTCGCCGGTGCTGCCCCGGGTGATTCCGCTCACCCGGGCATGGCGGCCGGAGGTGCGGGGGAACTTCTTCGACAGCTCCGGCCCGGCGGCGGTGAGCCCGCCGTCCACCACCAGTGCCTCGCCGGTGACGAAGCTGGAATCGTCGCTGGCGAGAAACAGTGCGGCGCCGGCGATGTGCTCGCCGCGCCCGTACTCGGGCCAGGGCTGTGCGGTAGCGAAACCGGCTCGAACCTCATCCGGGCGATCGCCTTCCGCGAGGGGCGTGGCGATGAAGCCGGGGCAGATGGCGTTCACCCGAATGCGGTCCGGCGCCAATTCCACCGCCGCGGACATGGTGAGGTTGACCACCGCGGCCTTGGCGGCCGAATAGACCAGGGGGCCGCCGTCGCCGCTCAGTGCGGCGATTGACGCGGTATTGATGATGGAGCCGCCGCGGCCTCGAGCGCGCATGATGCTGGCCGCGTGCTTGATGCCCAGGAATACCCCCTTGGCGAGCACGTCCATGGTGTAGTCCCAGTCTTCTACGGTGGTCTCGGTGAGCGGCCCGATGGCGCCGCCGACCCCCGCGTTGTTGAACAGCACGTCCAGACCGCCGAAGCGGGAGAGGGCATGCTGCAAGGCCACTTCGACGTCGCGTTCTCGCGCCACGTCGGTGCGGACGAAGTCCACCGCGTCGCCGTGTCCCGCGGCATCCGCCTCGCGCAGGGTTCGTTGCCCGTTGTCGGTGTTGTAGTCCGCGATCACCACGCGCGCGCCCTCGTTAAGGAAACGCAGTGCCGTGGCTTTGCCCATGCCGCTGGCTCCCCCGGTGATCACGGCGACCTTGCCTGCCAATCTCATGATGCCCTCGTCCTCCGCTGGCTATCCGGCATCGTACCAGGGCGACATCGCGGCGGGTCAGCGGGCGTCGTGAAAGATCAGCCCCAGCGTGCTGCGGCAGCCTCCGGTCACCGTGCCGACCCCGTGGCGCATCTTGGCGCGATGCCAACCCCGGGCGCCGCGCCGGGGGCGCTCCCGAACCGGAATGATGGCCGCCTGGCCCTGCAGCAGCGGGACGACCAGGGGCCGCGACTGCATGCGGGGACGCTGCTCCACCAGAATCAGCTCACCGCCGGTGAACTCTTCGCCCGGGCGGCTCAGCAGGACGACCGCCTGCAGCGGGAAATGGATGGGGCCGTAGAGATCCTGGTGCAGGCAGTTGAAATCCCCCGCCTGGTAGCGCAGCAGCAGGGGCGTCGGCCGGAGCTGTCCCTGGGCGTGACACCGTGCCGTCAGGTCGTCCAGTGAGGCGGGCCAGTCCGCTGGTTGGCCGAGGCGCTCGTGCCAGGTATTGGCGATGGCGGCCAGGTGGGGATAGAGCGCCTGACGCAGGGCTTCCACCACGCCGGGCAGGGGATAGTCGAAGTAGCGGTAGCGGCCCCGGCCGAAGTTGTAGCGCGCCATGTCCACGGTGGCGCGGAAACGAGCGGTTCCGTCGTCGAAGCTGCGGCGCAGGCGCCGACACGCCGCTGCAGCGACGATGGGGGGCGTCACGGCGAAGCCCTGCGCGTCGAGGTCGTGGGTCATCGCTTCCCAGTCGAGATCCGCCACCTGGCGCAGCAGCGCCGCCGCCGGGGCGTTCATGGGCGCTCCCGGGCGCGCGCCCGCTCTGCGTCCAGAAGCGCCCGCTTGCGTGCCGGCCCCCAGCGGTAGCCGCCCAGGCTACCGTCGCCGCGCAGCACCCGATGGCACGGTACCAGCACGGCCACCCGGTTCGCGGCGCAGGCGGATGCCGCGGCGCGGATCGCCTTCGGCTGCTCGATGCCTGCGGCCACCTCGCCGTAGCTGACGACGTCGCCCTCGGGGATTCCCAGCAGAAAGCGCCACACCTTGATCTGGAATGCGGTGCCGCGAAGGTCCAACGGAAGCTCCGGGCGAGGCGCCCCCCGGTCGACATGGGCGACCAGGGCGTCGATCCAGGCGTCCAGGGGCGGCGCGTGCTCGGCTGGGGAGACCTGCAGCAGAGCGTTGGGAAACTCGTCGCAAAGCTGGCGTTTCAGCGCCTCGCCGCTCTCGCCGAACTGGGCGAAGCACACGCCCCGCTCCGTGGCGGCCATGAGCAAAGGGCCGAGGGCCGTGTCGCGGCAGGCGTAGGCGATGGACTCGCCAGCCCCGCCGGCCCGGTAGGCGCTGGGCGTCATGCCGATGTTGCGGGTGGCCTCGCCGTAGACTCGGCTTGGCGATCCGAAACCGGCGCGGTAGATGGCGTCCGTCACGTCGTCGCCGGCTTTCAGGGCGGTCTTGAAGCCCGCCAGCCGCACCGCGTCGTGGAAGACCTTGGGAGTTACGCCGAACGCCGCCTTGAACCGTCGCTGCAGCCGCGACGTGGAGCAGGCCGCCCGCCGGGCCAGGTGCGCCAGGGTGAGAGGCTGGTCGCCGTGCTCCTCGATGTAGCGGGCGATCTCCGCCACGTCGGCGAAGGCGTCCGAGCCGGGGTGGCACCGGCGGCAGGGCCGGTAGCCGGCGGCGGCCGCGGCGGGCGGATCGGCGAAGAACCTCAAGTTTTCAGGCCGAGCCGGGCGCGCCGCGCAGGAGGGCCGGCAGAAGACGCCGGTGGTGACCACGGCGTACACGAAGCGGCCGTCGCAGGAGGCGTCCCGCGTCGCTACGGCGGCGCGCATCTGGTCTTCGGTCAGCATGGCTCGATCCCCGATGGTAAGCGAGGGTCGAACCATAGGGAATCGTCACCCGCGCCGCGCTCCGATTCCGGGCGGGCAATTCCGTTCGCGTCAGTCGATCTCGTCCTCGACTTCCTCGGCCGTGTCGCTCACGGCTTCGCCACCCGCCTCGATGTCCTCGCCGGCGCCCTGCATGGTATTACAGCCGGCCAGGGTGGCCGCGAAAAGCAGCATCGCAAACAACTTGATCGCATCCATGGTCGGTCACTCCTCGGCAGAACCATTGGAGGACGGCGAGCGAGCAAAGAGCGAGCCAACGCCCGGGAGGTTCCGGCACCGATCCTGCACGACCGGCGTAAGGACACAGAAATGGAGGGTCCCATGGACTTGGTGCGGATACTGATCGCCATTCTGCTGCCGCCCCTGGGGGTGTTTCTGCAGGTGGGCCTGGGGGGGCATTTCTGGCTGAACATCCTACTGACGCTGCTTGGCTACATACCCGGCATCATTCACGCCGTCTGGATCATCGCCACCCACTGACCACTGCGTGGGGGTGGATGCACTTCGACCGCGGCGCTTGAACGCGAGGATGGCGGAGCCTGCCTCGAGCATCACCATCAGGCTGGTGCCGAGCACCACCAGGTCCAGCACCACCAGCAGGTAGTTTCCGTCCCGGTAGAACTGGGCGAGCGTCACGCAGGCCGCCAAAAACGACATGGTGAACACGAAAAGCATGGGCAGCAGGGTGTAGTAGGAGGGGCGGCCGAGCTTGATGAGCATGACGCTGATGATGAGCAGGGTCATGCCGGCGAGGATCTGATTGGTGGCGCCGAACAGCGGCCAGATGATCATGCCGCCGGAGCCCGAGGCCCCGCCGGCGCCAAACGCCAGCAGCAGACAGGCGCCCACCGCCAGCAGGGTCGCGACCACGCCGTTGCCGAGCAGGGGGATCCGGTAGATCTGCCCCCACTCCTCGATGATGTAGCGCTGCAGCCGCACCCCGGAATCCATGGTGGTGCCCGCGAACAGCACCACCATGGTGGCCAGCATCGTCTGGGCGATGCCGGCGGGTATGCCCCAGCCCTGCTCGATGAGGTTCGCGCCCCCGGAGATGAAGGCGCCGGCCCCGGCGGCGCCGAACTCGTCGTAGATGGCGTGCCAGGCTTCCGGCGTGGCCGCCAGAGCGGCGCCGCTGACGGTGACGATGGTGATGAGCGCGAGCGAGCCTTCCCCCACCGCACCCAGGTAGCCCACGAACCGGGCATCGGTTTCTTTGTCGAGCTGCTTCGAGGTGGTCCCGGAGGCGACGATGCCGTGGAACCCCGATACGGCTCCGCAGGCGATGGTGACGAACAACAGCGGGATGATGGACGGGGCCGTCGCGCTCACCTGGGAATTGAATGCGGGGGCGGAGATGTCCGGCATGAAGATGAACACCGAGGAGTACAGCAGCAGCAGTCCCACGACGAGCTGCATGCCGTTGATGAAATCCCGGGGCTGAAGCAGGACCCACACCGGCAGCATGGAGGCGATGGCGGCGTAGACGAACAGCACCACGATCCAGCTCGCCTGGGGAGCCAGGCCGAACAGCCCCTCGGGCAGCGCCAGGGGGATCATGCTGCCGCCGTAGACGGTAGCGTAGAGCACGGCCACGCCGACCAGGGAGAGGGCCACCAGATTGAACTTCCGGTGCACGAGCTGGCCGATCACCAGCGCCACGGCAATGGCGGCCCAGGCTGGCAGCACGGCGCTCGGCGTATCGACGAACGCGCGGGCGATGACCACCGCGAACACCGAGTTCACCATCAAGAGCACCAGGAAGACCACGATCATGTACAGCGCGCGGCTGCGCTTGCCCACGACCGTTTCCGACAGGGCGCCCATGGAGCGGCCCTTGTGGCGGTTGCTGGCCCACAGGGCCCCGAAGTCGTGGACGCCGGCGAAGAAGATGGTGCCCAGCACCACCCAGAGCACCGCCGGCACCCACCCCCAGTACACGGCGATGGCGGGGCCGACGATGGGTGCTGCGCCGGCCACGGAGGTGAAGTGATGGCCCCACAGCACGTAGCGGTTGGTGGGCACGTAGTCCACGCCGTCCTCGAGCTCGTGGGCGGGCGTGACGAAGCGCTCGTCGAGCTGAAAGATACGGGTCGCGATGAACCGGGAGTAGACGAACCAGCCGAAGCACATGCCCGCGATCCCGAGCAACACCACCACCACGGAATGCATCGACACCTCCTCTCCCCTGTGACTTTGCGGCCTTCCGGCAAGACGTTTGCGTGGGGGCCACGCCGGCGGAGAATAGCAGGCGGGCCCGGCGCCGGCTACGCGGCCGCGCCTGCCGGCCGTCCGCCGCCGGCC
>JAWLCV010000019.1:40048-58438 GCA_041686955.1 Pseudomonadales bacterium
TCCGGCAAGACGTTTGCGTGGGGGCCACGCCGGCGGAGAATAGCAGGCGGGCCCGGCGCCGGCTACGCGGCCGCGCCTGCCGGCCGTCCGCCGCCGGCCAGAAGCCGTCCGCCGCCGGCCCCTGGCCGGCGGGTGCGGATATTGCACGACCCGGCACGCGGCCCCACCGGGCGGGAGTGGGCGGCGGTTTTACTTGATGATCCGGGGCGGGGAGAATGCGCGAGTGGCAGTCGTGAACCTCAAAGTCGAAAGGGGGACATATGGCCAATACCTGGGTCGTCGTCGCGGACGGAACGCGCGCACGCCTGTTCAACCGGCACAAGAACCGCACCCTGGAGGAGTTCGACGTGCTGCTGTCGCCGGAGCATCGCCTGCACGAGGGCGACCTGGTTACCGATCGTGACGGCCGGACCTTCGACTCGGCGGGTCAGGGCCGGCACGCCATGGGGAACAAGAACACCACCAAGAACCACGAGATGGCGAACTTCGCCAAGCGGCTTGCGATGCGGCTCGAGGAAGGTCGCACCTCGGGAGAGCTGGAGCGCCTGGTGCTGGTGGCGCCGCCGCGGTTTCTCGGGCAGCTCAGAGCGAATCTCAGCGGCCCCACCCAGGGGCTGGTGGCGCTGACCCTGGACAAGGAGCTGACCACGTTGCCGGCGGAGAAGCTGCAGAGCTACCTGCCGGAATTCTTTTGACCGAGGAGCACGCGCCATGACCCAGCACAAGCGGGATACCTACGTCGACGGCCGCGAGGTGATCGAGCGGGCCATCGAGTACCTCAAGCGAATCCGTGACATCCTCGACGAGGAGCGTGAGCGAGACCATTCGGAGCGGGTGAAGATGCTGCTGAACAGCTTCGAGGCGGAGCAGCGCAATCTGCTCGGCAGCGTCGAGCGCTTCCTGGAGGATGCTCCGGACAAGGTGCTTCATACGTACGCCCAGTACATCCTCGACCTGCCCGAGGAGCTCGAGGAGCCGGAGCAGCCGCTCACCAACCTGGGATTGCTGCAGTGGCTGCAGGGCGCCAACAACCGCCTGTACCAGGAGTTCGAGGAGCTGGGATCCAAGTGGGATTCCGCCGAGCAGAAGCAGGCGTTCCAGGGCATCGCCCAGCAGGTGGAGGCCCATGAGCGGCGGCTCTCCAAGGAGTACCAGCGCTTCCAGGATCTGTGAGCGGAGATCGCCCGTGCCTACCGGCGGCTTCGCGATGCCGTGAAGTAGCGCCTCAGAGAAGGCTCTCCACCACGTTCTCGATCAGCGCCGCCCCCACCCAGGTGAGGGGCGGGATGATGAGATACAGCAGCAGCCGCGCCACCACGCTCACGTCGAAGGGCCACTCCGGGGCCAGCAGCACCTCGCGGCGATAGGCCAGGAGTGGTGCCAGCGCCGCTCCGGTCTCGGTCCGTGCCGGATCCGGGTTGCCCAGAGTGTCGATTCGATGCTCCAGCGCCTCGAGCACCCGGCGTTTCTCTCCCACCATCCGGCGATGAACCGGCCACACCGGAAGGGCCGCCATCAGCACCATGGGCACCGCCGTGGCCAGCAGCCCCGGAATGTAGGCCACGGGCGACACGGTCTCGTCGAGGAACATGAGCGGAAACAGGGCCTGTGCGCCGATGATGGCGGAGGTGGATATGACCGCCACCACCGCGAACGGCCTGAGCTGGCGGGGTGCGAACAGATTCACCCGGACGACACGGGCGGCGCGTTGGAGCACCAGAGCGTTGTCGAGCAGCGCCGCCACGACGAAGGTCACCACCAGCCACACCACTCCGGTGCCGACGATGACGGCCCACATCTGCCGGGGAGCGACGGCCGTGTCGCCCAACGGCCGGAAGAGCCCGTGGAGCATCAGATTGTGCACGAGCCCGCCGGCGGCGCCGATGGCGAGCACCGCGACGAGCCAGCCGAGGGGCTTGTGGTGGATCCTCTGCTGCCAGCGGGCGATGCGCGCGGGCTCGGCGTCGAGCCGGGCCTCCACCTCGTCGAGAGCCGCCGCCGTGCGTTCGCTGATGTAGCCGAACACCGGGAGCAGGTAGGCGATGATGGCGCTGAAGAAGATCGTGGGGCCGAAGTCCCACCGCCCTGGGCTGAGGTCGCTGAAGGCGCCGAGGCTCCAGAAGACAGCCAGGAGCACCGCCAGCAGGGTGATGCCCGCCATCCAGCGGCTGCCCGGGAACGCCACGGGCCGGATGACGAACGGGATTCGCAGGTCGACGTTACGCACGTGCCGGGTTCACGGAAAGAGAAATGCTAGCACGCGCGCGGCCTCACTCGTGACGTGAGGTCCGGTCAGGCCGCAGGCCGCTCTTCTCCGACGATGGACACCCGCTCGCCGTAGCGGCTGTTGGGGTAGTAATCCCAGATGGCGTGGTGCTGGGTGCAGCGGTTGTCCCAGAACGTCAGCGTGTTGGGCTCCCAGCGCACCCGGCACGGCAACCTCACCTCCGTCGCGATGAAGTCGAAGAGCCCGTCGAGGAGCATTCGGCTCTCCCAGGGACGCAGCCCCTTGATGTGGGAGGTGAAGCCGGCGTTGACGTACAGAACCTTGCGCCCCGTCTCCGGGTGGGTCACCACCACCGGATGCTCGTTGCGCGGGTACTGGCTGCCGTCCCGGGGCGCGACCCCGTAGCTGCCTACATAGGGAATGGCCCCGTCGTGCACGGCTACCAAACCATCGAGCATGGTCTTCATGGTGTCGGAGAGCAGCTCGTAGGCCAGGTACATGTCGGCGAAGAGGGTATCGCCGCCGCCACCCTCGGGCGTCTCCTTGATGTAGAGCATGGAGCCGAGGGGCGGGATCTCGTCGCAGGTCACGTCCGTATGCCAGCCGTTGCCGGCGGTGTAGCGGGAGTCCCTGGTGGTCTTCACCGGAAGAATTTCCGGGTCTCCGCCGTAGCTGTGCTGCATGGGATGCACGTGCAGGCGGCCGAAGCGCCGGGCGAAGGCCTTGTGCTGCTCCCGGTCCAGATGCTGGTTGCGGAACACCAGCACCTTCCAGTCGAGCCAGGCCTGGTAGATCTCGCTGAATTGCTCGTTGGACAGCGGCCCGGCCAGATCCACCCCGGAGATTTCCGCCCCGATGTGCGGGGTGAGGGGTTCGATACCGATGGCGTGACAGGCGGACGCGCTCATGATCGCTCCTCAGTCCGGCAGGCCGAGCACACGCTTGGCGATGATGTTGGCCTGAATCTCGTCGCTGCCACCGTAGATCGTGGTGGCCTTGGTGGCGAGCCACTCCCGGCTGGCCTCGAGCTCGCGCTCGTCGAAGCTCTCGCCTTCGACCCCGAGCCCCCGGGTGCCCATGAGCTGGCGCTTGAGGTCGGCACCCTGCTGCTGCAGCCGGGCCCCCACCAGCTTGAAGATCGACGTGGCTTCTCCCGGCGTGCCCGAGCGGTTCTCCTCGTTGACCCGCTTGGCGGTGAGGCCGAAGGCGGCTTGCTGCATGTTGAAGCGGAGCAGGGTGTCGCGCACGTCCGGGTCGGCGATGCGTCCGTCGCGCTCCCCTACGTACTCCCGGGCGGTGCGAACCAGGCCGTCGCCGGGGGACGGGCGGCGGCCGCCGGAGAGCCCGCCGATGCCGGAACGTTCGTGCTGCAGCAGCCGCTTGCCCACGGTCCAGCCCTTGTTCAGCTCGCTCACCAGATCTTCCTTGCGGGCGATGGCGTTGTCGAAAAAGGTTTCGCAGAAGGGAGAGTTGCCGGAGATGAGACGGATGGGCCGCACCGATACGCCGGGCTGATCCATGGTGAGCAGCACGAAGCTGATGCCCTCGTGCTTCGGGGCGTCGAAATCGGTGCGCACCAGGGCGAACATCCAGTCCGCGGTGGCGGCGCCGGAGGTCCAGATCTTCTGGCCGTTGATGACGAAGTGGTCGCCCTTGTCTTCGGCCCGGGTCTTCAAGGAGGCCAGGTCCGATCCGGCGTTGGGCTCGGAGTAACCCTGGCACCACTGCACCTCGCCACGGACGATCTTCGGCAGGTGGCGCTCCTTCTGCTCGGGGGTGCCGAACTCCAGCAGGGTCGGCCCGATCATGGTGAGCCCCATGCCCGAGAGAGGAGCACGTGCGCGGATGGCGCCCATCTCCTCGTACAGCACGGCCGCCTGCTGGGGCGAGAGCCCGCCGCCGCCGTACTCCTTGGGCCAGGTGGGCGCGGTGAAGCCACGCTCCACGCAGCGCTCCAGCCACAGCTTCACGTCCGGCTCGAGCTCGATCTTGCTGCTGCCGATGGCCAGTTGCCCCGGTCCACGGGCGCCTTCCGGGCAGTTCTCCTGCAACCAGGCGCGTACTTCTTCACGGAACTCTGACAACTCGGACATCTGCAAGCCTCCCCTCGTGAAGCTTCGGACTTTATCGGCAACCCACCAGCCGGGCAACCCGGCGGCGGGGAGGGCGCTCCGCGGCGGCCGGCGCAGCGCCCGGGTGCCTGCGGCTCAGAACACCAGGCGAAGCACGCTCTCGGCCACGCACGCGGGCTTCTCCGCGCCCTGGATCTCCATGGTGAGCTCGTTGACCACCTCCAGCATGTTGCCTTTGATCTCCACCGACTTGAGCGTGCCGCTGGTGCGGACCTTGGACCCCACGGGGACCGGCGAGGGAAAACGAACCTTGTTCCAGCCGTAGTTGATTCCCATCTGCACCCCGTCCAGGGCCGGCAGGCCCACCCCCTGACCGCCGGGAAGAAAGCTCATGATGGACATGGTGAGCTGACCGTGGGCGATGGTGGTGCCGAACGGACCATTCTTGGCACGGTCCGGATCGGTGTGGATCCACTGGTGGTCCAGCGTGGCCTCGGCGAACAGATTGATGCGCTCCTGGGTGATTTCGAACCAGTCGGTGGGCTCGTTGCGTTGGCCGATGCGCGCTTCCAGGGTCTTGCGGGCATTCTCCAGGGCTTCGGACATGATGGTCTCCTTTCTCTGTGAGGGAACGTTAAATGATTCAGTCGAGCATCTGATAGGCGGCGGCGCGCAGATCCTCGTTCAGAGGCAGCACGGCCCCCAGGTACTGGGTCATGAACACGCCGAACAGCTCTTCGGCGGGGTCGACGAAAAAGTAGGTGCTGGCGGCGCCCGACCAGCCGAGCTCGCCGGGGCTGGAGAGGGCCATGGCCCGGCCCACGTCCATCATCACCCGCACCCCGAGGCCCCAGCCGTAGCCCGGCAGCGCTTTCATGCCCACCGTGAGGGGAAGCTGATGGGGCGGAATGCGGTTGGCGCGCATCATTTCCAGCGTCTTGCGCGACAGCAGCGTGCGGCCCTCCGGGTCCTTGCCATCCAGCAGCATGCGCGCGAAGCGGGCATAGTCGTCGGTGGTGCTGAAGAGCCCATGGCCGCCGCGACGGAAATCCTCGCGGTCGCAGGGATACATGGTGGAGACGTCGGCCGGGGTGAGCTCCTGGGGGCGCGGGTGCAGCGGCGCGAACTCGCTGACGTCGGCCACCCCGAACATGGGCATGAGCCGGTCGCGCTTTTCTTCCGGCACGTGGAACGCCGTGTCACGCATGCCCAGGGGCTGGAACAGATACTCGTCGAGCAACTCGTCGAGAGGGCGTTCCGTAGCGCGCTCGATGACGTGGGCCAGCACGTCCGTCGCCACGCTGTAGCGGAACTGGCTGCCGGGCTGAAACGCGAGCGGCAGCTCCGCCAGACGCTCCATCATGGCATCCAGCGAGCACAGCCCGTCGCTCGAGATCTTGTCGGACTGATACAGCGGGGCGATGTGACAGCCGGTGATGAACTCGTAGCTGAAGCCCGCCCGGTGGGTCATCAGGTCTTCCACCATGATCGGCCGCTCTGCGGGCCGTAGCTGCCCCGAGGGCAGCAGCACCTGCATGTTGGCGAAGGCCGGATTGAAGGTGGAGACCAGGTCGAACAACCGCAGGCGGCCTTCTTCCATGAGCATCAGGGCCAGCACCGAGATGATGGGCTTGGTCATGGAGTAGATGCGATAGATGGCGCCGTCGTGGATCGGAGTCCGGGCGTTGGCGTCGGCGTAGCCGGCGCGCCCCTGGGCCAGCAGCTCGCCGCGGTGCTCCACCAGCCATTCGATGCCGCTGTACTTGCGTGCCGCGGTGTAGCGTGCGGCGATTTGAGTGATCCGGTCGTGACGGCCCATGTCGTCTCCCTGGTCGCGAATCGAATGGGCATCATAAGCGAGCCGGGCGGCCGGGGTGAATCGCCAGCGCCGGCAGCCGCGGGCTACAATGGGCCCAGTTCGGGGGAGACCGCGCCAGGTGCAAAGCAATCGCCGTTACGTCGCCGTTCTGGCCCTGGCGCTCGCCGTGCTGTGGTGTTGGCTCGCGCTGGCGCCGGTGGATCGCGAAACCTGGCTCCTGGAGAACGCTCTGCTCGTGGTTTTCGTCGCGAGCCTGGCGGTCAGCTACCGGCGGTTTCCGTTGTCGCGGCTGTCGTACACGTTGATCTTCGCATTCCTGTGCCTGCACACCGTGGGCGCCCACTATACCTACTCACTGGTGCCCTACGACCAGTGGTCGGCCGGCCTCACGGGCTACACCTTGAGCGATCTCACCGGCTGGGAGCGCAATCACTACGACCGCTTCGTGCATCTGTGCTTCGGGTTGCTGCTCGGTTACCCCGCCCGCGAGGTGTTCGTGCGGGTGGCAGGAGTGCGCGGCTTCTGGGGCTACTTTCTGCCCGTGCTGCTGATGATGTCCTTCTCGGTGGTCTACGAGCTCATCGAGTGGGGCGCCGCGCTGGTGTTCGGCGGCGAGCTCGGCATGCATTACCTCGGCACCCAGGGCGATGTCTGGGACGGACATCGGGACATGGCGCTGGCGAGCCTGGGCGCGGTGCTGGCCATGACCGTGACCGCGGCGGTGAACCGGCTGCTGCAGCGGGATTTCGCCCGGGAGTGGCAGGACAGCCTGCGCGTCAAGCAGGCGGAGCCGTTGGGGGAGGAAGCGGTGCTGCGCATGCTTCGGGCACGGCGGGCGGATTCCCACACCGACTGACCCGCGGGCACGGATGTTGCTCTGATCTCTCGGCAGCCCAAGGAGGGATCACCATGAAGTGCGAGAACTGCGGCAACGACTACGACCGGGCCCTCACCATCAACGTCGACGGCGAAAGCCACGTTTTCGACTGCTTCGAGTGCGCGGTGGAAACGCTCGCGCCGCGCTGCAACAACTGTAACACCCACGTGCTCGGCCACGGCCTCCAGGCCGCGTCCGACATCTACTGCTGCGTCCATTGCGCAGAAGCGCAGGGCGTCAGCGGCTTCGTGGATCGGGTGTGAGGGCAGGGTCATGGCCATCGCGCCCACCGTTCGCCACTACCTGGAACAGCACGGGGTTCACTTCGACATCGTCCCCCATTCCCCGGCCGGCACCAGCTCGGAGCGGGCAGAGCACGCCCACGTGCCTGGCGCGCGCCTGGCCAAGTCGGTGGTGGTCCAGGACGCGGACCACTACGCGCTGGTGGTGCTCCCCGCCACGGACCAGGTGCATCTCGGGGAGCTTCGAAAGGAGCTCGGCGACACCTACGCCCTGGCCACCGAGGAAGGGCTGGAGCACGTGTTCGCCGACTGCGACTCCGGCTCGGTGCCGCCTTTCGGTCAAGCTTACGGACTCGATGTGCTGGTGGACGAGGCGCTGCTGAACCAGGAGCGCATCTACGCGGAGTGCGGCGATCGGGCCGCCCTGATGTCCATCAGGGGCGAAGATTTCCGCGAGTTGATGAAAGGGGCTCGTAAGGGGCACTACGGGCAGCCCGCATGAGCGCTCCGGAGATGAGGGCTCAGGGTTCCCAGGTCTCGTAGTAGTTCTCCGCGCCCACCTTGCGCACGTCGGTGAGCCAGTCGCCCTCGTAGGGCCACCGCTCCGGATGATCCGGCGGCGGGCCCTGCCAGAACCGGGCAAGGGGCCCGCCGATGGAGGGCTCCAGGGACCAGGCCTGCCGACGGAAGGTCCAGCTTTCCGGTACCAGGGCATGCGCCTCGCGGAAATGCCGTACGGCCGCCTCGTGCTCGCCGCGGCGCTGAAGCTCGCAGGCAAGCTCGAAGTGTGCGTGGCCGCGGGCGACGTCGGCGTTCCGGGGCCGCGACCGGGCTATCACCTCGGCCGGAGACAGGGCGTAGCGGCTGGCAGCGCCGTTGGCGACCCAGTCTCGGAGCGCCTGGTGGTAGGCATGCGCATCCTGACGGATTCGCCCGGCTTCGGCCATTATCTCGCGGAACCGCTGGGGAATCTGCTCGGAGGGATCGAGCGCCGGCGCCCGCGGCGGGCCCGGCGGCGCGGGTGCGGTCTCGGGCGGGCGCACGATGATGCCGTCCTCGTCGATCCACACGCTCTGTGGGATGTTGGTGATGCCGAACAGCTCGGCCAGCACGTGATGGGCGTCCACCAGGGCGGGATGCTCCGGGTGGGCAGCCTCGATGAACGGTCGGCAGCCGTCGGCGCCGAGGGCGTCGAGCCCCACGGTCACCAGCTCGAATCCCTTGGGGTGCAGTTCCTGCCGGAGTGCCTGCCACACGGGCAGGTCGGATGAGCAGCCTCAGTAAGGGGCCCAGGCGTAGATCAGCACCTTCTGACCGCGCAGGCTCGACAGGCGGAACTCGCGGCCGTCGAGGTCCGGCAGCCGCAGGTCCGGCGCCTCGGCCGTGGTCAGTGCCCGTCCGCCCACGGCCTCGGGGCCGAGAGCCCACACTCCCTGCTCCGGCTCGCCCACCAGAGGCAGACCCATCTGCCGGGCCAGCTCGGGCACGTTCAACGGGTCGCCGGGCGGCGGGTTCAGCGGTATGCAGACGTCGCCTTTGCAGGCGCCTTCCGGTTTCAGCCGCCAGCCGGTGGCCGTCTCGAAATCGTCGCGAGCCAGGTCGAGAGCGTCGAGGATCATGCGCAGCTCCGGTTCCGATTCAGCCGAAACGTACACCCGAACGGGGATGGAGGCCAGCGCGGAGTGGGGGTAGAGTGAGCGATCGGCTGGGGTTCAAGATGCGAAAAAACATCAGCGACGCCGTGCGGGAGATCTGCCTCGGGCTGCCGGAGGCCGAGGAGGTGCTGTCCCACGGCTCGCCGGAGTTCCGGGTGGGCAAGCGCAGCTTCGCCACCTATGCCGTCAACCACCACGGTGACGGCCGCGTTGCGCTCTGGCTCAACATGCCGCCCGGCGCGCAGCGGCTGTACGTGGAGGCGGAGCCGGAGCATTTCTTCGTGCCGCCGTACGTGGGTCCCCGCGGCTGGCTGGGCGTGGCGCTGGACAAGGGTCTGGACTGGGGGCGCGTCAACGTGCTGGTCCGGGAAGCCTACGCCCACGCGGCGCCTGCGGCCCTGGCGGCGGGCATGGGTCCGGCCGCGGACGTGGAACCGCCCACGGAGGGCCTGGACCCGGAAGAGTTCGACCCCCTGTCGGCACCCCGGGCCCGGGAGATCGTCGACCGGCTGCGTTCCTTCTGCCTGGCCCTGCCGGAGGTCACGGAAGTCGCCCAGTTCGGAAATCCCGCCTGGCGCGCCGGGAAGAAGACGTTCTGCACCGCGAGCCGCTATCGGCGCCGCTTGGAGCTGCATTTCTGGGTGGGAGCGGAGGCCCAGACTCGGCTCACCCTGGATCCGCGCTTTCGGGTGCCCGCGTACCTCGGCCACAACGGCTGGATCTCGCTGGATGCCGAGGACGGGGTGATGTGGGAAGAGGTGGAGGGTCTGGCGGTGGAGAGTTATCGGCATTTCGCGTTGAAACGGATGTTGAGAGCACTTGGATGAGGTTCGCTTTCCGCTTTCCGCTGTCCGCTATCCGCAGGAGCGTCGCAACGGACGCTGGCGACGCGACTCCAGCGGACGGCGGATAGCGGAAAGCGGAGAGCGGAGAGCGAGCCGGGGACGTTATGACCAAACCATTCACCCTCTCGGACCACCGCTTCACCGGCGACCAACCGGCCGTCGTCTGCTTCGTGAAGGAAGACTGCCCGACCTGCAACGAGGTGATGCCGGTGCTGGACGCCTTGCACCGGGCCTTCGGCCGGCACCTGGCGTTTTTCGTGATCGGGCAGACCCGAGACGGGAACCGGGCTCTGCGCGAGCGGCACGAGCCGAGCTTCGCGATCCTCGACGACGTGGATCTGCGGGTGTCGTTCGCCTGGGACGTGGACACGGTGCCGACCCTGATGCTGACCGGCAGCGACGGCGCAGCGGAGCGGGTGCTGGTGGGTCTGGTGCGCGCTGAATGGCAGAGCCTGGCCGAGACGTTGTCGGCACGGCTCGGTCTTCCTGCTCCGGCCGTGGACTGGGAGACGGTCCCGGACTGGCGGGCCGGTTGCGGCTCCCTGTCGGCGGATCCGCTGATCGCCGAGCGGCTGCGGGCCGAGGCCGAGAACAGCCCGCTGCGGGCGCGGCGCATCGAGATCGGGAGCGGCGACGACGAGCACGAGTTCATGTTCGATCAGGGCCTTGGGGATGGTCTGCCCCTGGTGCCCCCGACCCCCGAGCGGGTGTTGCGCATGCTCGGTGGCACCCGGCGCGATCCGCGGGAGGTCGTGGCGCTGGTCCCGCCAAACATGGGAGAGGCCACGGTGGAGAAGGTGGCCATCAACGCGGTGATGGCGGGTTGCCGGGCGGAGTATCTGCCGGTGGTGCTCGCCGCGCTGGAGGCGGTGTGCACCGACGAGTTCAACATTCACGGTGTCATGGCCACCACCATGGGGGCGAGCCCGGTGCTGGTGGTCAACGGGCCCATCCGCGAGCGCATCGGCATGAACATGGGGCTGGGGGCGCTAGGTCAGGGCAACCGGGCAAACGCCACCATCGGCCGGGCCCTGAGGCTCGTCATCCGCAACGTGGGGGGAGCCCGGCCCGGCGGCACGGAACGCTCCACCCTGGGCAATCCCATGAAGTTCACCATGTGCTTCGCGGAATTGGAGGAACGCAGCCCCTGGGAGCCGATGCACGTGGAGCGGGGCTTCGCCCGCTCGGACTCGGTGGTCACGGCGCTGGCCATGACCAGCGGCCCGGTGCAGATGGTGGACCAGGAATCCCGCAGCGCCCCTCAGCTCGCCGGCACCTTTGGCCTGTGTCTCGAGTCGGCCTTCAACCCGAAGATGCATTTCGCCACCGATGCGTTGGTGGTGGTGTGCCCGGAGCACGTGGATACGCTCGCCCGGGACGGCTGGGGCAAGGCCGAGATTCGCCGCCGCATCCAGGAGATCACCAGCCGTCCGGTTCGCGAGCTGGTGGAGGACGAGCGCTCCGGCTCCGGTTTCCGCCGAGCGGTGGCGGAGCGGATGAGCGGCGAGGAGCTGGAGCGGCGGCTGCCCAAGTTTCGCCGTGACGAGGACATTCACATCGTGGTGGCGGGCGCGGACGCCGGGAAGTTCTCCGGCGCCTTCCACGGCTGGGCCACGGGAGAGATCGGCTCGCAGCCGGTATCGAGGAAGATCGAGGAGATTGACCCATGACCATAATTCTGGATCCCACGGACGAGCGGGTGCCGGTGACGCGGCAGCCGGCACCGCGGCCGGCGCAGCTCACGGGCACCGTGGCGCTGCTGGACATCGCAAAGCCGCGAGGCAGCGTGCTGCTCGACCGGCTGGAGCACCGGCTGGCGGAACGGGCGCCGGGCATCGTCATCCGGCGCTACGCCAAGCCCACGTTCACCAAGCCCGCACCCGAGGCGCTGCGCCGGCGGATCGCCGAGGAGAGCGACTTCATCGTCGAGGCGCTCGCCGACTGAGGCTCCTGTACCACGTGCAGTTTGCATGACACGGTATGGTTCGAGATTCAGGGCAAGCCGGCGGTGTCCATCGCCTCCAGCGAGTTCGCGGATGCGGCGGAGACCCAGGCGCGGGCGCTGGGCATGACGGAGGCCCGGCGCGTGTTCGTGCCGCACCCCATCCAGGACGCCACCGACGAGGAGATGCAGGCCAAGGCGGATGGCGTGGTGGATGCCGTCATCGAAGCGCTGACCCGCGGCGAGTAGCCGGCATGGTGAGGTGCCCGGGGGAGTGGCAGAATGACGAGTCTCTTTCCTGAGCCACGCGGAGGCGACCATGGCAGGAGCCGCGGACGAGCGCGTCAAGGTCACCGGAGGTTGCGCCTGCGGTGACGTCCGTTTCGGGTTCTACGAGCCCACCACCTTCAAGGGCGCCTGCTTCTGCCGCGCCTGCCAGTACGCGTCGGGGGGCGGACCCGCCTACGCCGTGGGCGTCCCCAGAGATCAGTTCCGGGTCACCAAGGGCCGGCCCGCCGAGTTCGCCACGCTCTCGGAAGCCGGCAATCTGGTGACCCGGGTCTTCTGCAGCACCTGCGGCACTCACCTCTACGCCTACTCGGAGACGACCCCGGACGTCTGCTCCGTGAAGGTGGGAGCGCTGGACGACCCGTCGCGATTCAAGCCGCGGGTGCAGACCTGGACGAGCGAGGCCCAGCCGTGGCACCGCAAGCACCGCTTCGCGCTGCGATTCCGGAAGAACGCGCCGGGGTCTCGATCCGCACCCGCCGACGACGCGGCCTCGGAGCGCGCTCAGTAGTCGGTGATTCGGCGTCCGGCGCTGGCGCGTTGCTCGTTGCGCACGGGTCGGGGCGGCAGCCCCATGTCGGTGTCCCGCCGCACGTCCGTGCGCCGGTCGGAGAAGTGGCGGTAGACGCAGCGGCAGCCACCCGGGCAGGTGCACCCTTCCAACGGCAGGCGCGGCGCCTCGTCGCTCAGGTAGCGCATGCCGGCGATACGCCGGGCCGCCGGGCACGCGTCGGCCCCCGGTTCCACGGCGATGCCGTGGAACAGGTGAGTCAGCGCGCTCACCTCGGGCTGCTTGCGTCGTCGCTTGAACACCGTCCCATCCCCTTCGCTGGTCCACGCGCCACCATAATCATTCAGACCCGCTCGCTTCCTTGATGATGGGCAATCACCAGGCGCGGCGCGACGTGATGGCGTTGGCCGACTCGAACGTGCGCGTGCGCAGGTGGGACAATCGCTGGTTGAGGTTGCGAAAACGCAGCGGATCGCTCTCTTCGAAGCGGCGGCCGATGACCAGGTCGGAAAACGTGTTCTCGCCGCCGTAGCAGCCGAGAATGAACGTGGCGCCCGCCAGCCGGTTCTGGCGAACCTGGGCGAGCCCGCGCTTCAGGTACGGAATCCAGAAGGGATCCTGGGACTCTTCCAGCAGGCTGATGAGCCGGGTGACGTCTTCGCCCAGCTCGTCGAACTGTTTCTGCAGCATGGACACGGCGGCCTCCTCACTAGAGCGGAGACGGATAGACGCTATCACAACCTCGCCGTTTCGTCGTGACCGCTCATCCGGCCTGACCGTGGTACCAGATGGGTGATGTCCAGGCACGCTCCTGAACGGGCTCGGGCAACTCGTCCCGGGGCGCAGCTTCCAGTGGGTCGCGCGTGGAGCGGCGGCAGGTGCGGTTCTCCAGAACCCGGAGGTAGTAGAACGCCTCCTGATGCGGGTCGAAGTCCGGGTCCTGCCAGGTCGCGGCGAGCTGCCGGGCGCCGCTCTCGGCGCTCGCGCCGCAGTCCGAGGGGTCGATGCGCGCGCCAGCGTCGGGGCAGCGGTGGCTGTCGGCATCCACCGCCTGACCGTCGGGGCAGGCGACGTCGTATACCCGCTCTCGGGGTTCGCCGTTTTCCACCCAGCCCTTCACCATCTGCAGGCGCTGCAAGGGCGCGCCCAGCGGATCCATCAGCGCCGTGGCGACGAAGCGAAGCGTGCCGGCCGCGGGGGCGAGATCTCCACCCATGGGGATCCCCCGCACGTAGCCGATCTCCGCCGGATCTCCGGCCAGGTGCAGGTCTTCGGGGAGGTCGAATCCGGCGAACAGCCGCACCACCATCCGCGGACCGCTGGTGGCGAAGGTCTCCCGGCGGCGAAGGGCATCGAAGATGGCGGCCCGGCGGTTGCCGTCGGCCCACACGCCGGTGAGCCCCGCGCCGGTCATCGCCACCAGCGGCTCGTTGCGGCGGCGCCGGTCGGTCTGGCCGTCGTCCAGGGCACTCGCGGCCCGATCCGCGAGGGCGAGCGTCGGGCCGCCGGAGCCGTGCGCCGCGTGGGGAATGGCCACGGAATCGATGCCGCGATCACGCAATGCGTCCATCCACGACCACAGGCGCTCCGGGTTCGCGGAATCGAGCCGGCCGAAGGGCAGGTCCGGCACCTCGGCTCCGCGGAAGATCACGGTGCGATGCGGCGCCCCGAGGTCCGGGCCGGACGTGTACTCGTAGGCGATGAAGGTGGTGAAGCGTCCGGGGTCGTCGTGCCGCTCGGCGGCCTGCTGAATCTCCTGCCAGGCGGAACGCACCAGGCCGCGGTCGAGCAGGGCCGCGTGCTCGCCCGGCAGCAGGTATGGTGCCATCTCGCGCAGCGCGGCGGCGCGATCTTCCCCCGCGGCCACAGCCGCGCCCGCGGCCACAGCCGCGCCCGCGGCAGCGACGGCCCGCGCCACCGGGTGATCGGCCGTGCGGCCACGGCCTTCCGACCAGCCGAGCGGGTTGCCGAGGAACATGGCGCGGTCGGTGACGGCGAAGAAGTCGAGCGGCCGGTCGAGCTGCAATTCGGCGCCGGAGGGATCGCGGAGCGGCTCGCCCCGGGCGTAGCGGTAGGCGTCGTCCGGCGTCGTCCGGCTGCCGAAGATGAACGCGTCGAAGGAATACCAGGTGTGGGCGTGGAGATCGCCGAAGTAGACCTGACGGCGCGGGGGATCCCGCATCGGATCGGCGCCGGTTTCGACCGCGACCTCACTGCCGGTCCCGCAGCCGGCGGCCAGCAGCGCCAGGCCTAAGGCAACCGCGCGAGTCCCCATGGTTTCCCTCTACCCCCTGGCGGTCACGACAAGGTAGCGCAAGCGGCAGGGGCTGCAAAGGCTGCCGCGGCGCTCACGTGGCGAGCTCCGGACGGTCGCGGAAATGCTCCAGGGCTTCCGGGTTCGCCAGCGCCGAGGTGTTGCGCACCGGCCGGCCGTGGATCACGTCCCGAACCGCCAGCTCCACGATCTTGCCGGACAGGGTGCGTGGAATGTCCGGTACCTCGAGAATGCGGGCGGGCACGTGACGCGGGCTGGCATTGCGGCGGACGGTGTCGCGGATGCGTTCGCGCAGGGCGTCGTCCAGCCGGTGGCCCGGCTGCATCACCACGAACAACACCACCCGGACGTCTCCCTGCCAGTCCTGGCCCACGCAGATGGATTCCTTCACCGCTTCGAGCTGCTCCACCTGCCGATAGATCTCCGCCGTGCCGATACGCACCCCGCCGGGGTTGAGCACGGCGTCGCTGCGTCCGTGAATGATGAAGCCGTCGTGCTCCGTGATCTCCGCGAAGTCGCCGTGGGCCCAGACACCGGGGAAGCGGCTGAAGTACGCGTCCCGCAGGCGGCTGCCGTCGGGGTCGTTCCAGAAGCCGATGGGGCAGGACGGGAACGGCCGGGTGCATACCAGCTCGCCCTTGGCGCCCCGCACGGGCCGGCCGTCGTCGTCCCACACATCCACCGCCATGCCGAGGCCCGCGCACTGGATCTCTCCCGCGTACACCGGCAGGGTGGGCGCACCGAGCACGAAGCAGGAGATGAGGTCGGTGCCCCCGGAGATGGACGCCAGGTGCACGTCCTGCTTCACCGATTCGTAGACGTAGCGGAAGCATTCGTGGCTCAAGGGGGATCCGGTGGAGAGCACGGAGCGCATGGCCGCGAGGTCGTGGGAGCGCCGGGGTTCCACGCCGGCCTTCTCGAGCGCGGACAGATACTTGGCGCTGACGCCGAACACCGAGATCCGCTCGCGCTCGGCCAGGTCCATGAGCGCCGCGGGACCGGGATGGAACGGCGAGCCGTCGTAGAGCACCAGGGTCGCGCCGCTGGCCAGCCCGCTCACCAGCCAGTTCCACATCATCCAGCCGCAGGTGGTGAAGAAGAACAGCACGTCCTCCCGGCGCAGGTCCACGTGCAGCCGGTGCTCCTTGACGTGCTGCAGCAGGGTTCCGCCGATGCCGTGCACGATGCACTTCGGCTTGCCCGTGGTGCCGGAGGAATACATGACGTACAACGGATCGTCGAAGGCGCGTTGGGTGAACTGCAGCGGTTCCCGGGGCGCGTCGCTGACGATGTGCTCCACGGTCTCGGCCCCCGCTGGCACCGCGTCCACCAGGGAAACCCACAGGGTCGCCCGGATGCTGGGAATGCGCGCCGCTGCCTGCTGCATTTTCTCCGCGGTGTCGATGCGTTTGCCCCCGTAGAAGTAGCCGTCGCAGGCGAACAGCACCTTGGGCTCGATCTGCCCGAAGCGGTCCAGGGCGCCGGCGACGCCGAAGTCCGGCGAGCACGAGCTCCACACGGCGCCCAGGCTCGCGGTGGCGAGCATGGCCGTCACCGCTTCCGGCACGTTGGGTACCCATCCCGCCACCCGGTCACCCGGGCCCACCCCGAGGGCCTTCAGCCGTGCCGCCAGGGCGGCGGTGTGCCGGCGCAGCTCGGCATGACTCAGCTCGCGCCGGGTTCCCGTCTCGAGCACCGAAACCAGGGCGGGGCGATCGTCGTCGAAGCGCAGCAGATTCTCCGCGAAATTCAGCTCGGCCCCCGGGAACCAGCGGGCACCGGGGAAGCGATGGAGCCCCTCCACCGCGGAGGTGGCCGGCCGCGACGCGACGATGCCGGCGAAGTCCCAGACCTCCTGCCAGAAGGCGCCTGGGTCTTCGACGGACCAGCGGTGGAGCTCCGGGTAGGCGCCGAGATCGCGCCCCGTCGCCGCGCCGGCGCGCGCGGCGAAGGCCGCGAGCTGGGTTCGACGTGCCCGTTCGGGGTCGGGAATCCAGATGGGTTCGCTCATCATCGCACCAGTCGAAAGCAGTTCCTGAGCTCGTCCACGAACAGCGCCGGCTGCTCGAAGGCCGCGAAATGGCCGCCCCGGTCGAGCTCGTTCCAGTAGATGATGTTGCGGTAGCGGTTCGACGCCCACCGCCGCGAGCAGACGAAGATCTCCTTGGGAAAGATGCTGCAGCCCGTGGGGGTCTCCACTTCGCCGGCGCTGAAGCTGCCGAAGCTCTCCCAGTACAGGCGCGCCGAGGACGCGCCGCTGGCGGTGAGCCAGTACAGCATGACGTTGTCCAGCATGTGGTCGCGGCTCAAGGCGTTCTCGGGATGGCCGTCGCAATCGGTCCACGCCCAGAACTTCTCGAGAATCCAGGCCGCCTGGCCCATGGGAGAATCCACCAGCGCATAACCCAGGGTCTGGGGCCGCGTGCTCTGCTGCTTCGAGTAGCCGGAATCCCAGTCCTGGTAGTGCTTCATGCCCGCGAGGCCGCGTTGCTCGAGCTCGCTCAGGTCCTCGAGGGGATCCGGCCGGGCGCTCACCATGTTGACGTGAATCCCCCGGCAGTGCTCGGCGTCGCGGATGCCGATGGCGGTGGTGACCGCGGAGCCCCAGTCGCCGCCCTGGGCCACGTAGCTCGCGTAGCCGAGCCGCGCCATGAGCTCCGCCCAGGTGTCGGCGATCTTCTCCACGCCCCAGCCGGGTTCCCGAGGCTTGCCGGAGAAGGCGTAGCCGGGCAGGGACGGGCACACCACGTGGAACGCGTCGGCGGCACTGCCGCCGTGGCGCGTGGGGTCGGTGAGCGGTTCGATCACCTGCAGAAACTCCACCACGGAGCCGGGCCAGCCGTGGGTCATGACCAGGGGCAGGGCGTCGGGGTGCGGCGAGCGCGCGTGAATGAAGTGGATGTCGAGGCCGCCGATGACGGTGAGGTACTGATCGAGGCGGTTGAGTGCCGCTTCGGCACGGCGCCAGTCGTATTGGTGCTGCCAGTACTCCTTGATCTCCCGGGCGTAGGCCAGGGGCACGCCCTGGGACCAGTCGTCGGGGGTCTCCTTCTCGGGAAACCGGGTCAGCGCCAGGCGGGTTTTCAGCTCCTCGAGCTGCTGCTCCGGAACGTCGATGGTGAAGGGCCGGATGTCGGTCATGGCCGTTGCCTCCTGGGGCCGGTTGTCACAAGGATGCGCAGACGTGGCCGCCGTCGACCACGATGATGGAGCCGGTCATGTAGCTCGAAGCGTCGGACGCGAGCAGCAGCAGGGGGCCGTCGAGGTCGTTGAACTCGCCGAACCGGCGCATGGGAATTCCCTTCATGAAAGCGGGCGCCTGGTCGCTTTCCAGCAGCACGCGGCTCACGTCGGTGAGAAAGTAGCCGGGCGCCAGGGCATTCACCCGAATCTTATAACGGGCGGCTTCCAGCGCCATGACCTCGGTCATGCGGCTCACCGCCGCCTTGGAGAGGGCATAGGGAAACTGTCCCTTGATGGTGCGGCGGTCGGTGATGGAGGAGACGTTGATGATGTTGCCGCCGGCCTGGCCGTTGGCCACCACCCGTTCCGTGTAGTGCTTGGCCGCGAGCCACGCCCCCTTCAGGTTGGTCTCCATGACGAAGTCCCAGTCGTCCTCGTCGATCATCATGTAGGT
>JAWLCV010000020.1:0-57929 GCA_041686955.1 Pseudomonadales bacterium
GGAGTTCTACAAGGGCCTGGTGTTTCGCGTGCTCGGCCTGCCGCCGCGCTTCTTCACCGCCCTGTTCGGCATGGCGCGCGTGTTCGGCTACCTGGCGCATTTCGTCGAGTGCCGCCAGGACAATCGGCTGGTGCGGCCGCAGGCGCATTATGTGGGGCCGAGACCGTAGCCGTTCGCTGTCCGCTTTCCGCTGTCCGCTATCCGCTGGAGGGATGTCGCAGGCTCTGGCGAAGGAGCTCTAGCGGAAGGCGGAAGGCGGAAAGCGGATAGCGATATTCATTCCGGCTCCAACTCCAGCCGCAACTCCCCTTCCCACGGCTCGAAGCCGAGCTTTTCGAGGAAGCGCCGGGCGGCGGGATCGAGGCCGCCGGCGGCGGGGGCGAGGATCTCCCGGGCGCCCTTGCTCTCCGCGAGGCCGATGGCGTGGCCGGCGAGCCAGCGGCCGAGGCCCCGGCGACGGAAACCCTCCGCCACCGCGAGCGCCAGCAGGTGGAAGCGGACCGGCGTGACCGGGAGAATGGCATAGGCGCCCACGGCACGCTCACCGAGCTTGGCCACCCGCACCAGGTTCGGCTCGATCACTTCGGCCAGGGTCTCCTCCGGCGCGCCGCCGGCGGCGAGCAGTTCCCAGGGGACCTCGTCCGGGTAGGGGCGGAAGATGTGGACGTCCCGGGGGCGCCAGGCCACGGCCGCCGCCTCAGGAGAGCGCCTGGTCGAGGTCCGCCAGCAGGTCGTCGGCGGTCTCGATGCCCACCGACAGGCGGATCAGCCCGTCGTCGATGCCCAACGCGGCGCGTTTCTCCGCCGGCATGCTGGCGTGGGTCATGAGCGCCGGATGCTCGATGAGGGACTCCACCCCACCCAGACTCTCCGCCAGGCTGAACACCCGCACCCGTTCCAGCAGGCGCCGGGCGGCGTCGAGCCCGCCGCGGACGCGGAAGCTCAGCATGCCGCCGTGGCCCGAGGTCTGCCGGCACGCCAGCGCATGCTGGGGATGGCTCGGCAGGCCCGGGTACGCAACCCAGTCCACCGCCGGATGCGCCTCGAGAAAACGCGCCACGGCGTGCGCGTTGTGCTCGTGGGCGCGCATGCGCACCGCCAGGGTCTTCAGGCTGCGCAGGCACAGGTAGGCGTCGAACGTGCTCTGAATGCCGCCCAGGGTATTGGAGAGAAACGCCAGCCGCTCCGCCAGCGCCTCGTCGTCGGTGACCACCAACCCGCCCACCAGGTCGCTGTGACCGTTCACGTACTTGGTGGTGGAATGCAGCACCAGATCCGCCCCCAGCTCCAGGGGACGCTGGAAGAAGGGGCTCAGAAAGGTGTTGTCCACCATGAGCCAGGCGCCGTGGGCGTGGGCGATCTCCGCCACCGCCGCGATGTCCACCAGCTTCATCAACGGATTGCTGGGTGACTCGATCCACACCATGCGGGTGCGGGGACCCATGGCCGCCTCCAGCGCCGTCGGGTCAGACAGGTCCAGGTAGGTGAAGTCCAGCCCCTGCCGGCGGAACACCTGCTCGAACATCCGATAGGTGCCCCCGTACATGTCGTCGCAGCAGACCACGTGGTCGCCCTGGGACAGCAGGTGCACGGCGGTGGCGGCGCCGATGCAGCCGGAGGCGAACGCGAAGCCGAAGCGCCCGCCCTCCAGGTTGGCCACACAGGTTTCGTACGCGTGGCGGGTGGGGTTATGGGAACGGCTGTACTCGTAGCCCCGGTGCTCCCCGGGGGAGCTGTGCACGTACGTGGAGGACAGATACACCGGAGTCACCACCGCACCCGTCGTGGGGTCGGGTTCCTGCCCCGCGTGAATGGCCCGGGTCTCGAAGCCGAAGCGGTCTTTGCTCCATTCCATCTCGGCAGCCTCAGGGGGCGAAGCTGGAACGGGCGCGAACACCCCAGCGGCCGTCGACACGCTCCACCACGTAGATGGAATCGTAGGAGGCCATCCGCGCCCCGGCGGCGTCGTAGCGGGTGAAGGTCACGGCGATGTGCACCTTGTCCGGCGACGCCTGAACAACCTTCATGTCGTCCCAGGTACTGTGATCCCAGCCGGTTTCCGCGGCGAAGCGCTCCAGATCCATGGCGTCGAGAAAGTCGTCGCGCTCGGCGTAGACACGCACCGAGCCGCCGGCGATCCGCACGTGAGGAAAGTGCAGGGTCTCGGCCCAGGCCGCCTCGTCCCGGGCATTGAACGCTTCGAGAAACGCCTCCATCACCGCCTTCGCCGCCTCGGGCGCCAGGGCGGCGTCGCCCGCCGCGTGTGCCGGCGCCGGGCCGGCAAGCCCGGCGGCCACGACCGCGGCGGCGAGAACGGCCGACCTACGGAAACGGGCTGGAAGCATGTGGGGGGCCTCGTCGCTACACTGGCCGGGCACAGTAGCCCCAGCGCCGCGGTGGTTCAAGCGCGAGCGCCCGCCGGCCCGCCTTCCGGCCCGGGCGCCGATCCAGTATCTTGCGGCCATGGCCACACAGGCGCCCGTCACCCCCGACGAGGGAACCATTCGCTTCGCCTACGCCCTGGAGGCGCCGGAGGGGCCGGTGGCGCCCCCGGACCTGCTCACGCAGCTGCGCGGCTGGCGTCACGTGCTCCGGCGGCTCTCGCTGGTGGGGCAGGATGCGATCCGCTACGGCGGGTTCGGCTTCGGCAACCTGAGCGCCCGGGATCCGCAGCAGCCCGGGGAGTTTCTGATCACCGCCAGCCAGACCAGCGGCGTGGAAGACCTGGAAGACGCGGATCTGGTGCGGATCACCGGCTGCAATCCCGCCCGATTCTGGGTGGACGCCGTGGGACATCAGCCGCCCTCCTCCGAGTCGCTCACCCACGCCATGATCTACGAATCCGACCCCGCCATTGCCTGGATCTTCCATGGTCACAGCCCGGAGATCTGGGAGGGTGCACAAGCTCTCGGCGTGCCTGCGATTCCCGAGGAGATCGCCTACGGCTCCGCCGAACTGGCGGACGCGATGGCCGACCTGCTGCATGGGCACGCCGAGCGGCCGCTCCTCTTCGTGACTCTGGGACACCGGGACGGCGTGTTCGCCTGCGGCGCTACGGCGCGCGATGCGGGCGCCGCCCTGGTGGACGTGCTGGGCCGGGCCGCGGCGCTGCCGTGAGCGTCCCGCCCGCCATCCGCTGGGAGGACGGCACCCTGCTGCTCCTCGATCAGCGGTGCCTGCCCCACCGCGTGGCCTACCTGCCCATCGCCGACATCGAAGACGCAGTGCACGCCATCCGCACCCTGGCGGTGCGGGGAGCTCCCGCCATCGGCATCGCCGCCGGGTACGCGCTGGTGGCGGCCATGAGCCGGGAGACCGCACCGGCGACTGGGCCCGGGTTCGTGGCCCGGCTGGAGGAACTGGCGGCGCGGCTGCGCGCTGCCCGGCCCACCGCGGTCAACCTGGCGTGGGCCACCGAGCGCATCGTCGGCCGCGCTCGGCGCGAGCCCTGCCTCGAGGCCATCCGCCGCGAGGCGGAGACCCTGCACCGGGAGGACGAGGAGATCTGCCGCGGCATCGGCCGCCACGGGCAGCCGCTCATCGCCCCCGGCGCCGGGGTGCTCACGCACTGCAACGCGGGTGCCCTGGCGGTTTCCTGCCTCGGCACCGCCACCGCCCCCATGTACCTGTGCCATCAGGCGGGGGTGCCCTTCCGGGTGTTCGTGGACGAGACCCGGCCCCTGCTGCAGGGCGCCCGGCTCACCGCCTGGGAACTGGACGCGGCCGGCATCGACGTGACCCTGGTGTGCGACAACATGGCGGCGAGCCTCATGGCGGCGGGGGAGGTGGACCTGGTGCTGGTGGGCGCCGACCGGGTGACCCGCAACGGCGACGTGGTCAACAAGATCGGCACCCTGAATCTGGCGGTGCTGTGCCGGCATTTCCAGGTGCCGTTCTATGTCGCCTGCCCGTCGCCAACCTACGACCCGGCCACGCCGGCCGGCGCCGACGTGGTGATCGAGCAACGGGATGCCGAGGAAGTGCTGGGCAGCGCGGCGGCGCGGGTGGCCGTGCGCAACCCGGCGTTCGACGTCACCCCGGCGGAGCTGGTCACCGGCATCGTCACCGAGCACGGCATCGCCCGTCCGCCGCTGGCCGACTCACTGGCCCGGCTGCTCGGCGGCGGCGAGTAGCGGCACACGTTCAGCTCACGGGCCGGTAGCGGGCGCCTTCCGCCAGGGTATCGCTGCGGTACAGGGCGGGCGGACGAAGCTCGAGATCCACGGGCGGCTCCAGAGTGAGCGGCCGGAACGGGTGGGGACGCCCCTGCCGCCGGACGGTGACGTGCGGCCTGAACGCCCGGCCATCGGAACCCAGCTCCGCCTCCAGCCGCTCGTGCCACTCGGCGAGTCGGGCATGGGGCTCCAGCTCCGCCACCAGATTCCGCGCCCGCGCCGATCGCGGCAGGCCCACGAAGCCCACCGCCCGAACCGTCACCGGCTGGGGATCGAGGCGGCGAATCAGCTCCAGCAGGTCCGGCAGCGCTTCCACCGGCGTGGTGCCAAGAAAGGCGAGGGTCACGTGCAGGTTGTCCGTGGGCACCGGCCGGGAACTCGGCACCCGCCGCGGCGCCGGCGCCTGTGCCCCGGCGCCGGCGACGGCCTGAAACGCCCGCTCCAGACGCTGCGCCGATTCCGCCGCGAGGAACGCGCCGACGAAGCAGCGCAGCACGTCGCCGGAGGCGGTTCGATTGCCGGTGTTCTCCGCCACCCGGGCAGGCTAGCGGTTTCCCGGCGCCGGGAAAAGGCCGGCGCCGACTGACTCCGCGCAGCGGTCGGGCTAGCATCTGCCACCGTCGAAGTGCTACCGGAGTTCGTCCATGAGCCGCTACCGGCCGCCCAGGCCCCGGCCCTCCCCTTACATCACGCCGGATGGCTACGCGCGCATGAACCTGGAGCTGAAGACTCTGTGGAAGGTGGAGCGGCCCCAGGTCACCCGGAAGGTGGCCGAGGCGGCCGCCATGGGGGACCGTTCGGAGAACGCGGAGTACATCTACGGCAAGAAGCAGCTTCGGCAGATCGATGCCCGGGTTCGATTCCTGTCGAAACGCCTGGAGGAGCTGACGGTGGTGGACCGGCCGCCCCCCGACACCAGCCGGGTGTTCTTCGGCGCCTGGGTGACCCTGGAGGACGAGGCCGGTACGCGGCTGCGGTACCGGCTGGTCGGCCCCGACGAGTTCGACATGGCGCCGGAGTTCATCAGCATCGACTCCCCCGTGGCACGGGCCCTGCTGAAGAAACGGGTGGACGACGAAGTCCGGCTGACGCTCCAGGGGGACGCGCGGACCTACTGGGTCGTCGCCATCGACTACCGGCCACCGACGGATCTGCCCGCCTCCAGCGTATAAAGGGGTGCGACGACAACACAGGAGCAGTCATGAAACGATTCCGCAGATTTCCGAGCGCGCGGCCTTTCGGGGCCGTGGCCCTCGGCGCCGTTCTCGCCGCGCCCCTGCTGGCCCAGGCCGGCGACCGCAAGCCGGAGTTCCCCATCTCCCTGGAGGAGGCACGGGCGCAAGCGGAAGCCCGCTTCCAGGAGCTCGACGCCGACGGCGACGGCGAGATCAGCGCCAGCGAGTTCGCCCAGGCGCCCATGCCCCGGTTCCACCACCGGCTTGAAGGAAAATCGTATCGGGCCGGCTCCAGGGCCGACGATCGGCGCCGCGCCCCGGACACCGCGGAGCGCCAGGCCCGCCGCGAGGCGAGCGAGTCGGAGCTGTTCGCCCGTCTCGACGAAAACGGCGACGGCCAGCTCTCTCAGGCGGAGTTTTCCAGGGAACGGGTTCGCGAGGCGAGGCAAAGCATGGCCCGGGAGCAGATGTTCCAGCGCCTCGACGACGACGGCGACGGCACCCTGAGCCGCGACGAGCTTCCCGACATGGTATCGCGACTCGAAGCGATGGACGCCGACGATGACGGCCAGGTGACCCAAGACGAAGCCCGCGCCTACCACCGGGAACGCCGGGGCGACCGGGGCTGAGCCGCCGCGAGCGCTGCGGCCCGGCGATGGCGGAGGACGATGACGACGTCCTCATGGCCCTGGTGCAGCAGAAGCGCGACCAGCACGCCTTCCGGCGCCTGGTCGCGCGCCATCTGACCAGCATCCACCGCTACCTGCTGCGTCTCACCGGCTCCGCGGCCGATGCCGACGAGCTCTGTCAGGAGACGTTTCTCAAGCTGTGGGCGCGGGCCGACTCGTACCGGCCGGGCAAGGTCCGGCTCGGCACCTGGCTGCACCGCATCGCCCACAACCTGGCGGTGGACGAGCTGCGGCGGCCCCGGCGGGAGGGCTCCGAGGCGCTGGATTCGGCCGCGGATCCCGGCGCCGGCCCGGAGGCGCTGACCGAGTCGAGCCGCGCCCGGGAACGGCTCGACGCCGCGATGGCCGCGTTGCCCGCCAACCAGCGCTCGGCGCTGCTGCTCTGCCAGGTCCAGGGCTTCTCCAACGCCGAGGCGGCACGGATCATGGGGGTGAGCGTGCGAAGCCTCGAATCGTTGCTGGCCCGGGCACGGCGGACGCTGCGCACGCGCCTGGAAAACATCGACGGGAGCCCTCCATGAACACCTGGCCGCCGCCGACGAGGGGTAACCACGTATGACCGATGACGAGTTCGAAGACGCCCTCGACCGCTGGGGCGCGGACCTGAACCGCTGGCCCGAGCGGGAAGCCGGGAAGGCGCGGCGCGTTCTCGCGGTGAGCCGCCGGGCCCGCCGCATGCTGACCGCCGCCCGGTCCCTGGACGAGCAGCTCCGGGGTCTGCGCGATCACGCCCCGCCCGCGTATCTGGAGCCGCGAATCATGGCCCGGCTGGACACGAACGGCGTCCCCGGATGGGTGTTCCCCTGGATCGTCCGCGGCCGCTGGCGGCCGGCGCTGCTGGCGCTGGCCGTTGGTGCCGGCGGCTTCCTGCTCGGACAGAGCGTCGCGGGGCCGGAGTATTCGGAGCTCACGGAGGAGGTGATGACCCTGGCATTCAGCGATCTGTACGCGGAGGTGAACGATGTGGCGCCGTAGCTGGCTGACCATCGCCCTGGTGGTGTCGTTGGCGCTGAACCTGGCGCTGGGCGGCTTCCTGCTCGGCCGCCTGAGCCACCCCGCGGCGCCCGCGGTGCTGGAGCCCGGCATCGGCTTGTTCCGGGTGGTGCGCGAGCTTCCGGAGCCGCGCCGCGAGGAGCTGCGACCCATGCTGCGCGCGCACCTGCGCTCGCTGCGGCCCGAGATCCGCGCGATCCGGGAGGCTCAGCAGCGCATCGACGCCGCCCTCGGCCGGCAACCGTTCGCCGCGAACGATCTGGCCGCGGCCCTGGAGGACTTCAGAGCCGCGCTCCTGGCCAGTCAGGTCCGCAGTCACGGGTTCCTGGTGCAGGTCGCGGCGGCCATGACCCCGGAGGAGCGGGTGCTGCTGCGGCGGACCCTGACCCGGCGGCCACACCGCCACCGCAGCCGGGCCGACGACGGCTCCAACGAATGATACGATCCGCGCCATGAGCTCGTCCCCGCAACCGGTCGGCGAGGCCCTGGACGCCTTCGTCGCCCGCTACCTCGAGTGCTACCCGAGCCTCGAGGACGTCTTCGATCCCCAGTGGCGCTCGCCCTGCGAGACGGGGGAGCCGTATGCCGCCGACGGCGGCTGGCGGGTTCCCTGGCGCCCGCTGCGCCGGCCGGAGGGGTCCGACGACTTCGCGGGGCTCGAGCGCGCCCTGGAGCTGACGGTACATCCGGACGTGAAGGCCTACTACGGCCGCTACTGGTCCGGCGGCCTGGAAGCCGAAGCGCCGGACGGCCACGTCAGCCTGCTGCTGCTGTGGAACCCGGAGGATGCCGAGCGCCTGGTGGAGAACCTCATCGGCCACACCCTGGCCCAGCGCCGCAGCCGCAGCCCCTTCAGCATCTTCTTCGCCTGCACCGAGGCCGACTCGGAGCTGTTTCTCAGCGTGGAGAACGAATCCGGCCGCGTGCTGCTGGAGGCGCCGGGGCGCAAGCCCTTGCGGGTGGTGGCGGAGTCCCTGGCCGAATTCCTCGCGACCCTGAACCCGGCACCCCCCGAGCTCCACCCGGAGCATCCGGGCGGAGCACCGGCCGGCCGCTGACTCGCCGGGGAACGCGCGATCGCGCTACCATGGCCACCGCCATGAAGACCCTCCGCCTCGAACCCATCCGCTGCCTCGCCGGGGCGCTCACCCTGCCGGGCTCCAAGAGCATTTCCAACCGCGCGCTGCTGCTCGCTGCCCTGGCCGAGGGGGAAACGCGGCTCTCGAACCTGCTCCGCAGCGAGGACACCAGCCACATGCTCGCGGCCCTGGGCGAGCTGGGGGTTGCGCTGCGCGAGGACGGCGACGATTGGCTGGTACGAGGCCGCGGCGGACCACTCGTGACGCAGCCGGGCCACTGGAACCTGTACCTGGGACTCGCCGGAACCGCGCTGCGGCCGCTCACCGCCGCCCTCACCCTGGGCCGGGGCACCTTCGTGCTGGACGGCACGGCGCGCATGCGGGAACGGCCGGTGGGCCACCTGGTGGATGCGCTGGCGCCCCTGGGCGCGCAGATCCGGTATCTGGGGGAGCCGGGCTACCCGCCCCTGGAGGTCACCGGTACGGGCCTGCGCAGCGGAACCACGCGCATGCGCGGGGATGTCTCGAGCCAGTTTCTCACGTCGCTGCTGATGGCGGCGCCGCTGGCCGCGGGACCGGTGAACGTGGAGGTGGAAGGGGAACTGGTTTCGAAGCCGTACCTGGACATCACCCTGCACATGATGCGCCGGTTCGGCGCAGCCGTGAAGCACCGCGACTACCGGGTGTTCTCGGTGCGTCCCGGCGGCTATCGCTCACCCGGCGCTTACCTGGTGGAGGGGGACGCCTCGTCTGCCAGCTACTTCCTCGCCGCCGGCGCCATCAGCGGACCCGGGATCGAGGTGGCGGGCATCAGCGAGGACAGCGTTCAGGGCGACGTGCGCTTCATCGAGGTGCTCCAGGCCATGGGCGCCCGGGTGAGCCGACGCGTCGACGGCATCAGCGTGCAGCCGCCGGAATCCGGCAGGCTCGCCGCCGTGGACCTGGATCTGAACCACATCCCCGATGCCGCCATGACGGTGGCGGTCCTCGCGTTGTTCGCCTCGGGAACCAGCACCATCCGCAACATCGGCAACTGGCGCGTGAAGGAGACCGACCGGCTCGCCGCCATGGCCGCCGAGCTGACCAAGGTAGGCGCGATGGTGGAGGAAGGGCCGGACTGGCTGCGCGTCACGCCGCCAGAGCGCTGGCAGCATGCGGTGATCGACACCTACGGCGATCACCGCATGGCCATGTGCTTCTCGCTGGTGGCCCTCGCCGGGGTCGCGGTGACCATCCGCGACCCCGACTGCGTGGCCAAGACCTTCCCCGACTACTTCGATCGGTTTCAGGCCCTGGCCCAGCCGCTGCGCCCTCAGCGCAGCGAGTAGCTCACCTCCAGCCCGTACACCCGCGGCTCGGACACCTGGGCGGTGCGGCGGTAGCCGTCCTCCGCGCCGTGACGCAGGATCTGCCGGATGCCGATCTCGTCGGTGACGTTGTTGACGAAGCCGGTGACCTTCCAGCGCTCGGCGAGGCTGCTCCAGGTGGCGCGCAGGTCGAGGCGGTCGTAAGCCGGCGCCAGATCGAGCTTGGACTCGAAGGCCGAGAAGTACACGTCGTCGATGTAGCTCCAGTTCGCCATCAGGTCCAGGTTGCCGCGATTGCCGAGGTGAAAGCGGTAGCTGGCGAAAGCGCTGGCCTTGTACTTCGGCACCTGCAACAGCCGGTTGCCCTTGATGTTGACTGCCCGCTGCGGGTTGGTGGCTTCGGTGTAGATGTTGCCCGGGTAGTCGGGATCCGCGCCGTCCACCACGTAGAAGTCCTCGGTGTACTCGGTATCGGTGTAGCTCAGGTTACCGCCCAGGGTGAGGGCTTCCGTGGCCAGCCACAGGGCTTCGAACTCCAGGCCCAGAACCTCGGCCCCCGGCGCCGCCTGAATCGAGGTGGTGGAGTCGGACACGGCGCAGGCGCTCTGGGCGCTCTGCACGGTGCCGCCAGGCGGGCATGCCTCTTCGGTGGCGGTGTGAATGCTCTCGTAGTCGTAGAAGTAGGCCGAGGCGTTGAACTGCAGGGTGTTGTCCAGCAGTTGGCCCTTGTAGCCCAGCTCGTAGGCGATGAGCTCCTCGGGATCGTACTCGGGCGTCTGGCTGAAGTACGCCAGGTTGAAGCCCCCGGACCGGTAGCCGGTGGTCACGTTGGCGTACAGCATGGATCTGTCGGTGACGTTGTAGTCCAGGTTCAGCCGCCAGGTGACCTTCTCGTCCCGGCGCGAAAGCTTGCGGTGAGCGCCGAAGATGATGGGCACACCGCCGAGCCAGGGCTCCACCACCCCGGTGGGCTGCAGGGTCAGGGGGTCTATGGCGCCGCGCACGATGTTGATCAATCCCAGCGGCACGCCCAGGGCGTCGGGAATGTTCATGGTCTCGGCGTAGCGGGCGAGATTCTCCTCGCCCACCACGTCATCGTAGGCGTAGCGGATGCCGAAGGTGAGGGTGAACAGCTCGTTGATGTCCCAGACCCCTTGCGTGTACGCGGCGAACGCTTCCCGCTCGGTCTTGTTGGTGCTCAGGATGTCGGAGCCCGGAGAGTCGGGTCCGTGGGGAATGCCGCCCAGGGAGGCATCGCCGATCCATGGCCCGGTGACCGTGGTGAAGGTGCCCTCCGGCGCCCCCGCGGCCTCCGCCGCCCGCCGGGCGGAGAAGACGTCGATGGGCGCGGTGCCCGCCAGGTAGGTCAGCGGCGGATCGCCGGGAACGGCGCCCGGCGCCGCCACCGCGAGGAAATTGTCCATGGCCCAGGACGGATCGGTGTACTGGGGATTGCCGGTGGACGAATAGTAGTCGTAGCGCTGATCGATGACGGAGTCGTAGAAGAACAGGCCCGAGGTGAAGCTCACCCGCTCGTTCAGATCCCAGAACAGCTGCAGCTCGTGGGACACGTACTCCGCCTCGTGATTGACGTAGAACTGCCGGTCACGGCCGCTGGCGGTGGAATCGTCGTCGGTGTTGCGCTCGTACATCAGGTCGTTGTAGCCGAAGATGTACTTGAGCGAGTACCGCTCGTTGATGTCCCAGGAAAACTCCACCTGGGTACCGTTCTGGTCGAACTGCTCCCGGTTGTGCCCGTTGGTGTAGGCGCACAGGTCGTCACCGTCGATGTTCTTGCGGTCGACGAACACGCAGTCCGACGCACCCAACGTCAGACCCTGGCCCTGGTTGCGCTCGCCGCTGGCGGGGTCGATGCCGGGGCGGATCCGCTGGGCGAGGATGGTGTCGCCGGTGGTGGGATTGACGTAGCTGAGCACCGGCTGGGTGGGATCCACGAAAGTGGGATCCAGCGGATTCGCCATGGTCGGATCGATGTCGCGCACACGGTGGTTCACCACGTCGTAGTTGCGCAGGCCATCGTCGCCCTGGCCCGCCGGAAGCACCGTGTTCTCGCCCGCGAGAACCACGAGCCCCGCGCCGTCGGCGCCGCCCATCACCCGGTCCACGTCCGCCAGATTGCTGCGAACGTTGAGGCTCATGGTGTCGTTCATGAGCCACTCGAACTGAAGCGCCACGTTCTGCTCGTCGCCGCTGTCGAGATCGGGCCCCGTGCCCTTCTCCTCGACCCAACCGTCGTGGCGGCGGGACGACGCCGTGAGACGGGCGTTGAGGCGGTCCCGGACGAGCGGCCCCGAGATCACCCCGTAGTACTCCTGGGTGCCGTAGCTGCCGATGATGCTCTTGGCCGTGAGCTCCAGGTCGCTCGTCGGCTTCTTGTAGAGGAAATTCATGGCACCGCCCACGGCATTGCGGCCGTACAGCGTGCCCTGGGGGCCGCGCAGCACCTCGATGCGGTCGATGTCCCACAGCGAGCCGATGGTGGCCGTGTACAGGTCCTCGGAGTACACGCCGTTCATGTAGGTGGCCACCCCCGGGTCGCCACCCAGATTGCGGAAGTTCCGGCCGACGCCGCGGATGGCGGAATCGTACGGCTGGATGGTGGTGGCGGGCACCATGTTCTGCAGGTCCGACTGATTGCGGATCCCGAAATCCTCCACCATCTCGCCCGTGAACGCGGTGATGGAGATGGACGTGTCCTGAACGGACGACTCCCGCCTCTCGGCGGTGACGATGACTTCTTCGATCTGCCGCTCGGCGGCCACGGCCCCGTGACTTGCCGGAAACAAACACACCAACGCAAGCGGCCACGCCGAGCCGCGCCAGCAACTTCTGAACATCGGAATCTCCCCTCTGGTACTTCGAAACACCGGGTGCACAACGACGGCTGCGCATGAGTCGCGCAGATGATCGCGGGTTCGAAGATGGCCCCTCCCCGGCCGTATGTTGAGCCCCTCGATGCTTATAAGGGATTGATCCTGACGCTGTCAAATCCCCAGGGGCAGGCCGCCGCGGTCGATCCCCGTTGGCGCGGGTGGTATAACCACGCCTGCACGCGTCAGAGGATCTGCTCGATGAATCGCTTCCGAATTTCGTCCGCCCGCTCGAGGATCATGGTCCTGCTGCTCTCGGCATGGGCGGTCGCGCTGCTGCCCGGCGCGGCCCTGGCCGCCTCCAAGGCCGAGATCGACGCGCGGGTGAAAGGCGCCCTGGAACAGCTCTACCAGCGTTCGCCCGCCGCCCGGGAGCTCGCGGCCAAGGCCAGCGGCGTCCTGGTCTTTCCCAACGTGATCAAGGCGGGCTTCGGGCTCGGCGGCGAGTTCGGCGAGGGGTCGCTGCTGGTGAACGGTGCGCCGGTGCAGTACTACCGGGTGGCGTCCGCGTCCCTGGGATTCCAGATCGGCGGACAATCCCGGTCACAGGTGCTGATGTTCATGACCGCAGCGGCCCTCGACGGTTTTCGCAACAGCGACGGCTGGGAGGCCGGCGTCGACGGCAGCATTGCGCTGGTGGAGTTCGGAGTCGGTCAGGACCTGAGCACCTACAGCGGCACGGAACCCATCATCGGTTTCGTTTTCGGTAACAAGGGGCTCATGTACAACCTTTCCCTGGAAGGCACGAAGTTCTGGAAGATCACCAAGTAGCCGAGAACAAGCCCGAGTTGCGGCGCTCGAGATCCAGCAGATAGCGCTTGGTTTCGAGGCCGCCGCCGAAGCCCACGAGCTTCCCGCTGCTGCCCACCACCCGATGACAGGGAATCACGATGGGCAGCGGATTGCGGCCGTTGGCGGACCCAACCGCCCGCACCGCGCGAGCATCCCCCAGCGCTACGGCGATGTCCTTGTAGCTGCGCGTTTCGCCGTACGGGATCGCCCGGAGCTCCGCCAGCACCCGGGCCTGAAACGGCGTCACCCGGGGCGCCAAGGGGAGATCGAAATCCCGGCGGACGCCGCGAAAGTACTCGTCGAGCTGACGCCGGGGCGCGTCGAACGCCTCGTCCCGGCGTTCCCACTCCGCATCCGGTCCGCGTGCCCTGGGGCCGCTGGTGAAGTGCACGAGCGACAATCGCTCGCCGTCCCCCGCCAGCAGCAGGGGGCCCACCGGGCTGTCCATGTAGCTGTACAGCATCACGCCTCCTTCGCCGCCTGCCGGTCCCGCCGGCATTGAGCCAGCTTCCACAGATACATCACCGCGTACGCGCGCCAGGGCCGCCACGCTTCCGCCCGCGCGTTCGCTCGCAGCCGCGCCCCCCGGGCAGGCGCGCCCGCCTCTGCCGCGGCCAGCGTCTTCAGCACCACCCAGTCCTCGGCCGGATAGGCGTCCGGATCCTTGGCCACGCGCATGGCCACGTAGCCCGCGGTCCAGGGGCCGATTCCGGGCAGGGCACAGAGGCCCTGCTGCAGCCGCTCCGGCACCACGCCTTCGTGCAGCTCCAGTCGACCCGCCTCCACCTCCCGGGCCAGGCTGCGGATGGCCTCGCCGCGGCGCCCCGGCATCCCCACCTCCGCCGGATTCGCCCGGGCCAGGGCCGCCGGCGACTGCAGCACGTGCTCGCCGTAGCGCTCGAGCAGACGATGAGCGAGGGCGGTCGCCCGGTCGACGCTCACCTGCTGGCCCAGGACGGCCCGCACGGCCGTCTCGAAGGGATCCCACGCGCCCGGCACGCGCAGGCCGCGGTGCTCAGCCACCACCGGTGCCAGCAGAGGATCGGTTCCCAGATGCTCGTCCACCACCCGCGGGTCGGCATCCAGGTCGAACACCCGGCGCACCCTCGGCAGGACGTCCGAGAGAGGAACCCGGCATTCCGCCGGCACTTCCAGGTGCAGACAACCATTCTCCCAGCGGACCGCGATCCAGTGACTCGATCTGTCCGCGTCGAAGATTCGGCGCCGGTACTCGAGCCCCGCAACCGTTTCGAACCCCATGAGCGCCCGGCGGCGGAGGAAATCGAACACCCACGGCGCATTGAACGGCTCACGCACCGGGAGACGCAGATCGCAGGCCCCGGCCGCGACAGCGGGCGGCCGCCGTCCCCCGGCGGCTCGCAGAGCCCCCGGGGACCGCCCGTAGCAGCGCTGGAAATCGTCGTTGAAGCGCCTGAGGCTGCGGTATCCGGCGCGCAGAGCCACCTCCGCGAGGGGCAGCCGGGTCTCGTCCACGAGGCGTTTCGCCAGCGCCCGGCGGCGCACCATGGCGAGTCCCTTGGGACTGGCACCCAGCTCGTGGTGAAACAGGCGGTTCAAGTGCCGCGGGGTCATGCCCAGCCGCCCGGCCAGCTCCGCGCTGTCGTGGTCGTCGAGGAAACCGGCGTCGATGAGCCGCAGTCCCTGGATCACGGCGCGGCTGGCGAGGCTCCATTCCGGAATCCGTGCCGCCGCTTCGGGCCGGCAGCGCAGACAGGGTCGGTAGCCGGCCGCCTCCGCCGCGGCCGCCGACGGGTAGTAGCGGACGTTGTCCGGGGCCGGCGGCCGCGCCGGACAGACGGGGCGGCAGTAGATCCCCGTGGTGAGCACGGCCACGAAGAACCGGCCATCGAAGCGCGGATCCCGCGACAGTCTCGCTCGCTCGCAGATGTCCGTTGCCGGTAACATGCACGTCTCTCGGGTCAGCCCGGTCACTATAATTCCGCCCCGCGGAAAACACTCGCCAGAATCGGACATTGTGCGAACGTATCCCGACAGCGACCGGGCTCTGGACGACGCCCTGACAGTGGCCGGCCGCCACGGCACGGCGGAAACCGTGTGCCAGGCCGTCACCCTGTCCCGGGATTGGCGCTCGCCTCCCGACACCCTCCGCCTCGAGGCCCGCTACCGAATCCATCACGACGCATTCGGCCACCGAGTCGAGGCGCGACTCGGCCGCCACGAGCTGTATCTGGACGAGCCCGTGCGGCTCGCGCCCGCTTCCGTGGAAAAACCCTGGGGCCGCGAGATCTGGCACACGGGCATCGAAGCCCGGGGGGAAAGCCGGGTGCTGACGCCACAGGGCGAGCTTCCCCTTTCTCAATATCTCGCGCTGGCGCCGCGGCGGCTGTGCGGGCTCGCGCCGCTGTTGCTGCTGAAGGTGCTCGACCCGTCGCCGAGGGAGGTTCTCGGAGACCTCTACTTCGAGGTGCATCGGCACAAGCGCGAGGTCTACGTGGTGACCCACGTGGATCGGGAGGCCTGGCCGGCCGGGCGCGGCGGCATCCGCTACGGCATGAATCAGGCGCTGCGCGACAGCTACGGCGACGACGACGCCTTCCGCCGCGACTACCTCGCCGCGGTGCGGGCCTACGAGGCCGTGCGCCGCGCCATCGACGCAGGCGAGCCGATGCCGGCGGAACGGGAGGCGGAGCTGCGCGCCGCCATGGAACAATTCACCCACCTGAGGGAGCTCGCCGTGGGTGACGTGGTGGTGGTGCCGCCGTGGTTGCCCCACTCGCTGCAGCACGGCGTGCGCGTCATCGAGTTCCAGACGCCGACTTACGAGCGATACGTCATCTCCTTCGCCCAGCAGGTGCTAACCCAGGACCACTGGGACAGCGAGACCGCGGTAGCGGGCATGCGCCTGGACGTGCCGCCGGACCCGCAGTTCGAAGACCTCGGCGACGGCGTGGAGCGTATCGTCGCCTTCGACCACTTCAGGGTCTGGCGCGCGCACCTGCCTCCGGGCGGCCACCTCGTGCTGCCCGGCCACCCCAGCTACCTCGTGTGCGTTGCGGTGCACGGCCAGGTGCGCCTCGGCGGCCTCGTCCTCGAACCCGAGCAGGCGGCCTTCGTCCCCGCCAGCGCCCTCACCGAGCCGCGCCGCCACCGCCACGCGCGGCTGACGAATACGGGCGAGCATGCGGCCACGGTGCTGCTGGCGGCGCCGGATTTGTGAGATTTCGCTGCCCGCTGTCCGCCTTCCGCTTTCCGCTAGAGGCTTCGTCGCGATCGGGGGCGTCCTTCTCCGAATCCCGCGCAGGGGGCGGCGCCGCCGTGCTGCGGCGCGAGAATCTGGCGATGCCCCTCCAGCGGAAAGCGGAAAGCGGATAGCGGATAGCGGTCCTGCTACCATCCCCCTCCAAAGATTCCGGGGGAGACACTTCATGAGGGGATTCGCTCGCTGCCGTTGGCTGGCCGGGATGCTGGCGCTGTTGGCTGGAGGGTGCTCTCCGGACCCTGGGGGCGCGGCGGGCGTCGAGACGCCCGCGGCGATCGTGGCAGAGTCTCCGGCGGCGGAGCCCGCGGCGGCGCCTTCGGCGGAGTCTCTGCCCGGGCGGGGCGACGACGCGGGACGGACCGTCGTCTACCGCGATACCTGGGGCGTCCCCCACATCTATGCGCCCACGGTGGAGGCCGGGTTCTACGCCATGGGGTACGCGCAGGCGGAGGACCGTCCCGCCCAGTTGCTCACGAACCTGAAGATCGCCATGGGGGAGCTCGCGGAGATCGTCGGCGAAGACGGCGTGGCCCAGGACCTGATCTCGCTCATGTTCGACCACTACGGCATCGCCGGACGGCAATGGCCGACGATGCCCGAGCGGATTCAGGCGCGGCTGCAGGCGTTCGCCGACGGCATCAACGCGTTCTACGACGCCCATCCCGAGGACGTTCCCGAATGGTGGGGGAAGCGCCAGGTGACCCCGCAGATGGTCGCCGCCTTCGGCCGGATGTTCCTTTACAACTGGTCCATCGACGAAGCGTTGAACGATCTGCGGCGCAGCGGCGTCGACCCCGGCTTCACCAGTCCCCGGCGGGCATCGAATCAGTGGGCGGTGGCGCCGGAGCGCAGCGCCTCGGGAAACGCGCTGCTGCTCATCGACCCGCACCTGGCCTGGTGGGGTGTGTCTCGGTTCTGGGAGGTGCGCATCCACGCGGGCGAGCTCTCCGGCAGCGGTGTCACCCTGGCCGGCAACCCGTACATCGGTCTCGGCCACAACCAGCACCTCGCCTGGGCCATGACCACCGGCGGCCCCGACACCGGCGATGTCTATCGCCTGGCGTTGAACCCGGAGAACGAACGGCAGTACCGCTACGACGGCCAGTGGCGCGAGCTCGGCGAGCGCACGGTGACCCTTCAGGTGAACGGCCACGGGCCCCGGGAATACGTGCTTCTGAGCTCGCACCACGGGCCCATCATCGCCACCGAAGGGAACACCGCCTACGCCGCGCGCATACCCTACGACGAGGGCGCCAATCCCATGAGCGTCTGGGAAGCCCTGAACTTCGCCACGGACTACCGCGGCGCCGTGGAGGCCGGGGCGTCGCTGGCCATGTTCCCGCAGAACCTGATGGCCGCCGACACCCAGGGCAACATCTTCTATCAGCGCACGGGCCGCGTGCCGGTGCGCCCACGGGGCTTCGACTTCTCGCGCCCCGTGCCCGGCGATACCTCGGCGAGCGAGTGGCAGGGCCTGCACCCGGCGTCGGACCTGCTGCAGGTGCGGAACCCGCCCCAGGGCTGGATGCAGAACTGCAACATCCCGCCGGATGCCATGATGGTGGACAGCCCGTTCCGGCTGTCCGCCCAGCCCGACTACCTCTTCGGCAGCGCCAACTACGGTGAGAGCCTGGCGGGCTGGACCAATCAGCGGGGCGCCCGCGCCGTCGAGCTTCTCTCCGGCGACGATTCGGTGACGGTGGAGGATGCCCTGAGCTACGCCGTGGACGTGAAGCCCCACGGTATCGAGCGCTGGCTGGAGGCGCTGGACGGCGCCGTGCCCTCGGACGCCCCCGCCCGCGCCGACGTGCAGGAGCTGCTCGCCTGGGACGGCCGGCTGGAGCGCGATTCGCAACCGGCCCTGGTGTACGCGTACTGGCGGCTGACCCTGGCGGACCACGCGGAGGCGGCCGCCCTGCGGGAAGCCATCGACGACCACTACGCCGTGGTGGAAAATCGGCCGCCGAAGCCGGTGGTTTTGAGCGCCGCGCAGCGGCGGGTGCTGGCCGAGACCTTCGCCGACGGGCTGCGTCGAATGCGTGACGAGCTGGGCACCGGCGATGCTGCCTGGGGCCGGGTGTTCAGGGTCGGCCGCGACCACGCCTCCTGGCCCGTGGGCGGCGGCGGGGGAGATCGATTCGGCCTCACCACCCTGCGTACCATGGGTTATCTGCCGCCCGACGGGAACCACGAGCGGTGGGGCGACCGCGGCCAGACGTCCACCCAGGTGGTGGAGCTGTCGACGCCCATCAGGAGCTGGATCTACCTGCCCGTGGGCCAGAGCGACCGGCCGGCATCGCCTCACTACACCGATCAGGCCGAGAACCTGTTCTCGCCGCGTCGGCTCAAGCCTTCGTGGTGGCTGCCCGAGGACCTGGCGGGCAACATAGAATCCCGTACCGTGCTGGACGGTGCTCCGTAAACGCTTCAGGACGAATGACATGCAGGATCAACCAGAGCTCATCATCGAGCAGATCGAGATCGGCCCCATGCAGAACTTCACCTATCTGGTGGGGTCGCGCTCCACCCGCGAGGTGGCGGTGGTGGATCCGGCCTGGGACATCGAGGCGCTGCTCACCCACATCGACCAGCGCGGGTACACCCTGACTGCCGCCCTGGTGACCCACTACCATCCGGACCACATCGGCGGCTCCTTCGGCGGCCACGACATCGAGGGCATCTCGGAGCTGCTGGCCAGGCGGCCGGTGAAGATCTACGCGCACAAGTCCGAGGCGGACGGGGTGCGCAAGGTCACCGGCTTGTCGGAAAGCGATCTGACCCGGGTCGAATCCGGCGACAAGCTCGACATCGGTCCGGTGGAGGTGGAGTTCCTGCACACGCCCGGCCACACGCCCGGGTCGCAATGCTTCCGCATCAAGAACAATCTGGTCTCCGGCGACACCTTGTTCATCCAGGGATGCGGCCGGGTGGACCTGCCAGGCTCGAACCCGGAGGACATGTTCCACAGCCTGCAGAAGCTCCGCGCGCTGCCGGACGAAACCGTGCTGCTGCCGGGCCACAACTACGGCCATGTGCCCCGAGCCACCATGGGCGAGACCAGAACGCAGAACGTGTACCTGAACGTCAAGGACCTGGCCACCTGGAAGACCTTCATGGGTGGCTGATCCCCGTCACGGAGGAACGCTGCATGGACACCGGCAACTTCACCGGCTTCGAGGTGACGCTGCGCGAGCGCGGAATCGCCTGGTTCCGCTTCAACACCCCGGAGCGGTTGAACGGCATGACCACCGGGATCAAGCGGGATCTGGTGGAGGCGGTGACCCAGGCACAGATGGACGACGCGGTCCGGGTGCTGGTGTTCACCGGCAGCGGCCGCGCCTTCTGCGCCGGCGACGACCTGAAGGCGTACTCGGCCGCCGAGCTCCCCGGCACCCGGCTCACCGCACCCATTCCCCCCGGCCACGACTCGGCGCTCGGAACCTACGCGGGGCTGCGCACCATCTCCCAGCGGCTGAACGGCGCGGTACGTTCCCTGGACAAGCTAACCGTGGCCGCCATCAACGGCGTGGCCATCCAGACCGGCTTCTCGCTGGCGCTTTGCTGCGACTTCCGAATCGCCGCGGCGGGAGCCCGCATGGGCAGCGCCACCTTGCGCTTCGGCCTGCTGCCGGACGAAGGCGGCCAGTACCTGCTGGTGCAGCATCTGGGGCTGGCCCGGGCACTGGACTTCCTGATGCGCAAGCGCATCGTCGACGCGGACGAGGCTCTGGCGCTGGGCCTGGTTCATCAGGTGGTTCCCCCGGAACGGCTCGAGCCGGCCGCCATGGAACTGGCGGGAGAGCTCGCCCGGGGCCCCCAGGTGGCCATGCGGCTGCTCAAGCGCTCCCTCTACAACGCCGCCGAGCTCACCTGGGAGCAGGCGCTCGACGACATCGCCGCGAGGACGGCGGTCACGGATCATCATCCGGACGCCAGGGAAGGGGTCGCCGCGTTCCGCGAGAAACGCGAGCCGCGATTCGACTAGCCGTCGGCGATCAGCGATCAGCCATCGGCAAGACGGGGCTCGCCAGCATCGAGCACGCCTCTGGCCACGGTCTTCACTGCGGCAGCAGGTGGGCCACGGCGTCCCGCTCCTCGATCAGCTCGGCTTCCGTGGCCTTCATCTTCTCCCGGCTGAAGTCGCCGATCTCGCGGCCCTGGACGATCTTCCAATCGCCCCCTTCACAGGTAACGGGGTACGAGTAGATGAGTCCGGCCTCGACGCCGTAGCTGCCGTCCGAGTAGACGCCCATGCTGACCACGCCCTGGCTGCCCAGCGCCCAGTCGCGCATGTGGTCGATGGCGGCGTTGGCCGCCGACGCGGCGCTCGACGCCCCGCGCGCTTCGATGACTGCGGCGCCCCGCTGCTGCACCATGGGAATGAAATCGTTCACGTACCAGTCGCGGTCCACCAGCGACAGTGCCGGCTTGCCGGCGACGGTGGCGTCGTGCAGATCCGGGTACTGGGTGGCGGAGTGGTTGCCCCAGATGCACAGGCCGGCCACGTCGCTCACGTGGCTGCCCGTCTTGTTGGCGAGCTGCGCCATGGCGCGGTTGTGGTCGAGGCGGGTCATGGCGGTGAACTGACGGGGATCGAGATCGGGCGCGTTGCGCTGGGCGATGAGGGCGTTGGTGTTGGCCGGGTTGCCCACCACCAGCACCTTCACGTTGCGGCTGGCATGATCGTTCAGCGCCTTGCCCTGGACGGAGAAGATGGCGGCGTTGGCCTCGATCAGATCCTTGCGCTCCATGCCCTTGCTGCGGGGCCGGCTGCCCACCAGCAGCGCGTAGTCCGCGTCCTTGAAGGCGACGTCGGCGTCGGAGGTGGTCACCATGTCCCGGATCAGCGGGAACGCGCAATCCTCGAGCTCCATGACCACGCCCCGCACCGCATCCATGGCCGGCGGGATCTCGAGCAGCTGCAGGATCACCGGCTGGTCCTTGCCGAGCATCTCGCCGGACGCGATTCGAAACAGCAGCGCGTAGCCGATCTGCCCGGCTGCGCCGGTCACCGTCACTCGCACGGGGTCTTTCATGGGAGATTCTCCGTTGTTTACCGATGCCGAAGGGCGCGCATTGTAAGAGAAACGGCCCCCCGAGCGCACTCGCACGGCGGCGGCCCGAGGCGCCCGGGAGGCGGTCAGGGCCAGTAGAGCTCGCGAAACCACTCCCCCCGGCGCCGGAGCTCGAGGGCGTCGGCGAGCCAGGGCGCCAGCGGATCGGGCAGCGAATCGAGGGCGAACCAGCCCGCCGCGTCGCTTCGGTCCGGCTCGCCGAGGCCCGGCTCGCCCGAGAGCTCGTCGGCCTCGAACACGAAGTTCAGGCCCTGATGGTTACCCGAGCGGTACGGCAGGACGCACGTGGGGACGAGCCGCCCCGGTGCCGCCCCCGTTTCCTCCAGGCACTCCCGCCGAGCCGCCTCCTGCACGCTCTCCCCGGCGTGCTGATGGCCGCCGGGCGGGACATGGAAGCCGTCCATGAAGCCGGTGCCGGCGCGGCGCAGTAGAAACAATTCGCAAGCGGCGTCCGCGCCACGCAACAGCAGCACGTGCACCACCACCGGAAACCGATCTCGCGTCATCGATTGCTCCACAGCCGGCGGGAACCACGCGGATTGTACGATGGGTCACCCGTCGAGTCGCTCGGGGCCCGACGGAGGTATCCCGGTCGAACTCCGCAGGTCTGCTTCGGAGCTAGTCGTTGTCGATCGCCAGCAGCCGGTCGTAGTAGATATCCTCGGCAACGGCCCGGGAAAGCTCCGCCCCGGCGATCCGCTCGAGCAGCGCCAGCGCCGCCGCATAGCTGATCAGCCCCCCGCTCGAAGTGACCACGTGGTCGTCGATGACGATCGGCTCCCCGAAAACCACGTCGATCCGCGGGTGCCGGGCCTTCAACCAGATCTCGCCGCCGGGATAGGTTGTGGCCCGCCGACCGTTCAGCAGTCCGGCATCAGCGAGAATGCGCGCACCAGAGCAGTTGCTCGCGAGCCAGCGCGCGCGTTGGCCACGGGCCTGGACGAACGCCCTGAGCGCGCTGTTCTCCAGCACCGGATCCATCCGATAAGCGCTGCCGACGATGAGCACCTCCAGCTCCGGTGCATCGTCGATCGTGAAGTCCGGCTGCAGCCGAACACCCTCCTGGGTCGCCACCAGTCCCGATTGGGGCGCGATGGTGACTACCCGATAGCCGTCCAGCCCACCAGGGCGCCGGACCGCGGCACCGAGCACCTCCAGCGGTCCGGTGACGTCACTGGTGAGCACGCCTTCATAGACGAGCACGCCGATGAATCGCACCGGATCCGATGCCTGCGGCGACTCGACGTCGGCGACGACCATGGGCGCCGCGCAGATCAGAATCCACTCGAGCACACGGCGAACGGTGGGCATGTCAGGCCTCCAGAGCCGGCAGTGGCCGGCCGTTGACCTCGCAGAAGCGACCATACGCGTCACGAATGAACGCCGCATTGAAACGATGGGCGACGTCTCCGTTCGCATCCAGATACTCGACGTCGCCCACCACGTGTATGAGGACCACGAGCGGGTCGGCGCCGACGGCTTCCCACGTGTCTATCTGCCCCGCCGGCTCGAACACATACTCCCCCGGCCCGACGAGTTCCCCGGTATGTAGCCGTCGGCTGCCTTCCACGTTGAAGGCATGGACGGGACCCGTATGCCGATGCGGCGGAATGACGGCGCCGGGCTGGAGCTTGAGTTGCGCGACGTAACCCGTCAGGTCCGGGAGAAGCTTGAGCGGCCGAATCCACTGCCCCTCGGCCATCGGCATCCAGGCGCGCTCGTCGGCCTGGACGCGATCGGCTGCCGAGGTGGAGAGCAAAGCGTGCGTGCTCATTCGAGAGTCCTCATGCTGCGTGGTCGTTTCAGCCTGCCTGACGAATTGGATTACAAGAAGATCCAAATTCGATAGATTTTGGCATACCAATGGAGGATGCATGAGCGATCTGCAGGTCCCGCTCCGTCTGCCCCCGCCCGGGTCGCGCAACCGCCGGGCGGCGCTCTACGAGCAGTTGCGAACGGCGATCCTCACGGGGCGTCTGCCCGCCGGGACGCGGCTGCCCGCGTCGCGCGGACTCGCGTGCCAGTTGTCGCTGTCACGGTCCTCCGTCGTCGCGGTGTACGATCAGCTCCTCGGTGAGGGCTATCTGGAGGCGCGCACCGGCAGCGGCACCTTCGTGTCGCCCGCCCTCCAATCCCCGCCCCCGTCGAAGCGAGCGCCGGCGCGTCGCCCCCCGTTGTCGCCGTCTGCCCGTGCCCTCGCCCGGACAGCGGGTCCGGCGGCGGTCGACCCCGCCGAGATCGACCTCCGGCCGGGGCGAACGGACGTCTCCCAGTTCCCGCTGGTCACATGGCGGCGCTTGTACAGCCGGGCACTGCGCAGACTAGCGAATGACCAGCTCGACTATCAGCATCCCGCAGGCCTGCCGGAGCTCCGACGCGCCATCTGCGGTCACGTGGCCGCTGTGCGCGGCTTGGCATGCTCCCCTGAGGAGATCGTCGTGACCAACGGTGCTCAGCAGGCCTTCGATCTCCTGGCCCGAGCGCTCGTGGACCCCCGGCGCACACGAGTGGTCGTAGAGGATCCCGGCTATCCTGGGGCGCGAGGCGCCTTTGCGCTCGCGGGGGCGATCCTTCGGCCCGTGCCGGTGGACGACTGCGGTATCTGCGTCGACGCCGTCCCGGAGGATGCGGCGGTGATCCTGGTGACGCCATCACACCAGTTCCCGACCGGTGTCTGTCTGTCCCATGAGCGACGTCACGCGTTGATTCGACTGGCCGAACGGTCGGGAGCGGTGATCATCGAGGACGACTACGACAGCGAGTTCCGCTTCGGCACTCGACCGCTGGATGCCCTGCGGGTGATTGCACCGACCTCCAGGGTCGTCTACGTCGGGACGTTCTCCAAGAGCCTCTTTCCGGCTCTACGCTGCGGCTTCATCGTGGCACCCGAGTGGCTACGCCCGACCCTCGTCAGCCTGCGCAGGGCCTCTGACTGGCATGGCGAAGTCACTACCGCGGCCACCCTCGCTGCCTTCATCGGTGAAGGGCATCTGTCCCGCCACATCGGGCGCATGCAGCGCGCCTACTCCGCACGCCGCCAGGCGTTGCTCGACGCGCTGGAGGAGCATGCCGGCACCTGGCTGAGACCGTTGGCGCAGCAGGCAGGCGTCCACCTGTCAGCCCACCTGCTACCCACCCTCGAGGCCGAGCCCCTGGCCCGTTCGGCACGCCGCTCCGGAGTCGCATTGGACTGGCTCGGCCGTTTCGCCCTGACGCAGCCGAGCCAGGATGGGTTCGTGTTCGGGTATGGGCTCTGCACCCCGGAGCAGATCAGAGCGGCCATCGGCCGCCTTGCAGCGCATGTGACATGACCTGCCCGGCCAGACCTGCCCGGCCAGACCTGCCCGGCCAGACCTGCCCGGCCAGACCCCTTTCCTGCTATCGTGCAGCGGTGACTCCGGTAGAGCAAACAGCCCGTCCCGCGGCCGATACGGCGTTGTGTCGGCGCGTTGAGGAGGCTTCCCTCAACGCCTGGCCCGCCATGCAGCAGCTTCTGGTGGACGGCTGGCTGCTGCGCCTTGCCCAGGGCTTCACCAAGCGCGCCAATTCGGTGATTCCCCTGTATGCCGGCAGCCAGCCGCTCCCGGACAAAGTCCGTTTCTGCGAGAACGTCTACGCCCGGGAACGGCTGAAAACCATCTTCCGCCTCACCTCCATCGGCGACCACGGGGGGCTCGACGAGTTCCTCGCCCTTCGCGGCTACCGCCACCTGGATCTCACCGAGGTGCTGACCCTGCCGCTCGACCGGGCGTTGCAGCCGAGCCCGGATTTGTGCCTGCTCACCATGGAGCGCTGGCTGGCGGTGTACGGCACCCTCACGGGGATGCCGGAAGGCGCCCGCGCCCTTCACGGTGCCATCCTGCGGGGCATTCCCCTGCCCTGCGCCTACGCCGCCGTCGGCACCCCGGACGCTCCGTTGGCGTGCGGGCTGGCGGTGCTCGAGCAGGACCTGGTGGGCTTGTTCGACGTGGTGACGCATCCCCGTGCCCGGCGCGCCGGGTACGGCAGCGCGCTGGTCGAAGGCCTGCTCGCCTGGGCCCGGGAACAGGGCGCCCGCCGGGCCTATCTGCAGATGGTGGCCGACAACGAGCCCGCCCGGGCGCTGTACCGCAAGCTCGGGTTCGAAACCCTCTATCGATACTGGTACCGCGTCTCCGCCTGAAGCCCGGGCACGAGAGTCAACCCTTGATTCGCGCCCGCGTTTTTGAGATGTTTCGTCCCTCGCGCGCGAAAAGCGTCGGCGGCTTAAAAATAAAACTATAAAAATCAGCCGGTTACGTAACAGCAAGCATTGAACCCGACGGTTCCGGCGGCTGCCCTGCGCGAGCTACCGGGGTCGTCCTTGTGCCCAACCTACCGGATCAGCCGGTAGGCTGGCCGATCGTGCCCGTCGTTCGCGGGCCGAGAGCCGAGGCGGGCAGAAGTTGAAGGTAAACCACCAGAGAGCGGTACCATGATTGACATCGCAAACGTCGGGCTGCCCCCGAAGACGGGCCTCTACGACCCTGAGCAGGAGAAGGACAGTTGCGGCGTCGGCTTCATCTGCGACATCAAGGGGCGGCCGAGCCGGCAGATCATCGAGAACGCCCGGGACATGAACTGCTGCATGGACCATCGGGGCGGCGTCGGCTACGAGAAGAACACGGGGGACGGCGCGGGCATTCTGGTGGGCCTGCCCGACCGGTATCTGCGCAGAATCGCCGAGGCCGACTTCGGCGCCGCGCTGCCCGAGCGGGGCCGCTACGGGGTGGGCAACGTCTTCCTGCCCGTGGACGAAGCGGAGCGCGCCCACTGCAAACGGGTACTCGAGGAAGAGGTGGCGGCTGCCGGACAGGTCCTGCTCGGCTGGCGGGAGCTGCCGGTGAACCCCGACGGCGCTGATCTCGGCAACGCCGCGCGGGCGGCCATGCCCCACTTCGAGCAGCTGTTCGTCGGCGCCGACGGCGTGTCCGGCGACGAGTTCGAGCGCAAGCTGTACGTCATCCGCAAGCACGCCACCCATCGGCTGCGCGGCGACGAGTCCCTGGCGCAGCGCAAGCATTTCTACATCTGCTCGCTGTCCACCAAGGTGGTGGTCTACAAGGGCATGCTCACCCCCGACCAGCTGTTCGAGTTCTACCCCGACCTGATGGAACACGACTTCGAGTCCCACCTGGCGATGGTGCACTCGCGGTTCTCCACCAATACCTTCCCCTCCTGGGACCGGGCCCAGCCGAACCGTTTCATGAGCCACAACGGCGAGATCAACACGGTGCTCGGCAACCGCAACTGGATGAACGCGCGTCAGGGGGTCGTGCGCACCGAGCTGTTCGGTGACGATCTCGAGAAGCTGTTCCCCATCGTCGAAAAGGACTGCTCCGACTCGGGCACCTTCGACAACGTCCTGGAATTCCTGCTGATGAGCGGGCGCACCCTGCAGGAAGCGGTGCTGATGATGATCCCGGAGGCGTGGCAGCAGGACGCCACCATGGACGATGCCAAGCGCGCCTTCTACGAGTACCACTCCTGCCTGATGGAGCCCTGGGACGGCCCCGCCTCCATCGTCTTCACCGACGGTACCTGGATCGGCGCCGTGCTCGACCGCAACGGTCTGCGGCCGAGCCGTTACTACATCACCGACGACGACAAATGCATCATGGCCTCGGAAGTGGGCGTGGTGCACGTGGACCCGAAGCGGGTGATCGAGAAAGGCCGGCTGCAGCCCGGACGCATGTTCCTCATCGACTTCGAGCAGGGCCGGATGATCCCTGACCACGAGATCAAGAGCGAGTGGTCGAACCGCCGGCCCTACCGGCAGTGGCTGGAAGAGCAGCGCATCGACCTCGAGGTTCTCGCGCCCACCAAGGAGCCTCACGGGTTCGAGCCGGAGACCCTCACGCCGCGCATGCAGGCCTTCGGCTACACCGTGGAGACCATGCAGATCATGCTCCAGCCGCTGGTGACGGAACTCAGGGACCCGCTGGGTTCCATGGGCAACGACGCCGCGCTCGCGGTGATGTCGGAAAAGCCGCGCATGCTCTACGACTACTTCAAGCAGCGCTTCGCGCAGGTGACCAACCCGGCCATCGACTCGATCCGGGAAGAGGTCATCATGGCGCTCGAGTGCTACATCGGGCCGGAGCAGAACCTGCTCGACGTGACCCCCGAGCACGCCCACCGGCTGCGGGTGCCCCACCCCATCCTCTCCAACGAGGAACTGGCGGCGCTCAAGCACATGGACCACGACGGCTGGCGCACCCGCACCATCGACATCACCTTTTCGGCGCGCTCCGGCAAGGCGGGCCTCTCCGAGGCCCTGGACCGGATCTGCGACGAGGCTTCGCGAGCCATCGACGAGGGGTACAGCCTCATCGTCCTGTCGGACCGCGCGGTGGGCCCGGAGCGTGTGCCCATCTCGTCGCTCCTGGCGGTGGGCGCGGTGCACCACCACCTGGTACGCACCCATGCCCGCACGCGCATCGGTCTGGTGCTCGAGAGCGGCGAAGCCCGGGAAGTGCATCATCACTGCCTGCTGGTGGGCTACGGCGCCGACGCCATCAATCCGTATCTGGCGTTCGAGGCCCTTTGGGACGCCCGCCAGAAGGGCTACCTGGACCACGCCCCCCACATCGAAACCGACGACGACGTGGTGGCCGCCTACCGCAAGGGCACGGCCAAAGGCATCCTCAAGGTGATGGCCAAGATGGGCATCTCCACCCTGCAGTCCTACAAGGGGGCGCAGATCTTCGAAGCCGTGGGCCTGGCGGACGACGTGATCGAGCGCGCCTTCGTGGGCACCGCGAGCCGGGTCCAGGGCGCCAACCTGGACGTGCTCGCCGAGGAGATGCAGCGCCGCCACGAGCTGGGCTATCCGGTGCGGGTCCAGACCGTCCGGGTGCTGCCCAATCCGGGAGACTTCCACTGGCGCCGCACCGGCGACACCCACATGTGGGATCCCCAGTCCATCGCCGACCTGCAGGCCGCCACCCGCGCCAACAGCGAGGAGGCGTACTGGAAGTTCGCGGATCACGTGAACCGGGAGACCACCCGCAACGCCCAGCTCCGGGGGCTGCTGCAGTTCCGTCCGGGGGCCAATGGCGGCGAGATCCCCATCGACGAGGTCGAGCCGGAAAGCGAGATCGTGAAGCGCTTCGCCACCGGCGCCATGAGCTTCGGCTCCATCAGCGCCGAGGCTCACGAGTCCCTGGCGTTGGCCATGAACCGGATCGGCGGCAAGTCCAACACCGGTGAGGGCGGAGAGGATCCGGCCCGCTGGGTGCCGCTGCCCAATGGCGACTCGAAGCGCAGCGCCATCAAGCAGGTGGCGAGCGGCCGTTTCGGCGTCACCATCGATTACCTCACCAACGCCGACGAGCTGCAGATCAAGATCATCCAGGGCGCCAAGCCCGGAGAGGGCGGCGAGCTGCCTGGCCACAAGGTCGACGAGATCATCGCCAGCATCCGTCATTCGACGCCGGGCGTGGGGCTCATCAGCCCGCCGCCCCACCACGACATCTACTCCATCGAGGACATGGCGCAGCTCATCCACGATCTGAAGAACGCCAATCCGAGCGCCCGCATCAGCGTGAAGCTCGGCGCCGAGATCGGGGTGGGCACCGTGGCGGCCGGGGTGACCAAGGCGCGGGCGGACCACATCGTCATTGCCGGGGACACCGGCGGCACCGGAGCGTCCCCGCTCACCTCCATCAAGCACGCCGGCGTGCCGTGGGAGCTCGGCATCGCCGAGACCCATCAGACCCTGGTGATGAACAACCTGCGCTCGCGGGTGGTGCTGCAGACCGACGGCCAGATCAAGACCGGGCGCGACGTGGCCATCGCAGCCCTGCTCGGCGCCGAGGAGTTCGGCTTCGCCACGGCGCCGCTGATCGTGCTGGGCTGCATCATGATGCGCAAATGCCACCTGAACACCTGCCCGGTGGGGGTGGCGACCCAGGACCCGGTGCTGCGCAAGAAGTTCAAAGGCCAGCCCGAGCACGTGGTGAACTACTTCTTCATGGTGGCCAAGGAGCTGCGCGCCATCATGGCCCAGCTCGGCTTCCGCACGCTGAACGAGATGATCGGCCGGGTGGACGCTCTCGAGGTGGATCAGGCAGTGGACCACTGGAAGGCCCGGGGTCTGGATCTGTCGGCGATCCTCACCAAGGCGCCGGAGCCCGCCGAGTTCCTGGGCAGCTACGCCATCCACAAGCAGGATCACGAGCTCGACCGGGCGTTGGACAACGAGCTCATGGAGCTGGCGCGGCCGGCGCTGGAGCGCGGGGAGAAGGTTCGCCACGAGCTCACCATCGTCAACACCAACCGCGTAGTGGGCGGCATGCTGTCGAACCTCATCGTCCGCGAGAAGGGCCGGGAGATGCTCCCGGACGACACCATCCACTTCAAGTTCAACGGCAGCGCGGGCCAGAGCTTCGGCGCGTGGCTCGCGAAAGGCGTGACCCTGGAGGTGGAAGGAGACGCCAACGACTACGTGGGCAAGGGTCTCTCCGGTGGCCGGATCGTCATCTATCCCCCCCGGGAGAGCGTGTTCAAGCCGGAGGACAACATCCTCATCGGCAACGTGGTGCTCTACGGCGCCACCAGCGGCGAGTGCTTCTTCCGCGGCCAGGCGGCCGAGCGGTTCTGCGTGCGCAACAGCGGCGCGCGGGCGGTGGTCGAGGGCGTGGGGGATCACGGTTGCGAGTACATGACCGGCGGCCGGGTGGTCATCCTCGGCCCCACCGGGCGCAATTTCGGCGCCGGCATGAGCGGCGGCATTGCCTATGTCTGGGATCCGGAAAGCCGCTTCGCTCCGAGCTGCAACATGGAGATGGTCGAGCTCGAGGCGCTGGAAGACCCGGAGGAAATGGACGAGGTCAGAGACATGATCCGGCGGCACGCCGAATACACCGGGTCCACGGTGGCGAGCACCGTCCTCGGCGAGTGGGACCGGGCCGTCCGCCAGTTCGTGAAGGTCATGCCCACGGACTACAAGCGCGTGCTCGAGGAACGCCGGGCGGCGGTGAGCGCGGGTTAGACACCGCCGAAGAACGGCAAAACAAACGATTCAGCAGTTCGGATAGTCAGATGGGAAAACCTACAGGCTTCATGGAGTACGCCCGCAAGCCGGCTCCCTACCGGGATCCCGCCGTGCGCATGCTCGACTTCCAGGAGATCTACACCGACCACGACGTGGCGCGCCTCACCGAGCAGGGTGCGCGCTGCATGGATTGCGGCGTGCCGTTCTGTCAGTCGGAGGACGGCTGCCCGATCTACAACCTCATTCCGGAGTGGAACGACCTGGTGTACCGCGGCCACTGGCGGGAAGCCCTGGACCGGCTGCACAAGACCAACAACTTTCCGGAGTTCACCGGCCGCGTCTGTCCCGCACCCTGTGAGGGCGCTTGTGTCCTCGGCATCACCGATCCTCCGGTGACCATCAAGAACATCGAGATGGCCATCATCGATCGGGGTTTCGCCGAGGGCTGGGTGGTGGCGAGCCCGCCGAAGAATCGCACCGGCAAGCGCATCGCCATCGTCGGCTCGGGTCCCGCGGGGCTGGCCGCCGCTGATCAGCTCAACAAGGCGGGCCACGAGGTGAGCGTGTTCGAACGGGCCGATCGCATGGGCGGGCTGCTCATGTACGGCATTCCCAACATGAAGCTCGACAAACGGGGCGTGGTGGAACGCCGGCTGGCGCTCATGCGCGAGGAAGGCGTGCGCTTCCTGCCGGGCACTCCGGTGGGAGACGGCGGCAATGGCAGCAAGGACGCGCGGGAGCTCATGGCCGAATTCGACGCGGTCCTCCTGGCCACGGGCGCCACGGTGCCCCGCGATCTGCCCATCCCGGGCCGGGAGCTGCAAGGCATCCACTTCGCCATGGAGTTCCTCACCGCCAATACCAGGAGCCTGCTGGATTCCAATCACCAAGACGGCGCCTACATCTCCGCCAAGGACAAGCACGTGATCGTCATCGGCGGCGGCGATACCGGCACCGACTGCATCGGCACGAGCCTGCGCCACGGCTGCCGGAGTCTGGTGAACTTCGAGCTGTTTCCCAAGCCGCCCAAGGACAGGGCGCCAAACAATCCCTGGCCCACCTGGCCGCGCATCTACCGCACCGACTACGGTCACGAGGAGTCCGCCAGCAAGTTCGGCGAAGACCCCCGGGTTTACAGCATCTCCTCCAGCGAGTTCGTGGACGACGGCACCGGCCGGGTCCGCGCGGTGCGCACGGTGAACGTGGAGTTCAAGAACGGCAGGTTCGAGAACGTGCCCGGCACCGAGCGCGAGTGGCCCGCCGATCTGGTGTTCCTGGCCATGGGCTTCCTGGGTCCGGAGGGCGTGATCGCCGAGCGCCTGGGCGTGGAGCTGGACGACCGCTCGAATTATCGGGCGGACTACGGCCGCTACCTGACCAGCGTCGAGAAGGTCTTCTCCGCCGGGGACTGCCGCCGCGGCCAGAGCCTGGTGGTGCGCGCCATCAACGAGGGCCGGGAAGCCGCCCGGGAGATCGACCGATACCTGATGGGAAGCACGCGTCTGCCCTAGCTTCGCCGAGCTACCCCTGAAGCGCGGTGCGCACCCCCGCCTGGACTTGTCCGAACGTGCGCAGCCACGGCTTCACCTGACCGATGCTCGCCGGCAGCTTGCGGGCTGCCTGCTCGGCGGCCTCGCGGCTCGGGAAGGAACCGAAGATCACCACGTGGAGGATGCGTCCGTCCCGCTGCAGCCGGTAGACGGCGAAGTCGCCGGGATCGGGCTGGCTCGTCACGTAGCTGGCCGCCCGCTCGGCGCTCGAGACGCTGACGAGCTGCAGCGTGTAGTGCTCCGGCGACTGCCGCATGATCCAGGTGGCATCGCGGGGACCCGGGGGCGCAGGCGTAGCCGCGGGTGGAACCGAGGCCACGGATTCTTCCGCCGGTTTCGATTCCACGGGCGCGGGTTCCGCGGGGGCCGCCGATACCTGCTCCGCGGCCGGGCGCTCCGCCACCGGCCGCGGAGAGTCCGCGACGGTCACGGCCTGCTCCACATCCGGTTCTTCGCGGAAGGCCGGCTCGGCGGCAGCCTTCTCCGCCGGAGCCGCCTCTGGCGGGGCCGCTTTCGCCGGAGCCACCTTCGCCGGGGCCGGCTTCACCGGGGCCGCCTCGGCAGCGGGCGGGAGCTCGAGTGTCTCCGTCCGCGTCACCGCATCGGCCGGCTCGGCGCTCGGCTGCAGGAGCAGATAAGCCAGCCCCACCAGCACCACCAGCGCCGCCACCACGGCCGTATGCACGGCAGGAAAGCGCCGCAGGCCCTCGCCCATGTCCCCGGCCTGAATCCGCGCGAGCAGCACGTTGGCCATCTGATCTATGCGGCCTGGGAGTCCTTCCGAAAGCCGCGCCACGTCCTTCACCTGGGCGTCGCTGAACGGCAGCGGCCCCTCGTGCCCCATCTCGCGCATGCGCCAGTCGAGGTAATCGCGCACACCGGCCTCATCGAAACCGGTGAGCCGGATCTCGTGCCAGCCGAGCTCCAGCGGCCGCGCGACCCGCTCCACCGCCGGCACCAGACGCACCTCGCCGAAGAGCACCAGCCGCAGCGGCGAGCGGCTCGCCAGGGCGATGAGCTGCTCCAGCGCGCGCGCCTCGAGCAGCTCGGCGTCGTCGATGAGGGCCGCGCAGAACCGGTCGGACTGCTCCTGGGCCTGAGCATGCTCGGCGACGATGAGCTGCAGCAACTGGCTGTCGGCTTCCGCCGGCGCGGCCAGCCCGAAGCCGTGCACCATGGCGTTCAGCAACGCGCGCCGGCTCGTCACCTGGGCGGCGCTGATGCGGGCCGCCTTGGCACGAGGCTCCAGGCTCGCCGACAGCGTGCGATAGAGGGCCGTCTTGCCCACGCCCCTGGGTCCCGTAACCAGCAACACGCGCCGCGACCACTGCGACAGGTGGCGTAGCTGCTCCAGATGAGTCTTCCGGTCACCTCCGGCAAAGAAGCCCTTTGGGGGTGCCCCGAAAGGATTTCCCAGCTCGTCCGGCCGGTTGGATGCCTCGCGCTCAGCCATCGCAGCCGCGTCCCCCTTCAGCGAGGATCGCCTCCAGCGCCTGGGGCGGCACCTCGTCCGTCACCACGGCCTGCCCGAGGGAGTCCGCCAGCACCAGGCGCAGGCGTCCGTCCTGCACCTTCTTGTCCACCTTCATGACGCCGAGCATGTCGTCGACGGGCAGCGGCGGCGGCTTCACCGGCAGGCCCATGGCGCGGAGGAGTTCGGTGACGCGAGCAGCGTCCGCCACGTCCAGCCTCCCCAGACGGGCGGAGAGATCGGCGGCCAGCACCATGCCCATGGCCACGGCCTCGCCGTGCAGGAACTTGCGGTAATCCGTGAGCGTCTCGATGGCGTGGCCGAAGGTGTGCCCGAAATTGAGAATGGCCCTCTGTCCGCCTTCCCGCTCGTCGGCCGCCACCACCTCCGCCTTCACCTCACAGGAGCGGCGCACCGCGTGCGCCACCGCCGCCGGATCGCGCCGTGTCAGATCGGCGGCGTGAGTCTCCAGCCATCCGAAGAAGGCGGGGTCATGGATCACCCCGTACTTGACCACCTCCGCGAGCCCCGCACGATACTCGCGGTCGGGCAGGGTCTCGAACACCGACGAGTCAGCGATCACGCAGCGGGGCTGGTGAAACGCGCCGATCATGTTCTTGCCGCGAGGATGGTTCACGCCGGTCTTGCCGCCCACCGAGGAATCCACCTGCGCGAGCAGGGTGGTGGGTACCTGAATGAAATCGACGCCACGCTGGAAGGTGGCGGCGGCGAAGCCGGTGAGGTCGCCCACCACGCCTCCGCCCAGGGCGATGAGCGTGGTGGTCCGGTTGTGGCCGCGCTCCAGCAGAAAATCCATGACCCGGGCGTAGCTCGCGAGGTTCTTGTGCTGCTCGCCGTCGGGCAGGAGAAACACGTCCACCTGGGGCAGCGCCGCCAACGCCTCCCGCAGGGTCTCGAGGTAGAGCGGCGCCACCACGTCGTTGCTCACCACCGCCACCTGATTGCCCCGGATGTGTGGCCGCAGCAGGTCTGCGCGCGACATGAGGCCCGCGCCGATGTAGATGGGGTAGCTGCGCTCGCCCAGAGCTACCTGGACCATTTCCATCACACGACCCCGTCTTCCCTGAGCCGCTTCTCGATCTCCCGCGCCAGCACCCTGGGGCCCTGGCGGTCGGTGACGAAATGGTAGTCGGCCACCTCCCGGTACAGCGGGTCCCGCTCCCGGCGCAGCCGGACCAGGGTTTCCCGCGGATCCCCCTGTTGCAGCAGCGGCCGCTTCCGATCACGCCGGGTGCGCTCCACCAGGCGCTCCAGGGGACTGTCCAGATGAATCACCACACCGCGGGCGGCGAGGAGGGTGCGGTTACAGGGGAGGATCACGGCACCGCCCCCCGTGGCCAGCACGATGCCCTGACGGCTGGTGAGGTCGTCGAGCACCTGATGTTCCCGTTCGCGAAATCCACTTTCGCCTTCCACGTCGAAGATCCAGGCCACCGGCGCGCCGGCCCGTTCCTCGATCTCGGTGTCCGAATCGAAGAACTCCATTCCCAGCGCCTGCGCGAGCAAACGACCCACTGTGCTTTTTCCCACCGCCATCAGGCCGACGAGAATGATGTTCGGTTTGCTCATGCGAAGACGGCGCCCATACGGCGCCGTCTAGTGTACCGTAGGATCACCCCGGTTGATCTACCGGGTCAACGCATCCTGGATGATCCGCGGCGTGATGAAGATCAGCAGCTCCTGCTTGTCGTCCCGTTCCACCGTGCGCTTGAACAGCCGGCCCACGTACGGCAGGTCGCCGAGGAACGGCGTCTTCGTGGTGGAGGAGTTCCGATCCGTGGTGAAGATGCCGCCGAGCACGATGGTCTGAGCGTTGTCCACCAGCACCTGGGTCTGAATCTCGTTGGTGTTGATGGAGGGAACGCCGCCGAATATCGTTCCCACCGTGTCCTGCTTCACCGTCAGCTCCATGATGATGCGATCGTCGGGGGTGATCTGCGGGGTGACCTCCAGGGACAGCACGGCGTCCTTGAACGAGACGGAGGTAGCGCCGCTGGAGGAGGCTTCCTGATAGGGAATCTCCACACCGGACTCGATGATCGCCGACGACTTGTCCGCGGTGATCACCTTGGGCCGGGCCACCACCTCGGCGTGGCCGTCGGCCGCGAGCGCCGAAAGCTCCAGGTCGAGCAGCAGCCCTTCGTTGGTGAAGCCGATGCCGAAGCTGGAGGCACCGGCGCCGCTGACCCCCAGGTCCACCACCAGGTCGCCGGGCGAGGTCACCTCGCCGGAACCGTCGACGATGACGTTCTGCAGCTCGCTCAGGGTGTCCAGCGAGCCGCCCATGCGGAGCTGGCCGGCGCCGAACTCGTCGATGGAGCCGCCGCCCCAGCGGATACCGAGTTCCTCGGAGTAGTTGGCGTTGGCGGTGACGATCCGTGCCTCGATGAGCACCTGCCGCACCGGAATGTCGAGCTGGGCGATGACCCGGCGGAACTCCTCGATCTTGTCCGCCGTGTCGGTGAGGATGATGGCGTTGGTCCGTTCGTCGACGATCACGCTGCCCCGCTCGGAGAGCATGGAACGGTTGCCGCCTTCCCCGGCGGACTGGAACAGCTCGAAGAGCTGCCCGGCGCTGGCGTAGCGGACCTGGATGAACTCCGTGCGCAGCGGCGCGAGCTCGGAAATCTGCTTCTGGTTCTCGAGCTCCAGTTTCTCCCGGGCGGCGATCTCGGCCGCCGGAGCCACCAGCAGCACGTTGCCCACCTGCCGCTTGTCGAGGCCCTTGGTCTTGAGAATCAGCTCCAGCGCCTGGTCCCAGGGCACGTTCTGCAGCCGCAGGGTGATGCGGCCGGAGACGGTGTCGCTCGCCACCAGATTCAGGTCGGTGAAGTCGGCGATGAGCTGCAGCACCGAGCGCACCTCGATGTCCTGGAAGTTCAGCGACAGCTTTTCGCCCGTGTACTTGAACTGGTCCTCCCGGGCCTCGAGCTCCTCCGGGGAGAGCGGATTGACGTCGATGGTCAACGTGTTGTCCGCCTGGTAGGCCAGGTAGTCGTAGTCGCCGGTGGCGTCCACCGTGAACGTGGTGTGGGAGCCCTGCTGCAACGCGTCGACGATCTGCACGGGCGTCGCGAAGTCGGTGACGTCCAGGCGCCGCTGCAGTTCCTGGGGCAGCGTGGTGTTGCGCACCTCCACCCGGATCTTGCCTGCCTGACTGGAGACGTTCACGGGGGCCTTGGGGTCGGAGAGCTTGATGATCACCCGGCCCTCACCTTCCGCGCCACGGCGGAAATCCACTTCGGTGATGCGTGAATCGGCTGCAGCGCCGCCCCTGGGCGCCTGATCATCGGCGCTGACGTACTCCTGCTGCGCCGGGGTCCCACTCTGCGCGTCGGCGCCCACCAGCAGGTAGAGGGTGTCGCCCTCCACCCGGGTCTCGTAGGGAACCAGCCGGGTCAGGTTGACGATGGCCCGGGTGCGGTCCTTGGTGGAGACGATGGAGACCCGCCGGGCGTTGCCGATACCCAGGTCGTGGTGCTTCTCGTCGAGCCCGCTTTCGACGCCGGGCATGTCCAGCACGATCCGCGCCGGACGCTCGATGGTGTAGCCCCGGGGCGCCGGCGGCGCCTGGTCGAAGTGCAGCCGGATCTCGGTCTTGTCGCCGGGCAGAGACGAGAATTCCACGTCCTCGATGGTGGCGGCCAACGCGGGGAAGGCAACCAGGGCCAACGCCGCTGCGATCCATCGCCCGAGCCTGGGGACGCGGCCACTGCCAGCTTCGCGACGGCACCCGCGCCCACTCTCTATCCTGTTCACCATGACGTTCATCCTTTGTCTCCACCCCCCAACGGGACGGTGCGGCCGCGCTGCACCCAGCCGCCCGTTCCATCCGGAACTATCTCGACCAGCTCGATTTCTGTTTCTTGTATCGCTTCGACCTTGCCGTGATCGGTGCCGAGGTAGTCGCCCCGCTGCACACGATGCACCCCGCCGTCGCCGTCCTGCACCAGGGCATACATCCGTTCGCCCTGGGCCAGGGTTCCCACCATGGTCAGGTTGGCGATGGGATACTGCTCCAGGTACTGTTTCGGCCGATTCAAGTCGGGCTTCACCTGGGGGCCGCTCTGCTGTCCCGGCACCCGCTTGATCACCACCGGCGGCTCGAACGGGGCGCGCAGGTTGCTCGCCTGATAGGCGAAAGGCGGCACCTGCTCGAACGGCGGCAGCGGCTCGATGGGGCCGGGCTCCCGTTGCTGAACCTCGACCATGAACTGCTTCAGATCGGCGTGCTCGCCGCTGCCGGCGCATCCTGCGAGCGCGGCGGTTCCGAGCAGGGCCAGCGATGCCCGCGCGTACCAGGCAGATACGCGCACTCTCCGTATCCGCATCATCCTTCCTCGTCCAGGTACCGGTAAGTCTTCGCCAGAATCGACATCTTCAGGTCCTGCGGCGACTTCTGCGGCTCGATCTTGAAGTCGTGCAGGGTGACGATCCGTGACAGGTTCGCCACGCCGCTCACGAAGGAGCCGATCTTGTGATAGTTCCCTTCCACCACGATCTGGATGGGCAGCTCCACGTAGAACTCGGTGCGCTGCTCGTCCTGCAGATCGATGCTCTCGATCTTCAGCTCGTTGTCGATGGCGGTGCGGGTGATGTCCTCGAGCAGCCCCGGCACCTCGGTATCGCTCGGAAGCTGCCGCAACAGGCCTTCGAACTGGGTCTCCATCTCGATCTTCTGCTGGCGGTAGGCCTCCAGGTTCGCGGCCTTGAAGCTCTTGGCTTCGAAGTCCTGGCGCAGCTCCTGCTCCTTCTGCGCCGCCCGCTCCAGCGCCTCCCGCTTGTCGGAGATGTACAGAGAATAGCCGCCGCCCAGCACGAGCACGAACAGCAGCACCATGACGATGACCTTCACGGGTCCCGGCCAGGACCCGACGTTGTTCATGTCCAGGTCGGCCAGGTCGAAGTTCTGCAGCTGTTCCAGGGAGTCTTTCAGCGCCATGACGTCACTCCCCTTCCGCGGTGGTGGTGGGATGGGTCTGCACGAACGTCAGGTTGAACGTGCTGGCCTGGGGCCCGTAATCGGAGTTCTGCGGATCTTCCTTGATGCTCTTCAGGTTCGGGCTGGCGAACCAGTCGGAGTTGTCGAGGTTGCGCATCAGGGTCGAGATGCGATTGTTGGATTCCGCCACCCCTTCCACCGAGAGCCGATTGCCCTGCATCGCCAGGCTGCGGAAGTGCACGCCCTTGGCGAGCGTGCGCACCAGCTCGTCGAACACCCGCACGATCACCGGGCGGTTGCCCTGAAGCTCCTGGATCACCCGCATGCGGGCGAGCAGCTCGTCCCGGGTCTTCTGCAGATCGCGGATCTCGGCGATCTTCTGGTCGAGAACGGCGATCTCCTTCTGCAGATACGCGTTGCGGGACTCCTGATCCTCGATCCGCCCACCGAGGTACCAGCCGAAGACCGCCACCAGCGCCACCCCGGCCACCAGCACGCCGCCCAGGTTGACGAGAAATTCCTTTTTCCTGCGCTCGCGTTCCCACTCGCGCCACGGCAATAGGTTGATGCGCGCCATCAGTCGAAGCTCCTCATGGCCAGGCCGCAGGCGATCATCATGGCCGGCGCGTCATTGGCCAGCGCATCGGCGTCCACCTTGTTGGCCAGCGACATGTCCACGAACGGGTTGGCGATGAGCGTCGGCGTCCCGAGCTTGCTCTCGATCATGTCGGCGAGCCCGTCGATGGATGCGGTGCCGCCGGCGAGCACGATGTAGTCGACGTCGTCGTACTGACTGGAGGAGAAGAAGAACTGCAGCGAGCGGGTCACCTGCTGCAGCACCGCCTCCTTGAACGGCTGCAGCACTTCCTCCTCGTAGTCGTCGGGCAGGCCACCCTGTTTCTTGGCGAGCCCCGCCTCCTCGAACGACAGGCTGTACCGGCGCTGGATCTCTTCGGTGAGCTGCTTGCCGCCGAAAAGCTGCTCCCGGGTGTACATGGAGCGGTCGTCCGCCAGCACCGACAAGGTGGTCATGGTGGCGCCGATGTCGATGATGGCCACCACCAGGTCCTGCGGATTCGAGCCGAGCTGCGGCTTCACCAGCTCGAAGGCGCGCTTCATCGCGTGGGCCTCGATGTCCACCACCGCCGGCTTCACGCCGCCGAGGGTGAGCGCGGCCTCGCGCATCTCCACGTTCTCGCGCCGACAAGCCGCCAGCAACACCTCCACCTGCTCCGGATTGCGTTCCGATAAACCCTGAACCTCGAAGTCGATGGCGACCTCGTCCAAGGGGTAGGGGATGTATTGGTCGGCCTCGACGGTGATCTGGTTTTCCATCTCCTCGTCGGTGAGCGCGGCGTCCATCTCGATGGTCTTGGTGATCACGGCGGAACCCGCCACGGCCACCGCCGCCTGACGCGATTGCGCCTTCGAGCGGCTGATCACCCGTTTGATCGCTTCACCTACGCCTTCCACGTCGCTAATATTCTTCTCCACCACCGCATTGGGCGGCAGCGGTTCCACGGCGTAGGATTCCACCCGATACCGACCGTTGTTCCTCGACAGCTCGAGAAGCTTGACCGAAGTGGAGCTGATATCGAGCCCAAGAAGGACGTTGGGCTTGTTCTTAAATAAGCCGAACACGGTAAAATTTCCTTACTGGCGCGGGCACTTACGTCCTGTTTATGCAGTCGAACATTAAATACCAGGAATCCGGTAATCGCAATCGAATCCCTGCTCGGCTCTCGAGGTCTCGGCAGCGCTGATGATCTGGCCGTCCCGTCCCATAGTGGGCCGTATTATGTGGTTGGCCCTATCGGGTGTATGTGCCGCAGTCCTCAGTCTCGCCGCAGCTTTCCTCTATCTGGACCCGCAGATTCCCGATGCTGCGACCTACCGCCAAGTCCGGCTCGAAACTCCTCTTAGAGTCTATACCGCAGATCGGCAGCTCATCGCCGAATTCGGCGAACGGCGTCTCATCCCCGTCAAAATGGACGAGGTTCCGCCCCTGTTCGTGCGGGCCCTGCTCGACACGGAAGACAAGCGGTTTTACGAGCACAGCGGCGTCGACTTGATCACCCTCAGCACGGCGGCGGTGGAGCTGGTGGTGAACATGGGCGAGATCACCCGGGGCGGCTCCACCATCACCATGCAGCTTCCCCGCAACCTCGGCACCTTCTCCCTGGATCAGGTGTTCATCCGCAAGTTCAAGGAGATCCTGCTGGCGCTGAAGATCGAGCGCGAGCTCAGCAAGGACGAGATCCTCGAGCTCTACATCAACGCCGTGCCCTTCGGCAAGCGCGCCTATGGAGCCCAGGCCGCCGCGTACACCTACTACGGCAAGCCGCTGGCCGAGCTGTCGCTGCCTCAGCTCGCCATGCTCGCAGGCATCCCCCAGGCCCCCACCGCGGGCAACCCCATCAACGGCCCCTCGCGGGCGCTGGCCCGGCGCAACCTGGTGCTCTCCCGGATGCTGGAGCAGCGTTCCATCACCCGGGAGCAGTACGAGGAGGCCGTCGCAGCTCCCATCACCGCCCGGCTGCACGGTCGCGGCCTGGACGTGGCCGCCCCCTATCCTGCGGAGTGGGTTCGCCAGCAGCTCCTCGAGCGCATCCCGGATCTGTACACGGGTGGCTACGAGGTCGTCACCACCCTGGACAGCGAGCGCCAGAAGGCGGCCCGCGACGCCGTGCGCCGGCATCTGCTCGATTACGACCGGCGTCACGGCTATCGGGGCCCGGAAGGCCGCGTGGAGAGCAGCGAGCGCCAGGCCATGCTCGACGCCCTCGCCGAGCGGCGCAGCTTCCAGGATCTGGTTCCCGCGGTGGTGACCGCCGTGGACGACGAGCACGCCACGGCGCTCCTGTGGGACGGCAACGACATCACCCTGGACATGGAAGGCCTGGGCTGGGCCCGCCGCTACCTGACCGTGGATACCCGCGGACCGGCGCCGGCGCGGCCGGCGGACGTTCTCGCGGTGGGGGACGTGATTCGGGTGAGGCAGGAGACCGTTGCACCCGCCCCAGATGACGAAGATCCGGAAACGGCTCCTGCCACGGCGACCACCCACTGGGTGCTCACCCAGATCCCGGAGATCCAGGGGGCCCTGGTTTCGCTGAATCCGCGGACCGGCGCGGTTCAGGCGCTGGTGGGGGGCTTCGACTTCGCCCTGAATCAGTACAACCACGCCCTGCAGGCGGCCCGCCAGCCCGGCTCCGGCTTCAAGCCCTTCGTCTATGCCGCGGCCCTGGCTCACGGGATCACTCCGGCGAGCATCTTCATGGATGCGCCCCTGGTGTTCGACGACCGGAATCTCGAGTCGGAGTACCGGCCCGACAACGACAACAACCGCTACAACGGCCCTACCCGGCTGCGCGAGGCGCTCTACCGTTCCATCAATCTGGTCACCATGCGCGTGCTGCTGGCCGTTGGCGCCCGCGAGGTGGTGGACTACGTCCAGCGCTTCGGATTCGACACCCGGACCTTCCCCACCAACACCCAGCTCGCCGTCGGCGGCGGCACCATGGCGGTGACACCCATGCAGATGGCCGCCGCCTACGCCGTGTTCGCCAACGGCGGCTACCGGATAGAGCCCCACGTGGTGGACGAAGTGCTGGACATCGAAGGCAACCGGGTCTTCAAGGCCCGCCATCCGGTGGTGTGCGAAGAATGTGAGAAGCAGCCGCAGACCATCGCCCTGGCCTCGGTGCCCGGCCTGCAGACCGGGCCGGACGGGGCCGAGCCGGAGGAGTCCGGGCCGGCCGGCCCGGAGACCGCGGAGGCCCTCCTCGACGAGCCCAGCACCCTCGACGAGCTGATGGGCGAAAGCGCCGCGGACGTGACCCCCGCCGATCCCGGAGAACCGGCCGAAGTGGCGGAGTTACCGCCGATCCCGGCGGAGCGGGTGCTGGACCAGCGCGTCGCCTACCTGATGCACAGCATGCTTCAGGACGTGATCCGCCGCGGCACCGGCCGCCGTGCCCGAGCCCTGGAGCGCCGGGATCTGGGCGGCAAGACCGGCACCACCAACGAAGCGGCCGATACCTGGTTCAACGGCTACAACGGCGACGTGGTGACCACCGTCTGGGTGGGCTTTCCCGACCACACCCCCCTCGGCGGACGCGAGTACGGCGCCAGCACGCCCCTGCCCATCTGGATGGACTACATGAAGGTGGCGCTGGCCGGGCAGCCGGAGGTCGTGCCGCCCCAACCCGCCGGGGTGGTGACCGTGAAGATCGACCCCCGCACCGGAGAGGCCGCGAGCCCCGGCGATCCCGACGCCATCTTCGAGTACTTCCTCCAGGAGCACGCCCCCAGCGCGCCCCGGCGGGATTCGCTGCAGACGTCGCCGGATCGGGACGCGGAGATCAAGCCGGTGGAAATTTTCTAGTCGCTATCCGCTGTCCGCTTTCCGCTTTCCGCTGGAAGCGAAGGTCCATTGGCGTGTCGGGCTTTAGGCGAGCAGGAAAGCCTGCGCCAGAATCTGGCAATGTGGCTCTTGCCGAAAGCCAAAGCCGAAGATCGCCGACCGCTGATCGCTGATCGCTATCCGCTCACGAAAACCCTCCAGCGGAAAGCGGAAAGCGGAAAGCGGACCGCGATCTACTGCACTATCTTCACGTAATCCCCGGCCCGCGGCTCGCCCAGCGGGTGCTGGCCGTTGATCAGGCGCAGCGTCTGCTCCGGCAGCGCCTTGATGGAGGCCTGCTTGGCGAGCTCGGCGTAGGTGTCCTCGGGTCTGGCGACGAGGATCTTGATGCGCTGGTTATTGGCGATGCGCAAGTCCTCGGCGGTCATGGCACGGAAGGATTCCAGCGTTTCGCGCCACTGACGCTCGAAGGCCTCCACGTCGCCCACCGGGCCCACTTCGCCCTTGAACAGATAGACGCTCGAGTCCTTGTACACCACGGCCAGCTTGCGCGCCTGGGCGGAGCCGCCGGCCACGTCGATATCCGCCACGTAGGCGGGATAACCGTTGATCTCGCCGCTGGTTCCGTTCACCACGTCGTCCCGCTTCAAGGTCTTCTCGACGAATTCCTCCGGGGTCTGCTTCTCGGTGGCGGGATTCAGGCGCTGCACCGCGATGGACGAATGGGTGGCGCCCTGGGGCGGGCGACCGAGCACCTCGGCGGCGGTGTTCTGCACCTGCCAGCCGTCGGGGAACCGGATCACCACCCGCAGGGACCCATGGTAGTAGGTGGAATCCTTGATGAGACCGGTGGCCGCCTCGTCGCCGAACACCAGGCCGTCCATCATGTCCCAGAAGTCCCGCTCGGGCTCCATGAGCGTGTCGGGCACCAGGCCCTGAGACTGCTGCACGGCGTCATGCAGCCGCTTGTCGTTGCGCGGGTGGGAGGAAAACAGGCCGTGGTAGACGGTGGGCTCGCCCTTCACGTTCTTGCTGAAGAGCTGGTGATCCTTGAGCACGTGCAGCACGTCGATCATCGCCAGGGGGTTGTATCCCGCCTTGGCGAGGAACTCGCCCCCGTACTGATCCGCTTCGAGCTCGAACTCCCGGCCGTATCCGGAACGGATGGTGGCGGTGGCGGTGTTCGCCAGATCGGCGATCTGCCCGGTACCCGTCATGATGGCGCCGATGAAGCCGAGCACGTTGCCGAACGCGCCGAGCCGGTTGCTGCGCTTGGCGTGGCGCCCCACCACGTGACCGATCTCGTGGCCGATCACTCCGGCGAGCTCGTCCTCGGATCGCAGGTACGCGATGAGGCCCCGATTGACGAAGATGTAGCCGTCCGGCAGCGCCATGGCGTTCACGGCCGGGTTGTCGAGCACGTAGAAGTGATACTCCTTGCCGGCGTCCGGGGTCACTGCCAGCAGCCGCTCTCCCACCTCCTGAACGTAAGCCTGCCATTCTTCGTCCTGGTAGAGCTGATCCTTCTCCACCATCTCCCGGTAGATCTTCTCCCCGGGACCGGCGGCGGATGCGGCGGCGGTGACGAGCGACAGGGCGAGGGCCACGACAGCGGCGAGAAGAACCCGGCCGTGCTCGAGATGCTTGGGGCGTGTGCGCGCGGTCTGCAAAGAACGTCCTCCCGATCTCACGTCCCGATGCTCGCAATACTACAGCGTCGGGAAATTAGACCGAAGAGACTGGAGAGGTTCCAGCAGGCAGAAGACGGGAACGGACCGGCGGGCCCGCCGAGACGCCGCCGGGGGAGCCGGCGGCGGTAGCGTCAGCCGGTGCGGGTGCGGTTACCGAAACGGCGGCGGAAACGCTCGACCCGACCACCGGTATCCATGATCTTCTGCTTGCCGGTGTAGAACGGGTGGCACGCGGAGCAGACGTCCAGATGCAGCTCCCCCTGGTGGGTGGAGCGCGTCACGATGACGTTGCCGCAGCTGCATACGGCTTTGACCTCGCCGTATTCGGGATGAATACCTTCTTTCATGTCTGTACGCCGTCGAACGGCCGAGTGGAAAAGGCCGCGCAGTGTAGTCAGATGCCGGTAACATCGCAAGTGACCCAGCCCGACTCCAGGACCGAGCCCAGCATGCCCCACAACCCGGACCATCCGGCCGACCGCCCATACCTGGTGCGCGTGGCGGTGCCCAAGCCCCTGCCCCGCCTGTTCGACTACGTGGCCGAGGGTCTGGGCGTTCCGGCCCCCGGGGCCCGGGTGCGGGTACCGTTCGGGCGGCAGAGCATCACCGGCATCTGTGTGGCCGTGGACCCGGCGGATCCGCATCCGGATCCGAAGCCGGTGGAAGACCTGCTCGACCACCACAACGTGCTCGGCGACGAGCTCCTCGCGCTGGCCCACTGGCTCGCCGACTACTACCACCATCCCCTGGGTGAGGTGCTGGGCACCCTGCTTCCCGCCGCCGCCCGCCGCGGCGCCCCCCTGACCCTGCGCCGGGAGCCCATCTGGCGCCTCACCGAGGCGCGCCCGGACCTGCGCCGGGCACCCCGTCAGCAGGCGCTGGCGGAGTTTCTGGGCCGGCATGGCGGTCGCGCGCGGCCCCAGGAGCTTGCGGAGGCCGGCTTCACCCGCGAGGTGATCAGCGGCCTCGCGGCCAAGGGAGCGCTGGTCCGGGACTTTGCGGCCCGCGACTCCGCGGGCCGCGACGCTGCGCCCCCGGGCGCCGCCTCCGAGCACCGGGTCGAGCTGCCCACCCTCAATCCGGAGCAGCAGACTGCCTTCGACCGTCTGCAGCAGGGCACCGGCCGTTTCACCCCCACCCTCCTCGAGGGAGTAACCGGCAGCGGCAAGACCGAGGTCTACCTGCGGCTCATCGACACCGTCCGCCGCGCCGGCCGCCAGGTGCTGGTGCTGGTGCCGGAGATCGCGCTGACACCCCAGACCCTGCGGCGCTTCGAGCGCCGATTCGGCGCCGCGGCCACCTTTCATTCCAACATGACCGACGCGCAGCGCCTTGACGTGTGGCTGCGCTGCCGGGCAGGTGAGGTCGGAATTCTCATCGGCACCCGCTCGGCGGTGCTGACACCGTTCGCCGACCTCGGGCTGATCGTGGTGGACGAGGAGCATGACGGCTCCTTCAAGCAACAGGACGGCCTGCGCTACTCCGCCCGGGACGTGGCGGTGAAGCGGGCCCAGGGGCTCGGCATTCCGCTGCTGCTCGGCAGCGCCACGCCCTCACTGGAAACCCTGGTGAACGCCAGCGCCGGCCGCTACGGGCATCTACAGCTCACCGGTCGCGCCGGGGGCGCCCGCATGCCGGAGTTCCATCTGCTGGACATCCGCGGGCACACGCTGCGCGACGGCATCAGCGATCGGCTGCGGCGCATCATGCGGGTACACCTGGAGGCCGGAGGCCAGGCGCTGGTCTTTCTCAACCGCCGCGGCTTCGCGCCGAGCTACCTGTGCCCGAGCTGCGGCTGGCAGGCCGTGTGCCGGCACTGCGAGATGCGCATGACCCTGCATCGCAAGCCGGAGGCCCTGATCTGCCACCACTGCGGCCAGCGGCAAGCGCCGCCACGAAGCTGCCCCGGCTGCGGCCGCGGCGAGCTCCTGGCCGTGGGCCTCGGCACCCAACGTACCGAGGCCGGCCTCGAGGCCATGTTCCCGGACGTGCCGCTGTACCGCATCGACCGCGACAGCGTTCGCAGCCAGCGTCGCCTGGAGGCCCAGCTCGCCGCCATCCGCACCGGCAAGCCTGCGATTCTGGTGGGCACCCAGATGCTCGCCAAGGGCCACCACTTCCCCAACGTCACCCTGGTGGCGGTGATCAACGCCGACAGCGGCTTCCTGAGCGCCGACTTCCGCGCTCCGGAGCGCACCGCTCAGCTCATCATTCAGGTGGCGGGCCGGGCCGGGCGGGCCGAGCGCCCGGGGGAGGTGTGGATTCAGACCCATCAGCCGGAGAACGTCATGCTCGCCGCGCTGATCGAGGAGGGATACCCCGGCTTCGTCGAGCGGGAGCTCGAGCACCGGCGGGCGGCCGGACTGCCGCCGTTCCGCCCCATGGCCCTGATCCGCGCGGAAGGCCGCGAGAGTGAGCCGCCCCAGGCTTTTCTGCGGGAGGTGAAGGAAACGCTGCTCTCGGCCGCCGGGGCCGCGGGCAACGTGGAGGTGCTCGGCCCGGCCGCCGCTCCCATTCCCCGGGTGGCGGATCGTCTGCGCTTTCAGCTCATGGTTCTGGCCGACGCCCGCGGACCGCTGCACCGTACCCTGCGGGCGATCACGGATTCGCCGCCCCGAGCCGCGGGAGTGCGTTGGTCGGTGGACGTCGATCCCTACGATACGTTCTGAAAGAGCGATCATCAGGGAATCTGGCGATATGCCTCTTGCCGGAAGCCGACCGCTGACCGCCGACCGCTTTTTTGCCCTATCATGGCGGCCCATGCAGCACCGCCCCGCCCACAGCCTCGCCCGTCTGTCGCTGATCGACTACCGCTCGCGCTCGCGCGGCCAACCCCGAGCGCGCAGCACCCGCCGGGGGCGTGCCTCGCCGGTGAATCGCACCCTGTTCCATGCTCCGAGCTTCTCCGCCGGCATGGTGATGGGGGCGGTGGTGGTGCTCGGCGCCGCCTACCTGCCCGAGCTGCTCGGCGGGCCCGCCGGGGGCAGCTCGACCCCGGCGCCCGCCGCCGCGGCCCCGGCCGCCGACCAGGCCCCGAAGCTCACCTTCGAGTTCGACGACCTGCTGCGCAACAGCCGCGTGGTGGCCGATCCGGAGCCATATCGCAGCGAGCCCGAGCCCGCCTCCTCGGCCGGCGAGGAGATCATGCTGCAGGCCGCGTCGTTCCGCTCCGCGGAGGACGCCGAGCGGCTGCGGGCGGCCCTGCTCCTCATGGACCTGCCGGCGGCCACCAGCGCCATCTCGCTCTCCAACGGCCGCTGGTATCGGGTCACGGTGGGCCCCTTCGACAGCCAGGTGAAGGCGAAGCGCGCCATGACCCGGCTGCGGGAGCAGAACATCGCCGCCATCTGGACGAAACGGCCCGCGCGATGATCCGCCACGGATCATTGCATTGGTACCGAGGCGTCCCCACTATCGCCTGAGCCGGCCCCGAGGAGCGTCATGCAGCAGCAACCCCACGCCACCACCATTCTCTGCGTCAGCAAGGGCGGCGCGGTCGCCCTGGGCGGAGACGGTCAGGTGTCCCTGGGTGACACCGTGATGAAGGGCAACGCCCGCAAGGTGCGGCGTCTGCACAACGACACCGTGCTGGCGGGCTTCGCCGGCGGCACCGCGGACGCCTTCACCCTGTTCGAGCGGTTCGAGGCGGCGCTGTCGAAGTTTCAGGGCAATCTCACCCGGGCCGCCGTGGAGCTGGCCAAGGACTGGCGCTCCGACCGGGCGCTGCGCCGGCTGGAGGCCATGCTGATCGTCGCGGACCGACACGCCGCCCTGCTGATCAGCGGCAACGGCGACGTCATCGAGCCGGAGGCAGGCATCGTCGCCATCGGCTCCGGCGGCGCCTACGCCCGGGCCGCCGCCCGGGCCCTGGCGGAGAACACGGATCTCGACGCACGCGACATCGTCGAGCGCGCCCTCACCATCGCCGCGGACATCTGCATCTATACCAATCACCACCGCACCATCGAGGTTCTTGAATCGTCATGACGTTGATGACGCCCCGGGAAATCGTCCACGAGCTCGACAAGCACATCATCGGCCAGCAGGAGGCCAAGCGGGCGGTGGCCATCGCGCTGCGCAACCGCTGGCGCCGCATGCAGCTCCCGGCGGAGCTGGCGGAGGAAGTGACGCCCAAGAACATCCTCATGATCGGCCCCACCGGGGTGGGCAAGACCGAGATCGCCCGCCGCCTGGCGAGGCTTGCCGGGGCGCCCTTCATCAAGGTGGAAGCCACCAAGTTCACCGAGGTGGGCTACGTGGGCCGGGACGTGGAGTCCATCGTCCGGGATCTGGCCGATGCGGCGGTGAAGATGGAGCGGGAAGCGCAGATGGAGCAGGTGCGCCATCGGGCCGACGACCTGGCGGAGGAGCGCATCCTCGATGCCCTGCTGCCCGCTCCCCGGGCGGTGGGATTCGGCCAGGAACCGGCGAAACCTGCTGACGCCGGCGCCGAGTCGGGAACCCGCCAGCTCTTCCGCAAGCGCCTGCGCGAGGGGGAGCTCGACGACAAGGAAGTGGAGCTCGAGCTTTCCGCCGCGCCCCTGGGGGTGGAGATCATGGCCCCGCCCGGCATGGAGGAGATGACCAATCAGCTCCAGAGCATGTTCAGCAACCTGGGTGCGGGCCGCAAGAAGACCGTGCGGCTGAAGATCCGCGACGCGCTGCGCAAGGTGCGCGAGGAAGAGGCCGCTAAGCTGGTCAACGAAGACGAGGTGAAGGCTCGGGCGGTGGCCGCCGTGGAGCAGACCGGCATCGTCTTCCTCGACGAGCTCGACAAGGTGGCCAAACGCGGCGAGACCAGCGGCGCCGACGTCTCCCGGGAAGGCGTGCAGCGCGATCTGCTGCCGCTCATCGAAGGCTGCACCGTCTCCACCAAGTACGGCATGATCCGCACCGACCACATCCTGTTCATCGCCTCCGGCGCCTTCCACCTCTCCAGGCCCTCGGATCTCATCCCCGAGCTGCAGGGCCGGCTGCCCATCCGGGTGGAGCTGGCCGCGCTCACCCCCGAGGACTTCCGCCGCATCCTGGTAGAGCCGAGCGCGTCGCTGACTGAGCAGTATCGGGAGCTCCTGGCCACCGAGGGCGTCGCCATCACCTTCACCGACGACGGGCTGGCGCGCATCGCCGAGCTGGCCTGGCAGGTGAACGAAGGCACGGAGAACATCGGCGCACGGCGCCTGCACACGGTGATGGAGCGCCTGCTCGAGGACGTGTCGTTTCGCGCCGCGGAGCAGAGCGGTCAGGCGCTCGCCATCGATGCGGCCTACGTGGACCGGCAACTCGCCGCGCTGGTCAAGGATCAGGACCTGTCCCGTTACATCCTCTGAGGCTGACCCGCACCCATGAGCCGACCGCAGAAGATCACCTACCACCGGAAGTCCCGGGTACTGGAGGTGGCGTTCGCCCACCGCACGGTGGAGATTCCCGCGGAGATCCTGCGGGTGTTCTCGCCCTCCGCCGAGGTGCGGGGCCATTCGCCCGAGGAGCGGCGCCTGCAGACCGGGAAGAAGTACGTGGCCGTCACGGAGATCGAGCCGGTGGGCAACTACGCCATCCGCCTCACCTTCGACGACGGCCACGACTCGGGCCTGTACGCCTGGGAGTACCTGGAGGACCTGGGGAGCAACCTGGACCGGTACTGGCAGGAATACCTCACGGAGCTGAAGGCCGCCAACGCCTCCCGTCTGCCCACGATACCGGTGGGCCAATGGAACCCCAGGGCGTAAACTGCCCCCCGTTTCACAGGGATTCGCATGGGGATGTCGCGAGACCGTCCGGTTGATTTCGGCTACCGAAAGGTGAGCCCCCGCGAGAAGACCCAGCTCGTGGGTGGGGTGTTCGAGCGTGTGGCCGGGCGTTACGACGTCATGAACGACCTCATGTCCCTGGGCACCCACCGGCTGTTCAAGCGCATGACCGTGGAGATGTCGGGGGTGCGGCCGGGCATGCGGGTGCTGGATCTGGCCGGTGGCACGGGCGATCTCTCGGCCCTGTTTGCTGCGGCGGTGGGCGAAACGGGGTCGGTCGTGCTCGCCGACATCAACCCCGCCATGATGCGGGTGGGGCGGGACCGGCTGCTCGACCACGGCCTGGCCCAGGTGGCGTTCTGTCAGACCAGCGCCGAGCAGCTCGCGTTCGCCGACACGAGCTTCGACTGCGTGGTCATCGGCTTCGGCCTGCGCAACTTCACCGACAAGGAAGGTGCGCTGCGGGAGATCCGGCGCGTGCTGGTGCCGGGCGGCGTGCTGCTGGTCCTGGAGTTCTCCAAGCCCGAGAACCCGCTGCTCGAATCCGCCTACTCCGCTTTCCAGGCGCTCTGGCCGGGCATGGGTCAACTGGTGGCCGGAGATGCCGGCAGCTACCGCTATCTGGTGGAATCCATCCGCATGCATCCGCCCCAGCAGGCCCTGAAGCTGATGATGGAGGATGCCGGCTTCAGCGGCGTGGAGTACCACAACCTGGTGGGCGGCATCGCCGCCATCCATCGGGGCGTGCGACCGTGACTGCCCGGCGCGGGGGCCTCGACTCCGTGCTCGCCGATACCCTGGCGGAGCTGGCGAACAAGGGCCTCGATCTCGACCCGGTGAGCCGGGCCCGCCTCGGCGCCCTGGAAGGCAGACGCCTGCAGATCACGGTGGAGATGCCGCCCCCCCTGGCAGCGCGGGACCTGGGCCTGACCGTGCTGGCCGAGCGGCTGCGGTTCTTCCCCCACGCGCCCGAGGCGCCCCACGCGGTGATCCGCGGCACGCCGGCGGCCCTCGCCGCCTGGGCCCTCGGCGGCGCGCGGGATTCCGCCCGGCCATCCGTCCGATCGGACGAGCGGCTGTTCATCGACGGCGACGTGGCCCTGGTGCAGGAGCTCGGCGAGCTGCTGCGCGGCTACCGGCCCGACCTGGGCGACCCCCTGGAACGCCTGCTCGGGCCGGATCTCGCGGGGACGGCCCTCGGCACCCTGGAGCTGGCCGGCGCCGCCCTGCGCTCGGCGCTCGAGGGGGTCGGCCACACCGTGCGGGAGGGCGGGGCCCGGGTCTTCGTCGACCGTGCCGGCGCCGAGCGCTTCCTGGACGACCTGGACGACCTGCGCCTGCGCATCGACCGCCTGGCGGCCCGGGTGACTGCCGAGGAGCGACGCAGGACCACGCCGTGAAGGTGCTCAAGCGCCTCGTCCAGGTGATCTGGACCGTCAGCCGCTATCGGCTCGACACCCTGCTCGAAGGCGACACCCAGACCGAGAGCCCCCTGCCGCCGCGCTACCGCGCCCTGCTGCGCCTGTCGCCGTCGCGCCTCATTCCCGCAGGCCAGCAGTCCCGGGGGGCCCGGCTGCGACTGGCGCTGGAGCACCTGGGGCCGGTGTTCATCAAGTTCGGCCAGCTTCTCTCCACCCGGCGGGATCTGATTCCCCTGGACATCGCCGACGAGCTGGCGCGCCTGCAGGATCACGTGCCGCCCTTTCCCGGCCCCGAAGCCAGGGCTCTGGTGGAGCAGGCGGTCGGGCAGCCCATCGAGGAGGCGTTCGGCTCCTTCGATCCGGTGCCCATGGCCTCGGCCTCGGTGGCCCAGGTGCATGCGGCAACCCTGCGCGACGGCACCGAGGTGGTGGTGAAGGTGGTGCGGCCCGGCATCGATGCAGTGATCAGGAACGACATCGAGCTCCTGCGGCTGCTGGCCGACTTTCTGGAGGAGCACTCGCGGGACGCGCGGCGCCTGCACCTCAAGGAGGTGGTGGCGGACTACGAGCGCACCATCACCGACGAGCTGAATCTCGAGCAGGAGGCGGCCAACACCGCGCGCCTGCGCGCCAACTTCGCGGGCTCTCCGCTGTTGTACGTGCCCCGGGTGTACTGGGAGCTGACCCGGCGCAACGTTCTGGTGCTGGAGCGCATCTACGGCATCCCCATCGGCGACATCGAGGCGCTGAAGACCCGGGGCACGAACCTGAAGAAGCTGGCGGACCGGGGGGTGGAAACGTTCTTCACCCAGGTGTTCGAGCACAACTTCTTCCACGCCGACATGCACCCGGGCAACATCTTCGTCGACGTCCGCGACCCGGAGAACCCCAGCTACATCGCCATCGACTGCGCCATCATCGGTTCCCTGACCCGGGAGGATCAGGAGTACCTGGCGCGGAACATCCTGGCCTTCTTCAACCGCGACTACGCCGAGGTGGCCCGGCTGCACCTGGAATCCGGCTGGGTGCCCGAGCACACCGACCCGCACGAGTTCGAGCGGGTCATCAAGGACCTCTGCGAGCCCATCTTCGCCAAGCCCCTGAACGAGATCTCCTTCGGGCTGTTTCTGGTGCAGCTCTTCGATACCGCCCGCGCCTTCGACATGGAGATCCAGCCCCAGCTCGTGCTGCTGCAGAAGACCCTGCTCTACATCGAGGGACTCGGACGGGAACTGTATCCGGAGCTGGACCTGTGGGAGACGGCGAAGCCCTACATGGAGCGCTGGATGGCGGAGCACGTGGGTCCGGCGGCGGCGCTGCGCGAGCTGGCGGAGTACGTCCCGGACATCCTGGCCCAGCTCCCCCGGCTCCCCGCCATACTGGCGCGCACCGGTTCCCAGCTCCGGCGCATGGAGCGCACCCTCGGCCGCCAGGGTGATGCGGTGCGCGCCCTGGAGGAACGCCTGGACCGCCTCGACCGCCGCACCCGGACGCGGCGGATGTCCGGCGCCGCTTTGCTCGTGGTCGCCGGCGTCCTACTATGGGCGCCCATTTCCCAATCCCTGCATTCGGGCCTGGAGCTCGGCACCGTGGCAGGTCTGATCAGCGCCGCCCTGGGGGCCCTGCTCCTGGTGCGGCCTTGAGGGGGGCGCTCGTGACCACCACCCGAAACGACATCCTGGACGAGCTGGTCGAGGTGCTGAAATCCCGCCGCGGCGGCGACCCCGGAGCCTCCTACGTGGCCTCCCTGTACGCCCGCGGCGCGAACAAGATCCTCGAGAAGGTGGGCGAGGAGGCGGTGGAGGTGATCCTCGCCGGCAAGGACGCCGATGCCCGTGGAACCGGCGGGCGCGACGAGGCCCTGATAGGCGAGGTGGCGGATCTCTGGTTCCACAGTCTGGTGCTGCTCGTGCACCTGAACCAGGAACCGCGCTGGGTGCTCGAGGAGCTGGCATCCCGATTCGGCACCTCCGGGCACGTGGAGAAGGCGAGCCGCGGGCAACCCGACGGCGGCACCTCGTGACGGCGACGGATATCCCGGGCCCCGGCGGTGTCATAATTACCTCATCGCGCGGCCGCGAAGCTGCCGGCGCAGGCAAACGGAGTTAGATCATGTTCGGAGGATTCGGACTCACGGAGCTGCTGGTCATCCTGGCCATCGTGCTCCTCATATTCGGGCCCAAGCGCCTGAAGACCCTGGGGTCCGACCTGGGGTCCGCCATCAAAGGCTTTCGCACGGCCGTGAGCGAGGACGAGAAGAAGGCCGAGGCCGAGCGGGACTCGCGGGTCATCGAGGGCGAGGTGAACCAGTCCCAGAAGACGGAGCACAAGCAAGACTCGAATGTTTGACATCGGCTTTCCGGAGCTTCTGGTAATCGCCATCGTCGGGCTGCTCGTGATCGGCCCGGAGCGCCTGCCGGAGGCGCTGCGCACTCTCGGTCTGTGGATCGGCCGCCTGCGCCGCAGCTTCACCAGCGTCAAGGCCGAAATCGAGCGGGAGATCGGCATGGACGAGGTGCGCCGCCAGCTCCACAACGAAGCGGTGATGGAGGAGATGAAGCGCATCGAGCGGGACGTGCGCCGATCCATCGACCCCGAGCAGGACCCGAAGCCCACGGCGACGTCCGCGCCCGATGCCCGGCCCCCGGCGGCCGGCCCGCCCGAGGTACCCGAGACACCCGCTTCCGACGAATCCGCCACCGACCGCGGCGAACGCCATGGCTGAACGGGACCCGCGAGACCACGACGCCGAGGTCGACGGCAACGAGCAGCCGTTCCTCGACCACCTCATCGAGCTCAGAAGCCGCATTCTGCGCTCCCTCGTGGTGGTGCTGGTGCTGTTCTTCCCCATCTACTACTTCGCCAACGACATCTACGAGTTCGTGGCGGCGCCGCTGCTCGCCCATCTGCCGAGCCAATCCACCATGATCGCCACGGAGGTGGCGTCGCCGTTCCTCACCCCGTTCAAGCTGGCGATATTCACCGCGGTGCTGGCGGCCATGCCCTTCATCCTCCATCAGGCCTGGGCCTTCGTCTCGCCCGGGCTGTACCTCCACGAGAAGCGCTTCGCCCTACCGCTGCTGGTCTCCAGCGTGTTGCTGTTCTACGGCGGCATGGCCTTCGCCTACTTTCTGGTCTTTCCGCTGGTGTTCCAGTTCTTCGCCACCGTGGCGCCGAGCAACGTCACCTGGATGACGGACATCAACGCCTACCTGAGCTTCGTGCTGAAGATGTTCTTCGCCTTCGGCCTGGCCTTCGAGATCCCCATCGCCATCCTGCTGATGATCTGGTCGGGCCTCACCACCGCCGACAGTCTTGCCCGCCACCGGCCCTACGTGATCGTCGGCTGCTTCGTCGCGGGCATGCTGCTGACGCCGCCCGACGTGCTCTCCCAGATCCTGCTGGCCGGTCCCATGTGGCTGCTGTTCGAGGCGGGGGTGTATCTGGCGAGATTCCTGGGGCGGCGCGAAGCTGCGAGCGATCAGCGATCGGCGGTCGATTAGGCGCTAGGCGCTAGTCGCTGTCCGCTTTCCGCTATCCGCTTTCCGCTTTCCGCTGGAGGGATGTCGGCTATCGGCTATCGGCTTTCGGCAGTCGGCAAGAGGGTCGTCGCCAGATTCTGGCGTAGCGCTTCTTGCTGATCGCCGACCGCTGATCGCTGATAGCCAGGTTCCAGCGGAAAGCGGATAGCGGAAAGCGGACAGCGGACAGCGATTCCTCATCGATCCAACACGAACGTCACCGGCCCGTCGTTCACCAGCCCAACCTGCATGTCCGCGCCGAACACGCCGGTCGCCACCTTCGGGTAGCGGGCGCTGAGTTCCTCGACGAAGGTCTCGTAGACGCGCTGGGCCTCGCCTGGGGGCGCGGCGGTGCTGAAGCCGGGGCGGTTGCCGCGGCGCGTGTCCGCCGCCAGGGTGAACTGAGACACCACCAGCAGCTCGCCCTCCACGTCGGTGACCGAGCGGTTCATGGGCTTCTCGGCGTCCGGAAAGATGCGCAGCGCCAGCACCTTGGCCGCGAGCCACGCTGCCTCCGCGGCGCCATCGCCGGGCTCCACCCCGACGAACACCAGCAGCCCCGGCCCGATGGCCGCCACGGTACGGCTTTCCACATCGACCCGGGCTTCGGAGACGCGTTGGAGGAGAAGGCGCATGGGAATGGCGCTAGGCGCCGGTTCGCTGTCCGCTGTCCGCTCTCCGCTTTCCGCTAGAGGGCTTTCGCGAGGATCGGGCGGTGAATTTCCTGCGGACAGCGGACAGCGGATAGCGGATAGCGAAACAACGACTCATCCAGCGACCCTCGCCTGACTTCCCCGCTTCCTCTCATGCTCCTTCAGGAACTGCTTGCGGATGCGGATCGCCTTCGGCGTCACCTCCACCAGCTCGTCCTCGTCGATGAACTCCAGCGCCTGCTCCAGGGTCATGCGCACCGGCGAGGTGAGCAGGATGTTCTCGTCGCTGCCCGCGGCGCGGATGTTGGTGAGCTTCTTCTCCTTCATGGGGTTCACGGTGAGGTCGTTGTCCCGGCTGTGAATGCCCACCACCATGCCCTCGTAGACCTCGTCGCCGGGGCCGATCAAGAGCCGGCCCCGGTTCTGCAGGTTGAACAGGGCATAGGCCACCGCCTTGCCTTCCGCGTTGGCCACCAGCACGCCGCTGTTGCGGCGGCCGAGATCCGACTCCGCCCGCGGGCCGTAGCCGGCGGAGCCGAAGGTGAGGATGCCGGTGCCCGAGGTCATGGAAAGGAACAACGGCCGGTAGCCCATCAGCCCGCGGGTGGGAATGCGATAGCGCAGCACCACCCGGCCCTGGCCGTCGGGGCGCATGTCCGTGAGCTCGCCGCGCCGCTCGCCGAGACTTTCCATGACCTTGCCCTGATGCCCTTCCTCGATGTCCACGGTGAGGCTCTCGTAGGGCTCCAGCACCTGCCCGTCCACCTCGCGGGTGATGACGTGAGGCCGGGATACCGCCAGCTCGTAGCCTTCCCGGCGCATGGTCTCGATGAGCACCGACAGGTGCAGCTCGCCGCGCCCGGAAACCTCGAAGCGGTCCCGGTCCTCGGTCTCCTTCACCGACAGCGCCACGTTGTGGGAGGCTTCCCGCCACAGGCGCTCCTTGAGCTGGCGGCTGGTGAGGAAGTCGCCTTCGCGGCCGGCGAACGGCGAGGTGTTGACGCAGAACATCATGGTGAGGGTGGGCTCGTCCACCATCAGCGGCGGCAGCGCCTCCACCGCGTCCGGCGCGCACAGGGTGTCGGAGATGCCGATGTCCTCCACGCCGGTGACGCAGACGATGTCGCCGGCCGAGGCGGCCGGGCGCTCCATCCGCTCGAGGCCGTGATAGCCGAGAATGGAGAGCACACGGGCGCGGCGGGTGTGGCCCTCCCGGTCCACCACCACCACCGGCGTGTTGCGCTCGATGCGGCCGCGGCGGATGCGGCCCACGCCCATGACGCCGAGGTAGCTGGAATAGGCGAGCGAGCTGATCTGCATCTGAAACGCCCCCGCCTCGTCCACGTCCGGCGGCGGCACGTGGGTCAGGATGGCGTCGAGCAGGGGCGTCATGTCGTCTGAGAGCTGGTCCGGCTCGGGGCCCGCCTGACCGAGGAGCGCCGAGGCATAGATCACCGGGAAATCGAGCTGCTGGTCGGTCGCGCCCAGGCTGTCGAACAGATCGAACACCTGATCGATGACCCGGTAGGGATCGGCGCCGGTGCGGTCCACCTTGTTCACCACCACGATGGGATTCAGGCCGGCGGCGAAGGCCTTCTGGGTGACGAACCGGGTCTGCGGCATGGGACCGTCCACCGCGTCCACCAGCAGCAGCACCGAGTCCACCATGGAGAGGATCCGCTCCACCTCGCCGCCGAAGTCCGCGTGCCCGGGCGTGTCGACGATGTTGATGCGGTAGCCGGCGTACTCGATGGCCGTGTTCTTGGAAAGGATGGTGATGCCGCGCTCGCGCTCGAGCTCGTTCGAGTCCATGACCCGCTCGGGACCCTCCCGGTCCAGGGTGCCCGTCTGCTGCAGCAGCCGGTCCACCAGGGTGGTCTTGCCATGGTCGACGTGGGCGATGATGGCCACGTTGCGAAGGCGGTCGTGATTCGTCTCTCTTTGCGACACCGAAGATATCCTACTAAACTGCGCGGCCCGAGCTCGCCCGGTCAGGTCGATTTGACCTGACCGCTCATGATTCGATCACTTCCTGGAAACGATTCTTCTCGAGGGCAGCCCGCGCGGGGGCGGCGATTATGACGGAACAGACGAAAGTTGTCGCGCCGAA
>JAWLCV010000021.1:0-56807 GCA_041686955.1 Pseudomonadales bacterium
GGCCGGGGCAGTTCATGGGCTTGATGGCGAACACCCGCTCGTCCGGCGTCTGGGTGAGGTACATGTTCTCGCCGAACTTCTCCGCGTGACCCGACTTCTGCCAGAGGGAACGGTCGAGCACCTCCGGGGTGTTGATCTCCAGATAGCCCGCCCGGCGCTGCTTCTCGCGCATGTAGGCGATCATGGTCTGGAACAGGGTCCACCCCTTGGGGTGCCAGAACACCGCGCCGGGCCCCTCCTCCTGCAGGTGGAACAGATCCATCTCCCGGCCGAGCCGGCGGTGGTCGCGCTTCTCCGCCTCTTCCAGCCGCTGCAGGTACGCCTTCAGGTCCTTGTCGTTGGACCAGGCGGTGCCGTAGATGCGCTGCAGCATCTCGTTGTTGGAATCACCCCGCCAGTAGGCGCCGGCCACGCTCATCAGCTTGAACGAGGTGCCGAGCTTTCCCGTGGACGGCAGGTGCGGGCCCCGGCACAGGTCGATGAAGTCGCCCTGCCGGTACATGCCCACGTCCTCGTTCTCCGGAATGCTGGCGATGATCTCGGCCTTGTAGATCTCGCCCTGATTCTTGAAGAACTGCACCGCCTCGTCCCGGTTCCAGACCTCGCGGCGGATGGACTCGTCGCGCTTGACGATCTCGCGCATGCGCGCCTCGATCTTCTCCAGGTCTTCGGGGGTGAAGGGCTGCTCACGGGCGAAGTCGTAGTAGAAGCCGTTCTCGATGGTGGGGCCGATGGTCACCTGGGTTTCCGGATACAACTCCTTCACCGCCTCCGCCATCACGTGGGCGGCGTCGTGACGCAGGAGCTCGATGCCCTCCCTGGAATCCCGGGTGATGATCTCCACGGTGGCATCGTGCTCGATGGGCAGATAGACGTCCTTCAGCACGCCATCGACCTTGACCGCGATGGCCGCCTTCGCCAGGGACTTGGAGATCGAGGCCGCCAGCTCGTCCCCCGAGACGGGGCCTTCGAACTCGCGTACCGATCCGTCCGGCAGCGTGATGTTGACCATGGAGAGGTTCTCGTTGAGTGAAACGCGCGATTTTGCCAAAGGGCGGCGCCCGGGTCGACGGCGGCCCGTCCGCGCGGCCCGGCCGTGTCCGGGCCCGCGACGCCGTCGGCGGTGCCGTAGCGTCCCGCGGATTGTAGTAGCATTCGGCATTCGCCATTGCGGGCAGGGGCCGTTGCGGGCAGGGGAATGTCGGGCGAGCTGATCGACTACCATCCGGAGATCACCGCGGTAGTGGTGCTCGTGCTCGGCTTCCTGCTCGGCAAGCTGGCGGAAACGGCCGTGCGCCGCGCCCTGCTCCTCGCCGACCGCCTGGTGGCCCGCTACGGAACACGGCGGCGGGCTCTTTTCTCCCCGGCGTTTCAGCGCGCCTGCGGCCTGCTCGCCTACGGCACCGTGCTGGTCGTTTCGGTGGTGCTCGCCGTGCGGCTCCTGGACATCCGTCAGCTCAGCGCCTGGCTCGATGGCGCCCTGGCCTACGCGCCGCGGTTCGTGGTGGGGCTGTTCATCATCGGCATCGGCAACGTGGTGGGCGCGCTGCTGCGCAACGTGGCCGCCGGCGTCATGACCCACGGCAACGCCGACGCCCTGGCGCCGCGGCTGGTGCACGCCGCGGTGCTGACCGTGGCCGTGATCACCGGGCTCGAGCAGCTCGGCATCGACGTCTCCTTCGTCACCCAGCTCGCGCTGATCCTGCTCGCCTCCCTGCTCGGCGGCCTCTCCATCGCCTTCGCCCTCGGCGCCCGCCAGTACGTGGCGAATCTCATGGCCCAGCCGGAGCTGGCCCGCTACGCCACCGGCGAGCGCCTGCGCATCGACGGCGACCAGGGCGTGGTGGTGGAGATTCACCGCACCGGCCTGATCCTCGCCACCGAAGAAGGCCTGGTGAGCATACCGGCGGCACGCCTGGCGAACGGGCGGGTGGTCCGCCTGCTCGCCGAGCCGGTGAGCGAATGATGGCCGAGCCGAGCCCCCTCACCGTCGCGTTTGCGCGGGAGCATCCCGACGAGCTCGCGGGCCAGCTCGCCGCGCGCGACTACGACACCCTGATTCGCACCCTGAACGGGCTGCCCGCGGATGCCGGCGCCGCCGTCATCGCGCGGCTGCCCCATCCTCTCGCGGTGAAGCTCCTGGCCACCCAGAGCGACGAGGAGGTCTCCCGCTGGCTGGCACAGGCCACGTTGGACGATGCGCTGGCCCTGTTGCTGCACCTCGACGCCGACCGCCGCCTGGGGGTGCTGGCCGCGCTGCCCATCCGCCACATGCGCCGGACCCTGGAACGGCTGGTGGTGTACCCGCAGCGGACGGTGGGGGCCCTGGTGGATCCCACGGCGGCCCGCCTCGCCGAGACCACCCCGCTGCAGGAGGCCATCGAGCTGCTGCGCGCCGGCGACTACGGCCACCTCGACCGGGTGTGGATCATCGATTCGGAGGGGCATTACCGGGGGATGCTCGGACTGAGCCAGGCCCTGCTGGCGCGCTCCGGCCACCGCCCCGTGGGCGAGCTGGCCGTGCACCTGGAGCCGCTGCGGGCGGAGACCGGACTCGTCGCCGCCCGGGACGTCCGCGAGTGGCTCGAGCATCCGGAGCTGCCGGTGGTGGATCATCTGGGTCACCTGCTGGGTGCCCTGTCCCGGACGCGGCTCACGGCGGCGCTGCAGGCCGAGCAACCCGAGCAGCACGGCATCCTCGGCAGTCTGGCGGCCCTCACCGAGCAGTACTTCCGGGTGATGCGGGCGTGTCTCGGCGATCTCCTGGGGATGCGCAACGGGTCATGACGAGCACCTCCGCCAGCATCGAGAGCGAGTACGCGCGCCGCCACCCGGCGGAAGCGGCGACGGCCCTGGACTCGCTGCCCGACCGGGCGCTCGCCGAGGCCGTGGCCCCGGTAGAGCCCGCTGCGCTGGCCGTGGCCATGGAGCACCTGAGCCCGCTCAAGGCCGAATCCGTGTTCGCCGCCCTGCCGCGGGAGCGGCAGCTCGCCGTGCTCGAACGGGCCTCGCCCCGGCTCGCCATCGCTCTGCTCGGCGACCTGCCCGATTCCGAGCGCGCCGATCTGCTCGGCGGCCTGCGCCCGGTGAGCCGCGAGGATCTGGAACGTCTGCTGGCCTTTCCCGAGAACTCCGCCGGGCGGCTCATGGAGCGATCCTTCGTCGGCGCCCGCGCCGACATGACCGTGCGCGAAGCCCTGCGGCGGCTCCAGGAGTCGTCGGTGCGCCGGGCGCGCTCGCTGTTCGTGGTCACCCCGGACAACCGGCTCGCCGGCCGCGTGGATCTGCAGGACCTGGCACTGGCGGCGGCCGATGCGGTGCTGCGGGATCTCATGCATCCCCCGGAGGGCGCCGTGTCCGCTCTGGCGCCCCGGGAAGACGTGGTGGAGGTGCTCGATCGTTCGCGGCTCGACTCCGTGCCCGTGGTGGACGCGGATGGCCGCCTGATGGGAGTGGTGCGCTATCGCACCCTGTTCCGCGCCATCGAAGACGTGGCCACCGCCGACCTGCAGACCATGGTCGGGGCGAGCGCCGACGAGCGGGCGCTGTCGAGCCCGGGTTTCTCGGTGCGGCGGCGGCTGCCCTGGCTGCACGTCAACCTGCTCACCGCCTTTCTCGCCGCCGCGGTGGTGGGGCTGTTCGAGGATCTCATCGGCCGGTTCACGGCGCTGGCCGTGCTGCTGCCGGTGGTGGCGGGACAATCCGGCAACGCCGGCTCCCAGGCCCTGGCCGTGACCATCCGCGGGCTGGCGCTGAAGGAGATCGGCCTGCGGCAGTGGCTCGCCGTGCTCAACAAGGAAACCGCCGTGGGCGCCATCAACGGTCTGGCGCTGGCGGTGACCTGCGGGCTCGGCGTCTTCCTTTGGAGCGGCAGCCCGGGACTCGCCCTGGTGATCGGCACGGCCATGGTGCTCTCCATGATCGCCGCCGGGATCGCCGGCGCCCTGGTGCCCATCCTGCTCACCCGTATGGGCCAGGATCCGGCCACGGCGTCCTCCATCATTCTCACCACCGTGACGGACGTGGCAGGATTCTTCTCCTTTCTCGGCACCGCCACCTTGCTCTCGTTCATGTTGTAATCCCTCCGCGGAGGACGACGAATGAAGCAACCGGTCTCTCATGAATGGCTCGCGGCCCGGGCCGGAAGCTACCTGCCGCTGCTCGAGCGCAGCGCCGAGAGCATCCTGGTGATGACCGGCAACGCCGACGTCGTGGCCATGAGTCCCGCGGCCCGCGCCCTGCATGGTGTCGACGGCGAACAACCCGCAACCATGACCGGCGCCGAGTACCGCGAGCGTTTTGAGGTGTGCGATCCCGAGACCCGCACGCCCTTGCCGTTCGACTCCTGGCCCCTGGTCCGGATGCACCGCGGCGAACCGGTGGAGCCGCGTCCGATGCTGCTGTGCAGCCGCGACCATCAGTCGTCTCAGCTCGTGGACTACGAGATCAGTCCGCTGTCCGAGCGGCGCCCGGCCGACCTCTACATGGTGAGGCTGAACCCCGCCACGCCGGACAGCAACCTGCTGGCGATGAACGCTCCGCGGCTGCGCACGGTGCTCGAGGCGCTGCCCGTTGGTGTCTGGTTCACCGATGCCGCCGGCAGAATCATCCTCGGCAACGCCGCGGCCCAGCGCATCTGGGGCGGCGCGCGGTTCGTGGGTCCGGAGGCGTACGGCGAGTACCGGGCCTGGTGGGCGGCCACCGGCGAGCCCATCAGCGGTGAGCATTGGGGGCTGGCCCGGGCCCTGAAGGGCGAGCAGTCCCTGGCGGAAGTGGTCGAGATCGAAACCTTCGACGGCGAGCGCAAGATCATCCGCAACTGGGCTCTGCCGTTTCACGACGACGGCGGCCGTATCGCCGGGGCGCTGGCGGTCAACGAGGAAATCAGCGAGCAGTGGCGGGCCGAGGAGCAGCGCGAGCGCCTGGCAGCCCTGGTGCGCTCGTCCACCGACGCCATCACGGCGAAGACCATCGAGGGCATCATCACCGAGTGGAACCCGGGGGCGGCGCGCATGTACGGCTTCTCCCGCTCCGAGGCGGTGGGATCTCCCATCGCCATCATCATCCCGGACGACCGTGCCGGCGAGGCTCAGTGGCTCATGGAACTGGTCCGGCGCGGCGAGGTGCTGGAGCAGTACGAAACCGAGCGGATCACCAAGGACGGCAGGCGCCTCGCGGTGTCCCTCTCCCTCTCGCCGATCCGCAATGCCGCCGGCCGCATCGTCGGCGCCGCCACCATCACCCGGAACATCGGCGAGCTCAAGGAGGTGGAGCAGAAGCTGCGCCAGCAGGCTCAGGCGCTGGAGGCGGCAGACCGGCGCAAGGACGAGTTCATCGCCGTGCTCGCCCACGAGCTACGCAACCCCCTCTCGCCCATCGCCACGGCGGTGGACCTCATTCGGGCACGCGACCCCGAAGCGGTGCACGCGGAGGTGCTGGAGATGATGGCGCGCCAGGTGGACCACATGCGGCGCCTGCTGGACGACCTGCTGGACGCGTCCCGCATGGCCCGGGGCATGCTCACGGTGCAGAAGCAGACCATCGACTTCAAGGAGGTGGTGGAGCACGCGGTTGAGGTGGCGCGTCCGCTGCTCGAGCGCCGCAGCCACCGGCTGCGCGTGCACCTGGCGGAAACTCCGTTACCCGTGCTCGGCGATCACCAGCGGCTGGTCCAGGTGGCGGTGAACCTCTTGACCAACGCGGCCAAGTACACCGATCCGGGCGGCGTCGTCACCATTCGCGCGGGAGCCGAGGACGACCGCGTGGTGCTGCGGGTCCGCGATACGGGGGTGGGAATCCCCCGAGACATGCTGGATCGTGTGTTCGACCTGTTCCGCAACCCGGAGCAGCACCACCGGCATCCCCAGACCGGGCTCGGCCTGGGGCTGACCCTGGTCCGCTCCATCGTCACCGCCCACGGCGGCACCGTGCGTGCGGAAAGCCCCGGTCCGGGCGGAGGATCCGAGTTCGTGGTGGCGCTGCCGCGACTTCGCGAGCGCCACGTGGTGGCCGAGCTCGCTTCCTAGGCGCGGTCGAGCGCCTCGTTCCACTCCGCCACCCGGTCCGCCTCGGCCTCGAGCAGCGCGTCCACGTCGCCGCTGAGCTCCACCGACTCGATGGTGTCGCCCTGCTCGATGCTGTTCACCACCGCCTGATCCGCCTCGCCCTCCACCTGGCCGAAGATGCTGTGGGCATCGTCCAGCCACGGCGTGGCCACGTGGGTGATGAAGAACTGGGAGCCGTTGGTGCCGGGCCCGGCGTTGGCCATGGAAAGCCGGCCCGGCTGGTCGTGGCGCAGCGAGGCATCGAACTCGTCCTCGAAGCGGTAGCCGGGGCCGCCGGTGCCCGTGCCCCGGGGACAGCCGCCCTGGATCATGAAATCGCCGATCACCCGGTGGAACTTCAGGCCGTCGTAGAACCCGCGGCGCGCCAGGTTCACGAAGTTCGCCACCGTCACCGGCGCCTGGTCCGGAAACAGCTCCAGATGGATGTCGCCCCGGCTCGTCTTCATCACTGCTCGAATCTCGCTCACGGCGCCCTCCAGTCAGCTTTTCCTCTGCCCCGCATCGCGCAGATCCGGCGCGTTGTGGGAGTGCATGGCGGGCTTGCTTTCGGCGCTTTCCGAAAGCGCGGCCACGGCCCGCTCGTTCTCCATGATCTTCGTCATCACCGCCTGCCCGGCGCGCTCGAACGCCTCGCGGTGCTCCACCACGTAACGGTTGGATTCCCGATAGGTGCGCAGCAGTCCGTTCACCTCGGGTATCACGTATCGTGCCACCAGTTCCCAGCTCCGGAAGGTGTCCTCCCGGTTCGCCCAGTCGTGGGCGAAGCCGATCACCGTGCCGAAGCCGCCGGTGATCTCCACCATCCGGCGGATGGCGTCCACCAGGTCGTCCGGCGTGCCGATGACGGTGGCGCCGTCGCTCATCTGCTCCACCGCCTCGTCGGCGCTCGCGAACGCCTCCGCCCCGGGGCGCATCAGGGTGCCCACGGTGTATTCGTTGTGCCAGCGCAGGAGCCCGTGCTTGGCCTGCTCCCGGGCTTGCTCCCGGGTCTCGGCGATGTGCCAGCTCATCACCACCCGCCAGTTGCGGCGGTCCACGGTCTGGCCGTGCTTGGCCGCCGAATCCTCCGCGAAGCTCCACTGGGTGGGCAGCGCCTGCAGCCCGGCGGTGGACATGGAGCCGATGGAGAGCGCGCCGCAACCGTACTTGCCCGCCAGGGTCATGCCCGACGGGCTGACCATGGAGGCCACCGCAATGGGCAGCTCCTCCTGCAGGGGCAGAAGCTGCAGCGCCGCATCCTTGAGGGTGAACCAGTCGCTCTCGTGGGAGAAACGCGGCTCGCCGCGCAGCAGGCGCTGGATCACGCCGATGGCTTCGTCCTGACGATCGCGCTGGACCATGGGATCGATGCCCAGCATGTAGGCGTCGGAGGGCAGCGCGCCGGGACCGGTGCCGAAGATCACCCGGCCGCGGGTCATGTGGTCGAGCTGCACGATGCGTTGCGCGACGTTGAACGGATGATGATACGGCAGCGAAACCACCCCGGTGCCGAGACGGATGTTGTGGGTGCGCTCCCCGGCCGCGGCGAGAAACAGCTCCGGCGAGGCGATCACTTCCCAGCCGGTGGAATGGTGCTCGCCGCACCAGAACTCGTCGAAGCCCAGGCGATCCAGGTGCTCGGCCAGATCGAGGTCCCGGCGCAGTTGCAGGGTCGGGTGCTCGCCGATGGGATGATGCGGCGCCAGGAAGCCGCCGAAGCCGAGTCTGGTCATGAGTATCTCCCGGGCATGGTGCCCTCCAAGCGAAAGGTCGATTGTCGCACCGATGATTCGGCTCAGGCCAGTTTCGTGCCCAGCGGCACTTCGGCGTCCGGCACGCACAGCGCCACCCGGCCGGCCGCGTCGTGGAAACCGGTCACCAGGCACTCCGACATGAGGGGGCCGATCTGCTTTTTCGGGAAGTTCACCACCCCCACCACCAGACGCCCCACCAGATCCTCGGGCCGGTACAGGTCGGTGATCTGCGCGCTCGACTTGCGAACGCCGATCTCTTCGCCGAAGTCCACCCGCAGCACGTAGGCGGGCTTGCGGGCTTCGGGGAACGGTTCGGCGCTGATCACACGCCCCACCCGAAGCTCCACCCGCGTGAAGTCCTCCCAGCCGATCTCCTCCATGGTCGCCCCACTCCAGCCCTGTCGTTGGCCGTGCATCATACCGGCGCAGCGAAAAGTGTCGAACCGCCGGGTGCTTGAGGCACCAGCCGGGTGCTTGAGGCACCAGCCGGGTGCTTGAGGCACCAGCCGGGTGCTTGAGGCACCCGGAGGCGAAACGGTACTATGCGCCGCACACATGTGCAGCCCGGCGCGTGCGCACCCGCGGTCGTCCCATCCCCGGCCGCACCGCGGAACACAAGGCCACCGCGGAACAGAGAACTCGAGTGCGGCTCCTGATCGTAACAGACGCCTGGTTTCCCCAGATCAACGGTGTGGTGAGAACGCTCTCCACCACGCGCGACAAGCTCGTGGAGCTGGGGCACGAGGTCGAGGTGCTGGGACCGGACCGCTTCCGCAACGTGCCCTGCCCCACCTACCCGGAGATCCGTCTCGCCCTGTGCACGCCGGGCCGGGTTGGCCGCATCATTCGACAGGTGGCTCCCGAAGCGGTGCACGTGGCCACGGAAGGGCCCCTCGGCTGGTCCGCGCGGACCTGGCTCAAGCGCCGGGGGCTGCCGTTCACCAGCTCGTTCCACACCATGTTCCCCCAGTACCTGAAGATGCGCTTCGGCCTGCCCGAGCGGGTGAGCTTCAGCGGCATCCGGCGATTTCACTGCGGCGCGACGGCCACCATGTATTCCACGCCCACCCTGCGCGCCATGCTGGAGTCCCACGGCTTCGAGAACCTGGTACGCTGGGTGCGCGGCGTCGACACGGAGATCTTCACTCCGGGTCCGGCGGAGCCGCTGCCCTTCGAGCGGCCCATTCAGCTCTACGTCGGGCGCGTCGCCGTGGAAAAGAGCGTCGAGGACTTTCTGCGTCTGGACACCCCGGGCACCAAGGTGGTGGTGGGGGACGGGCCGCAGCGGGCCGAGCTGGAGGCCCGCTATCCCGAGGTGCGCTTCCTCGGCACCAGGCGCGGCGACGAGCTGGTGCGCCACTATCGGGCGGCGGACGTCTTCGTGTTCCCGTCGCGCACCGAGACGCTGGGGCTGGTCATGCTCGAAGCGCTGGCCTGCGGCGTGCCGGTGGCCGCCTATCCGGTGCAGGGGCCCCTGGACGTCATCGGCGACAGCGGCGCGGGCGTGCTCGACGAGGATCTGCGCGCCGCCACGCTACGCGCCATCGGCATCGACCCCGAGCTCTGCCGGGCGCGGGCGCTGGAGCACTCCTGGGATCAATCGGTGATCGAGTTTTTGAACAACCTGGTGCCTTTCTCTGCGCCGGGACTGCAAGGAGAAACGGCATGAGAATTCTGGTCCTCGGCGGCGATGGCTTCTGCGGCTGGCCTACGGCCCTGCACCTCTCCCAGAAAGGCCACGACATCGTCATCGTGGACAATCTGTCTCGCCGGAACATCGACAACGAGTTGGAGGTCCAGTCCCTCACCCCCATCCAGACCCCCAGCGTGCGCATCCAGGCCTGGAAGGAGCTCACCGGCCGGGGGCTCCGATTCGAGCGCCTGGACGTGGCCGCCGACTACGACCGGCTGCTGGCGCTGATTCGCCGGGAAGCGCCCGACGCCATCGTCCACTTCGCCGAGCAGCGCGCGGCGCCGTACTCCATGAAGTCGTCGTGGCACAAGCGCTACACGGTCAACAACAACCTGAACGCCACCAACAACGTGCTGGCCGCCATCGTGGACAGCGGCCAGGACGTCCACCTGGTGCACCTCGGCACCATGGGCGTGTACGGCTACTCCAGCGTGGGGGTGCGGCTTCCGGAAGGCTACCTCACCGTGAAAATGACCAACGACGACGGCGAGGACGTGGAGCAGGAGATCCTGTATCCGGCCAATCCCGGCAGCATCTACCACATGACCAAGACCCAGGATCAGCTCTTCTTCGCCTTCTACAACAAGAACGACGGGGTGCGCATCACCGACCTGCACCAGGGCATCGTCTGGGGCACCCAGACCCGGGAAACCCGCCTCGACGAGCGCCTCATCAACCGCTTCGACTACGACGGCGACTACGGCACGGTGTTGAACCGCTTTCTCATGCAGGCGGCCATCGGCTACCCGCTGACGGTACACGGCAGCGGCGGCCAGACCCGGGCCTTCATTCACATCCAGGACACCGTGCGCTGCATCGACCTGGCCGTCAGTCATCCCCCTGCGCCGGGGGACCGGGTGCGGATCATGAACCAGCTCACCGAGACGCACCGGCTCATCGACCTGGCCACCATGATCTCCGAGATGACCGGGGTCCCCATCGAGCACGTGCCGAACCCGCGCCGGGAGGCGGATAGCAACGATCTCGCCGCCTCCAACGAGGGGCTTCTGGGGCTGGGCCTCACGCCCACCACCTTGCGTCAGGGGCTGATGAACGAGGTCACGGAGATCGCCCGCAAGTACGCGGACCGCTGCGACCGCGCGCGCATCCCCTGCGTCTCCCACTGGACCGGCGGCGCCACCGCCAAGGCGCCGCCGCCGGACGCTGACGAGGCGACCTCCGCCGGCTGAGACCCATGGCCACGGCGCTTTCCATCGAGCCCCGCTCGCCGCGCGCGCCCTGGCAGCAGACCCTGGCCCGGGCCATCCGCGACCCCGAGGTTCTGCTCGCGCGGCTCGATCTCCCCCGCGATCTGCTGCCCGCCGCACGGCGGGCGGCGGCGCTGTTTCCGCTGCTGGCGCCGGAGCCGTTCGTGGCCCGCATGCGTCCGGGCGACCCGCACGATCCCCTGCTGCGCCAGGTGCTGCCGCTGGATCTCGAGCTCGACGAGGCTGCAGGATTTCTGGAAGATCCCGTGGGGGACCGCGCCGCCCTGCGCCACGGCGGGGTGCTGCACAAGTACCACGGCCGCGCCCTGCTGGTCGCCACCGGCGCCTGCGCGGTGCATTGCCGGTACTGCTTCCGCCGGCACTTCCCCTACGCCCAGGCCAACGCCTCCGGCGACCGCTGGGCCGGCGCCCTGGAGTACCTGGCCCGCCACAGCGACGTCTCTGAGGTCATCCTGAGCGGCGGCGACCCGCTCACCCTCACCGACCGGCGCCTGGCGGAGTTGGCACAGGCCCTCGCCGAGCTCCCCCATCTGCAGCGCCTGCGCATCCACAGCCGCCTGCCGGTGGTGCTGCCCGAGCGGGTCGACGCAGCCATGATCGGCTGGCTCGCCGGCACGCGGCTGAAGCCCGTGATGGTGATCCACGCCAATCACGCGAACGAGATCGACCAGGCGGTGGGCGCGGCGATCCGCCGCCTGCGCGAGCGCGACGTTCCCGTCTTCAACCAGGCTGTGCTGCTACGCGGCGTCAACGACCACGTCGACGCCCTGACGGCGCTATCCGAACGGCTGTTCGACGCCGGCGTCGTGCCGTACTACCTCCACCTGCTGGACCGAGTCCGCGGCGCCGCCCACTTCGACGTCCCCGCGCCCCGGGCCCGCGCCCTCCACGCCGCGCTGGCCGCCCGCCTCCCGGGCTATCTGGTACCGCGCCTGGTGCGCGAAGAGCCCGGAGCGCCGGGAAAAACGCTGATTTGAGCGATCGGCAATCGGCGATCAGCGGACAGCGGATAGCGAATAGCGATCAACTCACCCCCCCGCCGACGAACTCGTAATCCCGCGGATCCGGCGCCTTGGTCCGCTCCCAGAACTCGAGCAACGTGAATGGCCAGTTCTGGGTCACGCGCCCCTTCTCGTTCTTGTACCAGCTACTCACGCTCGGCGCGCCCCACGCCATCTCCGCGTTGCCGGCGTCGATCTCCCGGTTGTACTCGTCATGCACCTCCGGCTTGCAGTCCAGCGCCGCCTTGCCTTCCTCCAGCAGCAGCTTTATGCAGCCCAGGATGTAGCGCATCTCGCACTCGGAGAAGAAGATGATGCTGCCGTTCACCACGATGTTGGTGTTGGGGCCGTAACAGGAGAACAGGTTGGGAAAGCCGGGGATGGTGATGCCGAGATAGGCGCGGGGGTCGCCGTCCCAATGCTCGTGGAGCTCCACGCCGCCGCGCCCGCGGATCTTCATGGGCCAGAGAAACTTGTTCGCCTGAAACCCGGTGCCGTAGATGATCACGTCGGCCTCGATGCTCCGGCCGCTTTCGGTGACGAGCCCCGTCTCCGTGATCTCCGCCACCGGATCGGCGATCAGCTCCACGTTGTCTCGCTGGAGCGCCCGCAGATAGGTGCCGTCGTCGCGCAGCATGCGCTTGCCCGCGGGCGGGTACTGGGGGATGCATTTCTCCAGCAGATCCCGGTCACCGCCGCACAGCTCGCCGACGTAGGCCGTGAGAAGCTGCCGCAGCTCGTCGTTGCGCGCGCTCACCGAGCGGGTCTGATCGTTCCACGCCGGATCCCGCTTGACCGCTGCCAAGAGTCCCTCGGCAGTACGCCAGAACATCCAGAACCGGTACCACTTGGCGTAGTACGGCACGTGATTGAGCAGCCAGTGCTTCTCGGGGGGGATTTCCTCGAAGTATTCCGGAGTGGGGCTCATCCACGGCGGCGTGCGCTGGAACACGGTCACCTGGCCCGCCTCCTCCGCGATGCGCGGCACGAACTGGAAGGCGCTGGCGCCGGTGCCGATCACCGCCACCCGCTTGCCCGCCAGGGGCACGTCGTGATCCCAGCGGGCGGAGTGGAAGGCCGGCCCGCGAAAGCTGTCGCGGCCCGGTAGGTCGGGCAGCCGTGGCCGGTTGAGCTGGCCCACCGCGCTGATGATGGCGTTGGCTTCGAGCGTCTCCCGGCTGCCGTCCCGCCCCTTCACGGTCACCCGCCACAGACCGCTCTGCTCGTCGAAGGCGGCTTCCTCGACCTCGGTCTCGAAGCGGATGGCGTCGCGGATGCCGTACTCCCGGGCCACCCGCTGAAAGTAGCCGAGCAGCGTCTTCTGGTCGGAGAAGTGCTGCGGCCAGTCGTTGGGCTCGAAGGAGTACGAGTAGGTGTGATTGGGGCTGTCCACCCGGCACCCCGGGTAGGTGTTCTCGAGCCAGGTACCGCCCACGTCCGGGTTCTTCTCCACCACCAGGTAGGGAATCCCCGCCTCTTTCAGGCGAATGGCGGCGAGAATCCCGGACATGCCGGCGCCGATCACCAGCACCCGGAAGCGCTCCTTCACGGCATCCGGAATGGCCTCGATGCCGGGCTGGCCGTACGGGTCCTCGCCCCTGAGCGACAGCTCGGAGATGAGGAACTCCAGGTACTCGTCCGGGATCTCCTCCCCGGTGACGAAGCTCATCGTCTCCAGGATGGTGTCCTCCGAAGGCATGGGCGGGCGCACGCAGCCGCCGTCGCGGTAGGCGCGCAGGGCGTCCAGTGCCAGGGCCCGCGCCCGCGCCTGCTGCTCCGGGGTGATGCCGGCTTGCGGGTCGCCGAAGAACTCGCCGCTGGGCTGAATGTCGCCGCGCAGCAGCCGCAGATCGCCGGTCAGGTGCACCATGGCGGCCATCAGCGACGGGATGTGCGCCGCCTCCAGCGCGCGGGCGATCTCCGCGTCGCTCTCGGTGATCTTCTGCCAGTGGTCGAATCGGTCGCTGCTCATGATCCAGGTTCCCCTCAATGTCCGCACAAACTCACTGGAGCCCGAAAGCTTATCGGTCGCACCCGGGCTCTGCCACCCGACCCCACCGGCGGCGGGATCAGTCGCTCGACCGCTCCCCGCCCAGCGCGCCGCCGAGAAACCCGAGATCGCGGATCCGTTGGGTGAACTCCGGCTCGTAGGCCTCCTCGGGGGCTGCCCGCACCGCAGCATCGAGCGCCACCGCGTCCTCGCCCACCAGGATGCGCCAGCGGCCCTCGCGCACCCCCTCCAGGATGATCTGCGCCGCCTGGGCGGCGGTTAGGGGTGCCTTGTCCCGGAAATCCAGGGCCTGCTGGTGGATGGCCGCGCGGATGTGATCGTCAGGGACGTTGTCCACCGGCAGCCCCCGGGCCACCATGCGGGCGCGCACCTCGGCCACCTCCTCGGCGGTCATGGCGGCGGCATCCCGGCCCCGCAGCACCCGCGCCGTGTTCAGCGCGATGGAGGTACCCACGTGCCCGGGCATCACCACCGACACCCGAACGTGGGGCGCGTTGCCCCGGAGGTCGTTGATCAGCGCCTCGGAGAATCCCTTTACCGCGAACTTCGCCGCGCTGTAGGCCGTGTGCGGAACGCCCGGCCCGAGGCTGGCCCAGAAACCGTTGACGCTGGAGGTGTTGACGATGTGCCCTTCCTCCGCGGCCACCAGGAGCGGCAGGAACGCCCGGGCGCAGTAGTAGACGCCGAACCAGCACACCCCGAAGGTCCGCTCCCATTCCTCCCGCGAATCGGCCACGAAGCTGCCGCCGCCGCCGATGCCGGCGTTGTTGAACAGCAGGTGCACGTGGTCGGTGTCGTGGGCGGCCAGCACCCCGTCCCGGAAGGCCAGCACCTGCGCCTCGTCGGAGACGTCGCAGGCGTGGATACTGACGTTCACCGCGTCCCCGCACAGCGCCTTGGTTTCTTCCAGGTTGTCCCAGGACACATCGCACAGCCCCAGGTGACACCCGCTCTTCGCCAGTTGCACCGCCAGTTCCCGGCCCATGCCGCTGCCGGCGCCGGTGACCACCCCGAGCCGATTGCCGAACTCCTTCATCTGTCGCTCCCACCCAAAACTCTGTGTTATACCATGTTCTAAATTCCGCGTGGCACGAAGGGGAGAACGCGAAATGACCATCCAACCGCTTCAGCACATCGACCCCATCACCGAGGACGACGAGTTCATCGCCCGGGCCCTGGAACACGCCCACATCCCGGCCCTCATGTGCGCCCTGGTGCACATCACCGGCGACCCGGACCTGATACGGGGGCCCGTGCGCCCGGAGCTCACCTTCTTCGGCGACGAGCAGGGCAACATCGCCCCGGAGGATCAGGCGCGCATTCGGGCACTGGCGCTGGACGCGCTGAAGAAGCTGCGCGACGGCGCCGCGCTGCCGGCGGTTCCCGACCGGGGCGTGGTCTCGGAGATGGTGGATTTCATCGTCGGCCAGAAACTTTCGCCGGACTACGGCGAGTTCCTCCAGGCCGAGCTGATGCTGAACGGCGAGGACCCGTACAAACCCGAAGGGCTGGAGCGGATTCCCGAGCACCGCCGGCAGGCGTTCAAGGTCATCGTCATCGGCGCCGGCATGTCCGGGCTGCTCGCCGCCATCCGCCTGCAGGAAGCCGGCATCCCCTTCGAGATCATCGAGCGCCACGAGGACGTGGCCGGCACCTGGTACCAGAACACCTATCCCGGCTGCCGGGTGGACAGCCCCAACCACATCTATTCCTACAGCTTCCGTCCCGCGGACTGGCCCCAGTACTACTCGCCCCAGCGGGTGCTGCGGGAGTACTTCGACCAGGTGGCCGTGGACTACGACCTCAAGCGCCACACCCGCTTCGGCACCGAGGTCACCCACGCGCGCTTCGACGACGCCACCGGCACCTGGCAGGTGGCCGTGAAGACCTCCGACGGCGGGGAGGAGGTGCTCGAAGCCAACGCGGTGATCAGCGCCGTGGGCCAGCTCAACCGGCCCAAGTGGCCGGACATTCCCGGCATGGAACGGTTCCGGGGCATCTCGTTCCACTCCACCGAGTGGGAGCACGAGCACGACCTCACGGGCAGGAAGATCCTGGTGATCGGCACCGGCGCCAGCGCTTTCCAGTTCGCGCCGGAGGTCGCCAAGGTGGCCGATCAGGTCACAATCTTCCAGCGCACCCCGCCGTGGATGGCCCCGGTGCCCACGTACCACGACGACGTGCCCGCCGAGATGCACTGGCTGCTCAATCACGTGCCCTATTACCAGAAGTGGTATCGCTTCGCGATGTTCTGGAACTCGGCGGAAGGGATCCTGTTCGCGGTGAAGAAGGACCCGTCCTGGAACGACCGGAACCACGCCATCAGCCCGGAGAACGACCAGCTCCGGCAGGTCCTCGCCGACTGGATCACCGAGCTGTGCGACGGCGACCAGGACCTGCTGGCGAATTCCATTCCCCAGTACCCGCCGGGCGCCAAGCGGATCCTGTTCGACAACGGCAACTGGATCCGGGCGCTGAAGCGCGACAACGTCCAGGTCGTCACCGATCCCATCGCCGAGATCACCGAGACGGGGGTGGTCACCGAGAGCGGCGCCCGCTACGACGCCGACGTGCTGATCTACGGCACCGGTTTTCAGGCCAGCCGGTTCCTCTGGCCCATGAAGGTCACCGGCCGCGGCGGCCTGGATCTGCAGCAGCATTGGGACGGCGACCCCCGGGCGTATCTCGGAATCACCATCCCCGGCTTTCCCAACCTGTTCTGCTGCTACGGCCCCAACACCAACATCGTGGTGAACGGCAGCATCGTCTTCTTCTCCGAGTGCGAAGTGCGTTACATCCTGGGCTGCATCCGCCTGCTGCTCGATCAGGGCCATGCGGCCCTGGACTGCAGGCAGGACGTCCACGACGCCTACAACAAGCGGATCGACGAAGGCAATCTGGATATGGCCTGGGGCGCCGCCAACGTGCCGACCTGGTACAAGAACGACAAGGGCCGGGTGACCCAGAACTGGCCGTTCACCCTGGTGGAGTTCTGGAAGCAGACCCGGGTGCCGAATCCGGAGGACTACCACTTCCTCGACACGCGGGCCGCCTCTGCCGGCTGACGCTCTTGCAGGCCGCTGCCACCGCCCCCATAGTGGAGCAGAGCAGATTCGGTTGGAGAGCGAATGATGAGGGGTGCGACCCGCGCCTTGTTCGTCGTCTGCACGGCGGCGTGGCTGGCCGGCTGCGGCATCAACGCCATTCCCACCTACGACGAGGCGGTGAAGGCGGGCTGGGCGCAGGTGGAGAACCAGTACCAGCGCCGCGCGGACCTGGTGCCCAATCTGGTGGAAACGGTGAAGGGCTACGCCACACAGGAGCGCGAGACCCTCCAGGCGGTGGTGGAGGCCCGGGCCCGGGTGGGCCAGATGAACGTGGATGCCGACATCATCAACGATCCCCAGGCGCTTCAAGCCTTCGAGGCCAACCAGCAGGCGCTCACCAGCGCCCTTTCGCGGCTCATGGTGGTGGTGGAGCGCTACCCGGACCTGAAGTCGAACCAGAACTTCCTCGCCCTGCAGTCCCAGCTCGAGGGCACCGAGAACCGGATCAGCGTGGCGCGCCGCGACTACATCCAGGCGGTGGAGCGCTACAACACCGAGATCCGCACCTTCCCCGGCCGCATCTGGCACGGCCTGCTCTACAGTGACCTGCCCATCCGGGAGACCTTCGAGGCCCGGGCCGGCGCAGAGGAAGCCCCGCGAGTCGAGTTCTGATGCGCTTCCCGGTCCCGGCCCGGGCGCGGCTGCAGCCGCTGCTGCTGGCTTGCTCGCTCGCCCTGGCCGTTGTCGTCGCCCACGCCGCCGAGGACGACTCGTTTCCGCCGCTAACCGGACGGGTGGTGGACGCGGCCGACGTGCTCGCCCCCGACACGGAGCAGATCCTTTCCCGCGAGCTGGCGGAGCTCGAGCGCTCGAGCGGCGGCGTGCAGGTGGTGGTGGTCACGGTGCCGAGCCTCGGCGGACGCGCCATCGAGGAGTACGGCTATCGGCTGGGGCGTCACTGGGGCATCGGTCAGCGCGACGAGGATACCGGCGCGCTGCTCCTGGTGGCGCCTGCCGAGCGTCAGGTGCGCATCGAAGTGGGGTACGGTCTCGAGGGCGTGCTCACCGACGCCGTCTCCTGGGACATCATCCAGGGGCGCATCCTGCCGCAGTTCCGCCAGGGAAACATGGATGCCGGCGTGCTGGCAGGAGCCCGCGCCGTGATCGCGGCGCTGGGCGGCGAGTACGAGCCGAGCGGCGCCGGCGAGGAGCCGGGCGAGCGGCGGGAGTCCGCTCTGGCCTTCTGGATTCTGGTGGCGCTGATCCTGTTGTCGAGCTTCGGCCGTGGGCGCCGCGGGCGCCGCAGGGCGTTCCTCGGCGGAGCGCTGCTCGGCAGCGGGGGCGGCGGCTTCAGCGGCGGTGGCGGCGGTGGCGGCTTTCGTGGCGGCGGTGGCAGCTTCGGCGGTGGCGGGGCCTCGGGGGGCTGGTAGATGGCATTGATCAGCGAAATCGAACGGCAACGGATCGCCGAGCTCATCGCCGAGGTGGAACGGCACACGGACGCCGAGCTGGTCACCGTGCTGGCGGCGCAGAGCGACGACTACCGCTACATCCCGGTGCTCTGGGCCGCCCTGGCGTCCCTGGCCGTGCCGAGCCTGCTCATGTTCACCCCGCTCGGCACCGATGCCGTGGTCGCCGCCCAGCTCGTCACCTTCTCGCTGCTGGCCCTGGTCTTCCGTGTGCCGGCCCTGCAGGTCCGGCTCATCCCCCGCTCCGTGCGCCATGGGCGCGCCGCCAACATGGCCCGGCGCCAGTTCCTCGAGCAGGGCCTGCATCACACCGTGGGCGACACCGGCGTGCTGGTGTTCGTCTCCGAGGCGGAGCACTACGTGGAGATCCTCGCCGACCGTGGCATCGACGCCCACGTTCCACCGGAGCGCTGGCGCGGCCTGGTGGACGATTTCGTCGCCGCCGTGCGTGCTGGGCGCACCTTCGCCGGTTTCGAGACCACCCTCACCCGCCTCGGCGAGATCCTCGTCGAGGTGGCGCCCAAGTCGGCGGGCAACAAGAACGAGCTGGACGACCGGCTGATCCTGATCGGCTACGACTGACGGCTCACCCGTCGGGCAGCAGCGGACCCACCCGGTACTCGGGCAACATGGCGTCCGCCGCCGGGCTGTGAGGCCGGCCGTAGCCTTTGGTGCGATAGGCGTCGCTCGCGTCCTTGCCGCACCAGGGCGTCATGACCGCGGGCGAGGTGGGGTGCCGCGGAATGTAATCGGTGACGTCGTAGACCACGCCGTCGATGGCCATCCAGCAGTCCGCCTCGCTGGCGTGGCGCGCCAGCTCCTCGAGAGAGACGCCGGCACCGCCGGTTCCGAGTTCCCGCTGCGTTCCCGCCGCCAGCATCGCGTACGCCCAGATGGAGATGGCGCTGGCCCAGAAGGCGACGAAGCAGGTGTACATCCATCGTTTCACAACAGGTCGAACTCCTCTCGAGCGATGTCCTTGCCGGCCACGCCGAGCTCACGAGCGAGACGCTCCGCCAGCTCCAGCAGCGGCATGGGGCCGCACACGTACACCCGCCGCCGCGCAACGTCCGGCACACGGGCCCGCAGGAATTCCGCCGACAACGGCCCCTCGTCCGCATACAGATGGGCGTGCAGGCGCAGCCCGGGATTCCGTTCGGCGATGGCGCGCAGCCCGGGCAGATAGTACGCCCGCGACGCATCGTTGGCGCAGTAGATCAGCGCCACGTCCACCGGCCAGCCTCCTCGATCCAGCGTCCGCGCCGCGGAAACGAACGGGGTGACGCCGATGCCGCCGCCGATCCACAGGGCCGGCCGATCGTAACGCTCGGGCAGGAAATCGCCGTAAGGGCCTTCGATGGTGGCGCGGCTGCCGACCCGGACGCTCATCAGCGCGTGGCTGGCATCGCCGAGGTCCTTGATGCCGATCCGCAGGGCCCGCTCCCCGGGTGCGCTCACCAGAGAGAACGGATGCTCCTCGCCGCGACCCGCCGACAAATGGGCATCCAGCGGCGTGAGGTAGACGAACTGCCCTGGCTGGAAGCGCAGCGGCGGCCCTTCCAGGGTGAGTTCCACCACCCCGGGCGCCAGCGGCTCGACCGCGGCGACCACGTACGGCTTACGCGAAATCCAACGGGAGAGCACCGCGCGCCAGCCGAACGCCAGCGCCGCCAGACCGCCGTAGCCGCCCCACAGCCACGCGGCCTGGGTCGGCTCGAGGGTCCGGACCAGCGCCAGGGCATGGACCACGCCGAGGAGCGCCGCCGCGCCGGAGAGCCGGTGCAGCATCTTCCAGCGCTGATAGCGCGGCTCGCCGAAGAACGAGAACGTGGGCGCGAGAAAGACCATCATGACCAGCAGCGCCCCCCATCCCGCCCACACCGGCCACTCTCGCCACGGCGGGGTGAGCATGGCCAGAACGGCCTCGGGAGCATCGGGAGCGGCGGAGAGAGCAACGAGCAGCGGGTGAGCCAGCAACGACACGAAGCTTCCGGCACCCAGCAGATGGTGAATCCGCCAGAGCCGCAGCAGGCCGCCGAACCAGGGATCGAAGCCCGGCAGCCGTAGGCTCAGCGCCACCGCCACCAGCAGCCAGGTGAGCCCGGCCACGCCGGCGGCCCGGCCGAGCGCGCGAAGCAGGGCCCCCGGCTCCGCCGGAGGCAGCGGCCCCATGCTCCACCACACCCACAAGAGGGGCGCCAGCGCCAGCCCGAGCAGCACCGCGAAGGCGAGCCGGATTCTCGTTCGCTTGCTTGCCATAAATGCAATCCCACAATGACGTACCCGGGCGCCGGGAGCAACATCCGACGGATGACGTGGTCCGTGGCCATTCGCATCGTGGTGGCGGTTGGCGGGGCATGGGTACTGTCCGCCACCCTCCACGCCCGCACGGTATGCACCGGCTGCCATTCCGAGGCGCCGTCGACCCTGGCCGGCTCACCCCACGAGGCGCTGATTGCGGAAGACGGGCCCGGCTGCGGCGCCTGCCACCGCCACGGCGCGGCCCACGCATCGGCACCACCGGATCCCGCCGGCATGATCACCTTCGACGCCGATCAGGCGGAGGCCGACCGGGTGTGCGCCGACTGCCATTCCGAGACCGCCCACCCGGCTGGCATCCACCGGCGCGCCGGGGTGAATTGCACCAATTGCCACGGCATTCACAGCCCTCGCCCCGCGCCCCGTCCGCTCCCCGGCTTCGAGTCCATGGACTCCGCTTCCACCGCCTGCCAACGCTGCCATCAGCCGGTGCTCAGCGAGTTCGCGTTCAACGAGAGCCACCGCCTCGCTCGAGGCAGCGTCGGCTGCACCGATTGCCACGATCCTCACGGCCCCGGCCGCAGCCGCCGGCTGATCGGTTCCGAGCGGGCCATGTGTGCCGACTGTCATGCGGACAAGGACGGGCCGTTCGTGTTCGAGCACGCCGCCTCCCGGGTCGACGGCTGCCTGGCGTGTCACGTGCCCCACGGCAGCCCGAACCGGCACCTGCTCACCCATCAGCGGGTGGGCGAGCTGTGCTACGCCTGTCACGCCGTGGTGCCGACCTTCCACTTCGGGTTCGGGGCGGAAGCGCCGCCCCGATTCGACCTGGACACGGTCTGCACCAATTGTCACGCAGCCATCCACGGCTCCAACCTCGACCGGAGCTTCCTGCGATGACCCGGATTCCGGCCCTGCTGTGCCTCGCCCTGGGACTGCCGGGCACCGGTGACTGCGCAGCGGCCAACGCGCCGGGGTGGAGCGGACGGCTCGCGGTCACCGCCCGGGCCGTGGGCGTTGACGGCGACCGCGCCAAGTACGACCAGCACGTCAACCTGGACGACGGGGTTCGCCTGGAGGAGCTCGTGGTGAAAAGAGCCGGGGCCGGCTCCGGCCCCGACCACATCGGCGTCGGGCTGTTCGACCTCGGCGGCGACCCGCACGAGCGCATCGAGGTATCGGTGCGCGAGTTCGGCCGCTATCGATTCGACTATCGGCGGCGACGCTCCGAGTACGTCTACGACGACATCCTAATTCCGCCCGAGGACGCCAGCGCCGAGGGCTCCACGGGCGGCGACTTCCACCGCTTCGATTTCGACCGGGTGCAGGACCAGGGCCGCGTGGAGCTCTCGGTCACGGATCGGGCTGCGGTGGAGGCCAGCTACGACCGCTACCGCAAGCGTGGCGACAGCACCACCGTGCTCGACGTGGAGCGCGAAGAGTTCGCGATGGAGCAACCCCTCCGTGAGAGCCTGCGAATCGCGGCGCTCGGCCTGCGCTACCGCTTCGACGCTGCCACCCTGGTGATCACCGAGCGCTACCGGGAATACGACAACGACGGCTCGATCTTTCTGCCCGGGTTCTCGGCCGGCTCCGACCCCGAAGCGCCCGCGGAGCTCGCGCGCTTCACCCTGGAGAAGCCGGTGGGCCACGACAGCCGGGAGCACGTGCTGCAGCTTCGGGTCCAGCCGGACGCCCGGTCCGAGCTGGACGTGAACGTCACGCGCGCCGACCTCGACGGCAGTCACCGCGCCCGCGAACGCGCCCTGGGCACCACGTTCGCCGGCGAGCCGCTCGAACGGGATACCACCGGCGGCGGCGATCTGAATCGGGATACCACTGTGGTCGACGTGCACGGCCGCTACGCCGTCACGGAACGGGTACGCCTGGTCGCCGGGCTGCGCTACCGCGATCTGGACCAGCGCGGCACCGTGACCTTCGGCGCAACCAGCGACCACAGCGACTGGACGCTGCGCAGCACGGCGCTCGAGCTGGGGGTGGAGGCCTCACTGACCCCGGCGCTACGGGCGTCTGCCGGCTGGACCGGCGAACGGCGCAAGCAGCGCTACCGGCTGGAGGCCGAGCCGACGCAGCGGGTGGACGAGCAGACCGGCCACGACGGCTACTTCGTCGACCTGTCGTGGTCGCCCATCCGTGGGCTGGGTCTCGAGCTGATGGTTGAAGATGCCAGCATCGATGATGCGTTCACGCTCACCTCGGCCACCGACCGGCGCCGCTATCGGGCGCAGGCACGGTATCGCTGGGGCGAGGCCTGGAGCGTCGCGGCGAGCCACAGGCACACGGAGCGGCGCAACGGGAACACCGGCTGGGAAGCGCGCCACCGCCACAGCGAGCTGCGCCTCAGCTACACCGCACCGCGTCTGCTGCTGAGCCTGGGTGCAGTCCGGGTGACCACCGACCGGGACATCACCCAGAGCGTCTTCAATCTCGTGCGCCGCCGGGTCTTCGACATCGACTACGAGAGCCGAGCCGACTTTCTCGATGCAGCGGCCTCGTGGCAGGTGACGGACCGGCTGCGGCTCGGCGGCGGCGCCCGGCATTACCGCAACGACGGCAGCTTCGAGGTGGACCGGGACGACCTCGAGGCGCACGCGGAGCTCGGCTTCGCGGGCGGTTACGCGGTGAGGATCGGGTACCGGAGCATCGACTATCAGGAAGCCGACCTGGAGTCCTACGACGCCCACCTGACGGAGCTGTCGCTGCGCAAGCGCTGGTGATCGCGGCCTCCCGGCGCACCGGCATGTCCCGGCGCGGTTACCAGGTTCGCCGCACGGACATGGCGCGGCGCACCCTTTCGGTGGCGATGGCCACCGCCACCGCCCGGGGCGTTGCGCCGGCGCTCGCCGACCGCGCCAGCACCTCGGCGGTGTTGGCGCGGATCTTCTCCCCGATGGCGGCCAGCGCCTGGGACTCGGTGCCCCCGCGATACTCCACCGCCGCACAGATCACCCCGCCGGCATTGGCCACGAAATCGGGCAGCACCAGAACGTCCCGCTCCGCCAGCCGCCGTTCGGCGTCCGCCGAGGCGGGAATGTTCGCGCCCTGCGCCAGCACCCGCGCGTCCAGCCGGTCCACGTTGGCGGCGGTGATCACGTCCGGGCGCGCCGCCGGTATCCAGACGTCGCAGGGTACGGCCACCAGATCGTCCGCTGCCAGCGCCTCTCCTTGCGAATAGTCGGCAACGCTGTGGCCCTGGGCCTTCCACGCCAGCAGCGCGTCCAGGTCGAAACCATCCATCGCCACCCGGGCACCCCGGCTGTCGGAGACCCCGACCAGGCGGGCCCCACGCCCGGCGAGGAACCGGGCCGCGTGCCGACCGACGGAGCCGAATCCCTGCACCACCACCCGGGCACCGCGAATGGAGAGGCCAGCGAACGGCTCGGCCGCCTCCAGGGCCGCGGAGAGGCCGAAGCCGGTGGCGCCGATCTCGTCCAGCGGAATCCCGCCCAGTTCCCGGGGGAGCCCCACCGCACGTCCGTTCACGTCGCGCACACACGCCATCAGGTGCTCGTCAGTGCCCATGTCGGGTCCGGTGACGTAGTCGCGCACGTCTTTCACCGCGTGGGCGAAGCTCCGCATGAGCCGTTCCTTGTCGTCCAGCGGCACGTTGGGGTCGGCGACGATCACGGACTTGCCGCCGCCGTGGGGGAGCCCGGCCATGGCATTCTTCAGCGTCATGGCCCTCGCCAGCCGCGCGCACTCCTCCACCGTGACGTCCGCCGCCATCCGGGCCCCGCCGATGGCTGGCCCGGCCGCCACGTTGTCCACCACGAGAACGGCGCGCAGCCCGGTGGCGGCGTCGTACAGCTCCATCACCTTCTCGGGCCCCAGCTCATCGGTCCATTCGAACGATTCCCGCACGTCAGCCTTCCTGCAGCCCGAGAACGTAGCGGACCATGGCCGGGTCCTCCGGGTCGTCGTGCTCCTCGAAGCCGAGGGTCCGGCACATCTCACGCAGCGCCACGTCGGATCGGGCCCCCGCGCCCCAGACCTCCGAAAGCCCGCGTTCCCGCGCGTGCCGCACCAGGTAGTCGAGCAGCGCCGTGCCGAGTCCGCGTCCACGCCACTCCGGACGCACCAGCGCCGTGACCTCACCGCGCACGTGGTCCGGGTCCGACAGCAGCCGGGCGGCCCCGTGAACGGGCGTGGTGCCCGGGGTTCCCGGCTCCGTGGCCACCAGGCCCAACTCCCGATCGAAGTCGATCTGGGTGAAGCGGGCGGCCAGGATCTGCCGGCGCATCGGCTCCGGCACCACCTCCGCCTCGGGATCATGGGAGCGGAATGCCGACTGCAGAGCGGGCTCGTCCTCGGGCAGCACCGGGCGCAGGAAGGTCCGAGTACCGTCGGGGAGCTCGAGGGTCTGCTCGAGCTCCCGCGGATACGGCCGGATCGCCAGGGGGCGACGCGTCTCCGCCGGCGCGAGCTGAATCCGCGCGTCCAGGGCCAGCACCCCGTGCTCGTCCGCCAGCAGCGGGTTGATGTCCAGCGCCGCCACCTCGGGCACGTCGATGACGAGCTGAGAGATCCGGACCAGGGTCAGGGCCAGCGCCTCCAGGTCCACCGCCGGACGGTCGCGGTAACCTTGAAGCAGGGCATGGATGCGGGTGCGCTCCATGAGCGACCGGGCCAGCCTCATGTTGAGCGGCGGCAGCTCCAGGGCCCGGTCCCGTATCAGCTCCACCGCCGTCCCTCCCTGCCCGAACAGCAGCACCGGGCCGAACTGGGGGTCCACGCTGGCGCCGACGATGAGCTCGAACGCACCCGGCCGATCCGCCATGGGCTGCACCGTGAAGCCCTGCAGGTCCGCGTCCGGCAGCGTCGCGGCGAGGCGCTCCTGCATGCGGCGCGCCGCCTCCGTCACCGCCGCCGCACCCTGGAGGTTCAGCATCACCCCGCCCACGTCCGACTTGTGCAGGATGTCCGGGGAGGCGATCTTCAGCGCCACCGGCACGCCGAACTCCTTGGCGAGCGCTCCCGCCTCCTCGGCGCTGGCCGCGATTCGGGTGGCCGTGACGGGCACGCCGTAGGCCGCCAGCAGCGACTTGGCCTGCGCCTCCCCCAGCCAGACCTCCCCGCCGCTGGAAGCGCCCGCGTCGCCAAGAGCGGCCGCGCCGCGCAGCGCGGCCGCGCCGCTAAAAGCGGCGTCGACGATGCGCCGGGCGGCCGCACGGTCGGGCTCGAACTGCTCCGGCACGGAGGGCGGCACCTGGCGCAGAATCTCCTGGCGCCGCCGGTAGTCCACGAGCTGCATGAACGCCCGCACCGCCTGGCCGGGGGATTCGTAGGTGGCGAAGCCGTGCTCGTTCAGCAGCCGCCGCCCCGCGGCGGCGCTGGCTTCCCCGACCCAGCTCGTGAGCACCGGCATCTCCGGGCGCCGCCCCGCCAGCCGCTCCACCGCCGCGGCGGCACAGGCCTCCGGCGACGCCACCGCGGTGGGGCAATTGATGACCAGGAGGCCGTCCATGTCGTCCGGGTGCCGCAGCATCACCTCCATGGCGTCCGCGGTGCGGTGCGGCGGCGCATCGCCGACGATGTCCACCGGGTTCTGCTTGGACCAGGTGGCGGGCAGCACCCGGTCCAGCTCCGCGATGCATTCATCGGAGAGCTCCGCCAGGCGGCCGCCCTGGCGCAGCAGCTCGTCGGCCGCCATGACCCCGAGGCCGCCGCCGTTGGTGACGATCCCCAGCCGCGGCCCCTGGGGCGGCGGCGCGTCCGCCAGGGTTTCCACCGCCGCGAACAGCGACTCCAGATCCGCCACCCTCAGCATCCCGGCGCGGCGGAAGGCGGTCTCGTACACCTCGTCGGCCCCCGCCAGCGCCCCCGTGTGGGAGGCTGCGGCCTTGGCGCTGCCCGGCATCCGGCCGGACTTCACCACCAGCACCGGCTTGGTTCGCGCCGCCGCCCGCGCCGCGGACATGAACTTGCGGGCATGGGTGATGCCTTCGATGTGCACCAGGATGGCGTGGGTGTCGTCGTCGCTGGCGAGATAGTCGAGCATGTCGCCGAAATCCACGTCCAGCATGCCCCCCAGCGAGACCAGATGGGAAAAGCCGATGCCCCGGGGCTGGGCCCAATCGATCACCGAGGTCACCACGGCTCCGGACTGGGTCACGAATGCCAGGTGGCCCGGCTGCGGCGACAGGTGAGCGAAGCTGGCGTTGAGGCCCCGGCGGGGGGCCAGGATACCGATGGTGTTCGGCCCCACCAGCCGCAGCAGGCTCGGCCGCGCCGCTTCCAGGAGAGCACGCTGGTGGCGCGCCCCCGCCTCCGAGGACCCTTCGCCGAACCCGGCGCTGATCACCACCGCGGCCCGGGTGCCCCGCTCGGCGAGGGCGCCGACGATGCCTGCCACCTGGTCCGCGGGCGTGGCGATCACCGCGAGGTCTGGCACCAGCGGCAGGCTCTCCACGTCGGGATAGGCCAGCACGCCCTCCACGGATTCGTACCGCGGGTTCACGGGCAGCACCGGGCCGTCGAAGCCGGAGCGGAGCAGATTGCGGGCGATCACCGCGCCCACCGACCCAGGCCGCCGGCTCGCGCCCACCAGGGCCACCGACCTCGGCTCGAACAGGTAACGGAAGTTGCGCGTCGTCATGGATCTGCCGTCGTTGCGGGGGCTCCGATTCTCACCGGCCCCCATCAACGCGGCAATGAGGTATGCCGCCTGCGCGCGGCGTGGAAATGCGGGGCCGACGCATCGGCCCCGACTCGAGATGAGCGGCCTCGGCCGCCAACGGCTCAGGCGGCGCTGTAGCCCAGCAGCGCCTTCGTCTCCAGGAACTCCTCGAGGCCCCACTTGCTGAACTCGCGGCCGTTCCCCGACTGCTTGTAGCCGCCGAACGGCGCGCCCGGGTCCACGCCGGCGCCGTTCAGGTGCACGTTGCCCGCGCGAATCCGCTGGCCCACCCGTGCCGCGTGCTCGAGGTCACCGGAGCTCACGTAGGCGGAGAGGCCGTAGACGGTGTCGTTGGCGATCCGCACCGCGTCGTCCTCGTCCTTGTAACCGATCAACGACAACACCGGCCCGAAGATTTCCTCCCGGGCGATGGTCATGTCGTTGGTGACGTTGGAGAACACGGTGGGCTTGACGAAGTAGCCCCGGTTCAGCCCGTCCGGCCGGCCCACGCCGCCGCACTCGAGCTTCGCGCCCTCGTCGATGCCCTTCTGGATGAGGGCCTGCACCTTCTCGAATTGAGCGGCGGAGACCACTGGGCCGATCTGGGTGGCCTGATCGCTGGGATCGCCCACCTTGATCTGCTCTGCAGTCGCCTTGGCGATGGCCGCGGCTTCTTCCATCCGCGACAACGGCACCAGCATGCGGGTGGGCGCGTTGCACGACTGCCCGGTGTTCATGCACACCCCGAAGGTATCCCGGGCGATGACCTTGGCGAAGTCGGCATCGTCGAGGATCAGGTTCGGCGACTTGCCGCCGAGCTCCTGAGCCACCCGTTTCACCGTCTTCGCGGCGTTCTCCGCCACCGAGATGCCCGCCCGGGTGGAGCCGGTGAAGGACATCATGTCCACGTCCGGGTGCGACGACATGGCCACCCCCACGGTGGGGCCGTCGCCGTTGACGAGGTTGAAGACACCCGCCGGAACACCCGCTTCGTGCATCACCTCGGCGAAGATCAGCGCGTTCAGCGGTGCTACTTCCGAAGGCTTCAGCACCATGGTGCAGCCGGCTGCGATGGCCGGGCCCACCTTGGCGGTGATCTGGTTCAGCGGCCAGTTCCAGGGCGTGATCAGCCCGCACACACCGATGGGCTCGCGTACGATCAGGTTCTTGCCCACCTGCTCCTCGAACGGGAACTCCTTCAGGGTGTTCAGCGAGTACATCAGGTGGCCGAGTCCGGCGGGGGCCTGGGCGGCCGTCGCCAGGCTCATGGGAGCGCCCATCTCCTGGGAGACCGTGGCGGCGATGTCCTGCATTCGCGCCTTGTACACCTCGATGATCCGCTCGAGCAGGGCCGCCCGCTCCTCGAGGCTGGTTTGAGAGAAGCTCTCGAAGGCCTTTTTCGCGGCGGCCACCGCGCGGTCCACGTCCTCTTTGCCGCCCAGCGCTATGGTGGCGATGGATTCTTCCGTCGCCGGATTGATCACGTCGATGGTGTCCTTGCCAACGGGATCCACCCACTGGCCGTCGATGTAGAACTTGCGATGGTTGCTCATGCCGCTCTCCTGCGAAGAATCTTCGATAGCCGGGTAGGATGACACAGCCCCGAGGCGGATGCATCCGGGCATCGTGGCGCGGCCACGCGTGTCGGCTATGCTGAAAACATGAACGACCGTAGACTCGCCGTGCACCGTCGTCAGGCTTCTCCAGCGCTCGATGGCACCGCGACCGCGGGCCCGCGGCGCGCCGGGCTGCGCTGGCTGCTGGCGGCGCTGGCCTGCGTTTCGCCTGCGGTACTCGCCCAGGTCGACGTCCGCATCGCCGCCGTGGACCCGGAGGGGTCGTCCTCCCTGATCCAGGGCGACCCGCTCTCCGTGCGTTTGACCTACCAGAGCGACGTCCCGCTACGGTTCTCGGTGGCCGGCTACGCCAACGGCTCACCCGGCCCCGCGGCACGCACCAACCCAGCGCCGGTGTATCCGGCAGGCGCGGGCGAGGCCATCGTCTGGCTGGAACCCTACGAGCCGGGTTACCTGGACGAGGTGCGGGTGAAGGTGCACGACGAGGGGTGGCAGGAACTGGACGTGCTGTCGCAGCCGGTGTCCCTCTACTGGGAACGAGGCTCGCGCGCGGCGACGCGGCCCGCGCCGGAGTGGGTGGCACGGCTGAGCGCGGAGCAGCAGGGCATGGTGCGCCAGGCGGTGCGGGCTCAGACGTCCGCCGGCGGGGACGGTGGCAGCTTCCTCGTGCTGCTCATGGGCTGGTCCATCCCGGCGTACGTCGTCCTGCAGGTCTACATGCTGTCCCGCTTCAGCGGCGGCTGGCGCAAGGCCGCGCTGGTGCCGCTGGTGCTCATGATTCCGCTCGGGCTCTACACGATCTTCGCGCTGCTCGCGGGATCCAACCTGTGGCCGTTGATGCTGCTGTTTCTCACCCCGCTGGCATTCCTGTATCTCGCGGTGCTGGGGCTCGTGAGGCTGGCGGGGCGGCCCGCGGCCCACGACTGACCACCGGCGCCGCGTAGGCGGGATCAGCCTTTCAGCAGATTGAGGAACTCCGAGCGCGTCGCTGCGTTTTCCCTGAATGCCCCCAGCATGGCCGAGGTCTTCATCCGTGAGTTCTGCTTCTCCACCCCGCGCATCATCATGCACAGGTGCTGCGCCTCGATGATGACCCCTACGTCCTCGGCGCCGGTCACCTGCTGCAGCGCGTCGGCGATCTGAAAGGTGAGCTCTTCCTGGATCTGCAGGCGGCGGGCGAACATGTCCACCACCCGGGCCACCTTGGACAACCCGAGCACCTGGCCGTTGGGAATGTAGCCGACGTGGCACTTGCCGATGAACGGCAACAGATGGTGCTCGCACAGGGAGTAGAGCTCCACGTCCTGGACCACGATCATCTCCCGGTTCGTCGCCGGGAACAGCGCCCCGTTCACCACCTCCTCGAGGGTCTGGTCGTACCCGCGGGTGAGAAAGCGCATGGCCTTCGCGGCACGCACGGGCGTATCCAGCACACCCGGCCTGGTGACATCGTCGATTTCTCCGATGATCGTGGCGTAGGCCTCGATCAGGCGGGAGACGTCTTCCATGAGGAGCCCTCTGAGAACCGATCCCGGTCAACGCCGGGAGGGAACGCTCCCGGTTGGAGCCGGGAGTTTGCCAAAAAACCTGCTGCCGCGCGACGGCTCAGGCCGGTGCCGGCTTCACGCCCGGCTGCTCGAGCCACCACAACCGCGAGCCCAGACCGAGGGCCGCCAGCACCAGCAGCATACCCGCCACAGGAACCAGCACCGCGCCACGCAAGCCGAGAAGCTCTGCGCTCCACCCCACCAGCAACGAGCCCAGCGGCACGCCGCCCATGACGCCCGCGGCGAACAGGGCCAGCAGCCGCGCCCGGTAGGATTCGGGTGCGGCGGCCTGAACCATGCCCCGTGACACGGCGACGCTGACACCGCCGCCCGCGCCCCACAGATAGAGGGCCGCGTAGAAGGCCGCGGCGGGTAACTCCAGGGCCAGCAGGCCCAGGGCCGCCGCGCTCATGCCCCCGGCCATCAGCACCGGGCGCCCCGGCCGCGTCACGCTGCCCCGCCAGAACAGTGCCGCCACGCTGCTGGCGGCGCCGAGCAGCGCCGCCCCGAAGGCGGCCCCCATTGCCACCGATCCGCCGCCGTAGAAATTCCGCACCATTAGAGGCAGCAGCACCATGAAGGTTCCGGCGAACAGCAGCCCCACGGCGAACGCCAGTACCAGCGCCGGCGCGATGAGCGGGGAGCGCCGCGCTACCGCGGCCGCCTCTGCCAGCTCCGTCAACGCCGCCCGCGCCGGGCGGCCGAACCGCCCGGTCCCCGCGGGCGCGGCTCCCCGCGGATCGGCGGGAATGGACGCCGTGGTCAGCATGGCCGCCACGAGTATGCCGGCCTGCGCCAGGAGCAGCGGCACCACGCCGACGCGGTCGGCGCCGGAGCCGAGCAGGAAGCCGAGCACCTGGGCCGCGAGCTGCACACCCACCACGGCGGCCACCCCCCGCTGCACGTCGTCACCGGCCACCCGGTTCAGCAGTGCGTCCCGGGGCGGCAGCGCCAGGGCGGCGAACACCCCGCTGGCGACGGCCCAGGCCAGCACCGCCGGGTACCCCAGTTGCCCCGCCCCGATCAGGGCTGCCAGCGCCAGGGGCAGCAGCGCCATGACTCCGTGCAGCACCACGAGCAGACGTCGCTGCTCCAACCGGTCTCCCAGCAGGCCCCCGAACAGCAAGAGCAGCAACATGGGAAGCGCAGCGGCCATCTGCGCCAGGCCCACCCGGGCCGGAGACGCCTCCAGACGAACCACCAGCAGGTAGGGAAACAGCACGAGCTGCACGCCGGCGGGGATCAACGCGCAGGCGGTGCTCACCAGATACCAGCGAAGCCCTGGGCTCACGCGGATCGCTCTTCCCGGCCCGACAGGCGGTCACTGTCCCGCATCTCCGGAGTGATGACAACGCGTCCCACTTCTGCCAAGGTTTCCGCATCGAGTGATACGGTGAGGCTGGTCATGTCCGAATCCGCGATGGTCACGCCCTCCGCAGGCCCGGATCCCTCACGCGTCCCCATCGAACGCATCGACGTGAGCCGTGCGGAACTCTACGGCAACGACACCCAGGGACCTTGGTTCGAACGCCTGCGCCGGGAGGACCCGGTGCACTACTGCCCCGAGAGCGCCAACGGACCCTACTGGTCGGTCACCCGCTTCGACGACATCAAGTACGTGGACAGCCACCACGACCTCTTCTCGTCGGAGCTCGGCGGCATCACCATCGCGGAGCAGGACGCGGAGCCGGAGGTCCGGCTGGACAACTTCATCGCCATGGACCCGCCGCGCCACGACCAGCAGCGAAAGACCGTGGCGCCCTCGGTGGCGCCCACCAACCTGGCCCGCCTGGAGCCCGTCATCCGCGAGCGGGTCGTGGACATCCTCGAGCACCTCCCCGTGGACGAAACGTTCAATTGGGTGGATCGGGTGTCCATCGAGCTCACGGCCCGCATGCTCGCCACCCTGTTCGACTTCCCCTACGAGGAGCGCCGCAAGCTGGTGCACTGGTCGGACGTCACCACCTCGTCGCCGCAGATCATGGGCGAGGCCGGGCTGCCGCCGGCCAAGCGGGCGGAGGAACTGGGGAAGTGCGTGGAAGCGTTCGCATCGCTCTGGCACGAGCGCGCGTCACGGCCGCCGGGCAACGACCTCATCTCCATGCTCGCCCATGGTGAATCCACCCGGGACATGCTGAGCCGGCCCACGGAGTTCATGGGCAACATCCTGCTGCTCATCGTCGGCGGCAACGACACCACCCGCAACTCCATCAGCGGCGGGGTGCTGGCCCTGAACCGCTTCCCCGAGCAGTACGACAAGCTGCGGGCACACCCCGAGTTGATCCCCAACATGGTGGCGGAAATGATCCGCTGGCAGACCCCGGTGATCCACATGCGCCGCACCGCCACCCGGGACACGGAGCTCGGCGGCAAGACCATCCGCGCCGGCGAGAAGGTGGTGATGTGGTACATCTCCGGCAACCGGGACGAGTCGGTGTTCGACGCGCCCGAGGAGCTGATCATCGACCGCCCCAACGCCCGTCAGCACGTGGCCTTCGGCTTCGGCATCCACCGCTGCATGGGCAATCGCCTGGCGGAGCTGCAGCTACGGGTGCTCTGGGAGGAGATCCAGCGGCGCTTCCGCATGGTGGAGGTGGTGGGGGAGCCGCGCCGGCTGCCCAACAACTTCATTCGCGGCATCGCGGACCTGCCGGTTCGGGTGCATCCGCTGTAGGAGCTCAGACATGACCGATCCGGTGCTCGAGTCGTTCGAAGCGGCCGCCGAGCAGAGCGGCGACATCACCGCCGACGTCTATCGCCGCTACTACGCCCGGTGCCCCGAGGCGGAACGGCTCATGAGCCACGTGGACCCGTACATGCAGGGACGCATGATGGAGGAAGTGCTCAACCTGCTGATGACGCCCCCGGGCGATCTGCCGGATGGCTACCTGCAGTTCGAGACTGCCAATCACGCCTCCTACGGGGTTTCCCCGGATCTGTACCGGCCCCTGCTGGAGGCCGTGCACGACGCCGTGCAAGCCGCCGCCGGCGACACCTGGTCGAGCGCCTGGGACGCCGCCTGGCGCCGGCGCATCGACGCGCTGATGGCTCACCTGCTCGCCCACGCGGAGGCCGCGGCCCCGGACACCGCCACGGCCGCCGCCCGTTGAGGTGCCATGGGCGCGCCGAAACTCGGGGTGAAGCGCGCCTACGAGCCGCCGGCCGAGTCCGACGGCTGCCGAATCCTGGTGGACGGCGTCTGGCCGCGTGGGATCAGGAAGGATGCCCTGCGAGCCGATGTGTGGGTCCGGGAGGTGGCGCCCTCCAGGAAGCTGCGGCAGTGGTTCGGCCACGATCCGGACAAATGGCAGGCGTTTCGCGAACGCTACTTCGCCGAGCTCGCCGCTCACCCGGAGGCCGTGGCGCTCAGAGACTACCTCCTCGGCAAAAAGCCCTGACCTCTCGCCCATGAACCGAGCCTTCCTCTCCATCGGCTTTCGCCCCTTCTACGTCGCCGCCGCCCTGTTCGCGGCCGTGGCGATTCCGGCCTGGTTCGCCGCCTATCGCGGGTGGCTGGTGCTGGACGCGCCCCTGCCCGGCATGGCCTGGCACGCCCACGAGATGGTCTTCGGCTTCGCACCGGCGGTGATCTCCGGATTCCTGCTCACCGCCGTGCGCAACTGGACCGGACGGCCGACGCCCGCCGGCGGCGCCCTGGCGGCGCTGGTGGCTCTCTGGCTGGCCGGGCGGGTTCTGCAACTCACCGGGCCGGCGTTGCCGGCGGCGTTGCTGGACATCGCCTTCCTGCCCGCGGTGGCGGCGGTGCTGGCGGTGCCCCTGTGGCAGAGCCGCAACCGGCGCAATGCCTTCGTGGTGCCCCTGCTGCTCGCCCTCGGCGGGCTCGGCGCGGCGCACCACGGCGCGTACCTCGGCTGGACCGACGGCGTCTGGGCGAGCCGCGCGGTCACCGTGGCGCTGGACCTCATCGCCCTGCTGCTCACGGTGATCGGCGGCCGGGTCATCCCGGCGTTCTCCGCCAATGCCGTCCCCGGCCTCAGGCCACGCCGCTGGCCGGTGGTGGAAGCTCTGGCCATCGGCCTGCTCCTGGTCATCGTCCTGCTGGAGGTCAGCGGGGCCGCGGCCGGGCTTCCGCGGCCCTGGCTTCAGGCCCTGTTCGCCACCGCGGGCGTCGTCCACCTGGTGCGCCTCGCGGGCTGGCAGCCCTGGGCCACCCGGGGCAACGTGCTGCTGCTGGTTCTGCCGCTCGGCTACCTGTGGCTTCCCCTGCACCTGCTGCTGCGCGCCGGCCTGGACGGCGCCGGGGGACAGATGGCGCCCCTGGCGCTGCACGCGCTGACCGTGGGCGCCATGGCGGGACTCATGCTGGCCATGATGACCCGCAGCGCGCTGGGCCACACCGGCCGTCCCCTGGCGGCAGGACCGTGGGAACAGGTGATGTTCCTGGCCATCCATCTGGCAGCCGCCACCCGGGTGCTGGGGCCCCTGATCTGGCCCGGCGCTCATGCCGCCTGGATCGCCGTTTCCGCCGTGTGCTGGACCGTCGCCTTCGCCGCCTTCGCTGCGCGCTACCTTCCCATCGTCAGCAGCCCGCGAGCGGACGTCGCCGCGCTTTAGGTGAATCTACGGATTGTCCCGGGTTGGCCGCCTGCCTAGTGTGCTGTAACACAGATAATGCGGTGCCTGCGCGTCGGAGCGGCTGCTGGACAAGGCGGCGTTGCGCCGGTGTGGCAGGCCCCACGACCAAGGGCTGTTCGCGAAGCGAACAGCTCAGAAGTTTGCATCGCAAACTTCGCCGACGCACCAACGCAGGCCCAGCGGCCGCTCCGGCGCGCCCTACGGGAGCCTTGCTGCGGCGCCATGGCCGCGTTGCGCCTCCTCGCGTGGGGCCTACCACTGCTCGTCGGCGCGCCTTGCCATGGCGCCGCAGCAAGGCTCAGGCAGTGCATTATTTGTGTGACAGCACACCAGGTTCGAGGCTCGGCAAGCAGGATAGAAACCCATGGAATTCGCCATATCGGAAGAAGCGCGCCTCATCGAAGATCAGGTGGTGCGCATGCTGAACGAAGACATCATTCCCGCGGAGCAGCGCGTCGCCGAGGAGAGCCGCACCACGCCGGACGGTGAAGACACGCCGGTGATGAAGGAACTGCGGGCCAAGGCCAAGGGCCTGGGGCTGTGGAACCTGTTTCTGCCCGACCCGGAATGGGGCGCAGGGCTTTCGAACCACGACTACTCCATCCTGTGCGAGCACATGGGCCGCTCCGCCATCGCACCCCGGGTGTTCAACTGTCAGGCCCCGGACACCGGCAACGCCGAGATTCTCGCCGAGTTCGGCAGCGAGGAGCAGAAGAAGCGCTGGCTCGAGCCCCTGCTGGAAGGAAAGATCCGCTCCTGCTTTTCCATGACCGAGCCGGAGGTCTCCGGCGCCGATCCCACCGGGCTGCGCACCCGGGCCGAGCGCGAGGGCGACGAGTGGGTCATCAACGGCCACAAGTGGTTCACCAGCGGCGCCGTTGGCGCGGCGTTCGCCATCGTCATGGCCGTCACCAATCCCAAAGGGGCTCCCCACGAGCGCGCCTCCATGATCATCGTCCCCACCGACGCGCCCGGCTTCGACCTGGTGCGTTCGGTGCCGGTCATGGGCCACAGCGGCGGCGGCGGCCACTGCGAGATCCGCTACGACGACTGCCGCGTGCCGGCCGAGAACCTGCTCGGTCCGGAGCACGGCGGCTTCATGATCGCCCAGGCCCGCCTGGGGCCGGGGCGGATCCATCACTGCATGCGGGCCATCGGCATGGCGGAGCGCGCCTTCGAGATCATGTGCCGGCACGCCAACGACCGGGACATCGCCGGCGTCAAGCTCGCCGACAAGCAGATCGTCCAGGACTGGGTGGCCACCTCGCGCATGGAGATCGACCAGGCGCGGCTTCTGACCCAGTATGCCGCGTGGAAGATGGACACGGTGGGCAAGCGCGAAGCCCGCCAGGAACTCTCCATGGTGAAGGTGGTGGTGCCCAACATGATGATGGCGGTGCTCGACCGCGCGATTCAATGCATGGGGGCCCTGGGCGTCTCCGACGATACCCCGGTGGCCGCCATGTGGCGCAACGGCCGGGCGCTGCGGATCGCCGACGGTCCCGACGAGGCGCACAAGATGGTGATCGCGCGGAGAGAGCTGAAGCGATTTGGGTGAGGATCGCTGTCCGCTTTCCACCATCCGCTATCCGCCGGAAGGGAAGCCCGCCGACGCTGGCGACGACCTTCTTGCGGAAAGCGGAGAGCGGACAGCGGATAGCGCTAATCAATACACCTCATTCGCCGTGTTGTACACATTGAACTTCCCCGTCGGCGTGATGAGCCGCTCGTCCTTGATTACGGCCTTGAGCTTGCGGGTCCGGTCATCCACCACCACGATGGCGGACGGTTCGTCCAGGGTGTTCCACACGGAGAACCAGACCTCGTCGCCGGCCTTGTTGTACTCGGGATGAACCACCCGGCGCGGTCCGCTGTGGATACCGGCCCATTCGGCGATGGGCAGCACCTCGTAGCCGGCGTCGAGGTCGTTGATGTCGAACACCGCCACTGACTGGCTGATCGCCTCGTCGGGATTCAGCGGCGTGTCGACCCACAGGTTGGACGACTCGGGGTGCGTCTTCACGAACAGCGAGCCGCCCCCCTGCCCCTCCAGCACGCGCACCGCCTTCCATGCGTGAGGCCGCTCCGGGTCGGTGGCGATGAAGGTGATGGCCGCGTTGCCGAGGGCGCTCGTCACCCAGACCGGGCCGTACTCGGGATCGATGAGATTGGCGCCCCTGCCGGGATGCGGGATGGAAGTGACGTCCACCAGCGCCTCCAGATTGCGGTCCCGGGAATCCACGACGGCGACCTTGTCGGACTGGTTGGCCGCCGTCAGGAAGTAACGCCGGGTCCGGTCCCAGCCGCCGTCGTGGAGGAACCGGGCGGCGTCGATGGTGGTCTCGGTCAGCGCATCGATGTCCCGGTAGTTCACCAGCTTGATGAGCCCGGTCTCCTTCACGTTGACGATGAACTCGGGATGCTCGTGGGAGGCGACGATGGCGGCCACCCGCGGCTCCGGATGGTACTCCTGGGTGTCCACGGTCATGCCGCGGGTCGACGCGATCTTCAGCGGCTCGAGGGTCATGCCGTCCATGATCACGTACTGGGGCGGCCAGTACGCGCCGGCGATGGCGTACTTGTCCTCGAAGCCCTCGTATTTCGAGGTCTCCACCGACCGCGCCTCGAGACCGATCTTGATCTCCGCCACCGTCTGCGGCGGGTCCATGAACAGGTCGATCATGTCGATCTTGCCGTCCCGGCCGATGGTGTACATGTAGCGGCCGGACGCCGACGGCCGGGAGATGTGCACCGCGTAGCCCGTCTCCACGATGTTGATGATCTTCTTGCTGTCGCCGTCGATGATGGCCACCTCGCCACTGTCCCGCAGCGTGACGGCGAACAGGTTCTCCACGTCGTAATCGTGCTGCGGTTTCGCGGGCCGGTCCTCCGGCGCCACCGACACCGACCAGCTCTCACGCATCTCGGGCATCCCCCATTCCGGCGGCTCCGGCGGCGGGTGCTGCAGGAAGCGGGCGAGAACGTCGATCTGCGCCTCGTCGAGCTCTCCCGACGTGCCCCAGTTGGGCATGCCCGCCGGGGTGCCGTAATTGATGATGGTCTTGAGGTAAGGGGTACCCTTGCCGCTGGTGATGTCGGCGGTGAGGGGCTTGCCGGTGGCACCCTTTCTGAGCACGCCGTGACAACCCGCACAACGCTCGAAGTAGAGCTGGGTCGCCTGCTCGAACTCGGCCTCCGTCATGTCCGGCCCTTCCGTGGTCACCATGCGACCCAGCCGGGCACCTCCCACCGGACTGGTGCCGCCCCCTTCGTAGCGTAGCTGCGGCGTCTCCACCCCGGGGTGCGGCCCACCTTGCGCCCTCGGTGCCCCGGCGATCGACTGACGCTGCTCCGCCACCTCCTCGGCGCTCACGTAGCCGCCGTCGTTGCCCCAGGCGTTCAGCACGTAGCTGAGAATGTCCGCCACCTGCTCGTCGCTCAGGTAGTTGAGGTGGGGCATGACGGCGTTGTAAGCACTGCCGTTCACCTCGATGGGCCCGGACAGGCCCTGGAGCACGATGCCGATGGCGCGCTCCTTGTCCGCCAGCAGGTAGTCGGAGCCGGCCAGCGGAGGAAAGACCCCGGCCATTCCGGTGCCGTCCGCCTGATGACAGGACTGGCAGTATTTCTCGAAACCCTCCTCTCCCGCCTCGAGCCGTTCCCGGGTCTCGCCCTGTGCCACCTCGGCCTGATGCACGGCCGGTGCCGCTGCCAGCGTCCCGCTGAGCATGACGCCGCACAAGGCTGTCGCGAGAGCTCGTGTGTGATTCTTGGTCTTCATCTTCCGCTCCTCGTTAGCTAAAGCCGCACGTGCACGGCCACTGCCCCGTATCGGCCCGGTGCCGCCAGCAGGTCGATCAGCGGATCGCCCTGTGGCCGGCCCCGCACCGCCGCCCAGCGCCAGTAGGTCTGGTCCGTGAGGTTGAACAGGCCCAGGTTGATACGCACGTGGGGGCGCGGCGTGTAGCGGGCCGTCAGGTCGAGCACCACGTAGCCCTCGGGCTCGAATGGCTCGGGCTGCGCATCGACGGTCCGCGTCTGCTTCGCCGCCGCGCGGACCGCCAGGCTCGTCTCCCAGCGGGCCCCCGCCTGCCATTGCAGACGGGTCACCAGCGCGGGCGGGTCCACGGTGTTGAGCGGCTCCCCGCTTTCCCGGTCCTCGCCTCGGGTCCAGCTCGCGGCAACGTCGAGATCCAGATTCTCCGCCAGGGGCCCGGCGAGGCCCGCTTCCGCCCCGTAGACCCGGGCCCGCTCGATGTTCCGCGACTGAAACAGCAGCACCCCGGTATCCGGGTCCGGCCCCAGGTTGACCCGGGATTCGATGAAGTCGTCGTAGTCGGCTCCGAACAGGGTGAACGTGCCCCGCCACGAACCGGACCGGTAACGCACGCCCAGCTCCAGCCCGTCGGAGGTTTCCGCCTCGAGATCCGGATTGGCGATGGCGCGAATGTTGAACATCGGGATGTCCAGGCCCACGTTCACGTCCTCGAAGGGCGGAGCGCGGAAGCCCCGGGCGTACTGCGCGAACACCTCCGCACGTTCCCCGAGCTGCCACTGCGCCGCGAGCTTCGGCGCCAACGCCGACTCCGTCACGTCCTCCACCCGGGCGTTGGGATTGTCCTCGCGAAACCGCGCATCCGCCTGCGCATCCAGCCGGTACCATTCCAGCCGAACCCCCGGAATCAGGGTGAGACGCCCCAGCTCGATCTCGTCATGCAAGTACAGGGCCGCTTCCGTGACCCTGGAGTTCGGGAAGTCCCGCACCGGCATCACCTCGCCGAGCAACACCCGGGAAGACTCTCCCGTCGCCAGGTCCACCTGGCGGCCGTCCCGGTACTCTTCCACCCAGGAGCGGCGCACCGTGCCGCCCCATCCGAGCCGGTGGGCGAGCCGCCCCGAGTCGAACCGGCTCTCCAGGTCGACCACGAGGCCCGCATCGTCGAAGCGGTAGTCGAACGCCCGATGGATTTCCAGCGCCGGAGCGCGGCCCTCGTCGGTGTCCTGCCGCACCCGGTTGCGCTGCCCGTAGAGGATCCAGCGGCCATGATCCGCCCAACCGCCCGTCACCGGGAAATCGTGCTCCAGCTGAACGCTGAAGCGGCGCCGCTCGTCGTCGCCCATCAGGGACGTGGTGTTGGCGAACTGCCGCCCGTAGCCCAGCACCGACGCCAGCCGGCTCTCGACCTTCTCCTCGAACGCCTGGCCTTTCAGGCGCCAGGCGCTCCCATCCCCAAGGTGGCGGACCAGGGTGAACATGGCCGCGCTGCGCCGCCGATCCGCTTCGTCTTCGTCATCGGTGCCCGCGGCGTCCAGGGACTCGGCCGCGAGCACCGAGCCGTGCAGCACCGCGGACAGCGCGCCGGATCGCCCGGCAACCCCGCCGCTCAACGCCCGCGACCCGTCGGCGCCGGAGTAGGTGGCGGAGGCGGACGTGGCGACGCGCCGCCCCTGCAAGTATTCCTCCGGTTCCCGGGTGACCACGGCCACCACGCCCCCCAGGGCGTCGCTGCCGAACAGGGTGGAGGCGGGACCACGCAGAATCTCGATGCGCGAGACGGCGTCAGCCACGAGGTAATCCTGGCCGGCGTTGGCGAACGCGCCGATGTCGAACTGATCGGCCGTTGGCACACCGTCGACCAGGGTGGTCACCCGGTTGCCCGAGAGCCCGCGAATGGTGAACTCGGTGGCGCCGAAACGATTGTCCGCCCGGGCCACGCTCACTCCCGGGGTGTACCGAACCACGTCCTCCGCCGCCAGCGCCAGCGCATCGAGCAGGGCGTCGCGGGTGATGACGTCCACGGTTCCCACCACGTCCTGCACCGGCCGGGGCAACCGCGCGCCAACGACCAGAATCTCCTCGATCCCAGCAGCGGGAGTGGCTGCCGCAGCCCCCGGAGCACCACACGCGGCCACTGCCAGCCCGGCCATGATTCGGCTTATCGCGCGCATGTCTCCCACTTGCCTCTCGATAGCGACAGCCTAAGACCTGGCGATCCCGCTGCCATCCCGGAAAACGCGTATATCCACCGGCTCGGGAACCACCTAACGTGCGACAGATGCGCTCACGTCCATTCCTCATGGCCTTGTTCGGCACCTTAACCTTCGGCGCGGCGGCGGCTCAAGAGCCGGAGTCCGCCGGGAGCGGGCTCGTCGCGGCACTCATCGACGGCGGCGACGCCGGTCTTTCGTTTCGCTATCGCTACGAGCACGTGAAGGACGACGCCTTCGCCGAGGATGCCGACGCTTCGACCTTGCGCTCACGGTTGTGGTTCCAGTCCGGGACCTATCGCGACTTCGCCTTCCTGCTGGAAGCCGAGGACGTCCGGGAGATCGTGCTCGACGACTTCGACGCCGGTGCCGGCAACACTCCGGGCCGCAGCCGCTATCCGGTGGTCGCGGACCCCGAAGGCACGGAGGTCAATCAGGCCTACCTGGACTATACGGGCGTCGAAGGTCTGCGGGCACGCCTCGGCCGCCAGCGCATCAACCTGGACGACCAGCGCTTCGTCGGCGGCGTGGGCTGGCGGCAGAACGAGCAGACGTACGACGCCCTGTCCGTGGACTGGGAGGGCCGCCGGGGGCGCATCTTCTATGCGCTGGTGGACAACGTGAACCGCGTGTTCGGCGAGGACGTGCCCGCCGGAGACCACCGTCAGGATCCCACCCACCTGCTCAATCTCGGCACCGATGTGGCTCATGTCGGACGGCTCACAGGCTATTTCTACGTCATCGACAACGAGGACGAACCCGGCTTCTCCAGCCGCACCGCGGGCTTACGCCTGGAGGGCGAACGTCGGAACGCCCCCCTGGGCCCGAGCTGGCTCGCCGTCTACGCCCGACAGAGCGACTGGGCGGACAACCCGGTGAGCTACGACGCCGACTACTGGTACCTGAAGGCCGGCGTCGGGGGTGACGGCACGCGGCTGTCGCTCGGCTGGGAGGTGCTCACCGGCGCCACCGACGAGCCGGGCAGCGCCTTTCGCACGCCGCTCGCCACCCTGCACGCGTTCAACGGCTGGGCGGACCAATTCCTCACCACCCCGGACGCGGGCCTGGAGGATCTCCATCTGATCATCGAGCGACGCGCCGGCGACTGGATCCTGGAAGGCCGCGCCCACCGCTTCGAGGCGGAAGACGGCAGCGCCCGCTACGGCGAGGAGCTCGACCTGCGGCTGGGCCGGCGCCTGGGCCCGCACCTCCGCGCCGACCTGTTCGCCGCCCTGTTCGACGGCGACGACGGCATGGAGGATGTGGCGAAAATTTGGGTGATGATCAGCGTGGAGCTGTGAATGGGCGTTTCGCTGTCCGCTGTCCGCTATCAGCAAGAAGCGTGTCGCCAGCGCGCGGCAACCCGGCTCTTGCCGAAAGCTGAAAGCTGAAAGCTGAAAGCTGATCGCCAGCGGAAAGCGGAAAGCGGACCGCGGACAGCGACGCTATCCCCTCACCCTCAACAACCTCTGCAACGGCTCCGGCTCCGCCACCAGATCCGCCAGGGTGTAGCGGTCGAGGACCGCGAGGAAGGCGTTCAGGGCCTCGGCTAGGACGTTCTTCAGCACGCACTCCGGCGTGATCACGCAGCGATTGTCCGGCCCGAAGCACTCCACCAGAGCCAGGTCGCTCTCCATGTCCCGGACGACGCGGCCCACGTTGATCTTGCCGGGCGGCAGCCGCAGCCGCATGCCGCCTCCCTTCCCCCGCACGGTGTCGATGTAGCCTCGCCGGTTGAGCTCCTGTACCACCTTCATCAGGTGATTGCGGGAGATGTCGTAGGCTTCCGCCACGGCCTGAATCGTGCCGAAGCCGTCCGGGCGCACCGCGAGGTAGACCAGCACCCGAAGGCTGTAATCGGTGTAGCGGGTCAGGCGCATCAGGACGCCTCGGGTTCGGGGCGGCTCAGCAGAAAGCCCGCTACGGCGCACACCACCGCTGCCACGGCAAGTTTCGCGGCCAACGCATCGACGGTGAGAAGGGTGATGGTCAGGCTGACCGCCAGCATGGTCAGGGCCAGAACCTTCGCCCGCCACGACAGTGCCCCCTCCTGGCGCCACGCGCGCACGTGCGCCCCGAAGTGCGGATGCTCGAGGAGCCGCGCCTCGAGCTGCGGCGAGTGCCGCGATGCGGACCATGCAGCGATCAGCACGAACGGCGTGGTGGGCATCACCGGTAAAACCACTCCCAGAGCCGCGGCGCCGAGAGCGCCGGCGGTGACCAGACGGTACGCCAGCGTTCGCTCGAGCTTCATGATCTTCCCACCAGAACCATCATTCACGGCGAATCTTATCAGGACCGGGCCGGCGCCGACAAAACAATCGGCTCGTATGGGCGGCGACTGAGCTAAGGGTTTCCCCGTAGTGAGGGTGCTTCGAACAGGCATATAGAATGCTGTTTTTGGAGCACTCGGGCACCCAAGCCCTTTCATTCACGGCCGGAGCTGTCATGACCCAAGCCGATCCCGTCGTCACTTCCCTCGAGATCGCCGCCACCCTGTGCGACGACCTCTCGGGGCCGGTATACGCCCGCCACGCCAGCACGGCGCCGGATGTCCACGGCCTCATGAGCCACATGGATACCTACATGCGCGGCCGCATGCTGAACGACCTGCTCGCCCTGCTGATGACCGAGCCGGAAGAAATCGACCCCGGTTACCTGAACTTCGAGGTGCAGTCCCATCAGGCGTATGGCGTCACCCCGGCCATGTTCCGGCCGCTGCTGGAGTGCGCCCGCGATGCGGTGGCCGACCTGCTCGGTGAACGTTGGACGCCGTCCATGAAGACCGCCTGGGACAGCCGGATCAGTGCCCTCGATGGCCGGATAGCCAAGGCGGCGAACGCCTGAGGCCGCTTCAGCCGGCGGGGCCGCCGGCTGCCGGGGTGTGACGCGGGAAGCTCGCGAACACGCGTCGAATCGCCTCGTCCACGTCCTCCGGGCGGTAGGTGAAGTCGCCTTCCCGGAGCCGGCGTTGAGCGATGCCTTCCCAGACGAGCTGGTTGCGCTCGGCGTCCACCACGTCCACGTGCAGGCTGCCTTCGGTGTACTGCCGCACGTCGGTCTCGTAGCCGAGCCAGACGCCGTAGCGGCTGTGGAACGTGCCGTAGCGGACGCCCACCCCCGGCCGGCTCATACCTTCGACCACTTCCCGGGTGGCCACGAAGAAATTGACCCGCAGGTCCGCGCCTTCCTCGACGTACCGGTAGCCCAGTGACTCGAGCTCCCGGCGCGCGTGGCGCTTCAGGTTCTGGCTGAGCACCGTCACCGTCCCGTCCTGGCGATCGGTTCCCAGTGGCTGCTGGAAGGTGAAGGTATCGTACTCGCTGAAATCCGCCTGGGGATCCCGGGCCACCTCCACCCGCGGCGCGCCGGCACAGCCCGCCAGCGCCACCGCTACTAGTGCCAGCAGCCAAAGGCGCCAGGAGCCGAGCCGCGGCGCCGTGGAATCAAACGAATCGGTTTTCATCGATTTCCTCCACATCGACGTCCACGGGCTCGCGGTCCAGCACCTTGCGACCGGTGAACATGGCCGATACCAACGCTCCGCCCTCCCAGAGCTCCGTGAACACCACGGCTGCGATGTGGATCCCCACCAGAACCAGAATCACGTAGAACAGAATCTCGTGGGTCTCGATGAACGGCCCGCGAAGCCCGCGCATGGCGTCGAAAGCGGCGGCGTCCACCAGGTCCGGGCGGTACGGAACGAGCTCGGCGGGATCGATGCCCGGTGCCGCGATCCACTCGGCGATCCACGCCCCGAACGGCGGGTAGAAGACGTCGGTGCCGGCCAGCACCAGGCCGGAGAGTCCTTGAACCAGAAGCACCAGGAGCATCAGGGTGATGAACATGCGTCCCAACGGATTGTGGCCCACGTACACCTGCGGCCGCGCGGACAGCAGCGCCACCACGTACTCCCGCGCCCGCTTCAGATAATCGCGGCCACCGGGCAGAAACGCCCGCCAGCGTGCCCACCGGTTTCCCAGAAACGCCCACAGCAGCCGCCACAGGAGGTTCAGCAGGAACACGTAACCGACCCACACGTGAATGGTCTTGAGCAGCACCTTGCCGTCGTTGTCCACGCCCAGAGCGCCCCCGTACATGATGACGAGGCCCACGCCGACCAGAGCCAGCACGGACAGAAAATTGATCCAGTGAAACCACCGCGTGGTGGCATCCCAGACGCGGACGGAGACGAATCTTCGGTGGTCGGTCAACGGTTCCTCCTGAAGAGTGCTGCGGTGGTGAACGGCGGACTGCCGGCGGGCGGCTACACTCCGGTGAACTTCGCGTCCCGACGCTCGAGGAACGCCGCCACCCCTTCCTGGTGGTCGTAGCTCTTGAAGCATTCGGCGAGGGCCTGGGTGTGGCGCTGCATGTGTGCGCCCACGTCGGACCCCAGCCCTTCGTAGACCAGGGCCTTGATGCGGGCATGGGAGAACGGCGAACCCTTGAGGATCGCCTCCGCCAGGGCTCGGGCCTCCGAGCGCAGGGACTCCGGCGCCACCACCGCCTCCACGTAACCGATGGCCAGCGCCTGCTCGGCGTTCAGGAACTCACCGGTGTACAGGAGCCGAAGCGCCCGCGAGGGACCGATGATCCTGGGCAGCAGCCAGCTCCCGGCGCCGGTATCCGGCACCAGGCCGCGGTGGGCGAAGTTCCAGGCGAACCGCGCGTTGGGCGTGGCCAGGCGAATGTCGCACTGAGAGGTGAACTCCGCGCCCATCCCCACGGCCGGCCCGTCCACGGCGGCGATCACGGGCTTGGGGCATTCCACCAGGGGCCACCAGCGATCCCGCTCCTCGGCGCTGCCGCGAAGGCCCCGCTCTTCGCCGGGCACGGTGGCCAGGTCGGAGAGATCGGTTCCCGCGCAGAACGCGCCCGGCACCCCCGTCAGGATCACCACCCTGGCGGCGGGATCGCCGCCGGCGCGGCGCACCACCTCGATGAAGTTGGACAGCATGACGTAGGTCATGGCGTTCTTCTTCTCGGGGCGGTCGATGGTGATGGTGGCGATGCCGTCCTCGACCTCGTAGAGAATGTGATCCGACATGACGTTGCGACCTCGTGTTGCCCGGACGCCACTATACCCGGCGCGCACCGGGCACGACATCCGTCAGGGCTCGTCCTTCAGGCCGCGCCGCTCGCGCCGGGCCCTTGCCAGCGCCTGCACGCGATCGGCGATGGCGGCGTTGGCGGTGTCGGCCGGGAAGCGGCCCTGCGGGTCGGCCCGTCCCGCCGGAAGGCCGGTGAAGAGCTCCAGCGCCTCGTCGATGGTGGTCACCGCATGAACGGCGAACCGCTCCTGGGCCACGGCCTCCACCACGTCCCGCCGCAGCATCAGATGGTTCACGTTCGACTCGGGTATCACCACACCCTGGGATCCGTCCAGCTCCCGGGCCCGGCACAGATCGAAGAACCCCTCGATCTTCTCGTTGACGCCGCCGATGGCCTGAATGCGCCCGTGCTGATCCACCGATCCGGTGATCGCCAGCCCCTGCCGCACGGGAATTTTCGCGATGGCCGACAACAGCGCCACCAGCTCGCCGGCCGCCGCGCTGTCGCCCTCCACGCCGCCGTAGCTCTGCTCGAACACCAGGCTCGCCGACAGCGACAGGGGGTGCTCGCCGACATAGCGGCCGATGAGGAAGCCGGAAAGGATCAGTACCCCCTTGGAATGGAGGGGGCCGCCGAGCTTCGTCTCCCGTTCGATGTCCACCACCTTGCCGGAGCCCGCCGCCACCCGGGCGGTGATCCGGCTCGGCCGGCCGAAGGCGTAGTCACCGAGCGTGATCACCGACAGGCCGTTCACCTGGCCCACCCGCTCGCCCGTGGTATCCACCAGCAGGGTGTCTTCCAGCACCTCTTCCTGCAGCCGTTCCCGCAGCCGGCTCGAGCGGCGCACCCGGGCGTCGATGGCGCACTGGACGTCGGCCGCCTCAACCAGACCGTTGGCGCGGCCGTTCAGCCGGGCGCAGTAGCTGGCCTCCCGCATGAGATCGGCGATGCGGCGGACCTCCGCGGACAGCTTGCCGCTGTGCCCGGCGATCCGGGCGCTTTCCTCGACCAGCCGCGCTACCGCACCGGGAGCCAACGGTTTCAGCGACTCCTGACGCGCGATGGTGCCCAGAAGCTGCGCCATCAGCAGGTTGCCCTCGCGGTCGCGCGGCATGCGGTCGTCGAAATCCGCCGCCACCCGGAACAGCTCGTCGAACTCGGGATCCATGGCTTGCAGCGCGTAGTACAACCCGCGGTCGCCGATCAGCACCACCTTGGTATCCAGGCGGATGGGTTCCGGCTCCAGGGTCGCCGTGCGGATGCTGACGTATGCCTGTCCCATGGGCTCGATGCGGATTTCCCGGCTCTTCAGCGCCTGCTTGAGGGCCTCCCAGGCGAACGGCTGCATCAGCACCTTGCGCGCGTCGATCACCAGGTAGCCGCCGTTGGCGCGGTGCAGGGCGCCGCCCTTGATGAGCGTGAAATCCGTCACCAGCGCACCCATCTGCGCCAGGTACTCCGCCTCACCGATGAGGTTCTGATAAGTGGGGTGCTCCTCGAAGACCAGCGGCGCCCCCTCCACCCCGCGGTGGTCCACCAGCACGTTCACGGCGTAGCGCTGCCGGGTGGGGGAATCCCGGGTCGCCATGGTGCCGAACGAGCGGACGGCGCCTTCCGGCACCGGCCGCCCCGGCTCCCCGGACCCGCGCGCGTCGGTCTCGCCGACGAACAGCTGCACGTTGTCCAGAATGTCCGCGCGCACCCGCTCGAGATGCGCCACCACGTGGGGCTCCCCGTCATACTTGCCGATCAGGTCGTTCATCAGCCCGCCCACCGCCCGAGCCGCCGCGTCCCGGTCCAGGGCCTCGATTTCCGCGCGGATGCGCCGCACCACCTGGGGCATGTCCTGCATCGCCTCCTGCAGCTCCTGGCCGATCTCCTCGCTCACGTTCTGCAGGCGCTCCTGTTCCTCCGCGGGAAGGCGCTCCACCTCGTCCGGCTCCATGGGCCGCCCGTCGCGCAGCGGCGTGAAGGTGATGCCTTGCGGGGTGCGGCCGATGGCGAGCCCCTTCTCCCGCGCTTTTTCCTGAATCCGCTCCAGGCGCTCGGCCTGCTCCCTGCCGAGCGCCTCCTCGATGCCCTGCCGGCGGCGGCGGTAGTCGTCGCTTTCGAAGGTGGCGGCGAGCGTGGTGTGCGCCTCGTCCACCAGCCGTTCCATGTCGCGGGAGAAGTCGCAGCCGCGGCCCCCGGGCAGCGCCAGGGCATGGGGCTTACGCGGCTCGGCGAAGTTGTTGACGTAGCACCAGTCCGACGCCTGCGCCCCGTCCCGGCTGCGCGCCATGAGAAAGCGACGCACGAAGCTGTGCTTGCCGGTGCCGGGCGGCCCCAGCACGAACAGGTTGTAGCCCGGAACGTCCATCTCCACTGCGAAGCGCACCGCTTCCACGGCCCGGGCCTGGCCCACCATTTCGCTGAAATCGTCGAGCTCCGCCGTGGAGGCGAACTGGAACTGGGCTGGGTCGCACGGATGAAAGATCTGCTCCGGATCGAGTCGTCGCGCCAAGACGGGGCTCCTGCTGGCATGTGCCGCGTGTGGATTCAAGAAGCATGCCGCGTCCCGATGGTGGACCGGCCTTTGCATGACCAGCCTCAGCCCGGGGTAACGAGGTGCCCATGCCGGACTTCGAACAACTTCGCCGTTCCATGATCGAGGATCAGCTCAGCCGGCGCGGACTGAACGAACCGAAGGTGCTCGATGCGGTGATGGCCATTCCGCGGGAGCTGTTCGTTCCCGAGGGTCTGGTGGATTCCGCGTACGAGGACACGCCGCTGCCCATCGCCGCCGGGCAGACCATCTCCCAGCCCTACATGGTCGCGCTCATGGCCTCGGCCCTCGACCTGCACCCGGACGACCGGGTGCTGGAGGTGGGTACGGGTTCCGGCTACTCGGCCGCGGTGCTGTCCCGGCTGGCTGGCCGGGTGTACACCGTGGAGCGGCATGCCGAGCTGGTGGAAAGCGCCCGCGCAACCCTGGCGGAGCTCGGGATCGGCAACGTCGAGGTGCTCCACGGCGACGGCAGCCACGGCTGGCCCGAGCATGCGCCGTTCGATGCCATCGCCGTCGCCGCGGGCAGCCCGGAGGACATCCCCCAGGCGCTCCTCGATCAGCTCGCCGTGGGGGGCAGGATGGTCGTCCCCGCAGGCTCGGAGCATCTGCAGAAGCTCTGGCGCATCCTTCGCGCCGGCCCCGCCGAGTACCAGCGCGAGAACCTGGGCAGCGTTCGGTTCGTGCCGCTCATCGGACGGGGGGCGTGGTCGGAAGGCGAGCTCGAGCTGGAGCCGCGCCCCGGGTCCACCCGCCGCGCCACCCTGCCCGAACTGATCCGCCGCGACTGCGAGCCGTTCCACGGCATCGAGAGCGCCGACCTGAGCGGTCTCATGGATCGTATCGCCGACGCCCGGCTCGTGCTGATCGGCGAAGCCTCCCACGGCACCGGCGAGTTCTACGACATGCGGGCGCGAATCACCGAGCGCCTGGTGTGCGACAGAGGCTTCAACGTGGTCGCGGTGGAGGCGGACTGGCCGGATGCCGCCGCCATCGATTCCCAGGTCCGGGAAGGGGCGCCGTCCGCGCCCGCCGACGCCAAGCCCTTCTCCCGCTTCCCCACCTGGATGTGGGCCAACGAGTCGGTGCTGGCCTTCGTCGGTTGGCTCGCCGAGCACAATCGCGGCCTGCCACGCCGCCGGCAGGTGGGGTTCTACGGCCTGGACCTCTACAGCATGTACGCCTCCATCGCCTCGGTGCTCGACTACCTGGACGACGTCGATCCGGAGACGGCGCGCGTGGCCCGGGAGCGCTACGGCTGCCTGATGCCCTGGCAACGGGATCCGGCCGACTACGGCCGTAAGGCCCTGGACCGCGGTTTCACCGTCTGCGAGCGGCAGGTGCTGGCCATGCTCGAGGAACTGCAACACAAGCGCCGGGAATACGTGAGCCACGATGGCGCCCGCTTCTTCGACGCCAGCCAGAACGCGCGCCTGGTGACCAACGCCGAGCGCTACTACCGGGCCATGTACCACGGCGCCCGGCCGTCCTGGAATCTGCGGGACCAGCACATGTTCGACACCCTGGAGGCGGTGCTGCAGTATCGCGGGCCCGACGCCAAGGCGGTGGTCTGGGCCCACAATTCTCATCTCGGCGACGCCCGGGCCACCGAGATGGGGGCCCAGGGCGAGCACAACGTGGGGCAACTGGTTCGCCAGCGTTACGGCGACACGAGCTACCTCATCGGCTTCGGTACCGACCGGGGCACGGTCGCCGCGGCATCGCGCTGGGGCGGGCCCATGGAAATCAAGCACGTGCGGCCCGCCCTGCCCGGCAGCTACGAGCGCGCGTGCCACGAAAGCGGCGTGGCGCGCTTCCTTCTGCCGCTGCGGCCGGAGAGCACCCGCCAGGCGCTGCTGGAACCCCGTCTGGAACGCGCCATCGGCGTCATCTACCGCCCGGAGACCGAGCGGCACAGCCACTATTTCGAGGCCACCCTCGCCCGCCAGTTCGACGAGTACGTCTACTTCGACGAAACACATGCGGTCACGCCGCTGGACGCCGATCGCACGGGGCGGGCGGCGGACACCTTTCCCTTCGGCCTTTAGAGCCGAATCTGCGGTCGGCCGCCCCCTCAGTGCCCGGGCGGCTCCAGAAACAGCGTGGCGGGGTGCTCGAGGAGCGACTTGAGCCGCTGGATCATTGCTGCGGCATCGAAACCGTCGACGAAGCGGTGATCGAAGGAGCTGGACAGGTTCATGATGGTGCGCACCTGGACCTGCCCCGCCATCACCACCGGCCGTTCCACTGCCTTGTTCACGCCGATGATGGCCACCTCCGGGTGGTTGATGACCGGCGTGGTCACGATTCCGCCCATTCGCCCGAGGCTGGTGATGGTGATGGTGGAGCCGCTGAGCTCGGCACGGCCCGCGCGGCCGCTCCGCGCCGCCTCGGCCACCCGGGCGATCTCTTCGGCCAGCCGCCAGAGGTCGAGCCGCTCGGCGTTCCTCACCACCGGGACCTTGAGCCCGTCCGGCGTCTGGGTCGCGATTCCCAGGTGCACGGGCCGATAGCGCTGGATCACCCCCGCCTCCTGATCGAACCGGGCGTTGCACTGCGGGAACTCGGCCAGCGCGCGGATCAGGCCCTGGGCGATGAAGGGCAGCACGGTGAGCCGCCGCTCATGGGTCTCGCCAAGGTGCCGGCGCAGGGCTTCGAGCTCGGTGACGTCCACTTCCTCCACGTAGGCGAAGTGCGGAATCTCCCGCTTGCTCTGGGACATGCGTTCGGCGATGACCCGGCGCACGCCGATGACCTTCACCGCCTGATACTCGGCCGCCGGGCCGCGGCCCTCGGCCGGCATTTCGGCACGGCCGCGCCCCACCACGGCTTCGAAATCCCTGCGCAGGATCCGTCCGCGCGGCCCGGAGCCGCGCACCTGGCGCAGATCGATGCCCGCCTCCTTGGCACGGCGGCGGATGGCCGGCGACGTGATCACCCGCTCACGTCGGGCTTCCGCGGCGGGTGGGGCCGCTGCGGGTTGCGCTACGGGCTCGGGCTCGGGCACCGGCGCAGGCTCGGGTTCGGGCGGCGGCTCCGCCGCCGGTGGCGATGACGGCTCGGCGGCCACGGGTTCCGGAGGTGCTTCTGTGCCGGCAGCGGCGGCGCGCTTCGGCCGCGCGGCGGCTCCGGACACCTCGATGGCGATGAGCTCCGCGCCCACCGCGACGATTTCCCCAGGGGCTCCGCTGGTGCGCAGCACGGTTCCGTCCACGGGCGCCGGCACCTCGACGTTCGCCTTGTCCGTCATCACGTCGACGACGACGTCACCTTCCTTCACCTGATCGCCGGGCTTGACGTGCCACTCCACGATCTCGGCATCCACCGTGCCTTCGCCCAGATCCGGCAGCTTGAACACGTACTCGCTCATTCCGCCTCCAGCACCCGTTCGATGGCCGCCGCGACCCGCTTCTGACCGGGGAAGTAGTCCCACTCGAAGGCGTGCGGGTACGGCGTGTCCCAGCCGCACACCCGCTCGATGGGCGCCTCGAGGCTGTAGAAACACTCCTCCTGAACCGTGGCCGCGAGCTCGGCACCGTAACCGGAGAACCGCGTGGCTTCGTGGACCACGATACAGCGCCCGGTCTTCTCCACCGACTTCTTGATGGCGCCGACGTCGAGGGGCGCGAGTGTCCGGATGTCGATGATTTCGGCGTCCGCGCCCACCCGTGCGGCGGAAGCCTGGGCCACGTGCACCATGGTGCCGTAGCAGAGGATGGTCACCTCGCCGCCCTCCTGAACCACCTCGCAGCGGCCCAGGGGCACGGTGTAGTACTCCTCCGGCACTTCGCCCTTCGGGTGGGTGCTCCACGGCACCGCGGGTTTGTTCGGATCGCCGTCGAAGGGTCCGTTGTAGATCCGCTTCGGCTCGAAGAAGATCACCGGATCGTCGTCCTCGATGGCGCTGATCAGCAATCCCTTGGCGTCGTAGGGGTTGGACGGCATCACCACCTTGAGCCCGCTCACGTGGGTGAACAGCCCCTCCGGGCTCTGCGAGTGGGTCTGGCCGCCGCGGATGCCGCCGCCGCACGGGGTGCGGATGGTGACCGGTGAATAGAAGTCGCCCGCGGTGCGGTAACGGATCCGGGCGAGCTGGCTGGCGATCTGGTCGAAACCGGGATAGATGTAGTCGGCGAACTGGATCTCGGCCACTGGCCGGAGCCCGTTCACCGACATGCCGATCACCGCGCCCACGATGCCGCCCTCGGCGATGGGCGCGTCGATGACCCGGTGCTCGCCGTACTTGCGCTGCAGGCCTTCGGTGGCTCGGAACACGCCGCCGAAATAGCCCACGTCCTCGCCGATGATCACCACCGCCGGGTCCCGCCCCAGCATGATGTCCTGGGCCGAGTTCAACGCCTGAATCATGTTCATCTGGGCCATGCCGTCACTCCTCGTCCGCGCCGGCTTCGAGGGCCCGAAGCTGCTCGCGCTGCGCGATGAGGTGGGCGGGCATGTCCTTGTAGACGTCCTCGAACAGCTCGTTCTTGTCCAGGAACGGGCCCTCGGTCATGGTGCCGTAGCTGCACGCCTCCTCCCAGCACTCGGTCACGTGATCCCGCAGCTCTTCCACCAGGGCCTCGTGCCGTGCCTCGGTCCAGCTTCCTTCGGTGATCAGATGCTGCTTCAACCGTTCCACCGGGTCCCCCAGGGGCCAGGCCCGCCACTCGTCGCGCGGCCGGTACCGGGAGGGATCGTCGCTGGTGGAGTGGGCACCGGCCCGGTAGGTGACCAGCTCGATGAGGGTCGGCCCATGGCCGCGGCGCGCCCGCTCGGCGGCCCACTGGGTCGCCGCGTAGACCGCCAGGAAGTCGTTGCCGTCCACCCGCAGCGCGGCGATGCCGTAGCCCGGCCCGCGGGCGGCGAAGGTGCGCCGCTCACCGCCGGCGAAGCCCTGGGAAGTGGAGATCGCCCACTGGTTGTTCACCACGTTGAGGATCACCGGCGCCTGGTACACGGCGGCGAAGGTCATGGCGTGGTGGAAGTCCGCCTCCGCCGTGGAACCCTCGCCGATCCACGAGGCCGCCACGTCGTCCTCCCCCTTGATGGCGGCGGCCATGGCCCACCCCACGGCATGCGGGTACTGCACCGTGAGATTGCCGGAGACCGAGAAGATGTTGCCCCGGGCCCAGTGGTACATGATGGGCATCTGCCGGCCCTTGCACATGTCCCTGGAATTGGAGAGGCACTGGCACATCAGGTCCACCAGACTGCGCCCACGGGCGATCTGCAGCCCCTGGGTCCGGTAGTGGGGAAACAGCATGTCGGACGGCGCCAGCGCCTGGGCGGCCGCCGTGGCTACCGCCTCCTCCCCCAGGGACTGGATGTAGAACGAAATCTTCCCCTGGCGCTGCATGCGCAGCATGCGCTCGTCGAACAGCCGGGTGAGCAGCATGTGCCGCAACCCCACCTGCAGATCGTGCTCGTCCAGGTGGGGGTTCCACGGCCCCTTGCCGCGGTGATCGTCGTCCAGCACCCGCACCAGCTCGTCGCTGAGGTGGGCCATGTCCCGCACCCGGCTCGACACCTCCGGCCGCTCCACGGCTCCGGCCGGCGAGAGCCTGACGTGGCTGAAGTCGGGCTCCTCGCCCGGTCGCGCTGGGGTTGGCGGTACGTGAAGCTTGGGCTTGCGGCTCATCGAGGCCTCCGCGTCGTGAGAGCGCGCATTGTGCGTCAAACGAACGCGTCCTGCAGCCTCGAAACGGCGCCGGTTTCCCAGGCCGTCACGGGCTCACCAACCCGACGCACGCCCCTCGTGCCGACCCGGCCCCCGGTCAGCGATCGTAGGGTTCGATCCGGTCGCGGTACTCGAGAAACAGCGCGTAGTTGTGCTCGATGGCCGCACTGCCGTCCCGCTGCACCCGGGCCGTCTCGAGCTGACTCTTCACCCACTGATGCTCGGCCCAGTTGCCGCCGGCCCCCTTGACCACCTCCATCTCCGCCGTGCCCAGGCGCATCGCATCGCCCACCCCGGAAAATATGTCGGAGATGGAGGCCGACTCCTCGTCCAGATTCTCGTACTTCGCCGACAGCCGCTCCCGCAGCTCCGCCGTGCGCTCGAGATTCCGGGCGTAGGCGGCCACCTGGTCCTCGGCGAGCCGGCCGTTCGCCGGCGGCTCGTAACGGTCCTCCGCCGCCTGGGCGGCGAAGTCGGCCTGCCGCTCCAGGCGGTCGAACATCCCGTAGCTGCCGTCGCCGCTCGTCGCCGGCGCCTCCCGGTCCGGGTGGTCCACCGTCGAGGAGACCAGCACGGCGGCGAGGATGCCGGACACCACCAGATTCACCAGGAAGGCCACGATCAGCGACACGACGAAATGAACCACCCGCTTGGGCTCCGGCACGGCCAGGAACACCGGCACGAACCGGTACAGCAGCACCAGGCTGTAGATGCCGGCCGCCAGGGCGATGAACCCGCCGATCCAGGGCAGCGGCCCCAGCACCCCGCCGAGGGCCGCGGGCACCGCGGCGAGCGAGATCGCCGCGAAGGCGGCATCGAAGTCGCGCCGGCCTTCGAACATGCCCGCGAAGAAATCGAAGATGAACGCCGCCACGAACATCAGCGCCAGATTCCAGGCCAGGGCGAGCAGCGCGAACAGGGGGGCGCCGGCCATGGCGCCCAGCATGAACGTGCCGCCGAAGAGCCACGACAGGATCCAGCCGCCGACGAATGCCGCCACGTAGACCGGCAAGGTGACGTGCACGAACGTGGCCTTCCAGGAAGCCGTGGTGTCACGGTAGGCCCGAGCGGTAGCGTCCGGCTCCTGCAGCACGCCGCGCACCCAGCGCACGGTCACGTTGGGATCGAAAGTTGGGTTCTCCACGTAGCTCACCTTGTCGGTAACAACGATAATGAGTCTAACGCAGATACGCTCGCAGGAGAGCGCAATGACGGACAAGCACCGCACTACCCGGATCGGCGACCACCAGCTGTCACCGCAGTCGCTGATGATGGGCTACGGCTACGATCCCCGACTCTCGGAGGGATCGCTGAAGCCCCCCATATTCCTCACCTCCACGTTCGTGTTCGAATCCGCCGCGGAAGGCAAACGCTTCTTCGAGGGCATCACCGGACTGCGTCCGGGGGGCTCGGAGGGGCTGGTGTACGGCCGCTTCAACGGCCCCGACCAGGAGATCCTGGAGGACCGGCTGGCGCTGTGGGAGGGCGCCGAGGAAGCGGCGGTATTCTCCACGGGCATGTCGGCGGTGACCACCGCACTCATGGCCCACGTCAGAGCCGGCGACGCCATCGTCCACTCGGGCCCCCTGTATGCGGCCACCGAGAAGCTCATCGACGCGGTGTTCGGCAAGTACGACGTGAGCTACCGTGACTTCCCCGCCAGCGCGCCGCTGGAGCGGGTCCGGGCGGTGCTCGAGGAGACCCGCGCCAGCCGCCGGGTCGGCGCCATCTATCTCGAGAGCCCGGCCAATCCCACCAACGACCTGGTGGACATCGAAGGCATCGCCGCGCTGCGCGACGAGCTGTGGGGCGACGACCCCGACCGGCCGATGATCATGGTCGACAACACGTTCCTCGGGCCCGTCTACCAGCAGCCCACCCGCCACGGCGCCGACCTCTCGATCTACTCGCTCACCAAGTACGTGGGCGGCCACAGCGACCTGGTGGCCGGCGGCGTGGTGGGTAGCAGCGCGGCGCTGCTGCCCATCATGACCCTGCGCAACACCATCGGCACCATCACCGATCCCCACACCTCGTGGATGCTGTTGCGCTCTCTGGAGACCGTGGCGTTGCGCATGGAACGGGCGGAGCACAACGCCCGGCGGGTCTGCGAGTTTCTCCGCGACCACCCCAAGGTGGAGCGGGTGGGCTACCTGGGCTTTCTCGACCCGGACAGCGAGCAGGGGCGGATCTTCGCCCGCCACTGCAGCGGTGCGGGCTCCACGTTCTCGCTGTTGCTCGAGGGCGGCGAGGCGGAGAGCTTCCGCTTTCTGGACGCCCTGAAGCTGGTGAAGCTGGCGGTGAGCCTAGGCGGGACGGAGAGCCTCGCGTCCCACCCGGCAGCCATGACCCACCTCTCCGTGCCGGACGAGCGGCGCCGGCAACTGGGTATCACCGACAACCTGGTGCGGATCTCCATCGGCATCGAAGACGCCGATGATCTGGTTGCGGATTTCGAGCAGGCGTTGAAGGTCGTTTGAGCAGACGCTTTCCGCCGTCCGCTGTCCGCCGGAAGTTCGACCGCAGTGGTCGTCACGGCCCAGCGGATAGCGGATAGCGGATAGCGGACAGCGACTCAGAACTGATTCATCGTATTCGCCGTCCCCCCCGCCAGCAGCGCCTTCTCACCCAGGAAGTACTCCTTGTGGTCGTCGCCGATGTTGGAGCCGGCCAGGTCC
>JAWLCV010000022.1:0-26236 GCA_041686955.1 Pseudomonadales bacterium
GAGGCCGGCAAACGGCGAGGAGGCCGCGATCCGTCTCGTTCACATCACCGACCCTCACCTGACCAGCCTCCGCGGGCTGCCGTTGTGGCCCATGCGGGGCAAGCGCTGGTCCGGATATCTGTCCTGGCAGCGCCGGCGCCGTCACGTCCACCGCGCCGACGTGCTCGACGCGCTGCTGGCCAGCGTCCGGGGGGAGCACGCGGACCAGATCCTGTTGACGGGCGACCTCGTGCACCTGGGGCTGCCCCAGGAGATCGAAGCGGCGGCGGCGTGGCTCGAGGCGCTGGGGCCGCCGGAAAAGGTCATGCTGGTGCCGGGCAATCACGACCTCTACGCCGTGGACTCCAGCCCGGCGCTGCTCGCTCATTGGGCCGGCTACCTGCCCGAGGACATGGTTCGGAACGCGGCGGCCATGGCGACGGGTGGCGGATTCCCCGTGGTGCGGCAACGCGCTGCGGGGCCCGACTCCGTCGCCCTGATCGGCGTGTCCAGCGCCCAGCCGTCACCCCTGTTCATGGCCAGCGGACGCCTGGGGGCGGCTCAGCTCGACCGCCTGGAAGCGACGCTCGCGGGAGTGAGCGGCTTCCGCTGTCTTTTGATTCATCACCCGCCGCTGCCCGGCATGACGAGCTGGCGCAAGGGGCTCCGGGATGCGGCGGGTCTGGCCGCCCTGCTCGGCCGGCAGCCGGTGGACCTGGCGCTGCACGGACACGTGCATCACAACGTCGCCGCCACGGGGCCGCGGCAGGTCCGGGTGTTCGGCACCGCGTCGGCCTCCAGCGCCGCGGCGCATGCGCCGGCGGCCTACCGCTGCTTCGACGTCACGGCCACCGAGGGGGGCTGGCAGGTGGAGATGCGGCTCGTCACCGTGGACGTCACGGGGCGGCGGGTGGAGCGGGAGCAGGAGCGGTGGACCACGCCCCGAAGGGTCAGCGTCGCGGCCAGCGGGCCTTCAGCCAGCCGGTGATGGCGGCGCGGGTCTCTGCCGTCACCTCGGTGAAGTCCCCGAGGGCCGGCGGGCCCGGCCAGCCGTGATCCGGAAATTCCATGTCCTGGAACCGGGCGGGCTGGTCGTAGCGGGGAACCACGTGGAAGTGCACGTCCGGGTCCACCATCATCAGCATCAGGTAGTTGATCTTGCGGTAGGCTAGCTGATCGGCCAGCACCTCCTCGATGTCACCCACCGCCACGCGCAGCTCGGCGAAGGCTTCCGCCGAGAGCTCGTGGAACTGGCGGGCCGGCTCCTTGCAGGCGAGCACCAGCGCGCCCAGGGTGACCTGCTGGGGGCGTAGCAGCACCACCCAGCGGTCGTACTCGTGCACCAGGGTCTCGGGGTAGCCGAACTTGCGGATGGTGTCGTTCATGTCGGCGTCCACCGGGATCAGGAGGCCGCCTGACGCGAGGCTTCGATACCCGCGGGGTACCATCCGGCGACCACGGTCTGGGCGTGGGCCAGGTCCTCGGCTTCGTCCACCTCGCACCAGGACAGGCCGTGGATGTCGCACACGTCCACCCGGTGGGTCTGGGCCAGTTCGTCGATGGCGGAGAGGTACCAGCGCTTGACCCCTTCACCGTAGCGCATGAGGTGGGCCACCGTGTCACGGAACAGCGCCGGGCCTTCGCCGCGGAACACCATCATGCCGATGGACTCGCCGTTGACGCCGTCGGTCAGGGTCTTGCCCACCCGGCGCAGCCGGTTGCCCTCCACCACCACCTTCATGTCGTCCGCGTCGTAGCTGCCCTTGCGGTCGATGGTGAGGGTGACCGGGGCGTCCGCCGGGCTCGCCAGCAGGCGTTGGAGAATGGCCGCCTCGAACAGGGTGTCGCCGTTGATGATCACGAACGGCTCGTGCATCTCCGGGTGAGCCACCCAGCAGGTGCCGAGGTTGTCCGAGAGCGCGTAGAAGGGGTTGTAGAGGGTGCGCACCGGCACGGCCGTGCTGCGCGCCGCGATCTCGTCCACCCGATCGGCGCCGAACCCCGTCACCACCACGACCTCGTCCACGGCGCACTGACCGATTTCGTTGAGCTGCCATTCCAGCAGGGCTCGCTCGCCCACGGGCAGCGTGCACTTGGGCGTCGTCTCCGTGAGCGGGAGCAGACGCCGGCCCTGGCCGGCGCTGAGAATGATGGCCTTCATGGTGTCGGAGTTCCTCGAGGGTGGGTTGCCAAAGCGCGCTAACCTACCACGGCTCGGCCGCCGGCAAAACCCGCTGCCCGGGCTCAGGCGCAGCGTTTGAGACGCCGGTCCAGAGCCTCTGCCAGGCGGTAGCTGAGCGCCAGAATGGTCAGGGTGGGGTTCGCCCAGCCGCCGGTGGGGAAGACCGAGCTCCCTGCCACGTAGAGGTTGTGGTAGCCGTGCACTCGGCAGTGCTCGTCCACTACGCCGTCCCGGGGCTCCCGGCTCATCCGGGTGGTGCCCATGTGGTGGTAGCCGGCGATGGGGTGCTTGCCGACGGTGGGGTCCACGGGCCACTCCTGCCCCGGCTCGTCGAGCCAGGCCGCCCGCTCCACGGCACCGTGGCCGAGCCGCTTCAGCTCCCGGTCCAGGGCGTCCACCAGATGGGCCACCGTGGCCTTGTCCTGGGCGCTGAGGCGCCAGTCCAGCACCGCCCTCGGCAGGCCGAGCGCGTCCCGGTCCCGGCTCAAAGTCACCCGGCTCGCAGGGTTGGGAGCCTGCTCCCCCCGCACCATGACGAACAGCCGCCGGCTGCCGGTGCGGCTGCGCAGCCGCTCCAGGGCCGGCTTGATGGTCCCCTGCAGGGAACCGCGCACGCTGCGGTAGGTGTGCCACAGGCGCCGGCGGGTGCGGTCGGGGGGCAGCCGGTGCTTGAGGCTGCGATAGATGCGGTCGTTCAACAGCAGTCCCCGCTCCGGGTCCCGCTGCAGCTTGAACGTGAGCGCGGAGTTGAGCATGCCGGCCCGGGCCTGCAGCGTGGGAGAGGCCACCAGGGTGGGCGCCACCGGTGGCTGGCCGTCGCCGGGACGGCGCTTGCGGAAGGCGTTCCACAGCGGGAACGGGTCCCGGGTCAGCACGTGGCCGCCGCGCCCGTGCTGGTGCTCCATGAAGAAGCGGCCAACGAGATCGTGGCGATTGCCGATACCGTGGGCCTCCACGTCGTTGGCCGCCAGCAACAGCCGCGGGTTCTCGATGCCGCCGCAGGCCAGCACGAAACAGCGGGCGCGGATGTCCAGGGTCCGCCCTTCCAGCGTGCTGACCCGCACGTGATCGAGTGCGCTGGCGTGGGGGTTGGCCTGCAGGTGCACCACGTTGGCGTGGGTGAGCACCTGGACCTGTGGGTCGGCGAACAGATCGGCGCAGCGCGCCGGGCTGAAGCGCTCCTTGACCCGATCGAAGCGCCAGAAACGGGTGATCAGGTCGTCCGGGCACAGGTCCGGGGGCGCGTCGGGCAGCCGGCGCCACAGCCGGTGGTCGTAGACGTACTCGCCGAGCTCGAGGTCGCGGTGGGCCGCCTGGTAGTAGGGCAGCAGCGCCTGGTGGCCGAAGGGCCAGCCGCTGTAGGGGACCCACGGACGGTGCTCGAAGTCGATGGGGTCCAGCGGCACGCAGCGGCCGCCCCAGATGTTGGTGGTGCCCCCGAAGAAGCGCAGGCGCGCATCCACCAGGTCATAGTAGGGATTGCCCACGTTCTCCCCGTGGTAGAGGCTCTGGGTGCCCGGGTCGTAGTCCAGTCCCCCCGCCTCCACCAGGCAGACCCGATAGCCCAGGCGCCTGAGCGCCCGGGTCAGGCTGATGCCGGCGGCACCGGCCCCCATGACGCACACGTCGCTGGCCGGTGAGAATCCATCATCGGCCCGGCGAAGATCGATCAGCATGGCTCAACCCCCGGGTTCGTCGCGCTGGCGCACGGAGGCGTTCCAGCTCGCCAGGTTCGCGAGGGGGTCCTTGACGTAGGCGCTGGCGCGGATGGCGGCCACCAGAAGACGGTTCAGCAGCCGCCCCGGCAGGTCCATGGGGCGGTCGAAATCCAGAAACAGCACCACCCGAACCTCGTCTGTGTCGTTCTTCACCTCGTGCTCGTAGGTGTCGTCGAACACCAGGCACCTGCCCTCTTCCCAGTGGCAGATGCGGTCGTCCACCCGCAGCCAGCAGCGCTCGCTTTCGCGGGGAACGATGAGGGGTAGATGACAGCGGATCACCGCCCGCGTCGGGCCGCGATGGGGCGGGATGTGGTAATGAGGCGCGAGGATCGAGAACCACGCGTTCTGCAGCCCCGGCAGCCGGTCCAGCAAGGCGGCGGTGAATGGACACGCCGCGCAGTTCTCGTCCACCCGGTGGCCGTACACGTAGAAGGCGTAGGTCTTCCAGTTGTCGCCCTTGGAGATGCGCTGCTGGTCCGGGGAGAGCTGATGGAATGCCGGGATGTCCTCCGGGCGCGTCAGCACCGCTTCCAGCTCGCGGCGGACCTGTTGCCAATCCCGCTCCAGATCTCCCACCCAGGGAAACTCGTCGTTGTCGAGCACGGGCCCGGTGCCCACCCGGGAATGCCGCGCCTGGAACTCACCCACCTTGCGAAGCGCGTGCTTGCCCGAGCGGATGACGAGCCGGCGCAGGCGGCTCTGCGGACGCCCCTGTCCGGCACCGGGATCGGCGGTGGAACTGCTGGGACCTGGATTCATAACGAAACGAACCTGACTGGCTGACTCGCGAAAACCGCCATCGTATCACCAGCGCTCGGAAATAGTTCGCCGTCCAGGGTGTAGCTGCCGTGGAACTGCAGGGTCAGGGTATCGAGCCGCTCGCTGTAGTAGCCATGCTCCGGGGACATGTGGGCTCCGGGCCGGCCCCGCAGGAGCTGCGGCATGGAGGCCAGAAACCGGCGCGATTCGCTCTCCACCAGGGTGGCTTTGAGCGCGCCCGGGCCGCTGCCCCAGTAGGGGCGGATGCCCAGGAACAGCCGGTCCAGGGTGGTGGCCAGCAGCAGGCGGACGTTCACTCGCCGGCAGCCGCCGGTCAGGAGAGCCGGAGCATCCACGGTCACCGGCAACGGGTCCGAGAACGGCGGCTGGCGGCGAACGATGCCCAGGAGCGCCCGGGCCAGCGCCACGCCGGCGCCCAGCTCGTGGCGGCCACCCGCCGGCCGGACCCGCGCGTGGAAGTACTCGATGCCCTGAACGATGGTGCCCATGCCGAAGAACAGCCCGCACCGAAGGGTTTCACCCGCCGACGGCCGCACCTGCACCACGGGCCGGGCGATGGGATCGGCCGCGGCGCTGCCCGCGGTCACCGCACGCAGGGTCTGCAGGCAGTCGGCAAAACCGCGGTGGCGGTTCAGGTCGAAGGCGGTCATGTTGGTGGTGCCGCCGGGAAGGCAGGCGACCCGCGGCAGGCGCTCGGCCGGGCAGCCGGCGAGCAACGCCGTCAGTGCCCGCTGCACGCTGCCGTCGCCGCCGTTGATCACCAGCAGATCGTCCGGTTGCCAGCGGTCGTGGCCCAGCAGGGTCCCGAGCTGCGCCGGCCGATCGACCACCTGATGGCGGAGGTCCGCCCGGTCCGGCAAGGCCTCACGGAGGGCGGGCAGACGGCGGCGTGCCCGAGCCGCCCCGGGATTGCTCAGCACCAGGACGTTCACCCGCCGCCGCCCGCTCCTTCCCGAACATCGGCTGCGAGCAACCTGTCCGCCAGCTCCCAGTCGGCCCGGGAGTCCACGTCCACGGCTGCGCGCGGGTCCTCGACGGCCACCCAGCCGATGCGGCAGCCGGCCCGTTGCGACAGAGCTTCGAGGGCCGCGCTGGCGGTGAGGCGCCCGGTGGTGAACCGGAGGAGAAACCCGGCGCCGAGGCGGCGGGCGATCTTCACCGGGTGCTTGCGGTCCGCTTCCACGGACGACCAGAACTCGAGGGCCCGGCCGCTCTCCGGGGTCAAGAGGGCGAACAGGTTGCTGCCGCAGAACGCGCCGTCCGCGAAGGTCAGCAGCGTCCGCCGGGTGTCGGGAAATGCCTCCACCACCCGGCTGTGGGGCACCAGTCCCACCACCAGGTCCAGGCCACCCGCTTCGCCGGCCTGCCAGGCGGCGTCGCAGAAGGCATCTACGGTGGCGGAGCGCAGCAGTCCGTGATCGCCGCTGGTGAGCAGCAGCGGGAAGGGCTCACCCGAAGCGAGGGCCGCCCGGGCGCTGGCGGATGGACCGTCCGCGGCCGGTTGCCACTGATATCCGAGGTCCGCGAGCAAGGCCGTGAGATCCGGGTGAGCCTCCATCACCGCCCGGTCCGGTCCGCAGGTGACGCCGCCCGCCACCCGCGCCGCCGCGCCCAGTGCGCCGAGGACCCGGGCCAGGCAGGGCTGGCCCGCCAGCGGTGCCAGCACTCCGGCGGGCAGGCCCAGTTCCCGGGCCAACGCGCCGCCGCCGGGGCGTTCTCCGGCCAGTACCACCGCGCGGAACCGGGGCGTGGTCACGAAAGCGTTTTCTCGAACATGCGGTAGCGCTTGCTCACGGTGCCGCCAATGTCCTCGATGATGTTGCGCATGCCGCGGTTGTCGTCGAGGATCCAGGAGAGCTCCACCTCCTCGAAGCCTTCGCGTCGCGCCGGGCCGCGCACCGCGTCGATCACCATGTAGGCGAGCCCCGGACCGAACCGGGTATGGTGGAACGCCCGGCGCACGCCCATGAGGGGCACGCGGCCGGTGTGCGGATAGCGGACCTTGAGCCGCCACAGGAGCTTGGCCCAGCCGAACGGCAACAGCCGGCCGCCCAGATCGGCGATGGCCTCGTTGAGGTTGGGGAGCAGCACGATGAACGCCGCCGGCTCGCCGTCCACCTCGGCGATGTAGATGAAGTCGTCGGGGATGATCAGCATCATCTCCCGGCCCACAACCCTGAACTCCTCCCGGGTGAACGGCACGAAGCCCCAGTTCTCGGACCAGGCGTCGTTGAAGATGTCCCGGAGAATCTCCAGGTCCTCGTCCACGTGCTTGCGCCGGACCGGCCGCATGGTCACCCGCGGCGCCAGGCGTTTCAGCAGGGCGGCCATCACCGGCGTATTCTCGAACGCCGGGTCCATGACGTAGGCCAGCAGGTCCTGGACGCCGCGGTAGCCGGCGGCTTCGAGAGCGGGACCGTAGTAGGGCCGGCCGTGGGGCATCATGAAGTAGGGCGGTGTGTCGAACCCCTCCACCAGTATCCCCAGCTCCTGGTTGATGCCCAGGTTGAAGGGACCCACGCAGCGTGCCGCGCCGCGCTCGGTGAGCCAGCCCTCGGCAGCGGCCAGCAGCGCCGAGAACACCGCCGGCTCGTCCGGGGCTTCAATCATGCCGAAGTAGCCGGCCCGTTCGCCGTGACGTTCCTCGTGCAGGCGATCGATCTGCGCGGTGATGCGCCCCACGGGATCGGCGCCGCGGTAAGCCACCCAGCCCTGCCAGCTGGCGTGGGCGAAAAAGGGGTGCTTGGGTGAAAGGGCCTGCCGGCGTTCGAAGTCGAGCGGCGGCACCCAGCAGGGGTCGTCCCGGTAGAGGGCGAAGGGCACCCGCAGGAAGTCGTCGAGCTCACGCCGGCCCGTCAGCGGCCGAATCTCGAGCTCGGCCGTGGCGGCGCTGGCCGCCCCGTTCAGAGTGTCATCCAACGCTCATCCCCCTCTGGCTGCCTCGCCGGGGCCTGCCAGGCCCCGGGCCGCGTCGTCGGTGAGCGGCAGCGCCGTGCGCTGCGCCACCACATAGACATGATCGCTGATGCGGCGCATGGCCGCCTGGTGAGTTACCGCCAGAATCGTCAGCTTGCCCCGCAGCCCTTTCAGGGTCTCGCAGATGGCTGCCTCACTGGTGGGATCCAGGGCGCTGGTGGCTTCGTCGAGCACCAGCAGGGCCGGCCGGTGGGCCAGCGCCCGGGCGATCATGATGCGCTGGCGCTGGCCGCCCGACAGGCGCGCGCCCCGCTCCCCCACCACGGTGTGCATGCCTTCGGGCATGGCAGCGACGAAGGCCGCGGCGCCGGCGGCATCCAGTGCCTCTGCCACGTCGGCCTCGGTGAGCGTTTCGTCGCCGAGGGCCACGTTCGCCAGCACCGTGTCGTGCAGCAGCAGGTTGTCCTGGGGCACGTAGCCGATGGTTCGGCGCCAGGCCGTGCGGCCGATATCGCCGAGGGGCACCCCGTCCACCAGGATCCTTCCCCGGGTGGGGGTGATCAGCCCCATGACCAGATCCGCCACCGTGGACTTGCCGCTGCCGGATTCGCCCGTCAGGCAGGTGATCCCGCCTTTGCCAATGGTGATGGAGATCCCGTCCAGCACCGGCTCGTCGTCATAGCCGAATGCCACGTCTTCCAGCTCGATGGCGCGCTCGAAGCGCACCGGTGCGGTGCCGCCGGGCGCCTCCGCCTGCCGCTCTGCCTCCCGGATGGTCTCCTGCAGGGCCCAGTAGGCGCTCTCGGAGGTGATCATCTTCTGATACTCCTTCTGCACCTTGCTGCCGCGCTTGAGCAGCCGGGCGAGCACCAGGGTGAGGAAGGTCACCGTCGCGAGATCGATCCGGAACTGAACCAGAGCCAGGTAGATCCCCACCACGATCACCAGGGTGTAGAGGGGCTCCTGAGCGGCATCGAGGCCCGCGTTGCCCAGCACCTCCCGGCGCAGATCGTCCCTGAGCTCGTTGGATTCCTGGGCGACCAGGGCTTCCGCGGCCCGCTCCCGGCCCATGGACTTCAGGGTCTTGATCGAGAGCAGGATGTCGGTGAGGGAACCGAGGAGGGCCCGGTAGCCGCGGGTCTGGCCGGTGCCGGCGAAGCGGGAGATCTTCACGAACTGGTGGGAGATGCCCCATACCCCGAGCCCCGCCACCAGGCAGATCAGGGTCGCCTGCCAGGACACCAGGAGCGCCACGGTGAAGTAGACGAGCGTCTCGATGAACACCACGAGCAGACGGATGGCGTAGACGTAGGCGTTCGAGGCCCGCCAGGCTTCCGTGGCCATGGCGTTGGCCAGCCGGCCCACCGACTGGCGTACGAAGAACAGCCAGCTCGACGCGGTGATGGCGCGCAGCAGGTCGAGCCGGAGCGCGGTGGCCACGTCGGCGGCCAGGTAGCCGATGCGCTGCTCGGCCAGGAACACCAGCAGGCTCTTCAGGCCGATGCCCGCCACGATGAAGGAGAGCAGCACCCCCAGGCTCGGGGTCAGATTGAGGTTCTCCAGCATGCGATAGACGAACACCGTGAGCTCGTCCTGCTCCGCGGGATCCGTGAGTCCGGCGTCACCGCCCTCGAACGCCAGGTTCAGCATGGGCAGCATGGCCGACAGGCCGATGCCGTCGGCGAATCCCGCCAGCATGAGCAGCATCATCAGAACCAGGCTCTGCCACGGGTGCGTGACCACGAACTTGCCGATCAGCTTCATAAGACGGGGACCCGGCGGCGCCTCCGGGTAGTCGGAGGCAGTGCGGCTGCAATGTGTACCGGCGCATTGTATGCGCTCAGGGGCGCCGGCATAACCTCTCGAAAGCGGCGCCGACAGGGGGTGCCCGCAGGCGGATCAGCTGCGGGCGCCGGTGGCGGGTCGCGGGTGAGGCGTTCAGTCCTCTTCGCTCTCCTCGCCGTCGTTTTCCTCTGCATCATCTTCGTCTTGACCACCGCCGGCTTCGGCGCCCGCCCCGATGCTGAAACCGTCTTCCTCGGCGGCGGTCTGGTTGCCGAAGGAGCCGTTGTCACGCAGCTCGATGGCGATGACCTCGATTTTCGCGGGGGTGGGCTCGGCGAAGGACGCGAGATAGCCCTCGGGTACCCGAACCTCATGGATCTCCGGCGGGACCAGCACCCGGAAGATTCGAGCGGCTATGGCTTCGTCGGCCGGCTCCTCAGCCTCCACGTCCGGCTCCATCACGACCTCGTATGCGGCCAGCGGGACGTTACCGGCATTGGAGGGCTCCTCCGGCTCGCACTGCCCCAGGTCGTTGCCGGGCTCCCAGCTGATGGTTTCGCCGTCGAACTCGATCGCCCGGGGTGCCGCCGGGAGGGCATGAGTGAGATGGGTCTCGCCGAACAGCTGGCCGCCGTCCGGGAGCGCAGTCCTGAACCTGTACGCGCCGGCGGGAAAGCGCTCGAGGAACTCGGGTATCGTCACCACCTCCTCCTCGTCCCAATCCACGTCCTCGTTGCCCTCCTCGAACCAGCAGGGGGGTTCGTCGCTCTCGAAGAAGATCTCCGTGAGGGTCTGGTCTCCCAGGCTCTGCTTCGCGCGTGCGCTGAAGATGCGTTTCCAGTTCGGATCCAGGATCCGCGCCGCGCCCCAGCCTTCCGAATCGAAAAGTGCGTGGAAGCCGACGTCGCCGTCGGTCGCGTTTATTTCGATGAGCGCGCGGCATTCGTCCAGCTCGCCGCTGCCGCAGGGAACGTCCGCCGCGGCCGGCGAGGGGGCCATGCCACAGGCCGTAGCGAGGCCCAAGATGCCGACGAGTTGGCCGACTGATTGACGCTTGGTATTCATCTGTATCGTCCTCCATTGTGTTGGTGGAGCGTGCCGGTGGGGACGGCGCTTGCTTCCGCCGGTATCCAGGGAGAGGCGCCTCGGCCTGCAAATCCGTCGCAGCGGGCGCGCTGTCAGACGTCATCGACCATCATGACGTCAGGATCGTTGCCGAACTCGCCGAGCTCTACTCGGGTCCCCTCCTAGAGGTCGATCTCGAGGATGCGTGTCACGAGTACCAGAGCTTCGGCAACAGATTTTTCCGCCAGGGCGCCTCTATACTCCTGGCCAATGACGACGGAGGGGCGGCCTGGCGTGATCGTGAGAGGCGGCGCGTGCGGCGGTTGAAACCGTCATGTACCACCGGCATGGACGACGAAAGCCAGCAGCTCGTCCGCGACGCGGCGCTGGTCCGGCGCATTCAGTGCGGGGACGAGCGCGCCCTGGCCGAGTTCTGCGACGTGTACCTGCCGAGGCTGTACCGGTTCGTCAAGCGCCGTGTGCCGCGTCCGGAGGACGCTGACGACCTGGTGCAGGTGGTGCTCAGCAACGCCGCGCGACGGATCGAGACCTACCGCGGAGACTCCAGCCTCTATGGGTGGCTGCTCGGGATATGTCGCCGCGAGGTGTCGAAGCAGTTGGTTCGGGCAGCGCGCCAGCAGCCGTTCGTTCGCTTGGGCCAAGGTGACGTGCTCGACGATCTGGTGGCGAGTCTGGAAGCGCCCTCGGTATACGAACCCGATGTGGCGTCGCAGCGGGCGCAAGTGATCGGTCTGGTGCAGGAGTGTCTCGACAGTCTGCCGGTGCGCTACGCCGAGGCGTTGCAGCTCAAGTACGTGGAAGGCTACAGCTCCAAGGAAATTGCGGAGCGCTTCGCCTTGAGCGACGACGCCGTGCAGTCGCTGCTCGCGCGCGCTCGGCGGACCTTTCGAGAGGTGTGCGATGATCAGATGGCAAAGGAGATGGGCGACGGTGACGCCTGACCTCTGGTGGAGCCTGCGGTGACGACGGTGGACGAACGCCGGCGGGAGGATGGGCAGCTCGAGCGGCTGCTTGTGGCTGCATCGCCTCCAGTCGAGCCGAGCGCCGCGCAGCTCGAACGGTGGCGGCGCTCCTTCGCGGCGGAGCTCGCCGCCGCCAGGCGCCCGTTCGGCCGCCGGCTCGCCGCCCTGGCGGCGGCCGCGGCCGCCGCTGCGCTGGTGCTGCTGGCTGTCTGGCCCCGGGGCGATGACGTGGCGGCCGAGCCGGTGGCCCGGGTGCTGGCCGCCTTCGGCGCCGTAGTGGCCGGGCCGGAGGGGGAGCCGCGTCGGCTGCGACCTGGGGGCGTGGTCCGGGCCGGTGAGCGGGTGCAGTCCGGAACGGGGAGCGGGCTCGGAGGGAGCTACCGTGGCGTCGGCGTGCGGATGGACGAGCGCACCGTGGTTTTCTTCCACGACGACCGGCTCGTGCTGGTCGAGGGTGGGGTATATCTCGATACGGGTGAGGGCGCCGGCCGGGCTGAGGCGGCGGTTCTGGTGGAGACGCCCGCAGGCGTGGTGGCTCATACGGGCACCCAGTTCGTCGTGCGGGTCTCCCAGCGCGAGGTCGTGGCCGCCGTTCGGGAGGGTAGCATCGTGCTGCGGCACGCCGGGGGCGACGTGAGCCTGACCGCGGCGCCGGAGCGGGCGCGCATGGTGGTCGTGGGACCCCAGGGGAACATCCATCAGCGGGACGTGGATTCGGCTGGGGCGCTGTGGTCGTGGACCATGGCGGCCTCCGCCGGCATGTCGCTCGAGGGCCGTGCTGCCAGCGAGGTGCTGCGATGGGCGGCGCGGGAGCAGGGGCGGCGGCTGGTGTACGCCAATGCCGAAGCGGAACGGATCGCCCAGGCGCCGCTCGCGGGCAGCCGGGCGCCCGTCGACCCGTTGCAGGCGGTGGCCGTGGTGGATGCCGCCACGCGATTGGCTGTGGATGCGTCCGAAGCCGACGTGCTGCGGGTGACGTCAGAAGGTGACGAGGACGCCCGCTGACGGCACCAGCGGCACCAGGGTCTCGCGCTGCCGCTCGAATGTCACCACGCCGCCGTCCTCTTCGGCGTCGTACTCGATCCCGGCGACGTTGTCGCGATCGCCCAGGTTCGTCACTCCGATGAACCCAGTCACCCGGGACCGGCCGACCCGCCAGGTCCGTCGCAGGCTCACGTCCAGCGAGACGTAGTCGTCGAGCTCCAAGTTGCTCATGATGCTGGACACCGGGAGGGTGGTGCCGGAGGGCACCGTCTCCGGCAGTTCAGCGCCCCACCACCCGGAGTGCCAGGTCAGGGAGACCGCGGCCATGATCCGGGTTCCGCGCCAGCTGACGGTGGCGTTCGCCGAGTGGCGTTGGGACCAGCGGCGGGGCACCCACTCGGAGCCGATACGGTCTTCGGCGTCCATGTAGCTGTAGCGCAGAGCCGCCGAGGCGCGCTCCGAGAAATGGTGGCGCAGCGCCAAGTCTGCGCCGCGAGCGCGGGCCCGCCTCGGGTCCACGGCCACTCGGTCCGGCTCCAGCTCCGGGACCAGCACGAAGGGATTGAACAGGTTCTCGAAGCGCCGACTGGTACGGCGATACCGCTTCTCGTACACCTCGGCGTGCAGCTCCCATTGCGCCGTGGGCATCCACTGCACGCCGAGGATACCGTGGTCGGCGCTCTGGGGGCGGGAAAAGGTCGCTACGCCGTCGGCCACCTGCAGCTCGTGCAACCCCTGCGGCTGACGGAATCGTCCGGCGTCGACGCGAAACGTCAAGAGGTCGGTCGCCTGGAAGCTCATGCCGAGTCTCGGCGACAGGTGATAGGTCGTGCCATTCGGGTCGAACGACTGGAAATCCCAGCGGATGCCCGGTTGCAGCAGCAGGCGGCCGGTGAGAGGGAAGCCTGCGGCCCAGTAGACGCCGCCCGACCAGCCCTCTGGACTCACTTGGATATCGTGACTGCGGATGGCGCTTCCGGACAGAACTTCCCCCATGGTCTTGCGGTCCACCCACGCTGTGGAGTCGTAGCGGCCGCGGCCGTATTCGGCCTCCGCGCCGGTCTCCATCAACAGTTGCCCCCTGCGCCAGCGGACGTCCGTGCGGGCGCTCACCTCGTCCAGCGCCAGCTCGTGATTCAGAAAGCCCCCGGCGCCGGAGTCGTCGTCCAGATCGTCGAGTCTCTTGTTCCGCCTGGACCAGGTATAGGCGAGTGTGCTCGTACTAGACAGGTCGGCACCGTCGTCGACCTCGACACCGACCCACAGGTAGCGGCTGTCGATGTTGGAGCGGGCCGCGGTTTCGTCTTCCGTGAGCCGGACGTCGTCTTTGCTGAAAAACGCGCCTGCCCACACACTCGCACGGGGCGTGAGGCGTCGCCGGACCCGCGCGAACGCGTCGTAATAGCGGGGGCGTCCCAGGTCGGAATCCACTTGCTTGATGATCTGATCGAGATTGCCCCGGCGCGCCGAAGCGACGTATTCGATGGCACCGTCGTCCGAGGTGCCGTGGACGTTGGCCAGCAGCGAGAGCAGCGAGATGCCGATTTCCGATTGCGGCTCACCCTCGGGGGGGCCGGGAATGACGTCCATGACGCCGCTCATGCGATTGCCGTAGCGCGCCGGAAAGCCGCCGGTGTAGACGTCCACCGCGGCGACCGCACGATCGTCGATGGCGCTGAAGATGCTCTGAAAGTCCGCGAGATGGTAGGAATCCAGAAGCTCCACGCCGTCGAGCCGGATCAGCATTTCGTCCTGTAAGCCGCCGCGGATCCGTGGCTTGGCGGAGACGCCCATGGAAGACATCCCTGGCAGCTGTGCCGCCGCCCGCAGCGCATCGCCTCCGAGGCTCGGCACGGTGCTTAGATCCTCGGCTGTGAGGGTGGTTATCGAGCCGGTAACGCTCTGGGGAGTCAGGCGGTGGCGCGTTCCGGTGACAATGATGCTCTCCACGATGGAGCTCGGCGCGAGAACCACGTCGGTGGTCACGGCGACCCGTGCCAGTGCTGGCCGATGCCCTTGCGCGTGCACGGTCACCAGGGTTCCCGGTTTCAACGCCAAAGGGTAGTCGCCGTCGTCGTTCGCCTCGATTGGATAACGTCGGCCTCGCCATCGTGCCTCGACCAGCCGCAGAGGCTCGCCCGTCGTGGACCGGATACGCAGTATTGTCGGGCCCTGGGTGGCGCCGTCGGTCGGCGTGATTACCCAATGATCGCCAACCCGCCGGAGTGACAGGTGCATGGACGACAGGGCACGGCGGAACGTCGAAAGCGAGATGTGCGGCAGGTCGAGAACGACGCCCGGGCGCACCACGTCGCTGCTGTAGAGCACCGAGTGGCCATCCTCAGCTAGGCGGCCGAGTACCTCCTCCAGAGACAGGCGATCCGCTCTGGCAGTGGCGGTGCACAGGCAGCCCACCAGGAGCAGGCCGGTGGCAGGACGAAGGTATCGCGCGCCCATGGACAACGAGTATAGCGCCCGCACCCCGCTGAGGCGCGGCGCGGGCCGCGACGATCCTCAGCGGGGCGCCCCGTTGACCCGGCGGATCAGCAGCAGAGCGCCCACCAGCACCACGAGGATGGGCACGCTGGTGGCCAGCAGCGGCGTCTGGGTGGCCAGGTAGATGGCGTTGGTGCCGATCTGCTGCAGCAGGAAGATGGCCAGGGCGTTGGCGATGCCGAGGGACACCGCGCCGCCCATGCTGGCCCGCGGGCCCACCCCGAGCACGAACGGTGCCGCGAACAGACTGAAGACGATACCGGAGGCGGGCATCAACAGGCGCCGCCAGAATTCCATGGCGTAGAGTCCGCTCGGGCGCTGCTCCTGTGCCAGATAGCGCCGGTGCTGGTCGATCTCCCCGAGCGTCAGACTCTCCAGGGGCAGCTCGTAGAGGGCCGTGCTCTGGCGCCACGGCGGCGACCACGATGCGGAGGACACGCTGTGGGTGTCGATGCCGCCGTCGCTGCGGTAGTGCTTCTCCAGCACGCCGCGCAGGGTCCACGGGCCGCCGTCGGGATCCAGCTCCGCCCGCTCCGCGTAGACGAAGCGGTCCAGCTCGGTATCGTCGCCGAACCAGTACATGCGGATGCCGGAAGGGGTCCCGCCCCGTGCCAGGGAGTCGATGTTGACGAACAGCCCCTCGTGCTCGATCCAGATGCCGTCCTTGGAAAACAGGGCGCCGTCCCGGGAGGTCTCGGTCATGTGCAGCAGGTGGGCCTGTTGGGCCATGGGCCGGGCGACGAGCTCGGTGGCGGCGAGCACGGCGAAGAAGCCCAGGGTGGCGACGGCGCACACGGCCGCCAGGCGGGCGGGGGTCAGCCCGGCGGCGCGCATGGCGATGATCTCCTGGCTGCGAACGAACGTGCTGAGCCCGTAGACCACCCCCAGGAGCGCCACGAACGGCGACAGGTCCAGCAGTCGCGCGGGCAGATTCAGCGCCACCACGGCGATGGCGTCGTCCACGCCGAAGCTGGCGTCGCCCACGTCGTCGGCCCGTTCCATGAAGTCGAACAGCCCGAACAGAGCCAGGAGGGAGGCGGCCACCAGGAGATAGCCGCGGACCAGCGAGGCGGTGAGATAGCGGTAGATGATCTTCACGCCGGCACCCGCAGGGTGAGCCGGGGAATGCGCCGCAGCACCAGATAGAAGATGCCCATGATGACCACGGCGGTGAAAACCCCGGGGAACGGGGGCAGCAGGCCGTTCTCTACCGCCGAGGTGGTGATGCTGCTCAGGTTGAACACCAGGGCGTAGACCACGATGCCCACCGCGAAGCGCGCGTACGGCGACTGCTTCGGCCGCACCCGGCCCAGCTCGATGGCCATCAGCGAGACCATGAACGAGATCATCGGCATGGCGAGGCGCCATTGGAACTCCGCCACGTCCTTCCGGGCGGTGGCGCCGGCGAGCTCCAGGGTCGGCCGGGCACGGCGTTTCGACAAGGTGTCGCTGGGCGGGCGCTGGGCCTGGTACACCAGGCGCTGGAAGCGGGTGATGCGGTCCGGGGCGGCCGGTGTCACCGGAATCTGGGCGGCATCCCCGGCCACCTGGGCGCCGGCCGTGCCGGGGGCGACGGTCGAGGCTGCGCCGGCGGAGATCTGATAGCTGGTGCCGTCGATGAACGTCAGGGTCTGGCGGCGCCGCTCGTCGGTTTCGCTGATCTGTCCCTGACGGGCACGGAGCACCAGGGACTCGTCCTCGGACTCCACCCGGGCGAAGACGCCGGTGAGATTGGGTGTGCGCCGGCTGATGTCCTCCGCCTGAATCACGAAGTCGGCGTCCCAGCGGTAGAAGCGCTGGGGCATCATCTGTCGGGAGGTCAGGTTGGCGGCCCGCTCGCTGATCTCGTAACGGAGCACGTAGGAGTAGGGGCGCCCGTAGATCGACAGCACGGCCACGCACAGGGCCACCGCCAGAGCGAGCAGCCGCAGGGGGCGCGACAGCCGGTCCGGCGAGGCGCCGCTGGCGTACAGGGCGTACGGCTCTCCCTCCCGGTGCCAGGTGCAGGTGACCATCAGCAACGCTGCGAAGAACGCCGACGGCAGCAGCACCTCCAGCGCGGAGACGTCGTGGGCCACCACCAGGGCGAACACGTCCCGTGCCGGCAGATTCCCCAGGGCTGCGGAGCGCAGAAGCTGCACGCTGGTGAACGCCGTGAACAGCAGCACCAGCAGGGCCAGCCCGGCCACGGTGGGGACCAGCACCTGGCGGATGATGTAGCGGTCGAGGGTCAGCACCTCACGCGCCCTTGGGCCAGCGCCGCTTGGTGCACAGCCATTCGTCCGGACGCTCGCCGATCCAGGCCTCCAGGAGGGCGTTGAAATTCGCCATGAGGTCGATTGCGGCGCGCTTGCCCCGCTGCTCCGGGTCCGCCGCCAGGGGCTCGGCGAACTCCACCTGAAACCGCGCCGGCCCCAGGCGTTTCGCGCGCACGGGCACCATCGGGTAATCGAGCCGCGCGGCCATGCGCGCCGGGCTGATGGTGGTGGGCGCCGGCGCACCGAAGAGCGACAGAGGCACCCCGCTGTCCACCCGCACGTCGGGAAGCAGCCCCACGGAGCGGCCCTCGAGAAACTTGTGGGTGAGTCGCCGCAGGGCTTGCTGCTTGGGCACGTACTCGCCGCCGCCGCGGGTCCGGAAGCGCTGAATCATGCGGTCGATCATGGGATTGGCGTGGGGGCTGTAGATGATGACCAGGCCGTTGCCCTGGCGGCCGAGATAGTTCGCCAGCACTTCCCAGTTGGCCAGGTGGCCGGTCATGAACAGCACTGGGCGCGCATTCTCCAGCAGTGCGCGCACCGAGTCGGGCATGCGAACCTCGATCTGCCGGTCGACGATTCTCTCCAGGTGGGGGTATTCGAACAGCACGGCCCCCAGATTCCGCCACACGCCGCGGGCCGTGCGCTCGAGCTCCGCGGGGCTGGCGTCGGGCAGCACCCGGTGGAGATTGCGCAGTACCTGGCGGTGCTTGCGCAGGTGCGGACCCAGCGCCCCCAGGACGGCGCTCCCCGTCCTGGACGCCAGCCGGCTCGGCAGCACCGACGCCAGCAGCCACATCAGGCCGGCGGGCAGGGCGGTGGCGTAGTCGCGTAGCTGGCGAACGATGGCGGACTCCTCGGCGGTAACCCCGGCCGGACCGGGACGGTCGGGGGCGCTCGGTTTCGAGCGCCGTCGATTATAGTCATTGGGCCGGGCCCTGCACCCGTCGGCGCGGGTAGAGGGTGAGGGTGGCGACGCGGCCGTCCGCTTCGTCGGCGATCAGGACGTCGCCGCCCGGAGTGACGGAGAGCCCTTCCGCCTGCCGATGATAGCGGCGGGCCAGGCGCCGCCAGCCGAGCAGCCTGCCCTCCGGGGCGATTTCCAGAATCACCCGTTCCTTGCCGGCGAGCACCAGGAGCCGCTGCCGGTTGGGAATCCAGGTCAGGCCCGAGGGCCGCAGGCGCGCAAGGCCGAGCGCCGCCAGTACGGGCGTCACGTCGACCGTGACCGCAACGGGTGCTTTCGCGGTCTCCCCGGCCGGCGCCAGGCGGTAGAGCAGGATGGTGCCGGGGAGCGGCGCCCGGGGGTACTTGCAGGCGACGAACAATGCCGCCCCGGCGGCGGTCATGCCCTCGAAGTTGCAGCGGTCCTCCAGGCCCGTGGCCACGGGCTCCAGCGGCCCGATCAGCGTTGCTGCTCCGTCCCGGTTCAGGCCTGCCCGGAACAGGCGACCGGGGCTCGCCAGCAGGTAGACCGTGTCACCGTGCACCGTGACGGCCTCGAAATCGCCCTCCCTGGGGCGGGCACCGCCTTCCTGCTGCCCGCCGAGCAGTTCCGGGGTCGGCTCGCCGGGGTAGCCGAGCACCCACAGGGTGGAATCGTTGTCGTGGTGGGCCAGCACCCGGCGGTGGTCCAGCACGGCGAGCCCGGAGACCTCCCGAAGGCTCCGCGGCAGGGGCCACCGATGGGCAGGCTCGTTCCATCGGTAGGCGGAGAGCTCCGTTGCCGCCGCCAGATCCGCACCCGTGGGAAGCTGCAGGGAGCATCCGGCGAGCGCATGAGCCAGCACGAGCCAGACCGGGCGCCACCATCCCCGGTGTACCCGGCCCGGCAAGCCGACGTAAGCTAACGGTTTCAGTGGGCCTCCAGCGCTTTCCAGGTATGACTTCAGTTTCATGAGGCAGCCGTTTCCCGATTATCGCCAATCCTGCGGCTGGCAGGCTCTGTTGATCCGCCGCTGTCCGGAGCCGGCGCTCCGGGACCACGTGGATTGCGACCTGGCCGTGGTGGGTGCCGGCTACACCGGGCTCGCCGCGGCGCGGAGCTGGGCCGAGGCGAGGCCCGACGACCGGGTGGTGGTGCTCGAGGCGAGCGTGGTGGGTGAGGGCAGCCCCGGTCGCAACTCCGGCTTCCTCCTGGAGATCGCTCTGGCGGACGATGCGGACCCCTCGGCGGTGCAGCGCATGAAACGCTGCAACGCGCTGCTCGGCGACACCGTGAAGCAACTCCGCGCCCTGGTGCGCCGTCACCGCATTCCCTGTCAGCTCGCCCGCACCGGCACCTACCGGGGCGCCGCCACCGCGCGCGGTGTGCGTTATCTGGAGCGTTACCGGGCGTTTCTGGAAGCCGCCGGCCTCCCCTACCAGCGGCTGGGGGTAGACGCGCTCGAGGCGCGCATCGGCACCCGGTACTACCGCTACGGCCTCTACTCGCCGGACTGCTCCCTGGTGCAGCCGGCGGCGCTGATTCGCGGGCTGGCGGACCACCTGCCCGGCAACGTGACGCTCCACGAGGAAACGCCGGCCCTGCTGGTGGAGCGGCACGGCGCCGGGTGGCTGGTGGAGACCCCCGGGGGATGTGTGCGGGCGCGGCAGCTGGTGCTGGCCAACAACGCCTTCGCCCGGGAGCTCGCCGGCCCCCTGCGCGGGCGGCTGGCCCCGCGCCTGACCGTCATGTACACCTACGCCGCCCTCACGGAACCGCTCTCCGAAGCGGCTCGAGCCGCTCTCGGCGGGGAGCGCGCGTGGGGGCTGCTGCCCGCCCATCGGCTGGGTACTACCTTGCGCCGCACCGCCGACCACCGACTGCTGGTGCGCTCCTTCTACGGCTACGAGGCAGAGGAGGACAACGGCGCGGTAGCAGAGCGGCTGCGCGCGTGCCTGGCGCGACGCTTCCCGAATCTCGATCCGGCCCAGACGCCGTTCGCCCACGTGTGGGGCGGCGCCACGGGGCTCACCTACAACGGCGCGCCGGTCTGGGGCGAGCTGGCCCCCGGGCTGTGGGTTTCCGCCGGCTGCAACGGCGGCGGCGTGGTGAAGGGCACCCTGTTCGGCAACCTGTTGGCGCAGAAGGCGCTGGGCCGTGACGTGCCGGACGTCGAGGCGCTGTTCGGCAGCGCCAGCCGCATGCCGCCGGAGCCGCTGCGCCGGCTCGGGTTCGCCGTGGTCTCGTCGGTGGAACGGCGGGCGGCGGGTCTGGAGACCTGATGGAGGCCGCCGCTTCGGCCCACCTCGGCGCGCTGTCGCTTCTACCCGCCGGCATCGCCATCGTCCTGGCCTTCGTCACCCGGAACACCGTGTTCTCGCTCGCGGTGGCGTGCCTGGTGGGGGTGGTGGCCATGGGGCGCGGACTGCTGGGATTCCCCGAGCTGCTGAAGAACGCGCTGGGAACGACCAGCTTCTCCTGGATTCTGCTGCTGGAGCTGTTCATCGGCACCCTCATTGCGTTCTTCCAGCGCACCGGGGCCATCCGCAACTTCGCCGCCTGGGTGGAACGGCGCCGCCTCAGCCGGGTGCGGGTACAACTGCTGGCCTGGCTCATGGGGATGTTCGTGTTCTTCAGCGACTACTTCAGCCCGCTGTTCGTGGGCGCCACCATGCGGACCCTGACGGATCGGCTCCGGGTGTCGCGGGAGAAGCTCGCCTACATCGCGGATTCCACGTCCGCGCCGGTGAGCGTGCTGGTGCCGATCACCGGCTGGGCGGTGTTCATCGCCGGCCTGCTGGTAGGCCTGGGACCGGTGCAGGACCCCCACGCGGCCATGATCGCCTTCGCCCGCTCCGTGCCGTACAACTTCTACGCCTGGCTCGCCGTGCTGGCGGTGGGCGCGTTCTGCGCCGGCTTGCTGCCCGAGTTCGGACCCATGGCCCGGGCCGAGGCGCGAGCCCGGAACGAGGGCAAGGTTCTGCGGGACGGCGCCGAGCCGCTCATGGGCGAGGAGCTCACGGACATCGAGCCTTACCGGGGCGCGGACGGGCACCTGTTCTGGAATTTCTTTCTGCCGGTGCTGGTGGTGATCGGCATTGCCGTCGGCACCTTCGTGGTTACCCGTTCGGCGCTCACCATGGAGGCGTTTCTGGGCGCGGTGGTGGTGGCCGGCGCCGTCATGCGCCTGCAGGGCATTCCGTTGCCCGACATCATGCGCACTGCCATGGCCGGCATGAAGGGGGTGATGCCGGCGGTGGTCATACTGGCGTTCGCCTACGCGCTGAACGACCTGTCCCGGGCCATGGGTACCGCCGCCTATCTGGTGGAAGCCACCGAAGGTTGGTTGACCCCGGCCCTGCTGCCGGCGCTGACTTTTCTGATCGCCGGCGTGATCGCCTTCTCCACGGGCACGTCCTGGGGCACTTTCGCCATCATGATGCCGCTGGCGGTGCCGCTCGCGCTGGGGTTCAGCGGCGGCGAGCTGTCGAGCCTCGGCTACGCCACCATCGCGGCCGTGGCCGGCGGAGGAGTCTTCGGCGATCACTGCTCGCCTCTCTCCGACACCACCATCCTCGCCTCCACCGGAGCGGCCGCCGACCACATCGACCACGTGAAGACCCAGATCCCTTACGCGCTGGCGGTGGCGGCGGTTTCCCTGCTGCTGTATCTCGCGCTGGGCCTCGCATCCGGTTGAGGTGTCGGCCGTGTTGTTGCTCTACCCCGTGTGGCGCGCCGGCAACTGGCCGCGGTGGCGGCGCATCCGCCATACTGGTGTGGTGCTTGCCGCTGCCGCCACTGTGCTGGTGCTGCACGAGTTCAACGCAATCGGGTTCAACTACCTGCCGAGCTGACGCCGATCATGAGCGAAACGACGGACAACGGCGCCGTGACGCCGCCCCGCACCCTGGTCTGGGACTGGCCGCTTCGACTGTGGCACTGGGCCTTCGCGCTTTGCGTCGGCGGGTCCCTGGGGACCGGTCTCGCCGACGACATCGCGCTCATGGACTGGCATCTCCGGCTCGGGTATGCGGCGCTCGCCCTGCTGCTGTTCCGGCTGGGCTGGGGGATCTGGGGCGGGCGCTATGCGCGCTTCGCCACCTTCCGCACCTCGCCGGCACGGTTCCTGGCGCATTTTCGCGGCGAACGAACAGCGCCGCGCACGGCTCCGGGGGCGGCACTCGCGGCGCTGCTCGTCATCGCGGTGGCCGTGCAGGCGGCCACGGGGCTCTACACCACGGACGACATCTTCACCGAAGGACCGCTGGTGCGGCACGCCTCGGGCGACACGGTGGCGCTCATGTCGTTCATCCACCGGCGGGCGTTCTTGGTGGTGCTGGCACTGGTGGGCGTGCACCTGCTCGCCCAGGTGGTCTACGCGGTGCTGCGGGACCCGACGCCCCTGGGCATGTTCACCGGGCGCAAACCGGTGCGGCTTCCGGCCGCGGCCAATCTGTGGATTCGTGCCTTGCTGACCGCGGCGGCGGCCGCCGCCGCGGTATGGTGGGCCCTGCTGGGCTGAAGAGCTAGGCTGCGGTCCCGTCGCTCACTCGGACCGGTAGTCGTCGTGGCACGCCTTGCAGGACTGACCCAGGTTCTGAAACGCCGGCATCACGCCGTCTTGCGCGCTCACGGCGGAGGCGAAATCTCGAGCGGCGCCCTGGAACGCCTTCAGCCGTGACTGGAAATCCTCGGGGTCCTCCCAGATGGCCGGCAAGGCGTCGCCCCCTTGCGAGCCTTCCGGGAACAGCAGCGGCGCGATCTCCGACAGGTCTGCCAGCGCAGAGGCGTGCAGGCCGAGATGCGCCTGGTGCGGAACCTTCTGGCGGAGAATGTCCACCGCCGATTGCATGTGGCCGCCGATGGCTTCCATGACGTGGTGACGGTACTCGGCGTCGCCTTCGGAGGCGGCGGCGGGCACGCCCGCCAGCATCAGCGCCAGCAACGCGTGGCGCCATGCACGGCGCCATGGCAGGAACTCGTTGTTCATCTTGTCTCCTTGTGCTCACTTCCGACCGTTCGGGCCGGCCACGACCATAGGCCAGTCCGTGCCCGGCGGCAACGCCCGTCTCGACAATGCCGGTGATGTTACGTTATAACATCCTCATCATCGAACCGGACGGAGACACGGGGTGCGCCTGGCCATCCTCATCGCGGGGCTCATGGGCACGGCTGCGGCCGTGGCGGCCCCTACCAGTTCACCCATCGAGGAGGTGGTGGTGCGTGCGCATCCGCTCTCGGGCGAGGGGTTGGCGCAGCCGGTGGACCGGCTCCAGGGTGAAGAGCTGGCGCGCAATCTCGCCGGCTCCCTGGGCGAGGTGGTGTCGCGCCAGCCCGGTGTCGCCACCACGTTCTTCGGACAGGCCGTGGGACGGCCCGTGATCCACGGGCTGGGCGGGCCCCGGGTGCGAGTCATGGAGGATCGGATCGCCTCCCTGGACGCCTCGGTGGCCAGCGACGACCACGCAGTCACCGTGGAGCCGTTCCTGGCCGACGACATCGAGATTCTGAAAGGCCCCACCACTCTGGTGTACGGGTCCGGCGCCATCGGCGGCGTCGTGGACGTCCACACCGGCCGCATCCCCCATGCGCTGCCGGACGAGAAGATCGAGGGCCGGCTGGAGGCCCGCGGCGACGACGTGGCCGATCAGCGGACCATGGCGGCGCGGTTCGACGGCGCCCTGGGCGAGGTGGCCTGGCACGCCGACGGCTTCTTCAGACGGCTCGACGACTACCGCATTCCCGGCCACCCGGAGTCCGCGGCGCTGCGGGCGCTGGAGGGTGAGGAAGACGGCGGCCATGCGGAAAGCGACGTGCTGCCGAACAGCGACGTGGACAGCGACGGCGGCAGCCTGGGGTTGTCCTGGGTGGGTGACCGCGGCTTCGCCGGGCTGGCGGTCAGCCGGTACCGGTCGGAGTACGGCCTCCCCGGCGGTCACGCGCACGAGGGCGAGGCCGAGCCGGAGTCCGGGGACGTACGCCTCGACCTCGAGCAGCAGCGCTGGGACCTGGAAGCGGCCCTGGACCGGCCGCTGGCGCTGGTGGAGTCGGTGAACGTGCGCCTGGGTGCCAACGATTATCGGCACCGGGAGCTGGAAGGCGCGGGAGAAGTGGGAACCGTGTTCGACGTGGACGCCTGGGAAGGCCGGGTCGAGCTGAGTCACGTTCCGTTCGCCGGCTGGTCCGGCGTGCTGGGGCTGCAGCTCGGCCGCGAAGACTTCGAAGCGCTGGGGGAGGAGGCCTTCACCCCCGCCACGAGAACGGAAAGCGAGGCGCTGTTCCTGCTCGAGGAGCGGGATTTCCCCGGCTTCACCCTGCAGACGGGAGCCCGCGTGGAGCGGGTGGAGGTGGAGGCCGAGGACGGCCGCCGCCGCGAATTCGACGCGCTGAGCGCGTCCCTGGGCGTCGTCGTGCCGCTGGGCGCGAGCTTTGAGGTGGGGCTGCTCGGCGATCTGGCGAGCCGGGCTCCCGGCGCGGCGGAGCTGTTCTCCGACGGCCCCCATGCGGCCACCCGGTCCTACGAGATCGGCGACCCGGGGCTCGACGAAGAGCGGGCGGCGAACGTCTCGCTCACCGCGGGCTACGAGAACGAGCGGCTCCGGGTCACCGGCACCGCCTATTTCACGCGCTTCACCGACTTCATCTACCAGGCCGACTCCGGCCTCGAGCGCGACGGGCTGCCTGTCCGCTTGTGGAGCCAGAACGACGCCGAGTTCCGCGGCATCGACCTCGAGCTCGATCTCGCCCTGCTGACCGAGGGCCCGGTGAACGTGGATCTGCGCACCTTCTACGACCGGGTGCACGCCGAGCTCTCCAACGTGGCGGCGGACCGGGTGCCGAGGCTACCGCCGGAGCGGGCGGGCGTGGGTGTGGAAGGCCGCTGGCGCGGGCTCACGGCGAGCGTCGACTATCTGCGGGTGATGCGGCAGGACCGGGTGGCCGAGTTCGAGCTTCCCACCGACGGCTACGACGACCTGCGGGCCCGGGTTGCCCTGGGTCTTCCGCTCTCCGGCGCGCATGTGCTGCTGTTCCTCGAGGGGCGCAATCTCACCGACGCGGAGCAGCGCAATCACGTTTCCCTGCTGAAGGATCTGGCTCCCTACCCGGGCCGCAGCATGATCGGAGGTGTTCGTGTCAGCTTCTGATGGCGCCGGGCGCGCCGACCGGGTGGCCATCACACTCTCGGCGCTCTGCCTGGTCCATTGCCTGGTGATTCCCGTGGCCCTGCTGGCGGCACCGGCGGTGGGCGTGGCGGTGCTGGGTACGGAGACCGCCGTCCACTGGCTGCTGCTCGGGGTCGCCGTGCCGGTGAGCGTCTACGCGTTGTGGCACGGCTATCGTCAGCACCGTCAGTCCCTCTGCGTGGTGCTGGGCGCGGTGGGGCTCTGCCTCATGTTCGTCGCCGTCTCCCACGTGGCCGGCGCGTCCCGGGAGGTGCCCCTCACCCTGGCGGGCGTGGTCGTGCTGCTGGTGGCTCATGCCTACAACCTGCGCAGCTCCTTGAACGGCGGCCCGCCGGGCTCTCTGAACGGCGGGCCGGCGGGCGCCAGGCGCTGCGCCCACGGCGACTAACGAGGCAGCTCCACCTCGAGCCAGTCGGTGTCCCCGGCGAAGGTCAGGGTGCGTACCTGGCGCTGCCGCTCCACGTTCAGCGTGTTCACCTGATCCGGCCAGACGTCACGCAGCACGTCGAATCGCGCCCGCAGCCCGGTGAGGCCGGGGGTGATGGGCGTGCGCTGATAGACCCAGAGAAAGTCGCCCTCGAGCTCCGCCCCGACCAGCTCCAGCGGTGCCAGGCTCGCGCCCACGCCCTCGAGCGTGAAGCGCTGGTGCACGTACACCGCGAAGCGCATGCGGTCCTCCTGGTCGTCCACCAGATCCGCGGCGCGGCCGGTGATCAGCGCCAGGGCGTGCTCCGCGTCGTGGCTGAAGACGCGGTGCATGACCTCGATGTCGCCGGTGCGCGGGTTCAGGAGCGCCGTGGTGATGGTGGCGCGAAGCTGGTGCGCCTCGGCCTCGATCTGGAGGCCGAGCACCAGCAGCGCCACCGTCAGCCGCAGCAGTGGCCTCACGGCCGCTGTTCGCGGAGGGGCACCGGCGCGTCCCCCGGCCCGGCTGCGGCGGGGGCCGCATCCGGGGCGTCGGTCTTGCCGGCGTCGGGC
>JAWLCV010000022.1:26336-37058 GCA_041686955.1 Pseudomonadales bacterium
GGGCTCGCCGGAAGGCACGCCGGACGGCACGCCGGACGGCTCCGCCTTGATGTCCTGCATCAGATCCCGGTGCGGAATGTCACCCTCTTCGTGGGGCGGGTCGAACACTTCGAGCCGCGAAGGCAGGATCTTGCGCGGATAGTGGTTGTTGTAGAGGTCCACGTCCGCCGTCTCCCAGTGCGGATCCAGCTCCACGCTGACCAGCTCGCGCTCGCGCATCAAGAGCTTCGAGACCTTGTTCGGCGAACGGCGCCAGATCTCCGCGGGCAGGTAGAGCATCTCCTCGCTGCCGTCCGCATAGGTCAGTTCGAGGATGATGGGCATGACGAGCCCGCCCACGTTGCTGAACTCGAGCACGTAGAAGTTCCGATCGTCGGCCACGGCCTTCTCGAGCACCTCGCGCTGCCAGTCGGGATTGCTCGACAGCGGGTCGTGCAGGCTCTCCAGAAACTCCCGGTAGTCGTTGCGGTCCTTGTCGGTGACGGTGAACGGATCGTGTTCGACGTAGAAGTCCTGGAGGTCCGGCATCCGCTGCAGCCGTGGCACCACGCCCTCCGCCTCGTTGGCGAGATCGGTGCGCGACGGCGGCTGTGCCTCGTGCTGCTGACGCTGCCAGGCCCGCTCCACGTCCGGGTTCCTGGTATCCACCTTCAGATGGGTGACCCGATCGATGGAGATGTCCACGTGGTCGGTGGTGAAGAACCAGCCCCGCCAGAACCAGTCGAGATCCACCCCCGAAGCCTCTTCCATGGTGCGGAACAGGTCGGCGGGGGTGGGCCGCTTGAACTTCCAGCGTCGGGTGTACTCGCGGAACGCGAAATCGAACAGCTCACGGCCGAGAATGGTCTCGCGCAGGATGACCAGCGCCGTGGCCGGCTTGGCGTAGGCATTGTTGCCGAACTGCATGAGCGATTCCGAGTTGGTCATGATGGGGACCTGCTGCTCGCTCTTCATGTAGTCGACGATCCAGCGCGGCTCGCCGCGGGTGGAGGGGTAGTCCTCCTCCCACTCCTGCTCGGCGATGAACTGCAGGAAGGTGTTGAGCCCCTCGTCCATCCAGGTCCACTGGCGCTCGTCCGAGTTCACCACCATGGGGAAGTAGGTGTGGCCGACCTCGTGGATCACCACGCCTACCAGGAACCGTCGCTCGCCCCGGGAGTAGGTTCGGGTGCCGTCCTCCTGCAGCTCGGTGCGCGGCCCGTTGAAAGTGATCATGGGGTACTCCATGCCCCCCACCGGGCCGTTCACCGACTGGGCCACTGGATACGGGTAGGGGAACGAGTAGCGGGAGTACACCTCCATGGTGTGGATCACCGCCTGGGTGGAGTACTTCGACCACAGGGGCTCGCCCTCCTTGGGGTAGAACGACATGGCCATGACGAACGGGTTGTTCCGGTCGTCCTGGCGGAATCCCTGGGCGTCCCAGATGAACTTGCGGGAGCTGGCCCAGGCGAAGTCCCGCACGTTCTCGGCAGAGAAGCGCCAGGTCTTGCGGGCGTCGGTGCCTTCGCGCTCGTTCTCGAGGGCCTCGTCCGGCGTGACGATGAACACCGGACGCTCCGCGTCCCGGGCCTCTTTAAGGCGCCGGCGCTGCTCCGCGCTGAGCACGTCGGCCGGATTGTCGAGGATGCCGGTGGACGAGACCACGTGATCCGCCGGCACGGTGATGGCCACCCGGTAGTCGCCGAACTCCAGGGTGAACTCGCCGCCGCCGATGAACTCCTTGTTGTGCCAGCCCTCGTAGTCGGAATACGCCACCATCCGCGGATACCACTGGGCCACCAGGAAGATGTCGTTGCCGTCCTCGAAGTGCTCGTAGCCCGCGCGGGCGCCCACCGCGTCCTCTTCCACGAGCTGGTAGCTCCAGTCGATGCGGAATCGGGTCGAGTCACCGCTGCCGAGGGGTGCGGGGAGGTCGATGCGCATCAAGGTGCCGTTGATCACGTAGGGCAGCGCCTCGCCCCGGGCGTCGGTCACCCGGGTGATGCGGTGGCCGCCGTCGAAGCTCTCCAGGTACTGCAGACGCCGCATCTCGTAATAGGTGATGCGGTTCGGTTCCGCCAGGGTGCGGGTCCGCGCATCCACCGAGTCGCGGCGGAAGCGGTTCTGGTCGAGCTGCAGCCAGAGATACCGCAGGGGGTCGGGCGAACGGTTGGTGTAGGTGACGGTTTCGCTGCCGGTGACCACCCGCCGTGCTTCGTCCAGCGACACCTCGATGTCGTAGTCGGCCCGCTGCTGCCAGTAGCCGGGGGCCGGCGCCCCCGCGGCGTTGCGGTACATGTTGGGGGTGGGCAGCTCGGCGTCGAGTTGACGGAACTTGTCGACGAAATCGCCCTTGGTCTGCTCGACGGCGCCGTGGGTGGCGCCGAGTGGCGCTGCCAGCACAGCCAATAGAATGGCGAGCCGGTGCATGTAACGAACCATGAATCGCTCCAATCAGATGACTCGTGTTGCCGGTTGGCCTAGTATCGACGCACCATGCACGAGGCCCAGGAGGCCGTCATGAGCACCTTCCACGAGCTCCGGATGGATTCCATCACCGGCGAGCGGGTGAGCTTCGAGAGGTTTCGGGATCGAGTCTGTCTCGTCGTCAACGTGGCCAGCCGCTGAGGCCTCACGCCCCAGTACGCAGGTCTGCGTACAATACACGAAAATTTCGCACCACGGGGCTTCACGGTGCTGGCATTTCCCTGCAACCAGTTCGGCGCCCAGGAGCCCGGCAGTAACGACGAGATCCTCGCCTTCGCGCGGCAGCGCTACGGGGTGAGCTTCCCCATGTTCGCCAAGGTGGAAGTGAACGGCCCGCGCACGTGTGCGCTGTATCGTTACCTGAAACAGTCCATGGCGGACGAGGAAGGGAATCGGGACATCCCCTGGAACTTCACCAAGTTTCTGGTGGACGGCGACGGCGGAGTCATCGGCCGTTTCGCGCCCACCGTCACCCCGGAGGAGATCGCCCTGCAGCTCGACGAGCTGCTTACCTGAGAGCGCGCCTCAGCCGGGCTCCACCCGCAACAACCGCCCCTGCGCGTCGTCGGTGAGCAGGTACAGGCAGCCGTCGGGCCCCACGTCCACGCTGCGGATGCGCTCGCCGAGCTCGGAGAACAGCGCCTCCTGCTCCGCCACCCGGCCCTCCGTGAGGCGCAGGCGGCGCACCTCCCGGTCCACCAGTGCGCCGAGGAACAGATCGCCCTGCCACTGTGGAAATGCCGCGCCGCGATACACGGTGAGCCCGCTCGGCGCGATGGACGGCACCCAGTGCTCCACCGGCTGCTCCATGCCCGGCAGCTCCGTGAACGGGGAGACGTAGGCACCGCTGTAGTCCATGCCGTAGGTGATGGCCGGCCAGCCGTAGTTCGCTCCGGGGCGCAGCAGATTCAGCTCGTCACCGCCCCGCGGGCCGTGCTCGTGCTGCCACACCCGGCCGCTCGCCGGATCCACGGTCAGGCCCTGAGAATTGCGGTGGCCGTAGCTCCACACCGCCTCTGCCGCATCGCCGCGGCCCACGAAGGGATTGTCCGCCGGGATACTGCCGTCGTCGGCGATGCGCACGGTCTTGCCCAGCAGTGAGGTCAGGTTCTGAGCCTCTTCCCGATAGTCGAAGCCGTCGCCGGTGGTCAGCAGCAGGGTGCCGTCGGGCAGGAACGCCATGGCGCCGCCGTAGTGCTGCGGTGTGCGCTTGGTGGGGGTCACGGTGAAGATCACCTCCACCTCCTCGAGGCCCTCGGCGCCGAGGCGTCCCCGGGCGACCCGGGTGGCATTGGCGGCGGGGCCGCCGTGAGCGTAGGAGAGGTACACCAGGCGGTTGGCGGCGAAATGGGGATGCAGAACCACGTCGAGCAGCCCGCCCTGACCGCGAAAGAACACCTCCGGCACTCCGGCGAGCGGCTCCGACAGGGTGCCGTCCGTCGCCACCCGGCGCAGCCGCCCCGGACGCTCGGTGACCAGCATGTCGCCGCCGGGCAGGAAGGCGAGCCCCCAGGGAAGCTCGAGCCCTTCGGCCACGGTGACGATCCGGTGGCCCTCGGCCAGTGCCTGGGTGGCGAAGGCGGCGAGCATCAGACAAATGAGGTGCTTCAGCATGGTGTGGAGACTCCTGTCGCGGCGGGTCCGAGTGTACTGCATCGGCTCTGTAACATCGGCCCGTGCAGGGTACACTGCCGATCCGACAGGCCCGGACGGAACGCCAAGGCTCACTCGAGGGAGGGGGAATGTTACGGACGCTCAGCGCCTATCTCGCGGCGGTGATCACCGCCTACGCGACGGCCACCATCGCGCACACCCAGTGGGTATTGTGGAGCCTCGGCCGCATGGGCGTGTCGGTGGGAGTGGGCGACAGGCTCGCGGCCACTGGTCACGATCTGCTGGGGATGGCCGGCTCCTACCTGCCCATCATCGCCGTCGGTCTGGCCATCGCCTTTCCGGTGGGGGCGCTCGCCGCCCGGGCGCTGCCCCGGCTCCGGTGGCTGGCGTATCCCCTGGCGGGCGGGGTGGCGCTGCTCGCCATCCACGTGATCCTGCACCAGTTGCTCGAGGTCACCCCCATCGCGGCCGCCCGCACCACGCTGGGGCTCACGGTGCAGGCCATGTGCGGCGTCCTGGGGGGCTGGGTGTTTCGTGAGGGCATGAGGAGACGGGTTCGATGAGCGAGCAAGCGGGCGCGGCCGAGGGCCGTCTGGCAGGGATTCTCGATCGGGTGGAGCGCCTGGGTAACCGGCTGCCCGACCCGGCGCTTCTTTTCTTCGTGCTGCTGCTGGTGGTGTGGGTGCTTTCCGCCATCATGGCCCGCTTCAGCTACGACTTCGTGGACCCCCGCACGGGCAGCGCCATCGAGGTGGTGAACCTGTTCACCCCCGAATCGCTCGCCAGCTTTCTCGCCCACATGGTGGAGACCTTCGTCACGTTCCATCCCCTGGGGGTGGTGCTCCTGGCCATGCTGGGGATCGGCGTGGCCGATCACACCGGCTTCATCCGCGCCGGCTTGAGGGCTTTGCTGGCGGTGACCGGGCGGCGCCTGCTCACCCCCATGCTGCTGCTCATCGGCATCATCAGCCACAGCGCCGTGGACGCCGGCTACGTGCTGGTGATCCCCTTGGGCGCGGTGATGTTCCAGGCGGCGGGACGTCATCCCCTGGTGGGAATCGCCGTGGCCTTCGCCGGCGTGTCCGGGGGCTTCAGCGCGAACCTCGTGCCCTCGGCCCTGGATCCCCTGCTGCAGGGCATCAGCCAGGTGGGTGCCCGGCTCATCGACCCGGACATCGTCCTCAATCCCCTGAACAACTGGTTCTTCACCGCCGCATCCACGTTCCTCATCGTCGGACTGGGCTGGTACGTGGCGGAGCGGGTGGTGGAGCCGAGGCTCGCAGCGGTGCCGGTGGACGGGGATCTGGCGGGCGCTCCGGCGCTGGAGGCGCTGTCCGCGGAAGAGCGGCGAGGGCTCTACGCCGGGCTCGTGGCCATGGGGCTCGCGGTGGTGGCCCTGGTGCTCAGCGCGCTGCCCGCGGGCTCGGCCTGGCGGGCGCCCGACGGCGCGCTCGCGGCCTCGGCCGCACCGTTGATGCGCAGCATCGTGCCGTTGATCTTCATTTTCTTTCTGCTGCCCGGCGTGATCTACGGGTACGTGGCGGGCACCGTGAGCAGCCATCGGGACATCGTCGCCGGCATGACCAAGGCCATGAGCGGCATGGGCTACTACGTGGTGATGGCCTTCTTCGCGGCCCTGTTCATCGCCGAGTTCGGCCGCTCCAACCTCGGCGCCCTGGTGGCGCTGCAGGGAGCGGCATGGCTCGAGGCCGCGGCCATGCCGGCCGCGTTCACCATCGTCGGCGTGGTTCTCATCACCGGCGTGGTGAACCTGTTCGTGGGCTCGGCTTCCGCCAAATGGGCGCTGCTCGCCCCCATTCTGGTGCCCATGCTCATGCAGCTCGGCATTTCTCCCGATCTCACCCAGGCCGCCTACCGGGTGGGGGATTCCTCCACCAACATCATCACGCCGCTCATGCCCTACTTCCCGCTGGTGGTGGTGTTCTGTCAGCGTTACGTGACGGGCACGGGAATCGGCACCGTGGTGGCCATGATGCTGCCCTTCACCATGGTGTTTCTGCTGGTATGGACCGCTTTCCTGCTGCTCTACTGGTCGCTCGGCATCCCCCTGGGCCTGCAGGCCAGCTACGTGTATCCGGCGCCGGGCTGAGGTCGTCCCTCAGTCACCGCGGCCGCTGCGGATGCCGAAGGTGGCCTGCACGTCGCGGCGCAGGGTGATGAGCCCCGGCGAGAAGCTGTCCTTGGCCGCGCTGCCGCGCGCCATGGCCTCCATCACCATGGGTTGGTGGTGGCCGCTGCTGCTGGCGTTCTTCAGCGGGCCCAGCCGAACCCCGAAGCGCTCGGCCACCTGTCGCGCCTCGCGCACCGCGTCGTCGATGGCCACATCCAGAGCCTGGCGCTCGAGCTCCACCCGGTTGGCAACGTCCAGCCGGACCCCGCCGACACCGTTCACGCCCCGCTCGAGGGACCCGTTGATGAGATCCGCCAGCCGCGCCAGATCCTCCACGTGCACCTCGATGCTGCGGGTGGCGATGACGCCTTCCACCGGCTCCGTCTCCTCCGGCCGCGGATAGCGGGGGAACACGTTGACCGCCGCCGCGGTGACGTGGCGGCGCGGGATGGCGAGCTCGTCGGCCAGCTCGAGCACCCTCGCCACCACCTGGTCGAGCTCGGTTTTCAGGTCGGCGGGCTCCAGGCCCTCCCGGCGCACCTCCAGCGTGACGTCCGCCACGTCGGGGACCGCCTGGATCTCGCCGAAGCCGGAGACGTGGATGCCCGTGAGGGGCTCCTGGGCCGCGGCGGACATGGCCGCGAATGCAGCGAGCAGCAGGAAGAAGAGTCGGCTCGACAGGCTGGGCAGCGGCAAAGTCATGGATCTCGCTCCGAATGATCGATGGCCGCCACTATAATCGTTCGCTATGGCGAAGAAAGAGCTTCGGCTGGCTGTGGTGATCTACGGGGGAGCCTCCCTCGCCGTGTACATGCACGGCGTCAGCAAGGAACTGACGAAGCTCGTCCGGGCTTCCAAGGTGCTCCACGAGGTGGGCCCGCACCAGGCCCTGGATCTCGATTACGCCGAGGGTCCGGATCCGCGCCCTCACGACACCGAGGCCGTGTACTTCGACATCCTGCGGGAGATCAACCGCCGCGGCCACTTCCGGGTGGTCATCGATGTGATCGCCGGCGCCTCCGCGGGGGCCATCAACGGGGTGATGATGGCCAAGGCGCTGGTGGACGACGCCTCCCTCGACGCCCAGACCGCGGGCTGGCTGCAGCAGGCCGACGTGGAGCACCTGGGCGCCGAGCATCCCACCCGGTGGCGCAAATGGTACCTGTATCCGTTCCTGCGCATGCTGTCGTTCTGGCTGCCCCGGGACATCGGGGCGAGCCCCGAGACCCGGGAGAAGATCGCCCGGCTGGTGCGCTCTTCCTGGTTTCAGCCGCCGTTCTCCGGGGAGCGGCTGTGTCACCACTTCTTCGATGCCCTGGATGCCATGATCGCCTCGCGCCGCCCGGGCAGCAGCCTGCTGCCGCCGGGTCAGCGCCTGGACGTGTACGCGAGCGTCACCGATCTGGCGGGTTACCCGCGGGCCATCAGGCTGCACGAGGAGCTGGTGGCGCGGGAGACCGAGCACGCCGCCTTCTGCCAGCTCACCCACGTGGCGGCAGAGCCCCAGGCCAGCGATTTCGCCGACGACAATCTGCCGGCCCTGGTATGGGCCGCCCGGGCCAGCTCCTCCTACGCCGGGGCGTTTCCGCCGTTCCACCATGCCGAGCTGCGCCGGGTGCTGGCCGAGCGGCACGTGTCCTGGCAGCGGGAAAGCGCCTTCCTTCGCGACAGCATCCGGGCCCGGGACGGTACCCCGGCGTGGCGTCACTTCGACCCGGCCGAGCGCTACTTCGTCGACGGCGGCATCGTCAACAACAAGCCGTTCGTCGCGGCGCTCCAGGCGTTGAACCATCGCCCCTCCGACCGGCAGGTGGAGCGCTGCCTGGTCTACATCGAGCCGGATCCGAGCCTGGAGACCACGGCGGATCCGGTCCGCGACCTGGGATACCTGGCCACCCTGCGGGCCGCCTTGTCGTCCATCCCGCGCAACCAGCCCATTCTCGACGACCTGAACGAGATCGTCGCCCAGGACACCCGGGTGCAGATCAACCGGCGCATCATCGAGGCCAATCGCGGCGACATCGAGCGCATGGTGGCGGGCATGCGCGGCAATCACCCGGGCGGGGCGGTGACGCTCGCGCAGATCTGCGAGCTGCGCGCAGCCATGGCGGATCAGGCGGAGCGCGCCATGGGGCTCGCGTACCACGCCTATGTGCAGCGCCGGGTGTGGCGGCTGGTGGACGCGCTGGTGCGGGCATGGCTCGAGCTGGCCGAGCTGACGGAGGAGCCGGCGGTGGGTCAGGCCATGGAAGCGGGGGTGGCTCACTGGTGGCACCGGGACGGCGCGGCCGATGGGGCGTCGGACGGCGAAGCCGTGCGGCGGGACCGGACCCAGGAGACGTTTCTGGACGCCTTCGACGTGACGTTCCGGGTGCGGCGCCTGCAATTTCTCATCCGCCGCATCAACCGTCACGAGGACGATCCGCGCCTGGACGAGCGCTCGCGCGAGGCGCTGGACGACCTGAAGCAACGGGCCTACGACTTCATGGCGCAGTGCTACCGCCTGCGGCGCTGGGAACAGCTCGACGCCGCGGTGATGAACCGGCTGGCACAAGCGGCCGGGCGGCTGCCGCTGCCGGCGGACGAGGCCCTGTCGTTGCTGGCCACCCTGTCCGACTCCCTCGCCCTGCCCGCCGTGGACGAGGCGCTGGACGAGGCCGTGCACGACTGCCATCAGCGGCTGGCGAGCGAGCCCCTGCGCGAGGCGCTGCTCGGCGACTATCTGGGATTCCCCGTCTACGACGTCCTGCTGCTGGCGCCGGGCTCCCTGGAAGGAGGACCGGACCCGCTCACCCCCATCCGCGTGGAGCGCATCAGCCCGGCGGACGCGCGCATGCTCGGCGGCATCTTCGACCGCCTGCGCTGCCGTGACTTCATGGGATTCGTCGGTTTCTTCAACCGCGACTACCGCGAGCACGACTATCTGTGGGGTCGCCTGAACGGGGCCGAGCGCGTGGTGGACCTGCTCTGCGCCGTGGCGGGAGACGCCATCCCGGACCCGCTGGCACTCAAGCGCCGGCTGTTTCTGGCCATCGTCGAGCGCGAGCGCCCGCGGCTCGGCCGCGCCGCCGCCGAGCTCGACCGGGTGGCCCAGAGCCTCCGCTGACCGTCAACGACGCCGGCGCAGGGCTTCCAGCTCGTCGAGCAGTTCCAGGGCCAGAGCCACGCCCGGGAGGTTCACCCCCAGGTCCTGCTGGAGCCGGACGGCGCGCTGCACGCGCACCACGGCGATGCCGTCGAAGTGCCAGCGGTGGGGCGGGCCGGCCACCGAGGCGGCGGGGCCGGGCTGCGGCGTGATGACCCCCTCGGCCACCAGCTCCACGAGGTACTCGGCGTGCACCCCGCAGATCCGGGACATGTCCCGGAGGGTGAACCTCAGGCGCTCGTCGAGCAGCTCCGGATCGATGATGACGCTCATGCGGAGGACCTCGGATCGAAGTTCATGGTGGCGGCCATCTGCTCGTAGAGGGCGCGATGCTCGGGCTCCTGCGCCGGCGGCAGCACCACCTTCAGGGTCACGTACTGATCCCCCGGAGGCTCACCCGGCAGGCCCCGCCCTTTCAGCCGCAGGCGGTTGCCGGACTGGGAGCCCGGGGGGACCTTGAGCTTGACCTCGCCCGCCAGGGTGGGCACCTTCACCTCGGCCCCCAGGGCCGCTTCCCAGGGCGCCACCGGCAGCTCGTAGTGGATGTCCTTGCCTTCGGCGCGGAACCGGGGATGGGGCACCAGCCGGAACTCCACGAACAGGTCCCCCGGCTCGCCGCCGCCGATGCCCGGTCCGCCCTGGCCCTTCAACCTGACCCGCTTGCCGTCGCTGATGCCCTTGGGAATCTTGACCCGCAGCCGCCGCGGCGGAGCGCCGGGCTGCGGCACGCTGATCTCCACCGACGCCTGGCGGAACGCCTCCTCCAGGGTGATCCCCACGCGGGCGTGCTCGTCGGCGCCCTTGAAGCCGCCCGCGCGGCGGCCCTGGCGGTGGAAATCGTGGGCGCCGAACAGGGTCTCGAAGAAGTCGCTGAAACCGCCGTCGTGCTGAGTGAAGCCGCCGCCGCCGAAGGCGAAATGCTGTTCCCATTCCGGCGGCGGCTGGAAGTCCTGATGATCACGCCAGTTGGCTCCCAGGGCGTCGTAGGCGGCCCGTTTCTCGGGATCCGAGAGCACCTCGTACGCCTCGCCCACCTCCTTGAACTTGTCCTCGGCGTCGGGCTCGGCGTTGACGTCCGGATGGTACTTGCGCGCGAGCTTCCGGTACGCCTTCTTGATCTCGTCGGCGGTGGCCTTCCGGTCCACCCCAAGCACCGCGTAGTAGTCACGATATTCCATCGAGCATCCGACCTGTCATTCTCCGCTATACATGCGGCCATCGACGGGCACATTCAACGCCGCGCCCCGCGCCCCGCGCCCCGCGGCCCGCGCCCCGCCGCCCGTCGCTCTCGAGGCGGCGGACGCCGGCCGCGCTGCTGGCGGACCTCCCCAAGGGGGCCCCGGATATGCATAATGCGCCGCCT
>JAWLCV010000022.1:37158-39952 GCA_041686955.1 Pseudomonadales bacterium
CCCGCGCCCCGCCGCCCGTCGCTCTCGAGGCGGCGGACGCCGGCCGCGCTGCTGGCGGACCTCCCCAAGGGGGCCCCGGATATGCATAATGCGCCGCCTCGTCCACCCCGGCCACCCCAGGACCACGTGATCTCATGGCGCAAACGCTCGTTCGTGTCAGCACGCTTCTGCTCGCCGTCGCCATCCTGCTGACGGGCCATGGCCTGCAGCTCACTCTGCTGCCCATACGGGGGGAAGCCCTGGGCTGGAGCAGCAGCGCCATCGGGCTCACGGGCTCGGCGTATTTCGTCGGCTTCGTCCTCGGCTGCCTGACCATCCCGTCCATCGTCTCCCAGGTGGCCCACATCCGCACCTTCATGGTGATGGCGGCCGTCGCCACCATCGCGCTGCTCGGTGCCGGCCTGTTCGATCACGTGGGCGCCTGGCTGGGGCTGCGCTGCGCCACCGGGTTCGCCTTCGCCGGGCTGTACATGGTCATGGAGAGCTGGCTCACCGAGGCGGCCGCGCCGGAGCGGCGCGGCCGGGTGCTGGCCACCTACTCCATGATCTCGCTGCTCGCCATGATGGCGGGTCAGGGCTTCGTGGGCCTGTCCGAACCGGAGGACCTCAAGCTGATCATGGGGGCCGCCGCCATCCTGGGCCTCGCCATCATTCCCATCGGCCTCACCCGGATGGTGGCGCCCGCGCCCATCCCGCCCACCCGATTCTCGCCCCGGGTGCTCCTGGACGCCTCCCGGGTGGCGGTGCTGAGCGCGTTCTTCGGCGGTCTGGTGACGGGCGCGTTCTGGTCCGTGGGGCCGCTGGTGGGCCGGTCGTTCGGGCTGGACGGTGCCGAGGTGGGTCTGATGATGGCCTGGGCCATCGTAGGTGGCGCGCTGGCGCAGTTTCCGGCGGGACGGCTGTCGGATCACACCGACCGCCGGCTCGTGGTGGCGGGGCTGTTCGTGCTGGGCGCGGCGCTGGCGCTGGTGGGTTGGTGGTTCGCCGCCGGCAGCACGCCGTGGCTGTACCTGGCCATGTTCTTCATCGGCGCCAGCGCCATGCCCATCTACCCGCTGTGCATCGCCACCGCCAGCGACGGCACCGACGTGCCCCTGATCCAGGTGGCCAGCGGCATCCTGATCATGAACAGCCTGGGTTCCATTTTCGGACCGCTCCTGGTTTCGCCGCTGATGGCGAGCCTGGGCGCCAGGGCATTCTTTCTGTTCGTGGCCGGCAGCATGAGCATCGGCGCAGCCTGGGCCTTCTACCGGATCTCGGTGATCGAGCGGCCCCGGGTGCACGAGCACCGCTTCATGGCGGTGCCGAAGACGTCCGTGGTCGCAGCCGAGCTGGCGGAGCTGGCGGAGGCGGCGGAAGCCGACGCGGCGCGTGGTCCGCAGGCCGCGGACGGCCGCGGCTAGCCGCGCCGCCGGTCACTCCGGCGTTCACCACTTGGGATAGATGACGATGTCGATGCGCCGGTTGCGGGTGCGCCCCTCCGGGGTCTCGTTGTTCGCCACCGGCCGCGACTCGCCGTAGCCGAGGGCCGTGACCTGGGCCGGCGAAAGCGGCGACCGGGCCAGCAGGTAGCGCAGCACGGAGTCGGCGCGCGCCTGGGACAGCTCCTGGTTCGAGGCATCGGAGCCGAAGGAGTCGGTGTGCCCCTCGATCACCACGTTGGCCTCGGGGAACTGCGCCAGGGCCTCCTGCACCGTGGCGAGGATGTCGTCGTGTTCCGGCTGCAGGCGAGCGCTGCCGCTTGCGAAGTTGAGCCCGATCAGGCGCAGGATGACGCTGTCCGACTGACGCAGCACCGTGGCCTCGTCGGGCTCGAACAGCGACTCCACCCGATCCAGCCGCTCACCCTGGCGCTCGCGCCTGGCCAGCGCCTCGTTTACCCGAGCCAGGCTCTGACTCTGCCCGCCGAGCTCCAGCTCGAGCGAGGCGATCCGCGCGTCCCGATCGGCGACGGCCTGCTCGAGGAAGCTCACGTCGGCCTGGATGTTGGCGATGGCCTGGGCGATTCGCCCGACGGCATCTTCGTGGCCGGCATCGAAATAGACCGGCACGTCCACCTGGTCCCCCAGCCCGGCGATGGCCTCTTCCCACTGCAGCAGCACCTGCTCGAGGCTGGTGTCGTCTTGGCGGATCTCGCGCTCGAGCCGGGCCACGTAGATGGCGTGGTGCGCGTTGTGCTCCGCGAGCTGCGCCAGATTGCGGGGCCTGTCCGTGTCGTAGCGATCGTCGATCAGCGCCTGCTCCGCCTCCGCGAGCAGCTCGCGGGCGCGGCCGACGGAAATGGGCGCGTGGCGGTCGGCGCGAAGGTCGTCCGCGGTGTCGAGCAGGTTGCGGGTCTCGTTGAGATAGTTGGCTTGAATGGCGTCGAGCTCGGCGTCCCGGTAGAGTTCCTCGGCACGTGCGGCGGACCGCTCGGCGGAGCTCCGGCGATCCCTCTCGAGGCGCACGGTCGCGTCCGCGAACGACCGTTCCGCGGCCTGCCAGGCGGCTTCAGCGTACTTCTCGGCTTCCGCGTTCTCCGCGTCCGAGCGCGCCTCCACGGCGGTGGCGAAGGCGACGCCGGCGATCTCGGCGGCGCGAACGGCTTCCTGGAACGCCGTCTCGGCCGCCGTCAGGTGGCGCCGGATCGTCTCGATGCTGCCCCCGGACTCGAGGACCGATTCGGCGCGGCGATAGCTCTCGGCGGCCTCGGCATAGCTGCGTGGTGCCAGCAGGCTCGCCCGGGCTTCGTTGGCCTCCCGCAGCGCCCGGTCGGCGGCAGCGAACAGCGTCTGGCGGAGGCCGCTCGCCGAAG
>JAWLCV010000022.1:40052-56489 GCA_041686955.1 Pseudomonadales bacterium
GCCGCCGTTCCAGGGAAAGCGCCGCCCAGCAGCAGCGCCAGCATGAGCACCGCCGATGCCGCGGCGCGACTCGTTCGAATTTCGATCATCGGGTCTCCTCGCCGACTCACAGGGCCCGCTTCGGCCAAGGCACGCCGAATGCGCGGCCGTCCACGCTCCTGACGCCCTTGAACAGAAACTTCTGCACCCGCTTACCCTCGTAGGTTTCGGTAGTGTAGATGTTTCCCTTGGAGTCGGTTGCGATGCTGTGCACACCGAAGAACTGACCCGGTTGGCGCCCGCCGTCCCCGAAGCTGGTGAGGACTTCCAGCGATTTCCGCTCCAGCACGTAGACCTTCATGTTCTTGCCGTCGGCCACGTACAGGTACTGCTGCTTCGGGTCTCTGGAAAATGCGATGTCCCAGGTGGAGCCGTCCCCCAGGGTGCGGGGGGCGATGAACTTCTCGGTGACGAAGGTACCGTCGGTGGTGAACACCTGAATGCGGTCGTTGGCACGGTCGCACACGTACACCAGGCCGTCGATGGACGGCTCCGCGCAATGCACCGGGTTGCGGAACTGCTGGGCCGGAGGTGCGTCGGGATCGTAGCGGCCGAGGTCCTCGTCGCTGGGCCTGTTGCCGTAGGCGCCCCAGTAGCGTTTGAACTCGCCGGTGCCGGCATCCAGCACCGCCACCCGCTTGTGGCTGTAACCGTCCGCCACGTAGGCCTCGTTGCCTCGGGCGTCGAAGGAGATCTTGGCCACGCGTCCGAAGTACTCGGTGCTGTTGCTGTCGGGATCGCCGCCGGGCCGGCCGAACTGCTTCAGGAACGTGCCGTCCCGGGCGAACACCAGAATGTGTCCGTCGTTGCGGCCGTTGCCGCCGATCCAGATGTTGTCGTGCGGGTCCAGGGTCAGACCGTGATTGGAGTCCGGCCAGTCGTAACCCTCTCCCGGACCGCCCCAGGCGTTCACCAGGTTGCCTTCCGGGTCGAACTCCAGGATGTTCGGCGCGGGAATGCAGCACTCGCCGGTAGGCGGATCCATGGCCGCGCCGATCTCGGTGCGGGTGTCGAAGGAATTGCGCCGGTGAATGACGAACACGTGATCCCGGGAATCCACCCCCACGCCGATGGCGGACCCGAGCACCCAATGGTTGGGCAGCGGCTTGGGCCAGAAGGGGTCGACCTCGAACGTGGGGGCCCTGGCCACCGCCGCGTCCGCCCGTTCCTCTAGAACGCCCCGGCCGAACCCCAACAAGGCCATGGACGCTGCCAGTACTAAGGCGAACAGAAGATTCTGCTGCTTCGTCATGATCCCGACTCTCCCCCTCGTGATTGGCCGCCGGTCTGGTGCGGCGGATACGCGACGCAGTGCATTAGTATACTCACCCATCCTCAGGAGTCCCGACAGGATGACTCGGCTTCTTCGCAACCGGCGGCCGTTCACGGGGCCGCTGACTCGCCCACCTTCGGCGGTGCTGGTAGCGCTGTGGCTGGCCGTGTTGCTGGCGCCCGGGTGGGCGGCGGCCCACGAGGTGCCCACGAACGTGACGGTGCAGGTTCTGGTGAAGCCGGCGGGGGAGCATCTCGACGTGCTGGTGCGCGCTCCTCTGTCCGCCATGCGGGACGTGGAGCTTCCCCTGTTGGGACGGGGGTATCTCGATCTGTCGGCGGCGGAAGGCCCCTTGCGCGACGCCGCCGTGCTGTGGCTCGCCGACCAGTTGACGTTCTTCGAGGGCGGCCGCTCCCTGGAATCGCCACGGCTGGAGGCGTTGCGGGTATCGCTGCCGACGGACCGGTCGTTCGCCGACTTCGACGCGGCGTGGGCTCACCTTCACGGGCCCCGTTTGCCTGCGGACACGGAGTTGTTCTGGGGGCAGGGTCTGCTGGACGTGCTGCTGCGCTACGACATCCGTTCCGCCGACGCCGCGTTCGCCGTGGACGCGAGGCTGGCCCATCTGGGGCAGCGCACGGAGACGGTGCTGCGGTTCCTGCCGCCGGCGGGGCCGGAGCGGGTTTACCGTTACGTGGGCGACATGGGCCGGCTCGCTCTGGATCCACGCTGGCATCAGGCCGTGGCCCACTTCGTCGCTCACGGCTTCCACCATGTCCTCGACGGCCTGGACCATCTGCTGTTCGTGTTCTGCCTGGTGATCCCCTTCCGCCGGCCCAAGCCGCTCGTGATTCTGATCACCGCGTTCACCGTGGGCCACTCCATGACCCTGGCGGCCGCGGCCCTGGGTATGGCCCCCTCGGGCGGCTGGTTCCCGCCCCTGGTGGAGACGCTCATCGCCGCTTCCATCGTCTACATGGCCCTCGAGAACCTGCTCGAGCCGCGGTTGCAGCGGCGCTGGCTCCTGGCGTTCGGGTTCGGGCTGGTGCACGGCTTCGGCTTCGCCTTCGTGCTGGGGGATTCCCTGCAGTTCGCCGGTTCCCATCTGGTTTTGTCGCTGGCCGCGTTCAACGTGGGCATCGAGGCGGGGCAGCTGCTCGTGGCGGCGCTGGCGGTGCCGGCGGTGGCCGTCGTCTTCCGGCTCGGCGTTCCGCCGCGCTTCGCCCTCGTCGTCCTTTCCGTGCTCGTCGCCCACACGGGCTGGCACTGGGTGCTGGAACGCGGCGAGGCCTTCCTGGCCCACCCGCTCGGTCTCCCGGAGCTGGACGCCGCGTGGTGGGCGGGTGCCATGCGCTGGACGATGCTGATGCTGGCGATCATTGCGGTGCTGTGGCTGGTGAACGCGGGGGCAGAGCGGCTGGCCAGGGGCGAAGAGGCGTGACGCCGCCGAAGGCTTGCCGAAGGCTCGCCAAAGGCTTGCCAGAGGCTCGCCGTGAGCTGCGCTATCATGGCCGTCTCATCGAAGGGGGAGATTCGTCATGTTCGGGAATCCGATTCTGCGCCTCGGCCTCGTCGTCGGGGTGCTGACACTGCTGGCCGGCGCAGCCCAGCCCTGCGACGACCAGGCGTACCGGCCGCAACCCGGCTGGGGCGAGCTGCCGGAGGGCCGGACCTGGGGCGCCACCAGCGCGATCTTTCCCAGTAACGACGGCCGGCACATGTGGGTGGCCGAGCGCTGCGGCGCCAACTCCTGCGTGGACAGCGATCTCGACCCGATTCTGCTGTTCGACCTGGACGGCAAGCTGATCAGGAGCTTCGGAGCCGGCCTCATCGCCTGGCCTCACGGCATCTTCGTGGACCGCGAGGACAACGTCTGGGTGGCGGATGCGGTGGGCTACGCGCCGGTGCCGGAGGGCTGGGGCCACGTGGTGTACAAATTCAGCCCGGAGGGTGAGCTGCTCATGACGCTGGGTCGCAGAGGCGTGGCCGGGGACGGTCGGGACACCTTCCGCAAGCCCAACGACGTGGTGGTGGCGCCCGACGGCCACATCTTCGTGGCCGACGGCCACGGCTCGGGCCCGGACGAGCCGGCCAACAACCGCATCGTCAAGTTCGCCCCCGACGGCAGCTACCTGATGGAGTTCGGCACCGCGGGTGGCGACGTGGGCGAGCTCGATGAGCCTCATGCCCTGGCCATGGATTCCGAGGGCCGGCTGTTCGTCGCCGACCGGGGCAACAGCCGCATCCAGATTTTCGACCAGAACGGCCGGCATCTGGCCACCTGGACCCAGTTCGGCCGGCCCAGCGGGTTGTTCATCGACCGCGACGACGTGCTCTACGTGGCCGACTCGGAGTCCAACGCGCGGCGCAATCCCGGCTGGAAGCGCGGCATCCGGATCGGCAGCGTGCGCGACGGATTCGTTCGTGCCTTCATTCCCGACCCGGAGCCCGATCAGGACGGATCCGGCACCAGCGGCGCCGAGGGGGTGGCGGTGGATGCCCATGGCAACGTCTACGGCGCCGAGGTGGGTCCGCGGCAAGTCGTGAAGCACCTCGCGCCATGACGGCGCAGCGCGTTCTGGCGACGCTGCTGCTGGTGGTCGCCGTGCCGGCGATCGCCGTGCCGTCGGTGGCGGAGCCGCGGGTGTTCTGGCCGGGCGCCCAATACGATCCGGCCATCCCGGACCTGGCGTCGGTGCTCGGCCATGGGCCCGGAGACGACATCACCACGCCCGAGGGCCTGGTGACCTACCTGCAGGCGCTGCACCGGGCTGCGCCGGAGCGCACGCGCCTGGTGGAGTACGCGCGAAGCTGGGAGGGCCGGCCGCTGTATTACCTGGTGGTCGGCAGCCGCGGCAACCTGGCCAGGCTCGACGATATCCGGGCCGGCATGCGCCGGCTGGCGGACCCGCGCGGCCGCGCTGCCGGAGAGCTGGAGGCGCTGGTGGCCGAGCTCCCCGCCGTGGTCTGGCTGGCTCACGGCGTCCACGGCAACGAGATCTCGTCGGCCGATGCTGGGCTGCTCACCGCCTACCACCTGCTCGCCGCCCGGGATCCGGAAACGGCGGGAGTCCTGGACGACGTGCTGGTGATCATCGACCCGGCCCAGAACCCGGATGGCCGCGCGCGGTTCGTGCAGCATTACAACGGTCTGCGCGGCCTGGTCCCGCAACCGAGCCCCATCGCCGCCGAACGCTCCGAGCCCTGGCCCACGGGCCGGGGCAACCACTACCTCTTCGACATGAACCGGGACTGGTTCGCCCTCACCCAGCCGGAGGTGCGCGGGCGCGTGCAGGCCTATCTCGACTACTACCCGGTGGTCCACGTGGACCTGCACGAGATGGATACGGATTCCAGCTACTACTTTCCGCCCCCGGCGGTGCCCGCCAATCCGTACCTCGGAAAAGACCAGGAGGCGATGCTGGAGGCCCTGGGGCGGGGCACCGCGGAGCTGTTCGACCGGTTCGGGTTTCGCTATTTCAGCCGGGAAATCTTCGATGCCTACTATCCCGGTTACGGCGACACCTGGCCGGGGTTACAGGGAGCGGCGGGCATGACTTTCGAGATGGCCAGCGCCCGCGGACTGCTCGGCCAGCGCTCGGACGGTTCGCTGGTGAGCTACGCGGACGGGGTGGCCCGGCACTTCGTCGCCAGCATGGCCGTGCTGCGCACCGCCGCCGCCGAGCGGGAGCGCTTGCTTCGGGCGTTCCTCGCCCAGCGCCGGGGCGTCGGGGACGGCGTGACCTATCTGCTGTCCCGGGAACGCGACCCGGGCCGGGCGGATGCGCTGGCGGCGCTGCTGATGGCTCAGGGAGTGGAAGTGCGCCGGCTCGACGAAGCCGCGCGGCTGTGCGGCCGGCAGGTCGCGGCAGGCAGCTATGCGGTTTCCACCGACCAGCCCGCGGGCCGGCTGGCCGGCACCCTGCTCGCACCGGAGTCGCCGGCGGGGGCGGAGTTCTGGGCCGAGCAGCAGCGCCGGCTCGACAAGCGGCTGCCGCTCGAGGTCTACGACGTGGTGGCCTGGTCGCTGCCCATGCTGTTCGACGTGCCGGTGACCGGCTGCCGCACCGGAGCTGACGGCTTTCCCCTGCTCGGCGCCGCGCCTTCGGGGGCGGCCGCGCCGCCGGGGGAGGCCCGGGTGGCCTATCTGGTGCCGTGGGGCACCCGGGCGGCCGCGCGGTTCCTGGCCGCCGCCCTCGCCGCCGGACTTCGCCTCGAGATGGCCAGTGACGGCTTCGCCCAGAACGGGGCCGAGTATCCCCGGGGCACGCTGATCCTGCGCCGGGCTGCGAATGCCGACGAGCTGCCGGCGCAGGTCGCCGAGCTCGCGCGGCGAACCGGCGCTCTGGTGGTCGCCACCGACACGAGCTGGGTGTCCAGGGGCACGGGCTTCGGCAGCGACCGGGTGCGGCCGCTCCGCGCGCCTCGCGTGGCCATCGCCTGGGGCGCCCCCACGTCACCCTACTCCGCCGGGGCACTGCGCTACGCGCTGGAACGGAAGCTGGGCTACCCGGCGGCTCCAGTGACCGTGAACGATCTCGCTTCGCCGTGGCTCGACCAGTTCGACGTGCTGGTGCTGCCGGACGGCGACGGCTACGCCGACGCCGTGCAGGACCCGGTCACCGAGAACCTGCGCCGCTGGGTCCGGCGCGGCGGCACCTTATTGGCCGTGGGCGGTGCGCTGGGGTATCTGGGCCCGGACCATGCCGACCTGCTGAGCGTCCGGTCCGAGCTCTTGGCCGCCCCGGGAGAGGCCGCTGCGGACGGCGCGGCAAACCCACCGGGTACGGCGGAACCGGCGGAGTCGGAGCCCGACTCCGCACAGACCGACGACGAGCCCTCCGGCCCCGTCCCCGGCACGTTGCTGGCGACGGAGGCGGACGTGGCAGTCGCGGTAGCGCCGGAGGAACCTCGGCCGCCCGAGGTTCCCGGGGTGCTGGCGAACGCTGCCGTGGACCCCGATCACTGGCTTTCAGTGGGCCTGCCGGCGCGACTGCGCTTCATGGTGGCCGGGGAGCGGATCTTCACGCCGTTGCGTCTGGACGAGGGCACCAACGTGGCGTCGTTCGCGGCCGCGGAGGCACTGGTGGCCGCCGGACATCTGTGGGAGGCGGCCCGGCGTCAGCTCGCCCGCAAGCCGGTGGTCATGGTGCAGCCCCAGGAGCGGGGCCAGGTCATCGGCTTCGCGGCCGATCCGGCGTTCCGCGGCATGATGGACGGCCTCGACGTGCTGCTGGCGAACGCCGTGTTCTTCGGTCCTGCCATGGCCGGGCCCGTGCCGGCGGCGGCGGGGCCGGTCAGCGGCTCAGGGCTGCAGCCGCGCCAGTGACCACGCGCTGTCCTCCAGGGTGTACTCGAACCGGTCGTGGAGCCGGTGCTCGCGCCCCTGCCAGAACTCGTAGATCCGGGGCCGCAGCCGGAACCCGCCCCACTCCGCCGGCCGCGGCACCCGGCCGTCGGGATGGCGGCTGCGCAGCTCGGCGACCCTGGCTTCCAGGGCGTCGCGGCTGTCGATGACGGCGGACTGGCGGGAGGCCGCCGCGGAGAAGCGGCTGTCCTCCGGCCGGCTCTCGAAGTACTCCGTGGAAGTGGCTTCGTCCAGCCGCTCCACGGTTCCGCTGATCCGCACCTGGCGGTGCAGCGAGCTCCAGTAGAACAGGCACGAAGCCTGGGGATTCTCCGCGAGCTGACGGCCCTTGCGGCTGCGGTAGTCGGTGTACCAGCAGAAGCCGTCCTCGTCGAAGTGCTTGAGCAACACGATGCGCACCGCGGGCCGGCCGTCGGCGTCGGCGGTGGCGAGCGCCATGGCCGTGGCGTCCTCCAGGTTCGCGGCCAGCGCCTGGCGGAACCAGGCCTGAAACAGCGTCAGCGGCTGAGCGGGTAGAGCCGCCCGGCGCAGTTCCGGGGCCGTGTACTCCCGGCGGGTGTGTCGCTGATCCTTCATGGTCGCCTCAGTATGCCCGATCAGCGAGCCGCTTGGCTCGTGTTGCGGCGCGGCCGTCGGCCGTGGATCATCGGGGGCTCATCAGGGGGAATCGTGACATGAAGAAGCTCGGGCTGATGGCGGCGGCATTCGCGGTGCTGCTGGTGGTCTTCCTGGGGCTGCAGGTCGTCGCCTCCGAGAGCGGCGAGGTGGTGGTTCTGCACACCGAGGACGGTGCCGGGGGCGCCGCTACCCGACTCTGGGTGGTGGACTACCAGGACCATCAGTGGTTGCGCTCCGGCGGCGGCGCCAGCTCCGGCTGGTACGGGCGGCTGGCCGCAGCTCCCCGGGTCGAGCTGGAGCGGGGGGAAGAGCGGCGTCCCTACGTGGCCGTTGTGGAGCCGGCCATGGCCGGCATGGTCAACCAGCTCATGGCCGAGAAGTACGGCTGGCGCGACCGCGTGGTGGGGTTGCTCGCGGGGGATCGCGCGGCGGCAGTGGCGGTGCGCCTGGTGCCGGCGGATGCCGCTGGCTCACCCTGACCCCGTGGTATGCTCGGCGCGGCGGCGCCCTGCCGTCAGCCACGTCAGCCGGAGGAACTGCATGAAAGGACCTGGTCCTCGGAGTCTCGTCTTGACCGTCGCCCTGATGCTGCTCGGCGCCTGCGGGGGCTCCGACCCGGGCCAGGTGAATTCTGCCCAGGTGGTGAATTTCTACAACTGGTCGGACTACATCGACCCGGAGACCCTGCCCGCGTTCGAAGCGGCTACCGGGATCGACGTCCGCTACGACGTCTACGACTCCAACGACGTCCTGGAGGGGAAGCTGCTGGCGGGCAACACCGGCTACGACATCGTGGTGCCCACCGGCAACTTCTTCGAGGTGCAGCGGCGGGCGGGGCTGTTCCAGCCCCTGGACAAGACCCGGCTGGCCAACTACGGCAACCTCGACCCGGACATTCTCGCCAAGCTGGAAGCGCTGGACCCGGGCAACGAGTACGCAGTGCCCTACGCCTGGGGCACCAACGGGCTGGGTGTCAATCTGGACGAAGTGAAGGCACGCATCGCCGATCCGCCGCTGGACTCCTGGGATCTGCTGTTCGACCCGGCGAACGCCAGCCGGCTGGCGGACTGCGGCATCACGCTCCTGGACGCCGCCGACGAGGTGAACGAGATCGCCCTGAACTACCTCGGGTACTCGCCGGATTCCAGCGATCCCGGCGAGCTCGAGGAAGCCATGGGCCTGGTGGCGAAGATCCGCCCGTACGTCAGATACTTCCACTCCTCACAGTACATCGACGATTTCGCCAACGGCGAGATCTGCCTGGCCCTCGGCTGGTCCGGGGATCTGTACCAGGCCATGAACGACGCGGCGCCGGGCGTCAGTCTCGACTACGTGCTTCCCAAGGAAGGCACCATCGTCTGGTTCGATCTGCTGGCGATCCCCGCCGACGCGCCGCACCCGGACAGTGCCCACGCGCTGATCGACTACCTGCTGCGGCCGGACGTGGCGGCGCGGATAACCAACCACACTTACTTCGCCAACGCCAACCGCGCGTCTTTCGAGCTGCTGAACCCGGAGATCCGCAACGACCCGGCCATCTATCCGCCGCCGGAGGTGATGGCCCGGCTGTTTCCCAATCCGGTGAAGGCGCCGGACTACGTGCGCAGCCGCAACCGCCTGTGGACCCAGATCAAGACGGGCATGTGACGTGACGAACCGCACTTCCGACAAGCCCGTCGTGCTGATCCCCTGTGACGTCAAGCGGGTGGACATCCACCCGTTTCACTGCGTCGGTGAGAAGTACGTCAACGCGGTGGCTCACGGAGCCGACAGCTGGCCGTTGCTCGTGCCGGCGTTCGGCGGCGGCGAGGATCTGGAGCCCCTGACGGGCCACATGGACCTGGACGCGCTGCTCGACATGGCCGACGGCGTGTTTCTGCCGGGCAGCGTGAGCAACGTCGCGCCCCGTCACTACGGCGGGGAAGACGACCCGGAGCTGCTCGGCGATCCGCAGCGGGACGCGCTGGCGCTGGAGCTCGTGCACCGAACCATGGCGCGGCGAGTGCCGCTGTTCGCCGTGTGCCGGGGCATGCAGGAGCTGAACGTGGCGCTCGGCGGTACTCTGCACCCGCGTCTGCATCGGGTCCCGGATCTCATGGACCACCGGGAAGACGTGACGGCGGAGCGGGCGGCGCAGTACGAGGCGGCGCACCCGGTGACTCTGCGGAACGGAGGCCTGCTGGAGCGGTTGCTCGGCAGCCGGGAGATCGAGGTGAACTCCCTGCACGGGCAGGGCATTCGCGATCTGGCGCCGCGTCTGGTGGCCGAGGCCCTGGCGCCGGATGGCGTGGTGGAGGCGGTGTCCTGCCCCGACCACGACGCATTCCTGCTCGGGGTCCAATGGCACCCGGAGTGGCGCTACCACGAGAACCCGGTGTCGGTTGCCCTGTTTCGGGCGTTCGGCGACGCCGCCCGCGAGCGGCAGCGCCGCCGCAGGCGAGACGGTGACGCCGGCGGCTAGCTGATCAGCCGCAGGGTGAACGGATAGCGGTAGCGCTCGCCGTCGTTGGCCTTGACGGCGGCGATGATGGTCAGCACCAGCGCCGCGATGCCCACCGCCGGCAGCAGCAGAAAGCCGATGCCGACGACCATCAGCAGGACGCAGGCCAGCAGCGCCAGACTCACGGTGATCTGAAAGTTCAGCGCCTCGCGCCCCTGGTCGTCGACGAACGGCATCTCCGCCTTCTTGAGCTGCCAAACCACCAGGGGCCCCACCAGGTTGCCCAAAGGCACCACCGCGCCCGCGAGACCGGCAAGGTGCGAGATCATCGCCCATTGCCGCTCCTCCGCGGTGACGCCGCCGGCGGGCTGCTGGTTCTCGGTTTCGCTCATCGTTGCATCCTGCTGACCGTGTGGGCGCGGACTTTCGGTGCCGGCGGGACGCTTGTCAAGACGCCGCGGTCACCAGCGCAGCACCACGTAGAGCTGGGCGTTGCGGCTGCGCACCAGCAGCACGGCCCGCTGGTTGGCGCTGTTCCGGATGGCGTCGAAGAACTCCTCCACGCCGTCGATGGGGGTGCGGTTCACCTCGAGCACCACGTTGCCCGGTGCGAGGCCCGCCTGATCGGCGGGGGAGCCGGGCGCCACCTCGGAAATCACCACCCCCTGGCCGGGCTCGATGTCCAGGGCTTCCGCCATGTCCGGAGTCAGCGGCTGCACCGCGAGCCCGAGCTCCCGGGCAGTGGAGGAACTCTGCCCAGCCACCTCCGCCCCTTCCAGGGTACCGATGGTGACCTGAAGCTCGCGGCGCTGGCCGTCGCGCAGCACGGTGAGGCTCGTCCGGGTGTCCGGCGGGGTCAGGGCCACCTGATTGCGGAAGTCGCCCACGTCCTGAACGGGTTTGCCGCGGTAGCCGACGATGACGTCGCCGTCCCGCAGCCCGGCCTCGGCTGCCGGAGAATCCTCGGAGACCTGGGCCACCAGAATTCCCTCGTTGCGGTCGATGCCGAAGGCTTCGGCGAGATCCGGGGTCAGCGGCTGGATCATCACTCCGAGGAAGCCGCGGGTGACGCTGCCGGTGTCGATGAGCTGCCCGGCGATGTTCTTGACCAGATCGATGGGGATGGCGAACCCGATGCCCATGTAGCCGCCGCTGCGGGTGAAGATGGCGGTGTTCATGCCCACCACCGCGCCGTCCAGGTTCACCAGCGGCCCGCCGGAGTTGCCCGGGTTGATGGCGGCGTCGGTCTGGATGAAGTCTTCGTAGTCGTTGATGCCCACGCTGGTGCGCCCGGTGGCGCTGACCACCCCCACGGTGAGGGTGGAGCGCAGCCCGAAGGGGCTGCCGATGGCCACCACCCATTCACCCACCTCGAGGTTCGCCGACTCCGCCAGGGGCAGCGCCGGGAGCGCGCGCTCGGCATCCACGGCGATCACGGCCACGTCCGACTGCGGGTCCGTGCCCACCACTTCGGCCTCGAGCTCGGTGCCGTCGTCGAATCGCACGGTGATGCGCTCGGCGTTCTCCACCACGTGGTTGTTGGTCATGATGTAGGCCCGACCTTCCCCTTCGCTCCTGAAGACGAAGCCGGAACCCTGGCCGAAGATCCGCGGGCGGCTGTCGGGCTGCTGCGGGGGAAACTGGTCGCCGAAGAAGCGGCGGAAGAATTCGTCCGAGAACGGCAGGCCGGGGCCGAACGGCGACGCGCTGCGTGGCGCCTGACCCTCCACCTGGATGAATACGACCGATGGGGACACGGCGCGCGCCACGGAGGCGAAGGCCTTGCCGGTCTCGCGCAGGCTCTCCACCCCGCTGGGATCGGCGTCCGCCGTGGCGCCCGCCGTGGCGTTCGCCGTGGCGTTCGCCGAGGCGGCCGCCGCCGGCTGGACGCCCAGACCGGGGGCCGCGGCCAGCAGGCAGATGGTGATGAGGGACAGCAGTCGGTGATTCATGGCGCTCCTCGTCTTCTTGGCGTTGCGTTGGCTCCCCTTCTTCCCCATGCGGACCCGCGCCGGCTGATTCAAGAGCCGTGCCGTGCCCGCTTGTTTTGTCAGGTTCCTGAGCGATTGGTTCCCGGGCGCGCGGAACGCCGGGCGTTCACGGCCAGGGCGATGCCGGCGCCGAGGATCACCGCGGCAATGAGCAGGGTAGCCAGGGCGTTGATCTCCGGTGACAGGCCGAGGCGCACTTTCGAGAAGATCACCATGGGCAGGGTGGAGGCACCGGGGCCGGAGACGAAGCTGGCGATCACCAGGTCGTCCAGAGACAGGGTGAAGGCGAGCAGCCAGCCGGCCAGCAGCGCCGGCGCCAGCAACGGCACGGTGATCAGGAAGAACGTGGTCCAGGGACGCGCCCCCAGATCCATGGCCGCCTCCTCCAGAGCCGGGTCCAGTTGAGACAGCCGGGACTGCACCACCACCGCCACGTAGGCGGTGCAGAACGTGATGTGGGCGATGGCGATGGTGCCGAAGCCGCGCTGCCCGGGCCAGCCCAGGACGCCCTGCAGCGCCACGAACAGCATGAGCAGCGACAGCCCGGTGATCACCTCCGGCACCACCAGCGGCGCCGCAAGCATGCCGGAGAACAGGGTCCGGCTGCGGAAGCGGCCGAAGCGCACCATAACGTAGCCCCCCATGAGGCCGAGGCCCGTGGCCACGGTGGCGCTCATCACCGCGATCTTCAGCGACAGCCACGCGGCGGAGAGGATCTGCTCGTCCTGCAGCAGCGCCGCGTACCAGCGGGTGGAGAAACCCTGCCAGATCATCACCCGGTCGCTGGCGTTGAAGGAGTAGGCCACCAGGGTGAGGATGGGGACGTACAGAAACGCGTAGCCGAAGGCCACCAGAGACACCAGGGTCACCGGCCTACGCATTGGGAAGCTCCTTGCCCGTGTTCTGCAGCAGGGCGATGGGCAGCACCAGGATCACCAGCATGACGATGGCCACGGCGGAGGCGATGGGCCAGTCGCGGTTGGCGAAGAACTCGTTCCACAGCACCCGGCCGATCATGATGCTGTCCGGCCCGCCGAGCAGCTCGGGTATCACGAACTCCCCCACCGCCGGGATGAACACCAGCATCGATCCCGCCAGGATGCCGGGCAGCGACAGCGGCAGGGTGACCTTGTAGAAGGCCTGCCAGGGGCGGCAGCCCAGGTCGAGGGCTGCTTCCACTGTGGAGTAGTCGAGGCGTGCCAGGGCCGCGTACAGGGGCAGGATCATGAACGGCAGGTAAGAATAGACGATGCCCACGTACACCGCGGCTTCGCTGTAGAGAATGCTGAGCGGCGCGTCGATGAGCCCGAGGGCCAGGAGCGCCTGGTTCACGAGCCCGCCGCCCTGCAGCAGTACCTTCCAGGCGTAGACCCGGATGAGGAACGAGGTCCAGAAGGGCAGAATCACCAGCATCAGCAGGACGACCTGCGCGCGCCCCCGGGCGCGGGCGATGAGATAGGCAATGGGGTAGCCGAGCAGCAGGCACAGCACGGTGGACACCAGGGCGATGCGCAGGGAGGTCAGGTACGACAACACGTACAGCGCGTCCGCCACCAGGAAGCGGTAGTTGCCGAGGGTCACCTGCAACGACAGGCCGTCGGGGGTTTCGCTGATGAGCGGGGTGTACGGGGGCTGGGCGATGACCGCCTCCGCCAGCGAGATCTTGAAGACGAACACGAACGGCAGCAGGAAGAAGAGCAAGAGCCAGGCGAAGGGGACGGCGTAGAACAGCCAGCGGCTGCGCCCCCAGTAGCCGGTCCCCGGGTGGGCGCTCATTCCGTGAGCACCACCAGGCTCTCCGGTTCCCAGGAGAGCCATACCGTCTCGTCCCAGGTGAATGTGTGCTCGGGGGCCCGGGAACGCATGGGTAGGGTCGCCTCCAGCACCAGCCGGTCGCTGACCCGCACGTGATAGGTGGAGTGGGCGCCCAGGTAGGTGATCTGCTCGATCTGGCCCCGGAGCGCGTTGACCGGGCTGGCAGGGGGCTGCCGCTCCAGGTGCAGTTTCTCGGGCCGGATCGCCACCCAGATCTCGCCGCCCTCCGCCGGCTGCCCGGCCGCTGCCTCCCCCAACTCCAGCACCACGTCCGCGTCTCGGGCGCGCAGGCGGCCCGGGGGCTCTCCCGGCAGGCAGGCGAGCAGGTTCACGGAGCCGATGAAGCCCGCCACGAAACGGTTGGCCGGGGTTTCGTAGATCTCGAGCGGCGTGCCCACCTGCTCGAAACGGCCGTCGCGCATGACCGCGATGCGGGTGGAGAGGTTCATGGCCTCTTCCTGATCGTGAGTCACCAGCACGAAGGTCACCCCCACCCGCTCCTGGATCCGTGCCAGCTCGAGCTGGGTCCGCTCGCGCAGCTTCTTGTCCAGGGCCGCGAGGGGCTCGTCCAGGAGCAGCAGCCGGGGCCGTTTCACCAGGGCCCGGGCCAGGGCAACCCGCTGGCGCTGACCGCCGGAGAGCTGATCCGGCCGTCGCTCGGCGAAGGCGGAGAGCTCCACCATGGCCAGCACCTCGTCCACCCGCTCGCGGATCTCGGCCTTGCGCACCCGGTCCTGCTTGAGCCCGAACGCCACGTTGTTGAACACGTTCATGTGGGGAAACAACGCGTAGGACTGGAACATCATGTTCACCGGCCGCTCGTAGGGCGGCAGCCGGGTGACGTCGCGGCCGTCGATCAGCACCCGGCCGGCGCTGGGCATCTCCAGGCCGGCGAGCATGCGCAGCAGGGTGGTCTTGCCGCAGCCCGAGCCCCCGAGCAGGCTGAAAAACTCCCCCTCGTAGATGTCGAGGGAGACGTCGTTCACGGCGACGAAGTCGTCGAAGCGCTTGCTGATGTGCTCGATGCGGAGAAACGGCTCCCGGTCGGCGCGCTTCCAGGGCTGCTCTAGAAAGGGATCTGGTCGGGTCTGGGCCAACTGGGCGGTTTCCTGTGTGCGGCGGTCACGATGGAGCTCACCACGAGCTGAGTCAGTGCGCTGTTTACCGTATCCTTCGGGCAGCCCGCAACTTCGGCGAACAGCATGACCACTCCCCGGCGCGGCATCAGCCGCAGAGATTTTCTGAACGGGCTCGCGATTCCGCTGGCGAGCGCACCACTGTCGAGCCTGGCGCTCACCGCTTCGGACGCGCCCCCGCGCGGCTCGTCCCGGGGCTACTATCCGCCCGCCTTGACCGGGCTGCGCGGCAGTCATCCCGGCTCCTTCGAGGTGGCCCACGCCCTGGCCTGGCGCGGCGAGCGCTGGGAGCGGCCCGGGCGGCGCACCGACGACCCGTACGACCTGGTGGTGGTGGGCGGCGGCATCTCCGGTCTGGCTGCCGCCTACCTGTTCCGCGCCCAGGTGGGTCCGGACGCGCGCATCCTCGTGCTCGACAACCACGACGACTTCGGCGGCCACGCCAAGCGCAACGAGTTCCAGGTGGACGGCCGCACCCTGATGGGCTACGGCGGGAGTCAGAGCATCGACAGCCCGGCCAGCTACTCCCGGGTGGCGGCCGGGCTCCTGACCGAGCTCGGCATCGAAACGGCGCGGTTCCACCGGCACTACGACCAGGATTTCGCGGCGCGGCACGGTCTCCGCCAGGGCATCCTGTTTCGGCCGAGCGGCTCGCGCGGCGCCCGGCTGACCGGTCACGCCGGCTACGCCGTAAGCGCCGAGGAGCGGGAGCGCTGGCTCGCCGACTATCCGTTGTCGGCCGCGGGACGGCGGGCGCTTGCACGCCTGTACGCAGGCGCCATGGCGGACACCGAAGCGGTCCGCGCCGCCCTGGCGGCGCCGCGGCGAAGCCCGGTGGAGCCCTTTCTGCGCGCCGCGTTCGACATGCCCGACGACGCCCTGGAGGTCCTGCGCGACACCACGCTCACGTTCTGGGGGTTCGGTCTCGACGGGCTGTCGGTGCAGGAAATCCTGGCCTACGAGACCCTGGGCCCCGGCCTCAACCGTGCCGCCGCCGAGCTCGGCTGGTCCAATCCCGCCTTCGGCCACCACGGCGAGGAGCCGTACATCTTCCATTTCCCCGACGGCAACGCCGCCATCGCCCGGCTGCTGGTGGGGTCCCTGGTGCCCGGCGCGCTGTCCGGCCGCGGCATGAACGAAGTGGTTCGGGCGCGGCTCGCCTACGACCGCCTGGACCGGCCGGAGAACCGGGTTCGGATACGGCTGTCCTCCACCGCGGTGGAGGTGCGCAACGCCTCGGACGGCGTCGACGTGGTGTACGTGTCGAGCGACGGCCGGGTCGAGCGGGTGGGCGGACGCCACGCCATACTCGCCTGCTACAACAACATCGTCCCCCATCTCTGTCCCGAGCTGGGCTCGGCCCAGCGCGAGGCGTTGCAGTACCCGGAGAAGATTCCGCTGGCGGTGGTGAACGTGGCACTCCGGAACTGGCGGGCCATCGCCGAATCGGGCTACGGCCAGATCTACACGCCCGGCGGTTTCCTGGTGCGGATGGGTCTCGACTTCCCGGTAAGCATGGGCGGTTACCGGTACAGCGCCGGCCCCCACGAGCCGGTGGTGCTGGACTGCTGGCATGCGGCCGTGGACCGGGACGTCGGCCTTCATCCCTTCGAGCGGCTGCGCCGGGGCCGCCACGCCATGCTGGCCCGGCCCTTCGAGGCGTACGAGGCGGCGGTCCGGGAACAGCTCACCGAGGCCTGGGGCGGATTCGGACTGGATCCCGACCGCGACATCGCGGCGATCACCGTGAATCGCTG
>JAWLCV010000023.1:0-55352 GCA_041686955.1 Pseudomonadales bacterium
CCACTGGACGTACGGCGTGCCGCCGGTGCCCAGCGGATCCGCTTCCTTCTCGGCGATGTAGCGGCGTGCCCAGCCGTAGTGCACGCCGCGGAACTCGGCTAGGGCCTCCATGGCGGCGTCGAAGACCTGCGGCGAGGCCACGTGGCGGATGTCCGGAAAGGCGTCGACCCGCTCCAGCAGCGCGCGGTGAGCGTGCGGCATGTAGCGCCGCATGTCCGCCACGTGCCGGGTCAGGTCGCTCGGCTCGTGAGGAATCTTGAAGAACGCCACCAGCAGAGGCACCACGCTGCTCTGGGCGCCGGTCTCGCCGCGAAAGCTCATGGGCGCCCGCTCCAGGCCCTGGTAGACCACGTTGTCGAAGTAACGGATGTAGGGCCGGAACGTCCGGTAGTACAGGTCGGGCGACATGTGCTCGGGGATGCGCCGGAGCACGCCGGTCTGAGCCTCCACCGTGCGGCGGATACGGTTCACCGCCTCGTCCACCCGGGCACGATCTCGCCAGGCGTTCTGCTCCTCGAGCCCGAGCACCGCATCGACGATGGCGCCCGCCCGAACCTCGATGTCCACGTGGACGAGGATGAACCAGTGCTCGTCGTAGAGCTCGACGAAGTTCTGGATCGTGTCGATGTTGCCGAGCGCCACCGGCCCTTCCGGGTCGAGGCGCCGCCAGTTGTGCAGCGCGTAGCCGTCGTAGCTCAGGATCGGCGGCCGGTCGAGGTCTGCCGTCACCGCGCACAGGGGGGCTGCAATGTTGCGCGGCAGGACCCGCACCGGCGGTGCGCCGATCTGGTTGACGTAGGCCGACGCCAGGAAGCCCACCCGCAGGTAGTAGAGATGAGCCTGGCGCTCGCCGTCGGGCCCGGGCGGCCGCTGCCATGGGGGAATCTCCAGCGCGTCGGCCCAGCGCCGGAACTCCGGGTCCTTCAGCCGCGCCGGCAGCTCCGCGCCCAGCCGGTCGAGGAGGGTGTAGGGGGAGCCCTCCGGAAACGCCGTGAGCGGATCCGGATCGGGCAGGAACCCACGCTTGCGAAGCACGTCCATGGAAGAGCCGTCGTCCGCCTGTAGTAGGTTGGATCTTCGCGCGTTGGGGAAGTTTTGCCTTGACGATTGGCGGCTGGAGGCCCGGGCGTGCGCGGCACGGCGTGCCGCGGATTACAGCGGCGCCAGGGTGGCGGTGAAGTGCCGCAGGAACTTCGGCGCCGACACGATCCGGTAGCCGCAGAGCCCCTCGCGGGCCGCGGCGACGGCTTCGGCGATCTCCAGCACGTAATCCATGTGGGACTGGGTGTAGACCCGCCGGGGGATCGCCAGGCGCACCAGTTCCAGGGCCGCGGTACGTTCGACGCCGGTGGCGGGGTCGGCGCCGCCGAACATCAGGGTGCCGATCTCCACCGAGCGGATGCCGCCGGCCAGGTACAGCTCGCAGGCGAGCGCGTGGCCGGGAAAGGCCTGGGGCGGTATGTGGGGCAGAAACCGGCCGGCGTCCACATACACCGCGTGACCGCCCGGGGGCCGGACGATGGGGAAGCCCAGCCGGGTCAGGCCGTCGCCCAGATAGCGGGTGGAGGCCAGCCGGTACTCCAGGTAGTGCTCGTCCACCACCTCCTCCAGGCCCACGGCGATGGCGTCCAGGTCGCGGCCGGCCAGGCCGCCGTAGGTGGGAAAGCCTTCCGCGAGCAGCAGCAGCTCCTGTTCCTGCTGCGCCAGATCGTCGTCGTTGGTGGCGAGAAAGCCGCCGATGTTGGCCAGGCCGTCCTTCTTGGCGCTGAAGGTGGCGCCGTCGGCCAGGGAGAACATCTCCCGGGCGATCTCCTCCACGCTGCGGTGGCTCTGGCCCGGCTCGCGCAGCTTCACCAGGTAGGCGTTCTCGGCGAACCGGCAGGCGTCCAGGTAGAACGGCACGCCCCGCTCGCGGCACAGGGCGCTGGCCTCCTGCAGGTTCGAAAGGGAGACCGGCTGACCGCCGCCGGAATTGTTGGTGATGGTGACGATGACGCAGGCCACCTGGGCGTCCTCGTCCAGCAGCCGGCGCAGTCGCCCGACGTCGATGTTGCCCTTGAACGGCGCCTCGCGGTCCGGCTCCAGGGCCTCCGGCACCGGCAGATCCACCCCCCGGCCGCCGAGCTGCTCCACGTTGGCCCGGGTGGTGTCGAACAGGGTGTTGGAGGCCACGGTCCGGCCGGCCACGCCGAGACACGAGAAGAGGATGCGCTCCGCGGCCCGGCCCTGGTGGGTGGGGATGACGTGGCGGAAGCCGGTGAGCGCCTTCACGCGCTTTTCGAACCGGTACCAGGAGCGCGCGCCGGCGTAGGATTCGTCCCCGCGCATCATCGCCGCCCACTGCTCCGCCGACATGGCGCCGGTGCCGGAGTCGGTGAGGAGGTCGATGAGGATGTCCTCAGCGCGCACCGCGAACAGGTTGTACCCCGCGGCCTTCAGTATCTCCTCCCGCTCGGGCCGCGAGGTCAGGCGCAACGGCTCCACGGTCTTGATGCGGAAAGGCTCGATGATGGTCTTCACACGCTCTCCTCGGGTCCGGGACGGTCTGCGCCTGGCGAGCCGCTGGCGAGCCGCTGGCGAGCTGCTAAAGGTAATACACCACCACGTAGCCCGTCAGCATGACGGCCACCCACAGGGCGGTGGTGCCGATCTGCCAGGAGCGCCCCAGGGTGCCGGTGGGCCCGAGGACCTCTTGCAGCACCCGGCTGAAGTTCCGGCGGGTGCCCGCGGCCCGGGTCCCGAATGCCTGCCGCGCCCGCTCCAGGGCGCCGGTGCCCGCCTCCCAGGCCACCGGCAGGGCGCGCCGCCAGAGCCAGTCCACGTCCAGGGTGATGGTCAGGGTGCGCTGCATCCACGGCAGCATGAGGAAGAAGGCGAGCCCGGAGAACAGCAGGAGCTGCAGATAGAAGACCACCTTCGACGCCCCGTAGGGCTGGTAGTCCACCGGGTAGGGGAGCAGCGCGTACAGCGGTCCCGGAAACATCCCGAGCAGCAGACACGCGGCAGCCATGAGGATCATGGCGGCGCTCATGTTCCACGGGGCGTCGGGAGGTCGGAGCCCCGAGTCCTTCTGGAAGAACACGAACCAGGGGAACTTGATGCCGGCGTGCAGGAACACGCCGGCGGAGGCCGCGGCGAGCAGGAAATACACCACTGTCATGTGCTCGAGATAGGCCGCCTCGGAGATCATGGACTTGGTGGTGAAGCCCGAGGTGAGGGGGAAGCTCGAGATGGCCAGCGCGCCGATGATGCCGCAGATGGTGGTGACCGGCATGGTGCGGTACAGGCCGCCGAGGCTCGAGCACAGGTTCTCGCCGGTGCGGTAGATCACCGCGCCCGCGCTCATGAACAGCAGGGCCTTGTAGATGATGTGGGCGAAGGCGTGGGCGGCGGCGCCGTTCAACGCCATCTCGGTGCCGATGCCCACAGCGCAGACCATGAAGCCCACCTGGTTGACCACCGAGTACGCCAGGATGCGCCGCACGTCGTTCTCGAGCAGGGCGTAGATGATGCCGTAGAAGATCATCACCAGCCCGATGGGCACCAGCACGCCCGTGCCCGGAAACAGCAGGATCAGCGCAAGGATCGCGGTCTTGGTGGTGAACGCCGACAGGAACACGGAGCCCGTGGGGCTGGAGGCGGGATAGGCGTCCGGCAGCCAGGCGGAGATGGGGAAGGCGGCCACGTTGACCAGCACGCCGATGAGCAGCATCCAGGTATCGAAGTTGTGCAGGCTCATGGGCACGAGGTCGATGGAGCCGGTGTGCACCATGACCCCTTCGATGCCCACCTTGAGCACCACGCCGCCCACCAGGTGCACCACCGCGTAACGGATCCCCGCGGCCCGGGCGCGGGGACTCTCGCCGCACCACACCACCACGGTGGAGAAGATGGCCATCAGCTCCCAGTAGATGAACAGGGTGATCAGGTCGCCGGCGAAGGAGACCCCCACGGCACCGGCGGCGTAGGCATGGGCGGCGCTGAGCTCGTACCAGCGCGCCTGGCGGAAGGCGAATAAGGCGCCGGCGAACGCCATGAAGGCGAATATGGTGGCGAACAGGCGCCGCACCGGGCTGCCTTCCACCGGCTCGAGGCCGTAGTCGAGAAAGTGCACCGTCGCGGCCACGCCGTCGGGGACCTGCCAGACGAAATACAGGGTGAGCAGCGGTGCTGCCAGCACCACGGTGTCACGCAGCCGGCCGCGGGTCACCGCCGCGAGGGCGGCGCCGGCCAGCAGTACCAGGGCGGGCGGGAAGACCTCAAGCATCGTAGTAGCGATCCGAGCGCTTCAGCATCACCCCAAGCGCCTTGGCGAACAGCACCATCAGCACGCAGGAGCCGAAGCCGAACACGGCGGCGAAGCCGAACCAGCCGTCGATGCCGAAGTGCCCCTCCACCTCGAAGACGAGCTGGGCGAGCACCGTGAGGGCGAGGGCCACGGCGAAGCCGATCCACAGCTTGCGGATGGTCTCCGGCCGCGAAAGCCGGGATGGTTCGGTCATGACGGATTCCTCCTCATGGCAGAGCGTCTACGGCAGGGCCACGATCTGGCGCTCCAGCCGCACCACCGGCTCGTTGTAGAAGAACAGGAGCAGGGTCAACGCCGCCGTGGTGCACACCGCGGCTACCACGGGCCAGGGCGCCTCGCCGTGCTCCTTCTTCGGTGTCACCGTCTCCGGCTGAAACCACGCGGCATAGACGATGGGCAGAAAGTAGGCCGCGTTCAGCATGGTGCTGGTGATGATGGTGAAGATCGCCACGTAGTTGTCCCCCTGGAACGCGCCGGCCAGGATGTACCACTTGGAGACGAAGCCGGCGGTGGGCGGGACGCCGATCATGCTGAGCGCGCCGATGGTGAATGCCGCCAGGGTCCACGGCATGCGCCGGGCGATGCCGCCGAGCTGGTGGAGCTCGGTCTTCTTCGAGGCCGTGTAGATGGCGCCGGCGGCGAAGAACAGGGTGATCTTGCCGAAGGCGTGAGCCACGATGTGCACCGCGGCGCCGATCTCCGAGAGCGGCTTCAGCACCGCTGCGGCCAGCACCACGTAGGCGAGCTGGCCGATGGTGGAGTAGGCGAGCAGGCGCTTGAGGTTGGTCTGACGCAGCGCCACCAGGCTCGCCGCCACCACCGTGAACGCGGCGGCGTAAAGCAGCCACGCGGAGCTCGGGGTGGAGAACAGGTAGTCCATCCCGAAGACGTAGACGATCACCTTGAGGATGGTGAAAACGCCGGCCTTCACCACGGCGACTGCGTGCAGGAGCGCGCTCACCGGGGTGGGCGCCACCATGGCTGCGGGCAGCCAGCGGTGGACGGGCATCACCGCGGCCTTGCCGATGCCGAATACGTAGAGGGCGAGCAGCAGCCCCACCGCCGGACCGGTCACCCGTTCCGCCAGAATGCCGCCGGGAGCGAACTCCAGGGTGCCGGCCGCCAGGTAGGTCCAGACGATGGCGGGCAGAAACAGGCCGATGGACGTGGTGAGGAGAATGCCCAGGTAGACGCGCGCCGAGGCCAGGGTCTCGCTGTCGCCCTTGTGGGAGACCAGCGGATACGTGGCGATGGTGAGCATCTCGTAGAAGAGGAACAGGGTCAGCAGATTGCCGGCGAAGGCGATGCCCATGGCGGCGGCGATGGAGATGGCGAAGCAGACGTAGAACCGGGTCTGATGCTTCTCGTCGTTGCCGCGCATGTAGCCGATGGAATAGACGGAGTTGACGATCCACAGCAGCGAGGCGATACCGGCGAACATCATGCCGAGGGGCTCCACCAGGAAGCCGAGCCGGATGCCGGGGAACGGCTCGCCCAGGGTGATCGACGGCCGGGCCCCGGCGAGCACCTCCGGGATCAGCGCGAACACCACCAGCGCCAGGGCTGCCGCGGTTCCCAGGGTGACGGTTTCCCGGAGGTTCGGGCGGCGGCCGGTGAGGCCGATGAGCACCGCGCCCACGAGGGGAATGCAGACGGCGAGCAGGGTGTTCACGGCCCCGCTCCCAGCAGCAGCGCCGCGGCGTTTTGCGCGAGCTCCAACGGCAGACCCGGCACCAGCCCGAAGTAGACGTTGCCGAGCGCCGCGGCCCACAGCACCAGCAGCGGGCCCAACGGCGCTTCACCGCCCGCACCGGAGGTCTCCAGCGGCGTGCCGAAGTAGGCGGGCTCCAGCACGCGCCACAGATACGCCAGCGCCATCAGCGAGCTCACCAGGATCACCGCCGCCAGGAGGATTCCCAGGGCACCCTGGGCGAAGGCGGCGCTCAGCAGATACCACTTGCTGACGAACCCGGCAGTGCCCGGTATCCCCACCAGGCTCGCGGCCGCCAGGGCGAAGGCCGCCATGGTCCAGGGCATGCGGCGGCCGATGCCGTCGATGTGGATCAGGTCGAAGCTGATGAGCCGCTGGCTCATCAGCACCACGGCCAGGAACAGGGTGCCCTTGGCCAGGGCGTGATTGAACATGTGCAGCACCCCGGCGCTGAGCCCGGCGGCGTCCACCAGCCCGGCCCCCAGCACGATGTAACCGATCTGGGCGACGGAGGAATAGCCGAGCAGGCGTTTCAGGTTGCTCTCGAACAGCGCCACCGCCGAGCCGAACAGCACGCCGGCCACCGCCAGGGGCAGCACGAAATCGGCGAACTGCTCGGCGTGGGGCGGCAGATTGTGCTGAAACACCACGAAATCGAACCGCAGCAGCACGTACAGGGCGACCTTGGTGGAGCTCGCGGCAATGAAGGTGGTCACGGCGTGGGGCGCGTAGGCGTAGGCGTTGGGCAGCCACACATGGAGGGGGAACACGGCCGCCTTCAGCGCCAGGCCCACGGTGATGAAGCCCGCCGCCACCAGCACGGGCGCGCGCGCGGGCACGTCCGCCATGCGCGCTTCCATGTCGGCGAAGTTGAGGGTGCCGGTCATCATGTACACCAGGCCGACGCCGATGAGATAGAACGTGGCCCCCACGGTGCCCATGATCAGGTACTTGAATACCGACGTCAGGGCGCGCCGGTCCTGGCCGCCGGCGATGAGCACGTAGGTGGCGAGGGACGATATCTCCATGAACACGAAGACATTGAAGGCGTCTCCGGTGACGGCGATGCCGGCGAGGCCGGCCACGGCGGTGAGCCAGGCGGCGTAGAACAGCGGCTGCCGGTGGAGCTCCATGGTCCGCGCCACATCGCGGCGGCCGGCGAGGAGCGCCACCGTGGACGAGCCGGTAATGAGCAGCAGCACCAGCGCGCTCAGGCTGTCCACCGCCAGCTCGATGCCGTAGGGGGCCGCCCAGCCGCCCATCTCGTAGCGGAGCACGCCGCCGGTCCCCGAACCCGCCAGCACGGCCGCGGTGAGGGCGATGGCGATGGCGAAGGCGGTGGCGCTGGCTGCGGTGGCGGCAGCCCAGGCCAGGTCCCTGGGCCGCAGCACGGCAGCGATGGGGGCCGTGAGCAGCGGCACCACCACCTGTAGTGCGGGCAGGTGATCGACGAGGGTCATGAGCGGCGGTCCATCCGCCGGATCTGGTTGTCCTCGATGCTGTCGTACTCCTCGCGGATGCGCACGACGATGGCGAGTCCCAGGGCCATGGTGGCGATTCCGACCACGATGGCGGTGAGAATCAGCACCTGGGGCAGGGGGTTGGCGTATATCTGATCCACGGCCTCCGGTCGGATGATGGGTGCGGTGCCGCCCTCCCGGGTCGACATGGTGATGTAGAGCAGGAACACGGCGGACTGGAAGATCGACAGACCCAGCAGCTTCTTGATCAGGTTCTGCTTGGCCACCAGCGCATAGAAGCCGGTCATCAGCAGCACGGCGAACACCAGGTAGTGAAAGTGACCGATCAGCTCCACGGCTACTGATCCCGGGCCGCGAACGCGTGGTAGATCGCGAGCAGCACCCCCGTGACGGTGAGCCCCACGCCCAGCTCGATCACCAGAACACCCAGGTGCTGGCCCTCCACCGGCTCCGCGGCGAGCACCGAGTAGTCCAGGAACGCGCCGCCGAGAAGCATGCAGACCACCCCAACGGCGCCGAACAGCAGCGTGCCGGTGACCGCCATGGTCACCAGCAGACGCGGCGGCATCAGTTTCAGCGCGGCGCGCTCGCCCTCGATGATGGAGTGGAGAATCATGCCGGCGGCTATCAGGGCACCGGCCTGGAAACCGCCTCCGGGACCGAAGTCGCCGTGAAACTGCACGTAAAGCCCGAACAGCACGATGAACGGGATCAACATGCGGCTGACCACCTTGGGGATCAGGTGATGCTTCAGACCTTCCTGGGGGCGCGGTTCCGGGTCCTTGGCGAGCAGCCGGTCGCGGCCCGCGCCCAGGGTGAAGAGCACGCCGATGCCGGCGATGAGGATGACGAACGCCTCGCCCAGCGTGTCGTAGCCGCGAAAGCTGGCGAGCACGGCCGTGACTACGTTGGGAACCCCCACGTACTCGGCGGTGTTCTCGAGGTACCAGGGCGAGACGTGCTGGTGCACGGGCGCCTGGGGGTCGCCCAGGTTCGGCGCGTCGATGGTGGCGAAGACGATCACCGCCACGTTGGCGGCCACCGCGGTGAGGGCGAGCCACCGGCGGCGGCTGCGAGCGCGTTCCCGGGTGGGGGTCAGGGTAAGCGCGCCGAGCAGGAGCACCGTGGCCACCCCGGCGCCCACGGCGGCCTCCGTCAGCGCCACGTCGGCGGCATCGAGCACGAAGAAGTTGGCCGCCATCAGCAGGCTGAAGATGCCGCTCAGCACCACGGCGGAGAACAGGTCCTCGGAGCGGACGATTGCGATGGCGGTGACCACCAGCAGGGTGAGAAGAAACAGCGCGAACACCACCACCATGCTTACGACTCCTCGTGCCCGCTGGGTTGCCGCTCGGAGCGCCGGTCGGCCACCGGCGTCATCCCGGCCAGCAGCGCGGCGTTGGCCAGGGCGTAGGTGGCGGTAGGGCCCGTGATGAGCATGAACACCAGGATCGCGAAGAGCTTCAGGGTGCCGATCTGCAGCCCGGATTGGAGCATCAGCCCGCCGAGCACCAGTATCGGTCCGAGCGAATCGGTGACCCCGGTGGCATGAACCCGGGTGTACAGGGTGGGCATGCGCAGTGCGCCGATGCCGCCCACCAGCACGAAGGCGCTGCCCAGGCTCAGCATGATCCAGCTGGCCGCCCACACCGCCATGTCGAGGAGCTGGTGCATGGGGATCACCGCCGCGGTGACTGATCGGAGGCGGCGCGCCGGCGGCTGGTCTCGAAGAACTCGAGAACCGCCAGAACGCTGATGAAGTTGATCAGCGCGTACGCCAGCGCCAGGTCGAGAAAATCCGGGCGTTCGTAGAGGTAGGCGATCACCGCCAGCAGCAGCACGGTCTTGGTGCCGAACATGTTCACCGCGAGCACCCGGTCGTACACGGTGGGGCCCAGCAGCGCCCGGGTGAGCGCGAGACCCATGGTCACGAGGATGGCGATGGAGGCGACGATGTACATGATCTCAGTGCCGGGTCAGCGCCGCGACCCGGCGCTTCATCTCCCCCTGCATGAGGCCCGTGGCGTCGTCCTGGGTGATGCAGTGCACCAGCAGCTCGCCCTGATGATCGTCCAGGGTGATGGTGCCCGGGGTCAGCGTGATGCAGTTGCCCAGGGTGGCCTGGCCCAGGGCGTCCAGGCTGCGCGCTTCCAGGGTCACGACCGTAGGCGAGATGGCCGGGCGGGGGCTCAGGATGAGCTTGGCCATCTGCACGTTGGAACGGATCACTTCCCGAATCAGCCAGGCCCAGAAGCCCGGCAGCCGCAATGCCAGCCGGATCCAATACGTCTCCTCGTCGAACGCCCCCATGCGGTTGGCCAGCAACACCACCAGACCGCTGGCGATCAGGCCGAACACCAGCAGCAAAGGTTCCAGGTAGCCGCTCCAGCCGAGCCACACGGCGAACAGCAACACGAAGCTGACCAGCATCCGCCAGCGTGGTGTCATCGGCCGCTCTGCATGAGCATCCATGCCCCCCCGATTCGCTTGGGGTTAGTCTGGCAAGGAAGGCACAGTCGGGCAAGTTAGATGGGTTTCGGGGGGCTCACCGCGGCTCTGTGAGCCAACTCCAGGCCTCCGGCGCGTCGTCGTCCTCGAAGTAGCGGACGTAGGCGTGGGCGAAAGGCTCGGACAGCCGGATCATCCAGCGTTCGTGATGCGGCTGACCCACCACGGCCACCCGCCAGAACGCGTCGGGCCGGCGGAGTCGAAGCTCGAGGTGGTCCCAGCGGGCACCGGCCTCCCACCCCTCGAAGTCGGTCAGGCGAATCAGCAGCCGCTGGCTGCCGGCCCGGGCGGACAGGGACTGGAGCTCCGAGGCGAAGCGCTGATAGTCCTCTTCGGTGAGACTGCCGGCGGCACGCACCGTCACCACGTTCTCGTCCGTCCGGGTCACCGAGAGCACGGCCACCTCCTCTGTGTCCTTCCCACGGGGGCGGATCAGGGGGTAGCAACCTCCGTTCCACCCTTCGCCAGCCGCGCGCGCTCCCGGGGAGCGCCGTGCTCGAGGTGCATCCAGCGTTTCAGCAGCGGGGTGAGCAGCAGGATGATGAGACCCATGACCAGTGGCACCACCACCAGCAGCAGGTAGAAGCCCGCCAGCCCCTCGATCACGAAGGTGATCTCGCCCCGCTCCAGGGCCACCGAGAAACGCGCCACCAGCCCGGCCAGCAGGTTCGCCAGCGAGAAGGTGAAGAACCAGACCCCCATCATCAGCGACTGCAGGTGGGCGGGCGCCAGCCGGGTCACCATGGAGAGCCCCACGGGCGAGAGGCAGAGCTCGCCCCAGGTGTAGACCACGTAGGTGATCAGCAGCCACTGGGGACCGGCCAGACCGTCCCGGGCTTCCAGCGCCCCTACGACCATGGCGAGGAAGGCCAGCCCCAGCAGCCACAGGCCCAGCGTGAATTTGACCGGAGTGGAGGGTTCGAGACCGCGCCGGCCGAGAAACAGCCACAGCCAGGCGATGGCCGGGGCGAACAGGATCACCGAGGCGGGATTGGCGGACTGGTACCAGGTGGCGGGGAACGGCTCGTCCAGCAGGCCCCAGATCGTGCGGTCGGTGCTCTGGGCGGCGAACACGTTCATGGAGCTGCCGGCCTGCTCGAAGGCGGTCCAGAACGCGATGTTGCCGAGGAACGCCAGGATCAGGATCACCCCGATGCGCTGCCATTCGATGGTCGACAGCCTGCGGGCCGGCGCGGACGCGGGTGTTGGTGTGATGCGTCGTTCCGGGGCCAGGCCGACGCCGGCGAGGTAGCGCGGCCGCAGGTACTGGTAGCAGAAGATGCCGAGGATCATGCCCACCGCGGCGCTGCCGAATCCCCAGTGCCAGCCCACCGTCTCGCCCAGGGTGCCGGCCACCAGGGGCGCCAGCACGCCGCCCAGGTTGATCCCCATGTAGAAGATGGTGAAGCCGGAGTCCCGCCGCGGATCGTGCTCGTCGTAGAGCTGGCCCACCATGACGCTGACGCACGGCTTGAAGAACCCCGTGCCGATGACGATGAGGGTGAGCCCGCCCATGAAGCAGATCAGCGCGCCCGGGCCGGACTGCAGAGTGACCGCGGCCCCCGGGGTGATGCCGAACAGCTCGGTGGCCGCCAGGCACAGGTGGCCGGCGGCGATGATCCAGCCGCCGATGAGCATGGAGCGGTGAGTGCCGAGCAGACGGTCCGCCAGGATGCCGCCGAAGATGGGGGTCAGGTAGATGGCCCAGGTGTAGATGCCGTAGAGGAGGTAGGCGTCGTCCTCGGCCCAGCCGAAGCCGGGGTTGGCGGCCAGGCCATCCTCGCCGCCGGTGGAGGCGATGAGGTAGAGCACCAGCAGGGCGCGCATGCCGTAATAGCTGAAACGCTCCCACATCTCCGTGAGGAAAAGGACCCACAGCCCTCGCGGCTGATTCATGCGCACCCTCCCGAAACCCGGACCCGAACCACGTGAAGCACCGTCACACCACCCGGGACTGATGGTCTTTCCAGTAGGGCTCCCGCAGCACCCGCTTGAGAATCTTGCCGGTACCTGTCTTGGGAATGTCGTCGACGAACGCCACGGAGCGGGGCACCTTGTAGCCGGCCAGGTGCTCCCGGGCGAAGGCCTGCAGACCGGCCTGGTCCAGGTCGGAGCCCGGACGCTTCACCACCACGGCGTGGACGCTCTCTCCCCATTCCTCGTCGGGGATGCCGAACACCGCCACGTCCATCACGTCCGGATGGTGCTCCAGCGCGTCCTCGATCTCGGCCGGATAGATGTTCACGCCGCCGGAGATGATCATGTCCTTCTTCCGGTCGCAGATGTAGTAGAAGCCGTCCTCGTCGAAGTAGGCGATGTCGCCCACGGTCTGCCAGTCGTCCCGGCGCTCCTCCATGAACTTGTCGTGGGCCTTGTGATAGGTGCTGAACACGCTCGGGGAGCGCACGAACAGCTCCCCGGGCGTGTGGGGCTCCGTCACCACCTGCCCGTCCTCCGTGTACAGGCGGATCTCCACCCCCGGGGCCGGCTGACCGCAGGAGCCGCGTTTCTCGCGCTGGTACTGGGGCAGCAGCACCGTGTTCACCCCGAGCTCCGTGGAGCCGTACACCTCGCAGAGCGAGTCCTCCGGGAACTTGTCGAGGTAATCCATCTTCAATGCATAGGACCAGGGCGCGGCGTTGGCGATCATGATGCGCATGCTGGAGCGGTCGTAGCGGTCGAGCACCTCCGCCGGGAGCTGACAGATGCGCCGCACCGGTGTGGGCGCCGAGAACGTGCTCGTGACGCGATGCTTCTCCACGAGCCGCAGCCAGTCCTCGGGGTCGAAGCTGCGCTGGATGATGGTCGTGTTGCCCAGGTTGGTGGCGATGGCCAGGAACCCGCTCGGGCCGGAGTGGTAGAGGGGGCCGGTGGGAATGTAGACGTCGTCCTGCCGGTAACCGATGAGCTCGATGAGCCGGGCGAGCTGCAGCGGGTCGCCGATGCCCTGCCGCACCGCGCCCTTGGGCTTTCCGGTGGTGCCCGAGGTGTAGATCATGGTGCCGGCGCTCGCGCCGCCGGTGTCCACGGCCACGGGGCTCGGGTCCTCCGACTCCACCAGTGGCGCCGTAGCCGCCATGTCCTCGCCCGGCTCGCCGTCGAACACCAGCAGGTGCGCCATGTTCGGAATGTGCGGGCGGATCTCCTCGAACAGCGGCACGTACTCGGCGTCGATGAAGCCCACCTTGGCGTCGGAGTTGTCCACCACGTAGGCGGCTTCTTCCGCGGTGAGCCGGTAGTTGAGGGGCACGGCGACGGCGCCGATCTTGCGCGCGGCATGTCCGCACGCCACCGCCCAGAGGGAGTTGTGGCCGCACCACAGCACCCGGTCGCCCGGCTGGACGCCGCGGGCGAGGAACACCCGGGCGAGCCGGTTGGCGTTGGCTTCGAGCTCCGCGAAGGACCAGGTGGTGACGGTACCGTCCGGCCGGTCGTCGATGAGCGCGGGCTTGCTGCCGAGCGCGGCGGCGAGACTGGTGAGCGGATCGGTGGCGGCAGCGGTGTCGGACATCGGATTCTCCCCCCGGTCTAGGATGCGACGGAGCACCTATAGCGTCTTTCGGCTCCGGTTTCCAGGGCCGGGGCCCCGGCTGGTCCGGGGGTCAGGCCGCGGAGGGCGTGGCGGCGGGCGCTGCCGGGCGGGTGGCGCGCTTCAGCACATGGCGATAGCCGTGGGAGAGGCAGGTCCGGCCGTGGAAGTAGCCCCGCCGGGCAAGCAGCCGATGGAACCGGGGCAGGTTGTACAGCGGCACGCCGGCCAGCAGGTGGTGCTCCACGTGGAAGTTGACCCGGTTCGGCGCCACCAGGACGCGTTCCCACCACGACACCAGGGTGGTGCAGGTATTGTCGCGGGGGTCCGCTGCCAGCCGGTCTTTCGCCACCCCGTGCTCACCCATGAAGCGCAGCCGCGTGAGCGCCGGATAGACGAACAGGTTGGCGCCCCACCACAGCGCGTAGGCCCAGGGCGCGCCGGCCAGGGTCAGCAGCGTGATCATCACCGCGTGGGTTATCAGAAACGGCGCGTTGCGCCGCGGTTCGAGCCGGCGTAGCTGGCGCCAGGTGTCGCGGATGCCGGTGCGCCCGGAGAGGTCGCGGCTGAGCTTGCGCTTGATGCTGGCTTTCTCGGCGGGGTAGGCGAGCGCCATGGCCAGGTCCGGGTCCTGCTCGGTGCCGGCGAAGCGGTGGTGCTTCAGGTGATAGTCCCGGTAGCGGTAGAGGCTGCTGTTCAGCGGCCCGCCGCACAGCCAGTGGCCCACCAGCTCGTTGGTGCGGCGGCGGCGGAAGAAGATGCTGTGGGCGCAATCGTGATTCAGCACCGCGAGGCCGAGCTGCCGGGCGCCGATGACCACCATGGCGCCGAGCCAGGTCAAGGGGTTCGGCCAGACGATGGCCACGGCGAAGGCGCCGGCGATGATCAGGTAGTTGGCGGCCAGCACGGCCCCGGCCTTCAGATCCGAACGCTCGAGGCAACGGGCGATCTCCTCGGCGCTGAGATAATCCTCGGCTCGCTCGGGCGCTGACATCGGGCATGGCTCTCCGCTGTTCCTGCCGGCACTTTATTACATAGAATGGAGAAAGCTGTCAAAGGAAGTTATATGTCCGTGGGCGAAGCCGAGCTGTCGGCGCCGGAGCTGATCCTCGCGCTGGTGGATTCCGCCTCCCAGCCGCTGCTGCCGGCTGCCCGTCTGGTGGCGGCCGGTGCGCTGTTCGGCATCGATGCCGGGGCCATTCGGGTAGCCGCGGCGCGGCTGGTGAAGAAGGGGGTGCTGAGTCAGCAGAGCCGGGGCGTCTACCGGGTGGGCACCCGGGGCGACCCGTTGCGCCGCCGGGTGCAGGCCTGGAGCCGGGTGGAGGACCAGCTTCGTCCCTGGGACGGCCGCTGGCTCGCCGTGTTCACCGGGCATCTGCGCCGCACGGACAAGTCCCGGGTTCGCGCGCGGGAGCGGGCCCTGCGGCTGCGCGGCTTCGCCGAGCTCGAGCCGGGGCTGGCGGTGCGGCCGGCGAATCTGCGGGTGTCCCTGGCGGAGCTGCGCGCCGACCTGGTAGCGTGGGGGCTGGACGACGATGCACGCGTGCTCGGCATCGATGCCCAGGACCCGGAGCGGCCGCTGGAGCCCCGCTCGCTGTGGGACGTGGCGGGGCTGGAGGCCGGTTATCGGGCCAACCTGGCCCGGCTCGAGGTTAGCCGCGGGCAGCTGCAGCGCCTGGATCTCGAAGCCCGGGCGCGGGAGACGCTGCTGGTGGGCCGCCGGGTGATGCACGACATCCTGGTGGATCCGCTGCTGCCCGAAACCGTGGTGGACACCGCCCTGCGGCGGCGGGTGATCGACGCCATGAAGGTCTACGACCGGCTGGGCAAGGCGACCTGGCGTGAGTTTCACCGCAGTGGAGCGGGCGAATGACGGGATCGTTCGAGCTGAGCCTCAGCCGCGAGTTGTTCGTGCCGCGGGAGCTGGTGTTCGACGCGTGGACCGATGCGGCGCACCTGGCCCAGTGGTACTCGCCGCGCCCCGACGGGCAGCGCGGCGCCGTAGCGGCCCCGCATCCCGGCGGCGCGTTCGAGGCGCGCTGGCAGGACGCCTCGGGGACGCTCTGCGAGGACGCGGGCGTTTATCTGGAAGTGCACCGGCCCGAGGGCTTCCGCTGCCGACTGCGCTGGCGCGACGTCGCGGTGGAGGAGACCGAGCTGACGGTGAGCTTGACGGAACTCGGCGGGGCCAGCCGAATCCACATTCTACAGGAGGGCTTCTCCAGCGCGGCCGCCCGGGATCGGCGCCGTGCGCTGTGGGGACGCCTGCTGGATCGGCTGGAAGGTTACTTTGCGGTCATCTGACGCGCGAAACGACCCGGAAAACGAAAAGGGCCGGTCTTGGACCGGCCCCCCCGTAAAGCCCGCTAGAGGCTATCGTGTTATCGATTGCCCTCGCGAGCAAAACGGCTAGACATGGATCACCTCCTTTCTTATCCGCCCGACATGCCGAGCAATATAAACCTCCACCGGAGCCCCCGCAACGGCGGTGGCGCGGCGCCATGAGCGACTCGGACCGCGACCGGTGGAACGACCGGTACCGCCGCGGCGCCTACGCCGGCCGCACCTACCCGGCGGTGCTGGTGGCGGAGCAGGCGCCGGAGATCTACGCCACCCAGCGGGCCCGGCAGCGCGCCGACGGCAGCGACGGCGCGCTGCGCGCCCTGGATCTGGCCTGCGGCGCGGGCCGTAACGCCCTGTACCTGGCCCAGCTCGGCTACGAGGTGGACGCGGTGGACATTTCCGCCGAAGCCCTGGAGCGCGGCGGGAAGACCGCGCGCCGCCGGGGGCTGCCCGTGGCGTGGATGGAGCACGATCTGGACCTGGGACTGCCGCGGGGCCTGGGTGACTACGACCTGGTGACCATCATTCGTTACCTCGACCTGTCCCTGGTGGCGTCCGCCGCGGAACGGCTGCGGCCGGGGGGTTACCTGCTCTGCGAGACCCACCTGGTGACCAGCGAGACAGTCATCGGCCCCCACAACCCCAGCTTCCGGGCGCGGCCGGGAGAGCTCTGCGCTGCCGCCGCCGGGCTCGACGTGGTGGAATCCTGGGAGGGGCTCGCCCGGGACCCGGACGGGCGCGCGGTGGCGCTGGCCCGATTGGTGGCGTGGCGGCCTTACCTGCGTCGCTGACCGGGCGGCGCGGGCGCCGTCACCAGGTATCGATGTGGGGGCGCTTCTTGCCGTCGCGGGCCGTGGCCGCCCCGGCGCTCTCCAGCGCCATGAGAATCCAGCGCCGTGAATCCGCCGGGTCGATGACGTCGTCGATCTCGAAGGCCTGAGCCATGCTGACCCCTTTGCCGCGGTCGTACATGCGCTGCACCATGGCCTGGTAGGTCCGTTCCCGCTCGTCGGGATCCTCGATGGCCGCCAGCTCGTTGCGATAGCCCAGCTTCACGGCGCCCTCGAGACCCATGCCGCCGAACTCCCCGGTAGGCCAGGACACGGTGAACATCGGCACCTTGAAGCTGCCCCCGGCCATGGCCTGGGCGCCGAGGCCGTAGCCCTTGCGCAGCACGATGGTGAAGAAGGGGACGCTGACGTTGGCTCCCACCACGAACATCCGCGCGAAGCGCCGAACCTGGGCAGACTTCTCGGCCTCGGGCCCCACCATGAAACCCGGGGTGTCGCAGAGGAACAGCAGCGGCACGTCGAAGGCGTCGCACAGTTGCATGAAGCGGGCGGCCTTGTCGGCGCCTTCGCTGTCGATGGCGCCGCCGAGGTGGGCGGGGTTGTTGGCGACGATGCCGAGGGGGCGTCCCTCCACCCGGGCCAGGGCGGTGATCATGCCGTGGCCGTAGCCGCGGCGCAGCTCCAGCACCGAGTCGCTGTCCGCCAGGTGCTCGATCACCCGGCGCACGTCGTAGACCCGCAACCGGTTCTCCGGGATCAGGTGGCGGAGGATGCGCTGGTCCGCGCACCGCCACTCCGTCACCGGGCCCTGAAAGTAGCCCAGGTAGCGCCTGGCCACCCGAACCGCTTCCGCCTCGTCCGCCACCGCCACGTCCACCACGCCGTTGGCGACCTGGACGTCCAGCGGGCCGATCTCGTCCGGCGAGAACACCCCCAGGCCGCCGCCTTCCACCATGGCGGGACCGCCCATGCCGATGTTGGAGCCCTCGGTGGCGATGATGACGTCACAGCAGCCGAGCAGGGCGGCGTTGCCGGCGAAGCAGTAGCCGTTGGTGATGCCCACCAGGGGCACCAGCCCGGAAAGCCGGGCGAAGTAGTTGAAGGCGTAGCAGTCGAGCCCCGCCACGCCGGTGCCGTCGGTGTCGCCGGGCCGGCCGCCCCCGCCCTCGGCGAACAGCACCACGGGAAGACGCTGGCGCTCCGCCAGCTCGAACAGCCGATCCTTCTTCAGGTGGTTCATGTGCCCCTGGGTTCCGGCCAGCACCATGTAGTCGTAGGACATGGCCACCACCCGGGCCCGCTCGGCGGGGAAGAGCGAACCGTTGACGCAGCCGATGCCGGCCACCATGCCGTCGCCGGTGGTCTTCTCCATCAGCTCCTCGATGGAGCGGCGCCGCCGCTGGGCCGCCACCATCAGCGGCCCGTACTCCAGAAACGTGCCGGGGTCCACCAGATCGGCGATGTTCTCCCGGGCGGTGCGGTTGCCGCGGGCATGCCGGCGGGCCACCGCGTCGGGGCGGTTCTCGTCGAGACCGAAGCCGTGGCGCTCGATGGCCTCCGCGAGGTCCGGGCGGATGGCGTCGAGGTCGATCTCCGCCTCGGCGGCCACCTGACCGGCCTCCACCTCGGCCTCCTCGACGACCATGAGCACGTGGCCTTCGAACACCGTCTGGCCCGCCGCCACCCGCACGTCGCGCACCACCCCGCCCACGGGGGCCTCGATTACGTGCTCCATCTTCATGGCGTCCATGATCGCCAGCGTCTGGTTCGGGCGCACCGGATCGCCGGGCGTCACCTCGATGCTGACCACGGTGCCCTGCATGGGCGCGGCCACGTGCCGATGGCCGGGCTCCGGCTCCGGCGCGGCCATGGAGGCGCTGCGTGCGCCGCCGTCCACGGCGGACGGCGCCGACTTCGCTGCCGCCGACGGCGGGGCCGGCATGGCCCGCACCAGGTCCGCCATGTGCTCCTCGACGTAGCGGGTGTAGACGGCGTTGTCGCGAACCGCGTCAGCGGCGAGCAGCGCGCGCAGGAACGGGACGTTGGTGGGTACCCCTTCGATGCGGAACTCCGCCAGGGCGCGCTCCGCGCGGGCCAGCACGCTGGCGAATCCGCCGCGGGGCGCCGCGGTGGTGTCGGTGACGATCACCTTGGCCAGCATGGAGTCGAACGCCGGGCTCGTGGTGTAGCCGGCGTAGCCGTAGGTCTCCACCCGCACGCCGCCGCCGGTGGGCACCTCGAACCGCTCGAGGGTGCCGCCGCCCGGCCGCGTGCTGCCGTCCTCCTGCATGGTCTCCATGTTCACCCGCGCCTGCAGCGCGTGGCCCCGGGGCGCCGGCACGTGGTCGCGGTCGAGCCCCAGCTCCGTCAGGGTGGCGCCGGTGGCGAGGGCGATCTGGGTCTGCACCAGGTCGACGCCGGTGATCTCCTCGGTCACCGTGTGCTCCACCTGGAGCCGGGCGTTGGCTTCGATGAACACGAAGCCCTGCTCCGGGTCGGCATCGTCCAGCAGGAATTCCATGGTGCCCAGGTTGTCGTAGCGGGCGTGGGCGGCCAGAGCCAGGGCGGCGTCGAGGAGCGCGCGGCGGGTCTCGGGAAGCAGACTCGGACTGGGTGCCATCTCCACCAGCTTCTGATGACGCCGCTGCAGGGTGCATTCCCGTTCCCAGAGGTGACTCACCTGGCCCTGGAGGTCGCCGAGGATCTGCACCTCCACGTGCCGCGCGCGCTCCACCAGCCGCTCGACGTACAGCTCGCCGTTGCCGAAGGCGGCCTGGGCCTCGGAGGCGCAGCGCTGGTAGGCCGCCTCGATCTCCGCGGCGCTGCGCACGATGCGCATTCCGCGGCCGCCGCCGCCGGCCACCGCCTTGATCACCATGGCGGCGCCGGCGGGAAGGCTGGCGAAGAAATTCCGGGTTTCCTCCACCGAGGTGGGCCCCATGGTGCCCGGGAGAACCGGCACGCCGCACTCCGCCGCCAGGTTGCGGGCGGTTACCTTGTGACCGAAGCTTTCCAGGATCTCCGGGCGGGGCCCGACGAAGACCAGCCCCGCCTCCCGCACCTGCCGGGCGAAGTCCGCGTTCTCCGCGAGAAAGCCGTAGCCGGGGTGCACGCCGTCGCAGCCGGTACGCGCGGCGACCTCGAGCATGGCGTCGCCGTCCAGGTAACCGGCGCTGCCGCGGCCTGGCAGCGCCTGCGCCTGATCCGCCCGCCGCACGTGCAGCGAATCGGCGTCGTCCTGGCTGTACACGGCAACGGTCTCGATGCCGAGATCGGCGGCGGCGCGGGCGATGCGGATGGCGATTTCGCCACGGTTGGCGATGAGCAGGCGGTGGAACATTAGCGTCGGGGGTCGTGAAATGATGCTGAGACTACATTGTTCGCTATCCGCTGTCCGCTATCCGCTATCCGCTGTCCGCTGGAGCGCCGTCCCGAGGTTCGAGGCTCTACCGCTGGCTGCCAGCCCATTTCGTCCGAATCTCGCGAAGCCCCTCTAGCGGAGAGCGGATAGCGGATAGCGGATGGCGGACAGCGAACAGCGCTTAATCCTCGTACCACTCCCCCGCTGCTGATGGCCGCATCCACAAATGGCTGTACCAGTAGAAGACGCCGCCGCCGGTGCGGGCAGGCGCGGTGCAGGTGTACTTGCTGCGTCCCACCGGCAGGGGTTCGCGCGCCTGAATTTCCACCAGCCCCGCGTCGGCGTCGAGCCAGGTGACCCGGGGCGGCGGCTGGCCGGCGACGAAGCAGGACAGCGCCAGCAGGTCGGCGTCCGGTGCGGCGAGGACGAGCCGCAGCGGCGGCGCGGTGTCGGTATCGTGGGGAAGCACCGGGTCCGCGCCGGCGACTACCCGCACCGAGAACGGCCGGGTGCGGAGCTTCTCCGCCAGCGAATCCAGCGCCGCGTAGGGCCCGGCGATGGGAAACCGGGGCAGGGCGCCCAACGGTGAGTCGGCGCCCACGGGGCCGGATTGCTGCCCGAAGGCGACGAAGCCCAGCTCCCGGGCGAGCTCCGCCAGCGCCGGGGTGAACTCGCCGTAGGGGTAGGCGAGGGCGGCGAGCGGGTGGCGCATCTCTGCCTCGAGGCGCGCCTGGGCGGCGCGGATGTCGGCGGAGATCCGGCGCCGCCACGCCTCGGCGCTCTCTTCCGGCGGGCGATGCACGTAGTGGGCATGTCCCCGGGAATGGTTGCCGATCTCGGCCCCCCGGGCCTCCAGGCTGCGCAGCTCCTCCCAGCGCAGATAACCGGCGACGTTCCCGTCCAGGTAATCGGTGCTCACGAACACGGCGTACGGCCAGCCTCGGCGCTCGAGCCGCGGCGCCGCTTCCGTCAGCACGGAGCGGTAGGCGTCGTCGAAGGTGATGGCCACGGCCCGCGCCGGCAACGGATCCCCGGCCGTGAGGGCGGCGATGATGCGGCTGAGGGGCACCACCCGGTAGCCGTGGTTCTGCAGATGGTTCAGGTGGGCCTCGAAGCGCTCTGGTGTGACGGAGGTGCTCGGGGGGGTGTCGTCGCTCACGTGGTGATACAGCAGGATCACCGCGTGCCGGTCATTCGCGGCGTCGGGACCGGCGTCGGCCGCGTCGCAGGCCCAGGCGCACACCGCCAGCAGCGACGCGGTCAGCGCGCGCGCCGGCCGCCCCATCAGCGGGCGGTGACGGGCCGGGGGACGATGGCGAAGGTTCCGAGCGCGCGGGCCAGATGCCGGCCTTCGCCGTCGAAGACGTCGCTCTGCAAGGTGGCCGTGGTGCGCCCGCCGTTGACCAGCTCGGCGTCGCAGACGAGGGTGCCGCTGCGCCAGGGCCGGAAATAGTTGATCTTGATCTCGATGGTGGTGCAGACCTGATCCTCGGCCAGGGTGCCTGAGAGCGCGCCACCCATGGCGGTGTCCGCCAGGGCATAGAGCACGGCGCCGTGCACCAGCCCGTGGGGATTGAAGTGGTGATCGCGAACCGGCAGCTCGACGCGGCAGGAGCCCGGCGTCCGGGCGGTCACCGTGAACCCCAGCAACTCGGCGAAAGGATGTGAAAGCTCCATGGTGGATTCGGTCACGGCGCGGCCTCCAGGGTGCCGGGCTCTGCCGGTCCCTTGATCTCGATGGTGTTGCCTTCCGGGTCCTGGAGGTAGATGGAGGGCCCCATGCCCTCGGCGCCGTAGACGCGCCGGACCTCGCTAGGCGTGACGCCGTGACGCGTCAGGTGGGCGGTGATGCGCTCCGGGTCGAAGGGTTCCACCCGCAGGCAGAAGTGGTCGACGTTGTGGCCGCCGTCGGCGCTCGGCGCGGTGCCGCCCATGCGCCCGAGCTGGCCGTCCGCGGCGACGATGTCGATGAGCGCCCGGCCGGCCCGGAGCTGGACGAGCCCGAGCTCGGCGTTCTCACGCTCCACCGGGCAGCCCAGAACCTCCCTATAGAAAGCAACGAGGCCTGTGCTGTCCCGGGCGCGCAGCACCACGTGGTCGAGATGACTCAGCCGGAACGGCACGGTTTCGGACATGGGGGCACCTGGTTCCACGGTGCCGGCAAGCTTACCGTGGGCACCGGACGCGGGGCCAGAGCCGCCGGGCCGGCTTGCCCGGCCTTCGTGGCGCTGTAGTAGAATCGCCCACTCACCGTGACGGCCCATCGCCATGCAGCAGCCCCCTCAGACTTTCGAGGTGACCCCGGAGAATTTCCAGTCGGGGGTGGTGGAGCGGTCGCGGCAGGCGCCGGTGATCCTGCTGTTCTGGGCGGAACAGGTGCTGCCGTCGGTGGAGCTGCGGCGCGACCTGGAGAACGCCGCCCGCGCCTACGAAGGCAAGGTCTACGTGGCCCTGGTGGACGTATCCCGGGATCCGACCCTGGCACAGCACCTGCGGGTGCAGGGGCTCCCCAGCATCCGGGTCATTCAGGACGGTCAGATCGTTCATCAGATGGAGGGGCCGCAGCCCGAGAGCGTGCTGCGCTCGCTGCTCGAGCAGCTCACCCTCTCGCCGGCGGATGCGCTGCGCGAGGACCTGGCCCGGCTGGTGGAGGCGGGAGAGTACGATCACGCCCTGGCGGTGCTCCGGCAGGCCATCCAGGAGGAGCCCCAGAACCCGGCGTTCCGGGTGGAGCTCGCCGACGTGCTGGCGCGTCAGGGGGAGCTCGACGAGGCCCGCCGCGTGCTGGACGGTATCCCGGAGGATACCGAGGAGCGGGACCGCCCCGCGACCCGCGTGGAATTGCTGGAGGAGGCTGCCGGGCTCGAGAGCCTGGCGGAGCTGGAGCGGAAGCTCTCCGCGAACCCGGAAGATCTGGAGACCCGCTACCGAATGGCGGTCAAGGCCGCGGCGGCCGGGGACTACGAGCGCGCCCTGGAGGATGCCCTGGCCGTGCTGCAGCGGGACCGCGGCTTCCGCGAGGACATCGGCCGCCTGACCATGATCCGCATCTTCAAGGTGCTCGGGAAGGGCTCGGACCTCGCCTCCCGTTATCGGCGGCGCATGTTCAACTTCATGCATTGAGCGTGACCCACGTCCGGGTGCAGGCGGCGGCGCTGGCCTATGCTTGCGGTACGGCATGATTGCGGCGGGTTGCGGCATGGAAGCGCAGGAGCGCTCACCCCTGGTACTGAGCTGGCAGAAGCGTTGCGCGGTGCTCGACGGAAACGGGCGCGGCCTCACCCTGGGCGTGCTGCCCGACGCCGAGTTGCAGGTGGAGGGGCCGTTCACCTCCCGCCACCATGCCACCATCGAGTGCCGTAAGCAGTTCTACGTGCTGGTGGACCACAGCACCAATGGCACCTTCGTGCAGACCGAGGACGAGCGGGTCAGCTTCGTGCATCGGGGCGAGCTGCGGTTGTGGGGCGAAGGCTGGATCAGCCTGGGCGAGCCTCCCACCGAGTCTTCCGCCGTCCGCTTCCGCCACGAGTGACGGGGGCATCGCGGTGCAGTGGACCTGGCGCAGCGCCCAGCAGACCCATCGTGGTAACCGGCGGCGGCACAACGAGGACTCGGTGTTGAGCCGCGCGGGCTGCGCCCTGTGGGCCGTGGCCGACGGCATGGGCGGGCACCAGGCAGGTGAGGTGGCGAGCCGCGCCATCACCTCGGCGCTCTCCCAGGTACCGTTGCGGGGGGCCTTGTCGGAGCAGGTGGACGCGGTGGAGGACGCCCTGCTGGCGGTGAACGAGCAGCTTCGAGTGCACGCCTCCTGCCAGGGCATGGGCACCACCATCGGCAGCACCGTGGTCACCATGGTGGCGGAACGGGACATCGCCGTGGTGCTGTGGGCCGGCGACAGCCGGCTCTACCGGCTGCGCGCCGGCAAGCTCGAGCAGATCACCCGCGACCACAACCCCGTGAGCGACCTGCTCGACAGCGGGGCCGTGACCGAGGAGGAAGCCCTGGCGGCGGACACCAACATCATCACCCGTGCCGTAGGGGGGCAGCCGCGGCTGTTTCTGGACGTGGCGGTGTTCGACGTGGCGCTCGAGGACACCTACCTGTTGTGCAGCGACGGCCTGTATCGCGAGCTGGGCTGCGAGGAGCTGGCCGCGGGCCTGTCCGGGGGACGCCTCGAGGACATGGCCGAGGGCCTGCTTCAGCGTTGTCTCGACGGCGCCGCGAACGACAACGTCTCGCTGGTCATCGCCCGCCCGGAGGCCTCATGAAAGGGACCGCTCAGGACGCCACCGTGCTCCGCTGGGACGACAGCGTCTCCGGCGGCCAGGGCTGCGGCCCGGGACGGGCGCCGGGGGAGGCCACGGCGCCGCGGGTGCTCAAGCAGCGCTTCGTGCTCGAGGAGAAGCTGGGCAGCGGCGGCATGGGCACCGTGTTCAGGGCCAAGGATCTGCGCAAGGTGGAGGCCCGGGACCGCCACCCGTTCCTGGCCATCAAGGTGCTGAACAACGATTTTCGCGAGCATCCCGAGGCGTTCATCGCGCTGCAGCGGGAGGCGGCGAAATCCCAGGCCCTGTCCCACCGCAACATCGTCTCCATCTACGACTTCGACAAGGACGGCGACGTCCCCTTCATCATCATGGAGCTGCTCGAGGGACGGGAGCTGGCCGAGCTGCTGCGCGCCTATCCCACCGGGCTCCCCGACGACGTCGCCTGGTCCATCATCCGCTGCCTGTGCGACGGCCTGGAGCACGCGCACGAGGCGGGCCTGGTGCATGCGGATTTCAAGCCCGGCAACGTGTTCGTGGCTCCGGACAACAGTGCCAAGATCCTCGACTTCGGCATCGCCCGGGCGGTGCAGATCAACCAGGTTCAGGGGGAAGACACGGTCTTCGACCCCACCCGTCTCGCCGCGCTCACGCCCGCCTACGCCAGCCGCGAGATGCTGGAAGGGGCGGACGCCGAGATCCAGGACGACCTCTACTCGCTCGGCGTGGTGATCTATCTGATGCTCACCGGGCAGCACCCCTACGGCCGCACCCCGGCGGACGAAGCGGCGCGCCTGGGCCTCACGGCGGAGCGCCCGCGCCGGCTCAGCCGCCGCCAGTGGCGGGTGCTGGAGCGATGCCTGGCCTTCGATCGCGACGCCCGGCCCGCTTCCGTGGCGGAGCTGCGCAAGCACCTGTTCGAGCCGTCCCCGTGGCGCTCGCGCACGGTGCTGGTGGCGCTGGCGGCGGTGCTGGTGACCTTCGCGGCGAGTGCCCTGAAGGAGGGGGCGGCGGTTCAGGAGGCGGTTCAGGTGGCCAAGGTGGAAACCCGCCAGGACACCCTCCTGGATGCGCAGATCGCCCGGGTGCAGGCATTGCTGCAGGCGCCGCTCATGGACGCCGAATGGGAGGCCAAGGTCGCGGAGGAGGTAGGCATCCTGCGCTCGCTGGAACGCTTCGAAAGCGCCGGCAAGGGGATGCTCGCCGCGGTACGGCAGCGCTACCGGGAGGAGATCCTGGCGGCCGAGGACCCCGGCCGGGCCGTGGACCTGTACCTGCGCGCCCTGGACTACGGCCCCATGCCCGAGGCCGCGGCACATCTCACCCGCCTGCTGAGCGAAGGGGTGACGGGGCTCTTGGACCAGCCGCGGCTGGAGGTGGCGTGGATGGACGCCCTGGACCAGGCCCTGGAGCGTTACCAGCGGGTCTTTCCCGGCAGTCCAGGGCTCGCCGCCTTGCGTCTGGAGACGGTGGACGTGTTGACCAGCGAGCTCGATGCGAGCCTGGCTGCGGAGCGTTTTCCGGCGGCGCGCCGGGCGTTGGCGTACCTGGAGACCTACGGATTCGACCTCGACACCCTGGAAGCCCTGGGCAAGCGGGTGGACGACGCGGAACGCGCCTTCGCCGCCCGTGAGGCGGCGCGGCGACGCCAGGAGGGTCTGGTGGCGTTTCGCGGCGAGCTCACGGCGGCGCTCGGTGGCGCCTGCCTGCGCTTCGATCCCTCGGCCGCCGCGGACGTGGTGGGACGCTGGGTGGCCCGGTACCCCGACTTCACCACGGAGGGGCATGCCCGGGTAGCCGAGCGGGTGAACCAGTGTCTGGCCCAGCTCGATGCGGTGGATCGGGAGCGGGCCGTGCTCCTGCGACAGCGCACGGTGACCCTGTTCGGTCCGTTACCGGGGCTGGATCCCTGCAGCGCGGTGAACGAAGCGGGTGGGACTTGCGCGGATCGGCTCGGCGAGGCTGTCTGGGGGCCCGGCCTGGCGGTGATTTCTGGTACCGCCGAAACCCGTTTCGCCATCACCCGCCAGGAAGTGAGCTGGAGTGACCTGGCCCCCTTCTGCAGCGCCACGGGCTCGTGCCCGGAGGCGGGGCCGCCGGACATGCCGGTGCGCGACGTGCCCGTGGAACTGGCCCGCGCCTTCGCCGCGTGGCTGACGGAACGCAGCGGCTTCACCTACCGCCTGCCCACCCACGCGGAGTGGCTGGTGGCGGCCCGTGGCGCCGCCGAAACCCGCAGCCACTGCGCCGTCGAGCCGGGACCGCTGCAGCGGGCCCCGGCGCCGGTGGCGACGGCCGCGGGGACGGCGAGCGAGTATGGTCTGGTGAACGCGGTCGGCAACGTCCAGGAATGGGTGATCCGCGACGGCACGGTGCACGCGGCGGGAGGGGCCTTCACGGACCCGGCCGCCGCCTGCGTGCCGGAGACGCTCCGGCCCCAGGACGGTAGTCCTGACCCCGCCACCGGGTTCCGCCTGGTACGGGAGGTCTCGTGAGCCTGATGAAGCTGGCGCCGGAGTCGGTGCGCCTGCGGCGCATGGCCAAGGCGTACGCCGCCGGAGAAATCAGCGAAGCCGAGTACCGCCAGGCGCGCCGCGAGGTGATCGACAACTTCAGCGGCGTGCCCCCGGTGGACGACGACACCCGCCCGCGCTGGCCGGACGAACCCACCCTGCGCAGCGGCTACGCGCCGCCGGCAGCCACTGCGGCCCGCCGGCCGGCGGGAAGCACCGCCGCCGCGGAGTCGAGCGGAAGTCGCCGCTGGCTGTGGCTCGCGGCGCTGGGGCTGGTCGCCGCGGCCACCTGGCTCACCGTGCCGCTGGCCCTGGGGGCGGAGCCGGGCACGCGCGCCCGGGTAGAACCGTTGGGCTATGTCGCGCCGGTTTCTTGTCTTCCTCCCGCAGCGGCAACGGCAGCGCGAGATGGCTCGTGAGCGGGCACTAACGCCAGTGGCGCCGGCCGTTATGCACAGGGCCGGGATTTGCCCGACAATCGCGTGAATTGCCTGCGATCGTTCACTCGTTCCTTCATGTGATCTCTGCAACTTATTGATACGAAAGGCGAATACGCCGATGATCAAAAGTTGACCAGCCGCGGGGGGTGCCCGCCCGGCGGGGCCCCGCACTCGATACGCAGAAGTTATCCTCAAAGTTATCCACAGAAATGGTGGAAAACTCCCGGCCGCCGGGGCACGGGTCGCGGCGACCGCGCCGGCCGCGGCGGCCGTCAAATGCCTGTCGTCATGGCTAGAGCAGGCTGCGCAGCATCCAGGCGGTCTTTTCGTGGATCCGCATGCGGTCCGAGACCAGGCTGACCGTGGACTCGTCGTCCGCCGCCTGGGCCGCGGGGAGCACTTCCCGGCAGGTCCGCACCACCGTCTCGTGGGCGCTCACCAGGTCCTGCACCATCGCTTCCGCTGCCGGCACGCCGGCCCTTTCTTCGATGCTGCCGAGCTCGGCGAACTCCTTGTAGGTCCCGGGGGCGGGATACCCCAGGGTGCGGATGCGCTCGGCGATGTCGTCGACGGCGGTGGCTAGCTCCGTGTACTGCTCCTCGAACATCAGGTGCAGCTCACGGAAGCGCGGACCGGTGACGTTCCAGTGGTAGTTGTGGGTCTTCAGGTAGAGCGTGTAGGTGTCGGCGAGCAGTCGGGACAACCCGCCGGCGATCTTCTGCCGGTCCTCGCGGTCGATGCCGATGTCGATGTGGGTGTCTGCCATGATGCGCTCCTGTCACTCATTGGGTACGCAGTGTGGAGCAGGCTGCGGCGGTTGTGAAATGACTTGTTTCTAACGGGGCGATTGATGAAAGCTATCGCCGAGCAGCCAGTTGGCGAGGCTCGGGCCCGATGCATCGAGAAAGCCCCGGCCCTCGGCCGCCTCGCTCCCAGGAACCCCGGCCACCAGCAGGCCGAAGACGAGAAACACGACGGCGAGCAGGATCATGGTGGCCAGGGTGCCTCGGGGTGCCCGGATGCGTGAGAGGCGGAATGGTTCGTCCATGGTGACTCCTGAGGTCGCTGTGTCTTGTCCGTTGCTCGACGGGAACCTCCTTGTCATGATTCGTGCCAATCGGTCGCAGAGGGAAAACCCGAGGCGTATCAACGGGTTGTGTGCGAGTGGGGGGAGGCGTGGAGCCATGTGGGGTTGGCGATTTCCGCCAAACGTTGGCGGCGGAGGCGAGCGTGACCTGCCGGACGGGCGAACCGATCAGCCGCTGCGCCGGCGTCTAGCCGCTGCGGCGGGGCCGCGCGAGCCGGTAGAATGCGGGGTTTTGGCGGGAGCTTGCGGATGCGTCTGACCCAGGGCATTCATCGCGCGGTGCAGTTGTACGGGGACCGTCCGGCCCTGGTGGGGCCGGACGTCCACCGGACCTGGCGCAGCTTCGCGGCGCGGGTCGCGCGGCTGGCCGGTGTGCTGAAGGCGAAGGGTATCCGCCCGGACGACCGGGTGGCCATGCTGGCGGCCAACTCCCCGCGCTACGTGGAGTTCTATTTTGCAACCCTGTGGGCCGGCGCGGTCATGGTGCCGGTGAACACCCGCTGGTCGCTGCCGGAGAAGATCCACTGCCTGAACGATGCGGGGGCGCGCCTGTTGCTCGCCGATGCCGCCGCCGGCGACGAGGCGGCGGCCCTGCTGTCGAGCTGTGCGGAGCTCACGGGGGTCATTCACGCGGACGACGGGCCGAGCCCGCGTTTCGAGGACTACGAGTCCCTGCTGGCGGCCGAGGCGCCGGTGCCGGACGCCGAGCGGGGCGGCGACGACCTGGCCGCCCTGTTCTACACCGGGGGCACCACGGGCCGCGCCAAGGGCGTCATGCTCACCCACGACAACTTCATGGCCAACTCCATGACGGCCCTGGTCAACCTGGGCATTCGCAGCGAAAGCGTGCACCTGCACGTGTCGCCGCTGTTTCACGTGGCGGGTGGCTCGCGAGTCTTCACCACCACAGTGGCGGGCGGCACCCACGCGGTGATTCCGCGCTTCGAGCCGGGGCTGTTCCTCGACGCCATCGAGCGCTACCGGGTGACGGTGACGGTGGTGGTTCCCACCATGCTGAACGCGCTGCTGCAGTACGCCGATCTCGACCGCTACGACCTCTCGAGCCTCGAGCTGCTCACCTACGGCGCCTCCCCCATGCCGGAGTCGCTGTTGCGCCAGGCCATGGAGCGGCTGCCGGGGGTGCAGTTCCTGCAGTCGTACGGGATGACGGAGCTCTCGCCGGTGGCCACCAGCCTGCCGCCCCGCTATCACGTCTTCGAGGGGCCGGACGCGGGACGCATCCGCTCCGCAGGCCAGGCCGTGTTCAACGCCGACGTGGCGGTGATGGACAAGGACGACCGGCCCCTGCCGCCGGGGGAAGTGGGCGAGATCTGCGTGCGCGGGCCCATGGTCATGAAAGGCTACTGGCGCCAGGAGGCGCTCACCGCACAGACCCTGCGCGGCGGCTGGATGCACACCGGCGATGCCGGCTATCTGGACGACGAGGGATTCCTTTTCCTGGTGGACCGGGTCAAGGACATGATCATCAGCGGCGGCGAGAACGTCTATTCGGCCGCCGTCGAGAACGTGATCTACCGTTATCCCGGCATCCACGAGTGTGCGGTGATCGGGGTGCCCAGCGAAACCTGGGGCGAGGTGGTCCACGCAATCGTGGTGCCGCGGCCGGGGGCGGAAATCCGGGTGGACGACCTGCTGGCTCACTGCCGCGAGGTGCTCGCCGGCTACGAGTGCCCGAAATCGGTGGAGATCCGCCACGACGAGCTGCCGAAGAGCGGCCCGGGCAAGATCCTGAAGAGCGAGCTGCGCAAGCCCTACTGGGAGCAAGAATCCGGGAGCATCCGTTGACGGTGGTCCGCCGGCACGGTGCCGCGGCCCTGCTCGCGCTGCTGGCGGCGAGCCTGCCGTGGCCGGCGCCGGCGGACGAGCGCTCACCCGGGGACGGCGGCGTGGCGGGCCCGCTGGCCGTGCGCAACCTGTCTCCGGTGGCGCAGACGTTCGCCCTGCCTCGCGCCCTGGGGCCCGTGCTGCCGCCGCGGGCCGGCGCGCTGGCGCTGCACGTGGAGCACGCCAACAATTTCACCGCGAACCGCGACGGCGAAACCTGGGCATACCTGGACGGCACCACGACGGTCACGACCCTGTCGGTGCGCCGCGGCTGGGGAAATCGGCTGGAGTGGGGGCTGGAGGTGCCGCTGGTGGTCCACAGCGGCGGGGCGACGGACGGGTTGATCGACGGGTTCCACGATCTGTTCGGCCTGCCCGACGGGGGCCGGGACGGCGCGTCCCGCAACGTTCTGGATTATCGGCTGGTCCGGGAGGGGCAGACCCTGGCCCGGGTGGACGCGGCCGAGCAGCACCTGGGGGACGTGCGGGCCCTGCTGGGTGTTCGCCTGCCGGACCAGCCTGGACGGCAGAGCGCGCTGCGGGCGGCGGTGGAGCTGCCCACGGGGCGCGCCGGGAACCTCACCGGGTCCGACGCCGTGGACGTGGCGCTCTGGTGGGAGACCCGGGACCGGCGCTGGCTCGAGCGCTTGGGCGTGACGGTGACGATCATGGGCGGCGTCGCCTTCCCGGGGGACGGCCCCCTGCCGGGGGATATGCGGCGGCCGGTGGTGTTCGCGGGTCATCTTGGGTTGCACTATCCGCTGAGGCCGGCGCTCAGCGTGCACGCTCAGCTCGACGGGCACAGCGACCTGGCGGACACGCCCATACCCCAGCTCGGCGACCGGGCGCTCCTGGGCACGCTGGGGGCGACCTGGCGGTGGCCGTCCAGCCGCTGGCTGGCGCTGGCGGTGGTGGAGGACCTCACCACCCGCAGCGCGCCGGACGTGGTGTTCAAGCTGTCCATGGGTAGCCGGTTCTGATGCCGACGGTGGACGTGCCCCGCCTGGAACACGCGCTGGCCACCTTGAGGGAGGATGCCTTCGATCTGATCGTGGTGGGTGGGGGCATCACCGGTGCGGGCATCGCCCGCCATGCCGCTCAGGCCGGGCTCAGCGTGCTGGTGCTGGAGGCGCAGGACTTCGCCTCGGGGACCTCGAGCCGCTCCACCAAGCTGATTCACGGCGGCTTGCGCTACCTGGCCATGGGCGACGTGGCCCTGGTTCGGGAGAGTGCCCTGGAGCGCAAGAGCCTCAGGGCCATGGCGCCCCACCTCACCGAACCCCGCTGGATGGTGGTGCCCGCTGCCGGCCTCCCGCAATTCGCCAAGCTGCGGGTGGGCATCGGACTCTACGAACGGCTGGGGGCCGTGGACCCGGCGGAGCGGCATCGCAACTGGCGGCGCCGACAGCTCGAGGAGCACGAGCCGCTCTTGGACCGGACACGTCTGCGCTGGGCCTGCGCCTACCGCGAGTACCTCACCGACGACGCGCGGCTGGTGCTCGCGGTGCTGCGCGCCGCCGTTGGCCGCGGTGCCCGCGCCTGCAGCTACGCCCGGGTTCGCGCGATACAGCCGGACGGGGCCGGCGCCCGGGTGTCGGCCCGGGACGAGCTCACCGGCGAGGAACGGGTGCTGCACGGCCGGGTGGTGGTGAACGCCACCGGGCCCTGGGTGGAGACCCTGCTGGAGCCCGCCGCCGTGCCGCGCCTGCACCTTTCCAAGGGCGTGCACGCCGTGCTCCGGCACGCCCGGCTGCCGGTGGCTCATCCGGTGATGATGACGGCGGCGGACGGCCGGCCGGTGTTCGCGATTCCCCGGGGCGCCGTGACCTACCTCGGCACCACCGATACCACCTACGACCGGGGTCCCGAGCACTGGCCCGAGGTGCAGCCGGCAGACGTGGACTACCTGCTCGCCACGGCCAACGCCCACTTCCGTGTGGAGCCCCTCTGCCGCTCGGACGTGCTGGCCACCTGGGCGGGCCTGCGTCCGCTGATCAATCAGCCCGGCAGAGCACCGAAGGAGATGTCCCGGCGCGACGAGATCTGGCGCGACGGTGCGGTGGTCAGCATAGCCGGCGGCAAGCTCACCGGCTTCCGCAAGATGGCCGAGCAGGTAATGGCGGTGGTGGCGGACATGCTCGGCCGTGACCTCGTCGTGCCGGAGCCGCTGGCGCCGGTGCCGGGCGGCGACGTTCCGGACCCGGCGGCGCTGGCCCGGCGGCTCGCCTGTCGCTACGGAGTGCCGGGAGCGGTGGCGGAGCGGCTGGCGCGCCTGTACGGCAGCGAAGCGGAAATGATGCTGGGCGAGCGGCCCACGCCGCTCTCCGCCTCCGTTTTCGCCGAGGAGGTGAGCTGGGCCGTGAGCGTGGAAGGGGCGCAGCGGCTGGAGGACGTGCTCTACCGGCGGCTGTCCGCCGCCTGGTTCCTGCCGGAGGAGCGGGACGCGCTGCTCGAGGCCGCCGGACCGGTGATGGCCGAGCGCCTGGGCTGGACCCCGGCCGCCCTGGATGCGGAGACGGCGCGCCTGCGGCGGCGGCTGGAGTCGGAGCTGGCGCCCCTCACTCGCCAGTGAGGGCCCCTCACTCGGCGGTGAGGGCCCCTCACTCAGCGGTGAGGGCCCCTCACTCAGCCGTGAGGGCCCCTCACTCGGCAGTGAGGGGGGCGAGAAGGAAATGCCCGTGGCTCACCCCGATGGGGCGCGAACGCTCCTCCTGCCAGATCTCCGAACGCACGTTGGCCACCCGCCGGCCGTGGCGGGTGACGATGGCGCGCCCGTAGGTGGGCTTGGGGCGGCCCGATCGCAGGTAGTCCACCGAAACGTCGATGGTCTTCGGCAGCCGCTCGCAGGAGGTGTCGTAGAGGAGCTGGATCACCGCGGTGATCTCCAGCAGCGCGCCGATCGCGCCGCCGTGGATGGCCGGCAGGGAGACGTTGCCCACCAGGTGATCCTGGAACGGCATGATGGTGGTGATCTCGTTGCCTTTCTGGTCCACGTCGATGCCGAGGAAGCGGGCGTAGGGAATGTGCGCCAGCACCGCGGCCATGTCGCGGCCCCGGCCCTGGGCTCGGAGCTCCGCGAGCAGCTTCACGACGCACCCCGCGGCCCGCCGGCCGTGCCCAGCATGAAGCTCGCCACGCAGGTGGCGATGGGCTCGTCCACCGTGGTCTGGTAGGCGCTGGCGCGCACGAAGGCGATGTGCCGGGTGCGCTTGAAGCAGTAGGCGTGGGCGAAGATGTCCTGGTGGGGCTGGGCGGCACCCATATAGTCGATGCGCAGGTCCAGGGTGGCGATGGACGCCGTCCCGGTGGTGGCCTCCGAGGGGCGCACCGCCACGCCGCAGGCGTTGTCGAGCAGCGCCGTGAGCACGCCGCCGTGCACCACCCCCGTATCCGGATCGCCCACCAGATGCTCGGCATAGGGAACTCGTACGATGCACCCGGTCTCGTCGTGGCTCACGAGCCTCATGCCGATGGCCCGGGCGTGGGGGATGTCGAGGACGTGCTGCTCCAGGGACTCCACGAAACTCCTGTAGCCGATGGTACACTCGGCGGCTGGGAAAAACGCTAGAGCTTATTGGGAGGGCCCGGACATGGCAATGCAGCACACGCCACTGCTGATGTCGAACATCCTGGATCGCGGCGCCAAGGTGGCGCCCCGGGAAGAAATCGTGACCGCCACCGAGGGCGGCGTGCGACGGCAGACGTACCGCGAGATCCGCGACCGGGCGCATCAGCTCGCCCACGCGCTGGCGGATGCGGGTGTCGGGATCGGCGACCGGGTAGGCACCTTCATGTGGAACGGCTCCCGCCACCTGGAGGCGTATCACGCCATCGCCGGCATGGGCGCGGTGCTGCACACCCTCAACATCCGCCTCTCCGACCACGACCTCGAGTACATCATCGACCATGCCCAGGACAAGGTGATCATCGTCGACGCGGACGTCCTGCCCCTGCTGGAGAAGCTCCGCGGCCGCATGCCGAGCGTCGAGCGCATCATCGTCGCCGCCGAGGAAGGCTTCGAGAACTGGGAGACGGGGCTGCCCGACCCGGTGGACTACGAGGCCTTCATCGCCGGCAAGCCCACCACCTACGACTGGCCCGTCATCGACGAGAACTCGCCGCTGGGGCTGTGCTACACCAGCGGCACCACGGGCAACCCCAAGGGCGTGGAGTACGAGCATCGCTCCCAGTATCTGCACACCCTGACCCAGTGCATGACGGACAGCATGAGCCTGTCGGCCACCGACTGCCTGCTGGGGATCGTCCCCATGTTCCACGCCATGGGCTGGGGCGTGCCCTGGTCGGCGCTGATGCTGGGCTGCAAGCAGGTGCTGCCGCACCGGTTCATGGATCCCAAACGATTGATCCAGCTCATCGCCGACGAGCAGGTCACGGTGTCGGCGGCGGTGCCCACCATCTGGCAGGGGGTGAAGGCCGTCTACGAGAGCGACCCGGACCGCTACGACCTGTCGAGCCTGTCACGGGTGACCTGCGGCGGCTCGGCGCCGCCGCCTTCGCTCATCCGCTGGTACTGGGACGTGCTGGGCGTGGAGATGATCCAGGGCTGGGGCATGACCGAGACCTCGCCGCTGGCCACCCTGTCCCGGCGGGTCGTGAAGCGTTCCCAGCTCGCGCTCTCCGAGGACGAGCAGTTCGCCAACGTGGCGAAGGCCGGACAGGTCATGCCCGGAATCGAGGTGGAGATCTTCGACGAGAACTTCAATCGCCTGCCCCACGACGGCGAGACCGTGGGCGAGATCCTCATCCGGGGTCCGTGGATCTGCTCCGAGTACTACAACGATCCGCAGCCGGAGAAGTTCCACGACGGCTGGCTCATCACAGGCGACGTGGGCAAGATCGATCAGGAGGAGTATCTGATCATCAGCGACCGCTCCAAGGATCTGGTGAAGAGCGGGGGCGAGTGGATCTCCTCGGTGGATCTGGAGAACCACCTGGTGGCCCTGGAGGGCGTGGCGCAGGCCTGCGTGGTGGCGCAGCCGCACCCCAAGTGGGACGAGCGGCCGGTGGCGCTGGTGGTGCGCAAGCCGGGAGCGGAGGTCTCCAAGGAGACCATTCTCGAGCACGCCGCCAAGACCTTCGCCAAATGGCAGCTTCCCGACGACGTGCTGTTCGTGGACAGCATCCCCCTCACGTCCACGGGCAAGATGGACAAGAAGGTGGTGCGGGCCGACCTGGAGCAGCGCGGTTACGTGCTCCCCGAGCTGCGGGACAAGGCGAGCTGAGACCGTCGTCCCGGCCGCCGCGCGGTAGCCACCCGTGCGCCCCGCCCGCCGCTGGCTGAAGCTCCAGGCCGCCGGCGGCTCCGCGCGGCTGCGTTCCTCGACCCGCGCCTGGCTGCGGCGGCACCGGGGAGTCGCGGCCTTCCTCGAGCGGGCCGGCTGCCTCAACGTGGACGAGCTCACCCTGGCTCGCGGGGTGGCGGTGGGGCTGTTCATCGGTCTGACCCCCACCCTCGGGGTCCAGACGATTCTGATGCTGGGCGCGTCGGTGTTGCTGCGGGCCAACTTTCCCGCGGCGTTCGCGGCCTCGTGGATCAACAATCCGCTCACGTTCGCGCCGCTCTACCTGGGATTCCACCAGCTCGGCGAGCGGGTGACGGCGCTTCTGCCGGTGCGGTTCGATTCCCTGTCGGGTCTCGAGGAGGAGATCGCCGAGGAGACCCTCTCCCTGGTCATCGGCAGTCTCTGCATCGCCCTGCCCGGGGCGGTGCTCGGCTACGTCGGATTCCTCTGCGTCTGGCGCCGGTTCGATCTCCACCTGCCGCGGCCCTCGCCCCGGCACCCCGGCAACGGTGTGGACAAGGGGCCGGGAGACGGCCAACATCCGGGCGGGTGAGCTGGAGGGGGAGTCGATGATGGTGGTCGTGAATCTGCTGGTGTTCGCCGGCCTGGTGCTCGGGCTGGCGAGGCTCCGGGGTCCCGGTTTCACCCTGTCCCGGCGCATTCTCGCGGGACTGGTGGCCGGAGTGGTGTTCGGCCTGGCGCTGCAGCTCGTTTACGCATCCGATCCCGAGGTGGTCCGCCGGACCCTCACCTGGACCAACGTGGTGGGCAGCGCCTATGTCAATCTGCTGCGGCTGATCGTGGCGCCGCTGGTGCTGGTGATGATGGTGGCGGCGGTGGTGCGGATGCGCGAGGTGGCGACCCTGGGCCGCATCGGCGGTCTGATCATCGGCATTCTCGTCGGCACCACCATGGTGGCGGCCCTGGTGGGTATCGGGGTCACCAACCTGTTCGGACTGAGCGCCGAGGGTCTCACCGAGGGGGCCAGGGAGCTGGAGCGATCGGCGGCGCTGTCGGCCCGCTACGAGGAGTTCGCGAGCCTCGGCCTGGCCGACATGCTGGTGCGCTTCGTGCCGTCCAACGTGTTCGAGGATCTGACCGAGGCCCGCCCCACCTCCATCATCGGCGTGGTGATATTCGGCATCCTCCTCGGCATCGCCGCGCTGGGCGTGGCCCGGGAAGATCCGCTCCGGGGCGAGGCCATCCGCCAGTTCGTCGACACCGCCCAGGCCGTGGTCATGAAGCTGGTGCACATGATCATGGCGCTCACCCCGTACGGCATCCTCGCGCTCATCACCAAGGTGGTGGCGGGCTCCGACGCCGCCGACGTGCTCAACCTGGTGGGGTTCATCGGCGCGTCCTACCTGGCCATCGCCATCATGTTCCTGGTGCACGGGCTGCTGATGGCCGCGGGCGGCTTCAATCCGCTCGCCTACTTCAAGAGCGTATGGCCGGTGCTGACCTTCGCCTTCACGTCGCGTAGCTCGGCGGCCACCATTCCGCTCAACGTCGAGACCCAGATCGAGCAGCTCGGCGTGCCTGCGCCGGTGGCCAACCTGTCCGCCAGCTTCGGCGCCACCATCGGGCAGAACGGCTGCGCCGGCATCTACCCCGCCATGCTGGCGGTGATGATCGCCCCCACCATGGGAGTGGATCCCACGGACGTCGCCTTCATCGCCGGACTGGTGGGGATCGTCGCCATCAGCTCCTTCGGGGTGGCCGGGGTCGGCGGCGGCGCCACCTTCGCCGCCTTCATCGTCCTCCCGGCCATGGGCTTTCCGGTGACGGTGGCCGCGCTGCTGATTTCCATCGAGCCCTTGATCGACATGGCGCGCACCGCACTGAACGTGAACGGTTCCATGACGGCTGGAGTGCTGACCGCGCGGTTGCTGAAAGACGCCCGGCCGGCCACGGCGGCCGAGGCGACGAGCCCGGTCAGTGGCTCCTGAACACGCAGTACATTAGGTCAGGTCGATCTCGTAAAGCGGGAGTTGCCGTCCCGGAACACTGTCCGAAGGGCGTTCGCCGATGCGCACCGCACCGAGGCGCTCGTAGAACCCGGTGGCGTTGGGGTCGGCCTGAATCACCAGGCGCTCGGCACCGGCCAGCCGGCAGGCGTTCACGGCATGCTCGAGCAGGGCGCGTCCGCAGCCTTGCCCCACCTGCCGCGGCTCCACGAACAGGGCGTCGAGCTCCATGGCGGTGGGAGAGACCTTGGCGAGGGCATAGAAGCCGCATATCCGGCCGTCTTCCTCCGCCACGTGAAATCCGCCGGAGCTCACCTCCTCGGGCGCGTAGGTGAGCTCCGCGCGGCAGGCGGCCATGAAGTCGTCTGGGTAGCCCCAGTGGGCCTTGGCGCGGAAGGCGAGGGCGGAGAGCGCCTCCGCCTCGTCCGCGGTGGCCGGCCGAATCTCCATGGCGGCTCCTGGCTCAGCGGCCCCTGTACTCGGGCTTGCGCTTCTCCATGAAGGCCTTCGGGCCCTCCTTGGCGTCTTCGGTCTGGAACACCGGGCCGGAGATACGGCTCTCGATCTTCAAGCCTTCCTCTTCCGGCTTGCCCAGACACTCCTTAACCGACTGGCGGATGGCCTTAACGGCCAGGGGTCCGTTGCCGGCGATCTTCTCCGCGATCTCCATGGCCTTGCCCATGTAGTCTTCGGTGACGTAATTCAGAAAGCCCAGGGCCAGCGCTTCCTCGGAGGTGATGAGATCACCCGTGAGCAGCAACTCCATCGCTTTCGCGTAGGGCATCTGCATGGGCAGGCGCACGGTGGAGCCGCCGGCGGGGAAGATGGCCCATTTGACCTCCTGCACCCCCAGCTTCACCCCCGGCGCGGCGATGCGGATGTCGGTGCCCTGCACCAGCTCCATGCCGCCGGCGATGGCGTGACCGTTGATGGCGGAGATCACCGGCTTGCCGGGATCGAAGTTGCGCAGCAGGGAGCGGCTGGTGAGGCCGGGTTCCTTGGCGACCCGTTCGTCCCACTCGTTCTCCGGCTTTCGGGTGCCGGAGACCATGGGAATGAGCTGGCCGAGGTCGGCGCCGGCACAGAACGCGCTGCCGGTGCCGGTGAGCACGGCCACCCGAACAGCGTCGTCACGGGCCACCTCTTCCCAGGCGTCGGCCAGGCGCACGGCGACCTCCGGGTTGATGGCATTGCGGGCATCAGGGCGGTTCAGGGTGATCACGGCGACGTGGCCGCGGGTTTCATAGTTTACGAGGGACATAGGCTTCGTCCGTTGTTGTGGAAATATGGGAGGCCGACTGTACCGGCTACGGGCGCTGGAACTCCAGCGGCAATCCCTTGGGTCCTTCGATGAAGCGGCCATCCCGGTAGCGCAGGTGGCCATTGACCCAGGTGGCGGTCACCCGGCCGTGCAGGGGGATGCCCTCGAAGGGGCTCCAGCCGCACTTGGAGTGAATGGCGGCGTCGGGCGGACGGGTATCGTCGATGAGCACCAGATCCGCGTGGTACCCCTCGCGGATGAAGCCGCGTTCCTTCACCCCGAACAGCAGCGCCGGCGCATGGGCCGTCTTCTCCACTACCTGCTCGACGCCGAGCACGCTCTGGCGCACCAGCTCGAACAGCGAAGGCAGCGCATGCTGCACCAGGGGCAGTCCGGCGGGCGCCTGCAGGTACGGCCGTGCTTTCTCCTCGGCGGTGTGGGGCGCGTGATCGGTGGCGATGACGTCGATGCGGCCTTCGACCACCGCGCGGCGCAGGGCGTCGCGGTCCGCCGCCGACTTGATGGCCGGATTGCACTTGATCAGCGCACCCTTCTCCGCGTACCAGCTATCGTCGAAGAAAAGGTGGTGCACGCACACCTCGGCGGTGATCCGCTTGCCGTCCAGTGGGCCCGGCGAGAACAGCGCCATCTCGCGGGCGGTGGTCAGGTGCAGCACGTGCAGTCGCGAGCCGAACCGTTCAGCCAGGCTCACGGCCAGCGACGACGAGCGGTAACAGGCCTCGGCGGAGCGAATGTTCGGATGCTCGGTAACCGGGATGTCGTCGCCGTAGCGGGCACGGGCGGCCGCTTCGTTGGCCAGGATGGTCGGTGTGTCTTCGCAGTGGGTGACGATGACGAGCTCGGTGCCGGCGAAGATGCCCTCCAGGGTCTTCTCGTCGTCCACCAGCATGTTGCCCGTGCTGGCCCCCATGAACACCTTGATGCCGCAGGTCAGCCGTGGATCGACGGTCTTGATCGCCTCCAGGTTGTCGTTGGTGGCGCCGAAGTAGAACGCGTAGTTGGCTTCCGAGCGTTCGGCGGCACGGCTGTGCTTGTCGCGCAGGGCCTCGTGGGTCACGGTGAGCGGATTGCAGTTGGGCATCTCCATGTAGCTGGTGATGCCCCCGGCCACGGCGGCCCGGGATTCCGTGGCAATGGTGCCCTTGTGCTCGAAGCCCGGCTCCCGGAAATGCACCTGATCGTCGATCATGCCGGGCAGCAGCCAGGCGCCCTGGGCGTCCACCACCCGAGCACCCGCCGGCGCGGCGCGGCCGACGCCGACGATGCGGCCGTCCCGAATCAGCAGATCACCCTCGGTCACGGTGCCTTCGTTGACCACGCGGGCGTTGGTGATGAGGGTGGCGTCGCTCATGAGCCGCTCCGGCACAGGGTTGTCGGGAAAGCGATACTTTACCCGCTGCCGGGCCGCGTGTCCGGGCGGTACGCGGGTGTGCCGTCCGTCACGGTGCGGGAGCGCGCCGTGTGACTATACTCACCCCGATTCATCGGAGGTTTCCGCTCATGAGAAAAGGACTGCTGATCGCCGCGTCGCTGGTGGCGCCCTGGCTGGCTGCCGGGGCCAGCGCGGACACCCTGTTCGGGGTCTACGCCGGTGCCGGCAAGTGGCAGCAGGAATACTCGGGGGACGTGGCCTCGGGCCTGACGGACATCGACCTGGAGCGGGATCTCGACATCGGCGACGAGAACAACAACCTCCTGTACCTGGCGCTCGAGCACGGTGTTCCGGTGCTGCCGAACCTGCGCTTCAACTATGCCGACGTGACCGGTGACGGGCGCAACGTGCTCACCCGCACCGTCGAGTTCCGTGGCGAGGTCTTCACCGTCAGCGAGGAAGTGGCTTCGGAGGTTGACTTCGAGCAGATGGACGCGGTCCTCTACTACGAGCTGCTCGACAACGTGGTGTCGCTGGATCTGGGCATCGGCGCGCGCTGGGTGGACGGCTACGTCCAGGTCGCTTCCACCACCGATACCGGCCGGGCGGACTTCAAGGGCGTCCTGCCCATGCTCTACGGCCGCGTGCGGGTGGACCTGCCGTTCACCGGGCTCTGGGTGGGCGGCGACCTCATGGGACTCACCTACGACGACCACGATCTTCTGGACGCCACCGCCCAGATCGGCTGGGAGTCTCCTGTGGGGCTCGGCGCCGAGCTCGGCTGGCGCTCGTATGAGCTCGACCTCGACACCATCGACGACATCGACAGCGCCGACATCACCATCAGCGGGCCGTACGCCGCCATCAACTTCCACTTCTAGCCTATAATCGGCGGCCATGAGGTCGCCGAAGGTGGAGTCGCTGCTGCGCAAGGTGCTGCCACCGGCAGGCCTCATCGCGGAGCCGCGGGCGAAGAAGCCCTTCGAGACCGACGGCCTCACCGCCCTTCGCGAAGTGCCGTGGCTGGTGGCGCTCCCCGAGACCGAGGACCAGGTGCTGGCGGTGCTGCGCATCTGCCGCGAGCACGGCGTGCCGGTGGTGCCGCGGGGCGCCGGCACCGGGCTCTCCGGCGGCGCGCGGCCCCTGGCGGACGGCGTGCTTCTGGGGCTGTCCAAGCTGCAACGGATCCTCGAAATCGACCTGGAGAACTGCGTCGCCCGGGTGCAGCCCGGGGTGCGCAACCTGGCCATCAGCGAGGCGGTGGCCGAGCACGGGCTCTACTACGCGCCGGATCCGTCGTCCCAGATCGCCTGCAGCATCGGCGGCAACGTGGCGGAGAACTCCGGCGGCGTGCACTGCCTGAAGTACGGACTCACCGTCCACAACGTGGTGGGCGTGCGGCTGGCCACCATCGAGGGCGAGGTCCTCACCCTGGGGGGCAAGACCCTGGATTCCCCCGGCTACGACCTGCTGGCCCTGGTGATGGGGTCGGAAGGCATGCTGGGGGTGGTGACGGAAGTGACGGTGAAGCTGCTGCCGGTGCCGCCGCAGAAGCGGGTGGTGCTGGCCGCGTTCGCCGACGTCGCCGCGGCAGCCGATGCCGTGGGGGCCATCATCGCCGACGGCCTGATACCCGCGGGTCTCGAGATGATGGATCGGCTGGCGATTCAGGCCGCCGAAGACTTCGTCCACGCCGGCTACCCGCGGCACGCCGAAGCCATTCTGCTGTGCGAGCTCGACGGCGTGGAGGCGGAAGTCGACGCGGATCTGGCGCGGGTGCGGGCGGTGCTCGCGAGTCACGGCGCGTTCGACGTGCGGGTGGCCGCCGACCCCGAGGAGCAGGAGCGGCTCTGGCTGGGCCGCAAGGCTGCCTTTCCGGCGGTGGGACGCATCGCGCCGGACTACTACTGCATGGACGGCACCATTCCGCGCGCTCGGCTGGCCGACGTGCTCGAGCGCATCGACGGGCTGTCCCGGGAGCAGGGCCTCGCGGTGGCCAACGTCTTCCACGCCGGCGACGGCAACCTGCACCCCCTCATCCTCTACGACGCCAACGTCCCCGGAGAGCTGGAACGCGCGGAGGCCATGGGCGCACGCATCCTGGAGCTGTGCGTCGCCGCGGGCGGAACCGTCACGGGCGAGCACGGTGTCGGGATGGAGAAGCTGACCCCGATGTGCGTTCAGTTCACGGCGCCCGAGCTCGAGCAGATGCACCGGGTGAAGGCCGCCTTCGATCCGGCGGGGCTGATGAATCCCGGCAAGGCGGTGCCGACCCTGAGCCGTTGCGCTGAGGTGGGCGGCATGCACGTGCACCGGGGCCGCCTGCCGTTTCCTAACCTGCCCCGCTTCTAGACCCGTGGCGGATCTTTCCCAGGAACTGGTGGAGGCGGTGCGCCGCGCGCTCGATGCCGGCGAATCCCTGCGCATCGTCGGCTCCGGCAGCAAGGGCGCGTTGACCCGGGGCCGCCAGGCGGAGCCCGGGGCGCCGGAGGGCCGCCTGCTCACCGTGGCCGATCATCAGGGCATCGTCGACTACCGCCCGGAAGAGCTGGTGATCACGGCCCGGGCCGGCACGCCGCTGCGGGCCGTGGAGCGTGAGCTGGCCCAGGCCGGACAGCGGCTCGGCTTCGAGCCGCCCCGGTTTCACGGCGGCGGCACCCTGGGCGGCGCCGTGGCCTGTGGTCTCTCCGGGCCGGGACGTCCCTGGTCGGGCTCGGTGCGGGACGCCCTGCTCGGGGTCGAGCTCGTCAACGGTCACGGCGAGCGGCTCGCTTTCGGCGGCCAGGTCATGAAGAACGTGGCCGGCTACGATCTGTCCCGGCTGCAGGCGGGGGCCTTCGGCACCCTGGGCCTTTTGCTGTCGGTGAGCCTGCGGGTGGCGCCGGCGCCGGAGCTGGAGGAGACACGGGTCTTCGAGCTCGATGCCGTGTCGGCGCTGGCGCGCTGCCGCGATTGGGCCCGGCGGCCGTATCCCATCACCGCTACGGGTTTCTTCGACGGCCGCTTGCGGGTTCGCCTCGCGGGGGCATCGGCGGCGGTGGCGTGGGCCGCCGGCGAGATCGGCGGGGAGCTCGAGCCCGAGCTGCACTTCTGGGACGACCTCCGCGATCATCGGCTGGCGTTGCTGGCGGACGGCGAGGGGACGCTCTGGCGCGGCTCCCTGCCTCCGGCGGCGGCGGACCCGTTGCACGGCTGCCTGGTCACCTGGGCCGGTGCCGAGCGCTGGTGGCGCGCATCCGGCGCTGACCAGGAGGCGCGGGTGGCGGAGCAGGTGCGCGCCGCGGGTGGGCACGCCCGCCGCTTCGACGGCAGTTTCGGCGTTCGCCGCTGGCCCGGGATCGGCGCGGCCGAGCTCCGTTATCTGCGTCGCCTGAAGGAGGCCTTCGATCCCCGGGGCATGTTCAATCCGGAGCTGGCGGCCCATGAAGACTGAGCTTCCCCTCGAGGTGCTGGCCACGGAGGAAGGCGCCCGCGCCGACGCCATCCTTCGAAGCTGCGTGCACTGCGGCTTCTGCAACGCGACGTGCCCCACCTATTCCCTGCTGGGGGACGAGCTGGACGGTCCCCGCGGCCGGATCTACCTCATCAAGGAGATGCTGGAAGGCGAGCAGGCGGACCCGGTGGTGCGCACGCACCTGGACCGCTGCCTGACCTGCCGGGCCTGCGAGACCACGTGCCCGAGCGGCGTGCGTTACGGCGAGCTACTGGAGATCGGCCGCGGCTACCTGGAGCGTAGCCTGCCCCGCCGGGGGCCCGATGCCTGGATCCGCCGGCGGCTGCTGAACCTGGTGCCGTACCCCGGGCGGTTTCGCCGCTGGGTGCGCCTGGGGCGGGCGGTGCGCTGGCTGCTGCCATCCCGGCTGCGCCGACAGGTCCCCCCGGCGCCTCGACCCGAAGACTGGCCGGCCCCGGCGCCCGCCGCCGAGCGCCGGGTGCTGTTGCTGCAGGGCTGCGTCCAGCAGGTCGCGACCCCGGAGGTCGATCGTCTGCTGGCGGAGCTGCTGGCGTCCCGGGGCATCGCGGCGGTGGCTGCCGAAGGGGAGACCTGCTGCGGGTCGCTGGCGCTGCACCTGGGCGAGACCGAGCGGGCGCGGCAGACCATGGCCGCCAACGTGGCTGCGCTCGAACCCCTCCTGGACGGGGTGGAGGCGGTGATCTCCACCGCCAGCGGTTGCGGGGTGACCGTGAAGGACTACGGCCGGCTGCTGGGCAGCGACGCCGCAGCGCGGCTTGCCGAGAAAACGCTGGACGCGGCCGAATACCTGCAGCGGCTGGACACCACCTGGCAGCGCCGGGCGCCCTACCGGCGGGTGGCGTGGCATGCGCCGTGTACCCTGCAGCACGGTCAGCGGGTTCGCGGCGTGGTCGAGCGCCTGCTCGAAGCCGCCGGCTACGAGCTGGTGCCGGTGGCCGAGCCTCACCTGTGTTGCGGCGCGGCGGGGACTTACGCACTATTGCAGCCAGAGCTGGCCGAGCCGTTGAAGACGCGGAAGCTCGCGGCGCTCCAGGCCCACGACCCGGAAGTGATCGCCACCGCCAACGTGGGATGTCAGCTTCACATGAACGAGGGCGCGCGGGTGCCGGTGGTGCACTGGCTCGAGCTGCTGCGCTGAACCCAGGGGAGGGGAGAACCTTGGCAGAACACGACGAACGGGTCGCGGCGCGGCATTACGGCTTTCTGTGCTTTCTCACGTTGCTCAACGTGATGAACTTCGTCGACCGCCAGCTGCTCGCCAGCTTCGCCAATTTCATCGTTCCGGACCTGGGACTCAGCAATACCCAGTTCGGCCTGCTGACGGGTCTGTTCTTCATCGTCTTCTACTCGGCCATGGGCGTATTCATGGGGGCCCTGGCGGACATGGTGAACCGCACCCGGCTCATCGCCGTGGGTCTCGCCCTGTGGAGCGGGCTCACCGCCTTGTCCGGGGCCGCCCGGGGCTTCTGGACCCTGGCGGCGCCGCGCATGCTCATCGGCGTGGGGGAGTCCATCATGACGCCCACCTCCATGTCGCTTCTTGCCGACCGCTTTCCGGCGTCGCGCCTGGGCTTCGCCTCGGGCTTCTACTACATGGGCGTCCCCATCGGCGTGGGGGTGAGCCTGCTCATCGTCGGCTATCTGGGACCCGCCATCGGCTGGCGCAACTGCTTCTACCTGCTCGGCGCGCTGGGACTGCTGCTGGCGGTGGTGATGCTGTTCGTCAAGGAGACGCCGCGGCGTCACGAGCTGGAACGCATGGCCGCGGAAAAAGCGGGCACGCTGCCGCCGGACGCTGCGCCCCAGGAGCCCCAGAGCTTTCGCTCCATCCTCGCGACGCTGGGCTTCGCGTTGCGCAACAGCCCGGCGCTCGGGCTCACCATCGCCGGCGGCGTGGCGCTGCACTTCATCCTCGGTGCCGCCGCCTTCGACCAGCTCTGGTTCGTGCAGGAGCGGGGCTTCGAGCGGGCGGAGATCGCCCGGCTGACGGGCTGGGTCGGCATGATCGCCGGCCTGCTCGGCAACCTGTTCGGCGGCGCGGGCGGCGACTGGTGGCAGAAGCGCACGGGGATGGGGCGGCCCATGTTCCTGTTCTGGATCATGCTGCTCCTGGCCCCGATCAACGTGGCCTACCGGCTGGTGGACCCGGAGAGCATCTGGTTCTGGATAGGCGTGTTCGTCGGGTTCTTCCAGCTCGGCTGTTTCTACGGCCCCACGTTCTCCACGGTGCAGGAGCTGGTGCCGCCGCAGATCCGCGCCACCGTGGTCGCTTTCTACATTCTGCTGTTGAACCTGGTGGGGCTGGGATTCGGCATCACCGCGGGCGGCGTCGTCATCGACCTGCTCGCGGCGGCGGGCAACGAGTCGCCCTACACGTGGACGCTGCTGCTCTTCACGCTGTTCTCGCTGACGGCCATCCCGCTGTTCTTCCTGGCGGGCCGCCGTTTCCGCGCCGATCGCGAGCGCCTGTTCGCCGAGGTAGCGGCAGCCTGAGCGAGGCCGCGCGACGCTCAGCCGCGCAAGGTGCGCCAGCGGGCGCGGATCTCCGCCGCGGCCTCGGCATCGCCCCGGGCTTCCCGGGCATCCGCCACCAGCAGCCAGCCGTCACGCTCGGCGCGTCGGTCCGCCGCCAGGGCGATGGCTTTCTGGGCCATCTGCTCCGCCGCGTCGGGCCGGCCCGCGGCGAGTTGGAGCCGCCCCAGACGCAGCCACAGGGCGCCGTCCCGGGGATCCAGACGGATCGCCCGCTCCACGTAGGCGATGGCGCTGCCCAGGTCGCCGCCGTCGGCTGAACGCTCGCTCTGCCGCAGCAGCGCCAGGGTGGGACTGGCGGCGCCGGGTCCGGCGGAGGCGGGCGCGGGGGGTGCTTCCGGCGCCGTCTCCGACGGCGGGGCGGGCGGTATCGGGCGCGGCCGGGGCGATGAAGGGGCGGCGCAGCCGGCCAGCAGCAGCGCCGCGAACACCAGGCCCGGCAGGGCCGGGGCGGCGGCAGAGTTCAGTCGTTTCCGAGCCAAGAGCGCAACCGGTCGGTGATGGAGCGCAGGTTGATACCACACCCCGGCTTGCTCCGCAAAGCGGCCTCCGGCGGTAGCGGCACCTCAACCACGTCGGCGCAGCTTTCGTGGGCGAGCAGGCCGCTCGAGTACTCGATGCTGTAGAGGTCGTCGCCCGCCAGGTGGTGCAGGGGTTGAACGCCCAGGTGGGTCATGATGCGGTCCCAGACCTTCAGCGCGCCGGCGGCGCCGGTGAGACCCGTGGAGGTGTTGTCGTCGGCGCCCACCCAGATCACGCTGAGGTGGGCGTCGTCGAAGCCGGCGAACCAGCTGTCACGATAGTCGTCGGACGTCCCCGTCTTGCCGGCGGTGCCGGCCCGCGCGAACCGTGACGACTTGCCCGTGCCCCACCGCATCACCGCTTCGAGCCCCCGGCTCATGGCGCCCACGACCTCCGGGGCGACCCGCTGCTCCAGGGCCAGGGAGTGCCGGGAGAGGGGCTTGCCGGCTTCGTCGAGCACGGCCACCACGGCCTTGGGCGGCATGTAGAAGCCGCCGCTCGCGAAGGTCCCGTACAGGGCGCTGACTTCCAGGGGGGTGAGCGCTTCCGCGCCGAGCAGCAGGGACGGATAGCGGTTCTTCGCCTCCATCCCGGTGAGCGAGGTGAGGCGTTGCGCCACCTGATCCACGCCGAGCGCCAACCCCAGGTTGACCGTGGCCAGATTCAGGGAGTCGCCGAGGCCGCGCACCAGAGGCACGGGGCCGTGAGCCTCGTTGTCGAAGTTGCGCGGCGACCAGGTGCGCCCGCGCTGCTCCACGTTCACCGGCGCGTCGTCGATCATGCTGGCCAGGTGATAACCCTGCTCCAGGGCCGTGAGGTAGACTACGGGCTTGATCAGCGAACCGATGGGCCGGCGCGCCTCCAGCGCCCGATTGAATCCCTGGAAGCCGGCGGTGCGGCCGCCGGCCACCGCCAGCACCTCGCCGGTCTGGCTGGCGGTGACGACCACGGCGCCCTGCAGCGATTCCGCCGGCAGCTTGCGGCTGTGCTCCAGGTCCGCCAGGGTGCCCGCCAGGGCCGCCTCCACGGCGTCCTGCGCGTCGGGCTTCAGGGTGGTGAAGATGCGCAATCCCCGGGACGTGAGATCGTCGTCCCGGTACAGCGCGCGCAGCTCGTGGCGCACCAGGTCCATGAAGGCCGGATAGTAGGCGCCACCGCTGCGGGTGCCGCGCACCACCTTGAGGGGCATGGCCCGGCTGCGCTGATGGACCTCGGCGCTGATCAGCTCGTCGCGCAGCATCTTGTCGAGCACCAGGTTGCGCCGGGCCAGGGTGCGCTCGGGGTTGCGGAACGGGTTGTAGTAGGACGGTCCCCGTATGACCGCGATCAGGGTCGCGATCTCGTCGACGCCGAGCTCCTGGAGGGGCCGGTTGAAGTAGAACTGCGCGCCCAGGCCGAAGCCGTGCACGGCGCGGCCGCCGTCCTGGCCCAGGTAGATCTCGTTGATGTAGGCGTCCAGGATGTCCTGCTTCTCGAACCGGGCGTCGAGAATGACCGCCATGGCCAGCTCCCGGAGCTTGCGCTGCAGGGTGCGGCGGTTGTCGAGAAAATAGCTCTTCACGAGCTGCTGGGTCAGGGTGCTGCCGCCCTGCTGCACTTCGCCCGCTCTCAGGTTCACCCACATGGCACGGGCGATGCCGGCCAGGTCGAAGCCGGCGTGCTCGTCGAAGTTCTGATCCTCCACGGCCTTCAACGACCCGCGCAGCAGGGGCGGGATCTCCTCGGGGGTCAGCACCAGCCGGTCTTCGCCATGACTCGGGAAAAAGCTGCCGAGGGTGGCGGGATCGAGCCGGAGCAGGGGGACCGGCCGCCCGGTTCCGTCTTCGAGTGCCGCGAGCCGCCCGCCGTCGAAGGTGAGGGCGATGCGCTGGCTGCCCCGTTCGTGTTCCATGAAGCGGAAGGCGCGGAGGTGGATCTCCAGGCGGTCGCCGGTGCGCTTGTAGCTGCCGGGGGCGCTCGGATTCGCGGAGGGCTCGTAGCCCAGCCGGTGCAGCTCCCGGGTCACGTCCGCCAGGGTAAGGGCCGCCCCCGGGTACAGCTCCATCGGCTGCGCGTAGATCACCGCAGGCACCGACCAGCGCCGGCCTTCGAAGGTGCGGGTGATGGTGCGATCCAGGTGGAACAGGTAGCCGGCGACGGCCACCGAGACCAGGGTCCCCAGGACCAGGACGCCGAGCAGCGTCCGGCGCAGCAGCCGGCGCCCGAAGGTCGTTGGCGCGGGTTTGCGGCGGCGCGCCTTGGCGGCGCGACGCTCAGCCACGCGGCCGATTCCTGCCCTCTCGGGCCGGCCTCACCCGGAGGTGATCCGTCCCCCGGCCGCCTGCGGGCCGGCGTCGTCCACCAGCCCCAGCCAGCGTGCGATCTTGTTGAACACCAGGCGCACGCCGCGCCAGAGTTTCGGCAGGAGCCAGCATAAGAGCAGCACGAAAACCACGAAGACGACCAAGAATATCACGGGATGGGTGAGCGCGGCCCAGAGTCCGGCGAACACCGCCACGTCCTCGGCGAGCGATGCGGCCCAGTTGGAGAACGGCTCGGGTGACGTGTTGATCAGCACCCGTCCGCCGGCTTTGGTGGCGTGGGTGGCCGCGGTGACGCCGCCGCCCACGAGCCCCGCGGCGATGGCGAGCGCGGGCGCCACGTCGCCCACCGAGCCGGCTGCCAGCGCGGCGCCGGCGGGTATGCGGATGAAGGTGTGCAGGGCATCCCAGCCGCTGTCCACCCCGGGGGTCTTGTCGGCCATGAACTCCACGCAGTACATGAACGCCGCCGCCAGGATCACCAGGGGATCCTGAACCACCTGGAGGGTGGGGGGCAGCTCGATGTAGCCGAGTGCTCCTCCCACACCCAGCATGCCCACGGCCGCGTACAGGTTGATGCCGCTGGCCCAGGCGACCCCCATGGTGAGGGCGATGGTCTGAATCAAGGCGTCGTACTCGCTCACGGCTCGTTCGTCCCGCTGATGGCGTGTCTCGAGGTTAGCCGGCGAAGCTGAACGGCCGCTGAAGAGCGGCAAGCGGCTTGCGCCGGGTGGCCGGGCTCTGGAACAATGGCCGGGTCCTAAGGGGTGGTTTGAACCTGAGACACCGCATGTCGCGGTGGACCCTTTGAACCTGATCCGGTTAGCACCGGCGTAGGGATAGGCGTTCCGCACCAGATCTCACCAGATCTCTCTGCGCATTCCTTAGGGCGATCATCGTTTCGCAAGAGGAATCTGCAGATGAAAGCCCAACGACCTCGTTACCCCGCGGCAGCCGCGCTGCTGCTCGCTCTGGGCTGTGGCCCTGCCCTGGGGCAGGACGAGCCCATCGAGGAGATCGTCGTCACCGGCGAGCTCCGCCGATCCACGCTGCTCGAAAGCCCTGCCAGCATCTCGGTGGTGAGCCTCGAGGACCAGCGCGCCGGCACCGTGAATCATCTGGAGGAGATTCTCGGCTGGCTGCCCAACGTGAACTTCGCCAGCGGCGGCGCGCGCGCCCGCTTCGTGCAGATCCGCGGCATCGGCGAGACGGGCCAGTTCGCCGAGCCCCTGAATCCCTCCGTGGGCCTCGTGCTCGATGGCGTCGATCTCACCGGCGTGGGAGTGACGGCGACGCTCTTCGACGTGGATCAGGTGGAGGTGCTGCGGGGGCCCCAGGGAACCCTGTACGGCGCCAATGCCCTGGCGGGGCTCATCAACGTGCGCAGCAACGATCCATCCCCGGCCTTCGAGTCGCGGCTGCGGCTCGACGCCGGAGACTACGGCACCGCCGGTATCGGCGCGGTGGTGTCGGGCCCGATCTCCCCGTCGCTCGGGTACCGGATCGCGGCCCAGCAGTATCGGGACGACGGGTTCATGACCAATCGCCATCTGGGCCGGGACGACACCGACGACCACGACGAGCTCACCGTCCGGGGCAAGCTGCAGTGGACGCCCCGGGACGATCAGACCTGGACCCTGGCCGCGGGGCTCGTGGACGCGGACAACGGCTACGACGCCTTCTCGCTGGACAACGATCGCCACACCCTGTCCGATGAGCCCGGGCAGGATCAGCAGGAGACCCGGTACGCGAGCCTCGCAGTGGGCTGGGACGTCAGCGAGGCGGTGCAGCTCGCCGGCACCCTGGCGGGGTCGGCGAGCGACAGCGACTACCACTACGACGAGGACTGGACGTACGAAGGCTTCCATCCCTGGGGCTATTCCTCCACCGACCGTTACCGGCGTGACCGGGACAACGTCTCGCTGGATCTGCGCCTGCTCTCCGGTCCGGGCGGTGGGCTGTTCGGCGGGCGCACCGGCTGGGTGGTGGGCGTTTACGGCCTGGATCAGTCGGTGGACCTGGTGCGCACCTACACCTACTACGAGGGAGATTTCCGGAGCCGCTTCGACGTGCAGCGGGTCGCCGTGTACGGCGAGCTGGAGCATCGGCTGCGGGAGGGGACCCGCCTGGTGCTCGGGCTGCGCGGCGAGCGGCACCGCTCGGAGTATCGGGATTCGGAGCAGCTACGGTTCGACCCGGTGGATCGCATGTACGGGGGGCGGCTGGTCCTCGAGCAGGACGTGGGCGATCACGCGCTGGCGTATCTGAGCGCCACCCGCGGCTACAAGGCGGGGGGATTCAACATCGGCGGTACCCTGGCGCCGGAGCTGCGCGAGTACGATCCGGAGGCGCTGTGGAATTACGAGGCGGGGCTGAAGGGCCGCTGGCTGGACGGGAGGCTGACCCTGCGCGGTGCCGTGTTCGCCATGGAGCGCAAGGACGTGCAGGTGGACACCTCCATACAACTGGAACGGGAGGACGGCAGCGTGGAGTTCGTCGACCTGGTGGGCAACGCCGCCGAAGGCACCAACCGGGGACTGGAGCTCGAGGTGGAATTCCGGCCCGCCGACGCGCTCACCCTGTTCGCCAACCTCGGGCTGATGGACAGCGAGTTCGACGACTTCGTGAACACCAGCGGCGAGGACCTGAGCGGCGAGGAGCAGGCACATGCGCCCGGCTACCAGTTCTTCGCGGGCGCCGAGTACGGCTTCGCCCCGGGCTGGTACCTGCGCCTCGAGGCCGAGGGCAAGGACGAGTTCTACTTCTCCAACAGCTTCCGCTGCCTCGGGGATTGCGACGCGGATCCCCGGGACGTGCGCTCCCGGTCCTACGAGCTCTGGAACGCGAGCCTCGGCTACCGCGGCGAGCATTGGAGCGTGAAGCTCTGGGGCCGCAACCTGACGGACGAGGACTACGCCGTGCGCGGCTACCATTTCGGCAACGACCCCAGGGATCTGTACACGCCCCGGGGGTTCTTCCAGCTCGGTGAGCCGCGCCGTTACGGCGTCACCGTGACCCTGGAGAACTAGTTCACTCTCCGGCGGAGGCGGCCTGGGTGCCGTCCTCCGTCGCCCGGAGCTCGGCCACCAGGTGATCCACCACGTCCAGAGCCGTTTTCCGGCCCACGTCCATGCCCACCCGATACCGGTCGTTCACCACCAGGGTGGGAACTCCGGTGATGCCCAGCGCCCGTTGGGCCACTTCGGTTTCGCGGACCTTGCGCCGCACCGCGGGGGATTCGAAGGCGCGCAGAAACGCCTCCCGCGTGGTGCCGTAGCCGTCCACGAAGTCGGCCAGCATCTCCGGCGAGAGGAACTGACGCCGGTTGTCGTGAATGGCCCGGAACAGGCGGTCGTGGTTCTCCTCCAGGGCGCCGACTTCCTCGAGGGCGTAGTAGCCCTGGGCGAGCAGCGTCCACACCGGCGAGAACGCCGCCGGGGTCCGCTCGAACACGACGTCGTCCGGCAGCGTACGCTTCCAGTCCTCGATGAGAGGATCGAAGTTGCGGCAGTGAATGCAGCCGTAGGAGAAGAACTCCCGTACCCGGATGGGCTCCCCGGGACGCCGGGGCGGCGGATCCTCGATCACCTGGTAATGGGTGCCTGCCTGGTACTCGCCGTCGATCATCCCGGTGCTGTAGAAGGTGCCGTAGCCGATCACCAGCAGGGCGACCACGGCGACGAAGGCGATGATGGCGTTGCGCATGCGGATCGCCTGACGTTCCTTTCGAGTTGGCATGGTGGCTCCCTATCCGATAGCCACGGAGTTTACCCGCCGCGGGCACGGGAAGTCTCGGGGTGGGAGCAGCCGTCCGCCGCCTCGGGCGATCTTGTGGGGTAGGCGGCATCTGTCATACTGAGCCGTTTGCAATCCGGAGTAGCGGATGTCCGAGCGCCACGTGCTGTACCAGTACCAGAGCTGCCCGTTCTGTCACCGGGTGCGTCGCTTTCTCGCCGACTCGGGCATGGAGGTGGAGATGCGCGACACCCTGCGCGATCCCCAGGCGCGGCGCGAGCTGGTGGAAGGCGGCGGCCGGGCCACCGTGCCGTGCCTGAAGATCGAGCGCGACGGCGAGGTGCACTGGCTCTACGAGTCCCGGGACATCATCGACTATCTCGCGCGCTACCAGGCGGAGCAGAGGGCAGGCCGGCAGGCCGGCCGGCAGGGTGGGTGAGGCTCCGCGTTTGGCGGCGCTCCGGCCATTTGCTATGTTCAGCCTCCGATCGATTTCGTACTCGCGCCAATCAACCAACAACCACCCGAGGGGTAACCAGCAATGAAACTTGGGCTGATCAGCGGCTATTCGGGCCGCAAGCTGTCGATTCCCATCGACCACGTGAAGCACGCCGAGAGCCTGGGCTACGAGTCCATCTGGACCGCCGAGGCGTACGGTTCCGACGCGGTGACCCCCGCGGCCTGGATCCTCGCGCAGACCACCAAGATCAAGGCCGGCACCGCCATCATGCAAATGCCCGCCCGCTCCCCGGCCATGGCCGCCATGACCGCCATGAGCTTGGCGGAGCTGTCCGGCGGCCGCTTCATCTGCGGCGTCGGCGCCTCGGGCCCGCAGGTGGTGGAGGGCTGGCACGGCGTGCCCTACGGCAAGCCGGTGACCCGGCTGAAGGAGTACGTGACCATCATGAAGAAGATCATCGCCCGGGAAGGGCCGATGACCTTCGAGGGGGACATGTACCAGCTCCCCTATACCGGGCCGGGCGCCACCGGCCTCGGCAAGCCGCTGAAGAGCATCCTGCACTGCGAGCAGCCCATCCCCATCTACGCCGCCACCATCACCCCGAACGGTGTGGCGGCGGCCGCCGAGGTGGCGGACGGATTCTTCCCCGTGTGGATGGACCCGGAGCAGTTCCACGTGTTCGAGGAGCCCATCAACAAAGGGCTCGCCCGCGCCGGCAACGGCAAGAGCCTCAGCAACTTCGACATCGCGCCCTTCGTCACCTGCATCATGGGCGACGACGTGGAGCAGTGCATGATGCCCATCCGCGGCAACATGGCGCTCTACATCGGCGGCATGGGCGCCCGGGACAAGAACTTCTACAACGACTACGCCAAGCGGCTCGGCTTCGAGGAAGCGGCGGTGAAGATCCAGGACCTGTACCTGGCCGGCCGCAAGGAAGAGGCCATGGCCGCGGTGCCGGCGGAGCTCATCGACGCCTGCCATCTGGTGGGCCCGGCGGACCGCATCAAGGATCGGCTACAGCGCTGGAAGGAGGCCGGCAAGCAAGGCCACGTCTCCAGCATGCTGATCGGCGCCGGGCAGCCGGAAGCGCTGCAACTGCTGGCTGAGAACGTTCTCTGACGCCAGTTAGGGCGGCGGGACTCCTGCGGGCCCCGCCGCTGCCGCTCCGTTGGCTGTTCTGTCGGCTGCGCACGCCCCGCTTCTTCACATTCAGCTAACCGATCCTACAAACCCAGCGAATTCGCCGGTGTTCCCGTCGCGCCGTTGCAACTATCCTGTCGATTAGCCGTAGACCCCGAAAAAATCTCTCCAAAGTTGCATCTCGAGTGGAGGCTGCAAAATGACGAGACGAGAAACGGCAGTAATCCTGGGCTTGGTTCTCGGCGCATTCGCGACGCTGGGCACAGCGGCGAATGCCGCCATCATCTACGACAACGGCTCGCCCGTTGAAGGTGGGTTCCGATCGGACTTTTATAATCCGCTCTTTGCCAATTCCGAACAGCAGGCAGACGATTTTTCCCTGATGTCCGGTTCCAACACCATTGGAAGCATTCAGTGGTGGGGAACCTACGTTCGTTTGGACACCCCTCCTGTCGATGATTTCACCATTCGAATATTCCAAGATGACGGCAGCTTTTTCGGAGCTCCGCAGATTGCCCCACTTTACGAATGGAACGTGGGCGCATCCGCGACGCGAACCGAAGTCGACCTTTTTGGGGAAACGTCCTTCTACAGTCCGAGTTACTTCTACTCGTTCGATCTCGGGTCCCTGGAACTGAGCGCGAACACGCTCTACCACCTTTCCATCGTCAACAACACGCCGACCCACACGAGAGACAGCTGGGCCTGGTTGAAGAGCGATCTCGTAACCAGTCCGAGCTCCCATTCTTTCCGAAATTACGACGGTACCCCTTGGAACCTGAGTACCCTCGGAAATCTCGCCTTCACGCTTTCGGACCCTGTTGCGGTACCAGAGCCCGGCACCTTCCTCCTGCTCGGTTTCGGTCTGGTGGGTTTGATCGGGCTCCGAAGAAGGGTCCGCGGATATCACGTGCAAGGATCCGTGCTGCACTGAGGGCTGAATACATCCACAGCCAGCAGATGCCGATCCGCGTCGACGAAATACCACGTCGACTCACACGGTGAGTATAACGAGCATCGATTCGAATCTCCTGGGCGGGCGGAGATTCCCGCCGCCATCAACCAAATCAAGGAGAAA
>JAWLCV010000024.1:0-54312 GCA_041686955.1 Pseudomonadales bacterium
AACACATCAAGGCGACCCCGGTCAGATAGTCCCTCGGGGCCATCCCGTCGGCGAAATATAGCTTCACGCCCGTGGCAACCGTCTGGCGCGTGCAGCTCGACTGGCTTTCCCAGGATCCGCAATTGGCGCGTTCGAGCAGAACCTGCGTCCGGGTATTGGTTCCCAGACTGCCGTCGTCACTATGCGTGTTTCGTCCTTCAAGGAAAGCGCCGAACGCGTCGCAAGACGGCCGTATGAGCGGCATCACATTCCATGCCGGTCGCCAGCGGCGCGGAGCCCCAGTTCGGGCTGGGAGCCATCTCCGGCGGGTGAGGCGGCAGGGCGGGCAACAGCGCGACTGAAGAAGTTGGCGGCCCGTCTGGACTATCATTGGCCGGCTTCCGGCCCCGCAACTCATTGATGGATCAGACGGTTCGCTACCAATTCGACAACGCCAGCTTTTCGCCGGCCGAAGGCAGGCTGCGCCTGGGCGACGAGGATGTGATTCTCGAACAGAAGGTGGCCGATCTGCTCCACGCCTTCTGCCGCCGTCCGGGGCAGGTGCTCACCAAGAGCTGGCTGATGGAAGAGATCTGGCCGGGGCGCGTCGTCAACGAAGACAGTCTCTCGGTGGCCGTCAGCAAGCTGCGCCGGGTGCTGGGGGATCGCGCTGCCGCCCCGAAATACATCCGGACCGTCACCGGCACGGGATACCTCTGGCTGCCGGACGTGAAGCGCAATGCCGCCGAGCTCCCTCAGGCCGCGGCGGCCACGCCGCGTGCCAGGAACTGGCCGCTGGCCGGCGTGGTGGCGGGACTGCTGGTGGCTGCCGCCTTGGCCGGTTGGTGGCTGAGCGAAAATCATCTGAACAGGGAGCCGCCATCACTGGCCGAAGAACCCCGGGGAGAGGTGGGTGAACTGCTCGAGCAGGCGGGGCAACGCCTCGAAAGCGATCGCCCCGAAACGCTGCGGCAGGCCATTGCCGACTACCGCCAGGTTCTGGAGCGTCGCCCCGGATCCACCGACGCCTACCTCGGCATCGCCGCCGCCAAGCTGGAACTGAGCGCCCTGACGGGTCATCTGGATATCGAGCTCTACGCCGAGGAGGTGCACGCCCTGCTCGACCGCGTGCTCGAGCTCGATCCGGACAACGCCCGGGCATGGCTGCGCAAGGCAGAGCTGTACTTCCTGGCGGACTGGGATTTCCAGGCTGCGGAGCGAGCCTACCTGCGCGCCATCGAGCTGGAGCCGGAGGAGCCCCGCTACTATCTGCCTTACAGTGAGTTCCTGCTGACGCTGGGCGAGTTCGAGCGCTCCGAGGCGGTGCTGGAGCGGCTGCGTCAGGCGGATCCCGCCTGGTACCGGTTCCTCAATATGACCTTCGTCTACACCATGCGCGGCGAGCTCGAGCGGGCCCTGGCCGAGACTCGCCGCCTGATGAACAGCGAGCCGGAATCCATTTCCTACCGGAAGATGCTGCACCGTCTGGGCCTGCTGCTGGGTGACGATCAGCTGGCCTTCGAGCAGCTCGTGATGCTGATGCGCTCCGAGGGCATCGACGAGGACCGGATCGCCGGCTACACGGAGCTGTACCGGCAAGAGGGCATGGCTGCGCTGTTCGGTCGAATGCTCGACGACCGGCTGGAGCCGAACCTGGGCCACTACCGGCCGCCCATGGGCTGGGCCCGCTATGCAGTCACCGCCGGCCGCCATGACGAGGCGTTCCGGTGGCTCCATGCAGCGGTGGAGGAGCGCCAGCCCCAGGTGCTGCTGGTGAATGTGGATCCCCACTACCTGCCGCTGCGCAACGACCCCCGATTCCAGCAGCTGCTGAATCGCCTGCCCCAGCGGGCCGGCAACAATGCCGCGGGCGACTGATCCGGCGGCTCAGCTCGGCAGCGTGGTCACTGGGAATTCCTCCGCTGACAGCACCGTTACCAGGTCGCCACTACGGATGGATTCGGCCCCACGCACGATCACCTGCTGCCCGGCGGCGAGGGAGCCCCGAACGCTGACGTAGTCGCCGTGGTCGGCGCCCACCTCCACGGGAATGCCCACGGCCCGGCCTTCCTCGTCCAGCACGAACACCCGGATCTGCCGCTCGCCCAGCACCAAGGCGTCCCGCGGCACGACGAACTGCTCGGAAGGCAGCGCGGTGGGCACGGCCACGCTGATGAGCTGGCCGATCCGGAACTCCGGCGCCAGTGGCGATGGCACAGCCAGGTAGCCGACGAAGGACTGAGACTGCTCGTCGCTCACCGGCACCGTGGCGCGAACCGGCATATCGGCACTGCCCGAGCGCCAGTGAACGCGCAGCGCCCCAACGGCGGCGGGAAGCTCGCTGTGGGCCAGAGGCCCGTGGAAGCGCACCTCCAGCTCGTCGGTGCTGACCAGCTTCGCCACCGGCTGTGTGGCCGAGACGCTCTCCCCCTGCTGCTGAAAGCGTTGGGTAACCATGCCATCAAAGGGGGCGACGATGCGGGTCTTCGCCAGATCTTCCCGGGCGCGCTCGATCTCCACCTCGAAGAGCTCGGCGTCCGTTCGCGTCATGGCCAGATCCGCCTCCAGCGAGTCCAGGTCCCGTGACGAGATGGAGTGCTGTTGGTGCAGCTTGCGGTAGCGGGCCAGATCCCGCTCCAGACGCCGGATCTCGATGGCCTTCTTCTTCGCCCGGGCCTCGAGCTCACGCACGGCCAGCTCGAACGCCCGAGCGTCCAGGCGGGCCACGGGCTCGCCCCGAGCGAGCCGGGTGCCGGGTTCGGCCACCCAGGTGAGCGTTCCGGAGATACCGGCCGAGATGGCGGAGTCGAACCGGCTCTGAACCGTGCCGGTGACCAGAACGGTGGGGCTCACCTGGGCGGACTCCACCGGCACCACCGAGACCACCGGGGGCTCGGCCGCCAGAGCGGCGGTGTTGATCAGGAGCGCGCCGGTCACGGTGATGGCGCCTGCCAGGGCTTTCTTCAGATATTGCAGGTAGTTCATGTCGATGACTCCGTGTCAGGACGATTGAATGGCGGATTCCGCAGCCGTTCCGGTGCGGGCGAGGCCGGCCCTGAGGCGGTCGAGCAGCCGCAGCGCCGAGGCCATGAAGATCACCGTGAAGGCCGTGCTGGCGAGCATGCCGCCGACGATCACCACCGCGAGGCCGCGGTAGATCTCGCTGCCCACTCCGGGTACGAGAGCTAGCGGCAGCATGCCCACCACGGAGGTCAGGGTGCTCATCCAGATGGGCCGCACGCGTGTCTCCACGGCCATGCGAATGGATTCTTCGGGGGAGAGGCCCTCCGAGCGCCCCCGGCGGGCGCGGTCGATGAGCAGGATGGCGTTGTTCACCACCAGCCCCATGAGGATGACGAATCCGATCATGGTCAACAGGTCCAAGGACTGGAAGGCGAACAGGTTCAGCGCCCGCAGACCCAGCACGCCGCCCGCCAGCGCCATGGGCATGGAAGCCAGCACCACCAGGCTGTCCAGGGCCGAGCGGAACAGCGCGGTCATCAGCAGGAACAGCACCAGCACCGCAAAGCCGAAATTCCTGGTCATGGTGGCCACGGTGTCGGCCAGATCGTCGGAGCCCCCGGACAGGCTCAGGCGAACGCCGCCGCTGACCTGCCGCTGGGCATCGGCCATGATGGGGGCCAGGATCTCCAAGGTGCGTTCCAGCGACACCTCCGAGGGTGGCGTGATGGCCAGCGTGAAGGTGCGTTCGCCGTTGTAGCGCCGCAGTTGCGTGGGTCCGGCGCGGCGTTCCGCCCGGGTAAGCTGACCCAGGGTCTGTACGCCGGCCAGAGGCGTGGCGAGGGGCACGGCCTGGAGCTGCTCCGGCGTGGTCCAGCGCGGCGCCTTAAGGATGATGTCCTGGCGCTGGCTGCCGTCGAACTGCTCGCCCACGTACAGGCCGCTGGTGGCCGCCCGCACCATGTCCGCCACCTGATTCCGACTCAGGCCTGCCTGGGCCACGGCGTGATCCTCCGGGTGCAGCACGAGCTGGGGCTGAGCCGCGTTCAGGTTGGGCAGCGGCCGGATGCCGGCACCGGGGAGTTCACTCGCCAGGCGTTCCATGGTCAGGATCGCCACCTGACGCGAGGTGTCGTCCAGCTCGCCGTTGAAATTCAGATAGACGGTGCGATTGCCGCCCACGTTCAGGCTCAGCAGCGACGACTGAAACGGATAGGCGCGGGTGTCGGGCAGCCCGACGAGGATCTCGGTGCGCAGCAGCGTCAGCACAGCCTCCACCTGGCGCGGGTCTTCCGGGTAGACGAATAGCACCTTACCGCCTTCGCTCATGGCGAGGTTGTAGCCACGAATGGCGGGCGATTTCTCGCCGGTGCGGTACGGCTCCAGCCGCCGCATGAGGGTGCGTCCGATCTCCTTTTCCAGCGTCTCGTAGCTGGCGCCGGGAGGTACGGAGAACACCGTGACGATGCCCTCCCATTTCGCCTCCGGCAGGAAATCTGTATCGGGCGTCAATGCCCAGATCACCGCCGCAGCGCCCGGCGCCAGCACCAGCAGCCAGGCGAAGGCTCGTGCGTCCGTGGCCGTCAGCCGGAGATAACGTCGGGCCAGACGGTGCCAGAAGCGAGGCGTCTGGCCACCCTGGGCCTCACCTTGCAGGAATACTCCAGCCACCACCGGCACCAGAAAGAACGCGCCCAGCATGGAAGCGCACACCGCCACGGCCATGCTGATCGCCAGGTCGTAGAAGAGCTGGCCCTCCACCCCCTGCATGAACACGATGGGCGTGAAGATCGCCACCGTGGTGAGCGTGGAGGCGAACAGTGCCGGGGCTACCTCCCGGGTCCCTTGCACCACCGCCTGGCGCAGTGGCGCGCCGTGTTGCAGCAGGCGCACGATGTTCTCCTGCACGACGATGGCGGCGTCCAGCACCAGTCCCACCGAGAAGGCGAGACCCGCCAGCGAGATAATGTTGAGGCTGCGCCCCAGAAGATCCAACACCAGCAGGGCCGCCAGCAGCGAGACGGGAATGGTGATGGCGATGAGCAGCGTAGCCCGCCAGCCCCGCAGCATCAGGTAGAGCAGCCCCATGGCGAGCACGATCCCGAGGCCCAGATTGCCCTGCACCAGGGCCACGGCACGCTTGATGTGCTCGGAAGAGTCGAAGCTCAGGATCAGCTCCAGCCCGGCCGGGGACAGATGCTCCTGGTTGATCGTGGCGACACGCTCTTTCAATGCCGCCATCACGTCTACGGTGTTGGCGTCGCTGGCGACGAACACCTGCACGTAGAACGCGGGCGAGCCGTCCCGGTAGGCGAAGCTCCGGGCCGGCTCATGGCCCTGACGCACCTCGGCGATCTCCCCCAGCCGCACGGGCCGGCCCTCGTTGTAGGCGACGATCATCTCCGCCCACTGGTTGGCGGCGTACTGGCCGGCGAATCGAACGGTGTACTCGCGCCGGCCCACCGAGGCGAACCCGCCGGAGACGTTGCCGGCGCTGCGGATGCGCTGGAGCAGGGTATCCAGCTGCACCCCGAGCGCCGCCATGCGGTACGGGTCGAACACGATCTCGAGCTGGGGGTCGCGGAAGCTCGAGAGTTCCACCTGGGTAACGCCGGGAATCCGGCGCAGACTCGGCGACACGGTCTGGCGGATGAGCTCCTGCTCGCCGGTGAAGTCCCCGTCCGCATCCGCGCCGGTCTTGCGGATGAGCAAGGTGGCCAGCGGCTGCTCGAGTCCGCCCAGGCTGATGGCCGGCTCGCCGGCATCCCGCGGGCGGGGCGGAGCCTGGTTCATGGCGTTGATCACGTCCATGAGCTTCATCTGCATGTCGGTGCCCACCGGGAACGACAGCGTGGTGATGGCGAGTCCCGCTCTCACCGAGGACTGGATGGATTCGAGTCCGGTGATGGTCTGGAGGATTTCTTCCTGGGGCTCCACCAGCTCGGCCTCCATCTCCGCCGGCGCGGCCGCGCGCCAGAAGTTGAGGATGGTGATCTTGGGCTGCTCCAGGTTCGGGGTGAGCTGCACCGGCAGGCTGACCAGAGCGGCGCCGCCGAGAATGCCGGCGATGAGGAACACCACGACGGTGGCGACCGGATTGGTGTGGCTGAGGTTGAACATGGCGCGATCCCGCAACGGCCTGGTGAATGTGGGGCACATCCTCCACGCCGCGGCGCCTGAGGTCCTGAAATCACTCCGAAGCCTTCGGAACGTTTCCGACAGCCGCCTTTAGAATCGCTTCAAGACATTGTTTCAGTTGAGAAAATCCGCTTCTTTACGGTCGTTCGCGGAGGTGCCGGTGAAGGTGCCGAGGGCGGGTGTTGTTCTAGCTAGGTGCCGTGGCGCTCGGGCTCCCCACCCTCTCCGGATTCGTGGCGGTCGGGTCACGGCTGACGCCGCGCTAGTGCCCGGGCGGCTCCACCCGCTTGCCGAGGCGGGAGATGCGGAAGTCGTCCCGGGCAGGCTCCAGCTCGAACCCCAGGTCGCGCACGAGGTGGAGCATTCGGCCGTTCTCCCGCAGCACGCTGGCCACCAGCCGATGAATGCCCGCCTCCGCGGCCAGGTCCCTGAGGTTGGTGAGCAGGCGTGTGGCGATGCCCTTGCCCTGCCAGTCGTCCGCCACCACCACGGCGATCTCCGCCGTATCCGTGCCCGGCTCGCGCACGTAGCGGGCGACGCCGATCTGCTCCTGCCCGCTGGGCGTGTCGGCCAATGCCACCAGCGCCAGGTCGTCCGGGTAGTGGACATGGGTGAAGCGCTCGAGCATGGCGGGGGTCAGCTCGCGCAAGGCGGAGTGGAAGCGGAAGTAGCGTGATGCCGGGGAGAGCCGGCGCACGAACTCGGCCTCACGGTCGCGGTCAGCGGGTGCGATGGGCCGGATGAACACCCGCACGCCATCCACCAGAAAAGCGTCCTCGAACTCGGGAGCGTTGTCGGTTGGGCTCATGGTCCTCCTCCGCTCGCTCGTCCACCGCCGGGACCCGCCCCATCCGACTCCGCCCCGGCAGTACCCGCGCGTCCCGGCGCTTCCAGCGCCAGCATGTCCTCGACCAGGGACACCAGCCGTTGGCGCCGCTCGGCATCGGCCCCGTCCCGGGTCACCCGCTTGATGGCCGCGGCCAGGTCCCGGCGCAGCCGGTCGGGAAGCCGGTCCATCAGGTGCTCCTCACCGGTGACGGCCAGGGACATGGCTTCCCGGCGGGCGTGATTCCGTTCCGCCACCAGATCGTGGTGCACCCAGGCCCGGCCGAGCAACACCCAGGGAAAGTTGGCGGCACGTACCGGTCCCACCTGGAGCACGCGCCCACCCAGAGACTGCCCGAGCACCTTGACCCGGGCAAGCTCACGGCCGCCGAACCAGGCCCCGGCACCGCCGAGCACCGCGCCGAGTCCCGCACCCAGGAGCAGCGAGGCGCCTCCCAGCAGGGCATCGATTCCGCCCCCGGCCACCGCTCCCGAGACGGCCCCGGACAGCACCAGTTGAGTGCGCGACAAGCCGAACAGTTCCCAGCCCTCCGCGGTGAAGATGTCGGCTTCGAGAAGCTCCGCCGACGCCTCCTCCCGCCGCAGACTCTGATGGCGGTACAGGCTCTGCACCCGATCCCGGGATTCCCGCTCGCGCTCGCGTATGCGGTCCCGCAGCCGCTCCAGCAAGCGCGATTCCAATGCCGCGCGGCGCTCCGGGGAAGCCGCGTCCGCATCGGAGAGCGGCCCCCGCTCCACCATGCCCAGGCACTCCACCAGAGTGTCGACGATCTCCGCCGCGGCCCGGTGGCGGCGCCGGTCCCGCTCCGCCGTCAGCGCGGCCACCGCGCGGTCGATGGCCGGGCGCCAGGCTTCGTTCAGCTCGGCGAAGGCCTTGAGCAGCGCGATGCGCTTGGAGAAGTCCGCGCGCACGGCGTCGAACACCCGCACGATGGAGAAGTACTGCCCCAGCCCCTGGCGCCACTCCTCAACGTAATCGCCCTCGCCGATGAGGTTGATCAGCGCCATGCGCGGCTGCCCTGTCCACTGCAGCACCTGCATCTCCACCTCGTACTCCGGGCCGTAGGGCTTGGCGCCGTCCACCACGTAGAGGATGCCGGCCCCTTCGACCACCGGCCCCAGGAGCTCCACCTCGTCGTGAAACCTCGGGTCGTCCCGGTGCTCCTCCACGAACTGCGCCACCAGGGCCGGCCGCTCCTGGGCGCTGGCGGCACGAGCCTCGAGCCAGTCCAGCACCGCCCGGGCGCGCTGGAACCCCGGCGTGTCCACCAGCACGTACTGCGGCGCGCCGTCGATGCTCAAGGTGTAGCGGTGCGCGCTCTTGGTCGTGCGTGGGGTGGCCGCGATGGCGATCTGCTCCTCCTCCGCCAGGGTCGCGACGATGCTGCTCTTGCCCTTGTTCGGGTGGCCCACCACGGCGAAGGTGGGGATCACGACGCCGCCTCCATCACGTACAGGCGCGGATCGCGCACCCGCGCCAGGGTCCGGGCCCACACGTCGCGCTGGCCGGACTCCACGGACTCGCCGCCGACCCCCAGCGGTACCACGGTGATGGAGGCCTCCCCCAGTTCCTCCCTCATCATCTCGAGGAAGTCCACGAACTCGAGCAGGGGCGGCTCCCAGCCCTTGGTGACCACGATCAGGCGCCGTGGCGGCCCGGCGAGTTCCTCCCGCACGGCGCGAAGAATCTGCCGCTGCTCCGCCGGGCTCTGCAGCACCCCCAGATCCAGGGTCGCCGCGGGCTGCACCCCCAGGGTGGCGCCGAGCCAGGCCCGGGCAGCGTCGGCGGAGACCGCCTGGTTCCAGATGACGAGCAACAGACCTTCCGCCGACACCGGCTCGCGTGGCGGCGGCAGCCGCTCCCGGTCGGACTCGGCGCGCTCACCGTCCGCGGCGCCGCCCAGCGCCACCAGCGGGGTGGCCATGCGATCGAGCAGCGCCGTCACCTCCGGGTCGTCCTGGAGCAGCGCCACCGTGGCCCGGCGCAGCCGCCACGCGCCGACCAGGAGCAGAAGCAAGCGCGGAAGCGCGCCGTACACCAGCACCGTCGTGAGCACGAACGGCCACCACTGGCCGAGGCGCTCCACCCGCTCGAGGGGCATGCGGCCTTCCTCCAGGCGAAAATAGCGGGAGGCTTCCACCAGGGCGAGGTCGGGGGTTGCGGCCGGCAACCAGGACGCCCAGGGCGTCGCCAGCGCAGACACCCAGCCGTGAACCAACGCCGGGCTCATGTCCAGGGTGGTGCTCCAGCCGAAAGCCAGGTCGCTGAAGGTTACGAGCAGCATCGCCACGGCCAGCGCGCCGGCGAAGAAACCCAGCGCCAGCCACTGGGAGAACACCACGAGCTGCCAGCGGGAAAAGGCGCTGACGCTGCCGGAGCCCAGGAGTCCCGGAGCGAACAGCTCGGCGCCGAGGAAGCGGTCGAGCCAGGCGCCGATCCAGCGGCCGGCGTTCATGCCCGCCGCCAGCGACTGCAGCGCCCCGAGCCCCGGAACCCGTCCGGGCAGCAGCAGCAGGGTGAACATCAGCATCAGGGCCGGCAGCCCCACCAGCACCCCGAGCAGGGTGAAAAGATTCACTGGATAACGGCCGTCGTAGGTGAATGCGACCCCCGCCACCGCCGACCCCAGGAGCACCCCCAGCAGCGCCAGCGCCGCGGCCGCCAGCCGCCGGCCGGCTTCTACCCGTTGCCCCAGGCTGGGCTCCTCCGCGGCGGCGGCCTGTTGCCGCAGCAGCCGCCACCAGCCGAGGACACGCTCCGCGTCGCTCCCTGCGTCCAGGCTGCGCCCGAGCGCCCGGTCCCGCTCGAGGCGCTCCAGGTAGGGGGTGCGCCGGTCGTCACGCAACCAGCGCCGGATGTCGACGGCTTCCGCCAGCACTGCCTTCCCGGATCAGCCCTTCATGGCCTGCATGAAGGTGTTCAGATCGAAGTAGTCGCGCCACTCCCGGATCTTGCCGTCCTGCATCTCGAACACGCCCACGCAGGGCAGGTCCACATCGCCCTGGGTGGTCTTGGTGCGGTCCACCCGCTCGGCGAACACCCGGTCACCGCTGGCGGCGATGCTCACCAGCTCCCAGTCCGTGGCCGTCCAGGTGGAGGTGAAGCCGCGGATGAACTGCTCCACGTTGTCCCGGCCGCGCACCGGCTCCGTGGGGATGTTGTAGTAACAGCCGTCCTCGGTGAAGTAGCCTGCCAGCTCCGCCGGGTCCAGCCGCGACCAGGCAGCGATGAAATCGCGGATGATGCGCTCGTTGTCCGTCATGTGATGCTCCAGCTCTCCCGAAGGGGTAAGACCGGACTATACCCGAGAGCGGGGTGAGCGCGGGGGCGGATCAGCCGGCGGCCTGAGGCGTTCTCGAGCTGCAGTCGTAGTCGCCGTAGTGCACGATCTTGTCCTTGCGCAACGACTTCACTGCCAGGGCACGGCCACGGCGGCGGGTCTCGATTTCCGTCAGCACGGGGCCGTCCACCGCGTCGCTCCAGCTGAAGCGTAGCTCCTGAAAGAACTCGGCGACGCGGACGAACGGCGCCACGTACGCGGGCTCGGTGTTCTCGATGGTGATGCGCACGGGCCGCAGGGGATCCCTGGCCACGACCATGGTGCCCCGAACCTTGTCCACCAGGTGCTCCGGAATCTCGTCGCTGGGCCGCAGGCGGAAGCGGTAGGTCACCTCGTCCGCAGTCTCGGACACCAGCTCCCAGCCGTCCGGGCTCACCATGGAACGGATGTCGAATTCCAGGGGGTGGCGGCGGTCGCTGCGATCATCGGCATCCTGGGCGTAGCGGCGAAGCTGCTCCGTCGTGGGCGGCTGGCCGTCCATGGCCACGAGGCGCCACGGCGACTCGGGATCGGAGGGGTCGTAGCGCTCGGTCTTGGAATGCTCCGGATTCAGCCGGGTACGTGTGTACGCGCAGGACGCCTCGGCACCCGGCTGACCCAGCTCCAGCACCGCGTCCACCAGCGCCGGTATCTGGGCCGACGCCGGCCCCGCGCCCAGGAGCACCACCAGGAAGAATGACACCAGACCGGACCGCATTGTCGATTAGACGCCCGTGATCGACCAGGTTCCCGACACCATACCCACCTCCGCCGCGCGATGCAGCCGGAGCATGGAGGTAGCCTGACGATTTGCATAGCCCTGCCGCCGATGCCAAAGTCACGGCTCACTCACGGGGAAATGGGCTATGGCGGGGATGCGAAGGACGATCACGGGGCTCGGGACACTGGCCCTGACGGTACTGATGGGCCTCGGCGGCTGCGGCCAGACGGGCCAGGACGCCGCGGCCGTCACCGACTCGCCCGCGGTTCAGCCGGCTGACCTGGTGCTGCGCGGGGGCCGGGTGGCGACCGTGGATCCCGAGCTGGGTGACGTCCAGGCCCTGGCGGTGACCGGTTACACCATCACCGCCGCTGGCAGCAACGAGGAGATCGCCGCCTACGTGGGTCCCGAAACCGAAGTGATCGACCTTCACGGCCGGCTGGCCATCCCAGGCTTCATCGAAGGCCACGGCCACTACCTGAGCCTGGGCCGGGCCCAGCAGATTCTCGACCTGAGCGCCGTGCGCAACTGGGACGAGGTGGTGAGCAAGGTGGCGGTGGCCGCGGATCGGGCCGAGCCCGGGGAGTGGATATTCGGCCGCGGCTGGCACCAGGACAAATGGGACGCCGTGCCCGAGGACGCGGTGGACGGCGTGCCCCGTAACGACAGCCTGAGCGAAGTGTCACCGGACAATCCGGTGCTGCTGGGCCATGCCAGCGGCCATGCCGCCTTCGCCAACGACGCGGCCCTGGCGGCGGCCGGCATCGACGACGACACCCCGGACCCGCCCGGCGGCACCATCGTGCGCACCGCGGAGGGCGAGGCCACCGGTCTTCTGCGCGAAACGGCGCAACGGCTGGTGGACGAGGCCGTGTCCCGCTACGACCAGCGCCTGACCGCCGAGCAGCAGGAGGCGCTGTTGCGGGATCGGGTTCGGCTGGCCGGCGAGGAGGCCCTGCGTCACGGCGTCACCTCCTTCCAAGACGCCGGCGCCGACTTCGCCACCATCGATTTCTTCAAGCGGCTCGAGGCGGAAGGCGAGCTGCCGGTGCGGCTGTACGTGATGGTGCGGCGGCAGTCGAACGAGGAATTGGCGGCCATGCTGCCGAAGTACCGCATGGTGGCCGAGGGCAACGACTTCCTGACCGTGCGCTCCATCAAGCGGCAGATCGACGGGGCGTTGGGCGCTCACGGCGCCTGGCTGCTCGAACCCTACGAGGATCTGCCCGAAAGCGCAGGCCTGGTGCTCGAGCCGGTGGAGGACATCGAGCGCACCGCCGAGATCGCCGTGGAGCACGGCTTTCAGGTGAACACCCACGCCATCGGCACCCGGGCCAACCGGGAGACGCTGGATCTCTACGAGCGGGTGTGGCAGCGCGCCGGCGTGGACGGCAAGCCCCTGCGCTGGCGGATCGAACATGCCCAGCACATCCACCCGGACGACGTGGGCCGCTTCGGCGCGCTGGGGGTGATCGCCGCCATGCAGGGCACCCACTGCACCTCCGACGGCCCCTGGATCCCCACCCGGCTCGGCGAGGCGCGCACCCGCGCGACCTCCTACCTCTGGCGCGACCTCATCGACAGCGGAGCCCTCGTCGGCAACGGCACGGACGTGCCGGTGGAGGCCATCGATCCCATCGCCTCCTACTACGCCTCCGTGTCCCGGGTCATGAACAACGGCGAGCGCTTCCATCCGGAACAGGCCATGACCCGGCAGGAGGCGCTCGAAAGCTACACCTTGACCAACGCCTACGCCGCCTTCGAGGAGGACATCAAGGGTTCCCTCACCCCCGGCAAGCTCGCAGACATCGTGGTGCTCTCCCAGGACATTCTCACCATCCCGGAAGCGGACATCCCGGCCACCGAGGTGGACCTGACGTTCGTCGGCGGCGAGCTGAAATACGCGCGCTGACGTGGTCCGGCGCAGGCTGCTCCGGGCGCTGATCGCCAGCCTCGCCGCGGTGGCGGGCCTGGCCACCGTGTGGCCGGCGGCCCTGTGGTCGCTGGCAGTGATCCTGCCCCTCGCAGCCGTCGGTTTCCGCGACGCTCTGCAGCGCCGTCACACGGTGCTGCGCAACTTTCCGCTGCTCGGTCACGTGCGCTACTTCATGGAGATGATGCGCCCGGAGATCCAGCAGTATTTCATCGAGACCAACGTGGACGCCTACCCGGTGGAACGGGAGCTGCGCTCGCTGGTGTACCGCCGCGCGAAGAACGAGCTGGAAACCCAGCCGTTCGGTACCCAGCGCAACGTCTACGAGGTCGGCTACGAGTGGGCGAGCCACTCCATGGCGGCGCACCACTCCGCCAAGATGGACCAGCGGGTGAGCGTGGGCGGGCCCCACTGCGCACAACCCTACCGAGCATCGCTCCTCAACATATCCGCCATGAGCTTCGGCGCGCTGTCCTCACGGGCGGTGCTGGCCCTGAACCGCGGCGCCAGGCTCGGAGACTTCGCCCAGAACACCGGCGAGGGCGGCATCTGCTCCCAGCACCTGGAAGGCGGCGGCGACCTGATCTGGCAGATCGGCTCCGGGTACTTCGGTTGCCGGACCCGGGACGGGCGCTTCGATCCGGACGAGTTCCAGCGCCAGGCCGCCCGGGACGCCGTGAAGATGATCGAGCTCAAGCTCTCCCAGGGCGCCAAGCCCGGCCACGGCGGGGTTCTGCCCGGGGTGAAGGTCACCGAGGAGATCGCCCGCATCCGACTGATCGAGCCGGGCGTCACTGTGATCTCCCCGGCGTCGCACCCGGAGTTCCACACTCCCGTAGGGCTCCTGGAGTTCGTCGCCCGGCTGCGTGAGCTCTCCGGCGGCAAACCCGTGGGATTCAAGCTCTGCGTGGGCCGGCGCACCGACTTCTTCGCCGTCTGCAAGGCCATGGTGGAAACCGGGATCACCCCGGATTTCATCACCGTGGACGGCGGCGAAGGTGGGACGGGCGCCGCGCCGCTCGAGTTCACCAATTCCGTGGGCATGCCCGCCCGGGACGCCTGGGTGTTCGTGCACAACGCCCTGGTGGGCGCGGGCCTGCGCGACGACGTGCGCATCATCGCCTCCGGCAAGATCATCACGGCGTTCCACATGGTCCGAGCCCTGGCGGTGGGTGCGGATCTCTGCGCCAGCGCGCGCGGCATGATGCTGGCCCTGGGCTGCATCCAGTCGCTGCGCTGCAACGCCAACACATGCCCCACCGGCATCACCACCCAGAACCCGGCCCTGGTCTACGGGCTCGACGTCACCGACAAGACCGCGCGGGTGGCGAGCTTCCACCGCAACACCACGCGCGGCTTCTTCGAGCTGCTCGGCGCCATGGGGCTGCACTCCACGACCGAGCTCCGGCCCGAGCACCTCTTCCGCCGGGTCGACGACATGCAGATCCGCAACATGGCCGAGCTCTACGACTACCTGGAGCCGGGCCAGCTCCTCGACGACGCCGCGGTGCCGGAGCACATGCGCAAGGAATGGCGCCAGGCGCGGCCGGACCGCTGGACCCTGGCTCCCGAGCCTGGCCGCGGCTGACCGGACATCGCCCTCTGCGGGCGCGATCCGATCGCTGCGAGGAGAACAACGGGAGCGATCGGCGTACGAGCGGAATCGTAAGCCACTGTCGCGCCGTCGAGGCCCGCGCTGGCGCGCGGGGCAGCGGATTGACCGCTCCGGCAGCCGCCGAAGGCAGATGCCGGAGGGGGCAACTCCGCTAAGCGAGAGAACCTCCGGAGGAGGCTGCGCGAGGCGTCGATTCCGCTCGTACGCCGAGCGCGGCGCCGATGCTTCACCCCTCTGCACGATCGGAATCTCGCCCGCAGGGCGCGAGGTCCGGTCAGACGTTGAGCAGCAGGTGCTCCCGCTCCCAGGGGCTGATGACCTGGAAGTAAGTCTCGTGCTCCACCCGCTTGATGGCGCAGTACAGCTCCACGAACTCGTGGCCGAAGATGTCGTGCAGCGGCGTGCAGGCCTCCATCAGGTCCAGGGCCGCGAACAGGTCGCGGGCCAGGCCCTGCTCGAGCTTGTAGGCGCTGCCGGTGAGCGGCTCGGTGGGCTCGAGCCCCTCCACCATGCCCATGTAGCCGCAGGCCAGCGACGCGGCGATGGCGAGGTAGGGGTTCACGTCGGCGCCGGGAATGCGGTTCTCGACCCGCCGGTTGGCGGGGTCGGAGCGCGGCACCCTGAGCCCCACGGTGCGGTTGTCGTAGCCCCACTGCACGTTGATGGGCGCCGCCAGGTAGCGGGTGAAACGCCGGTAGGAATTGATGTACGGACCGAAGATGATCAACGACGAGGGCACGTACTTCTGCAGCCCGGCGATGTAGGAACGGAACAGGTTGCTGTCCGAGCCGTCCTCCGTCGAGAACAGGTTCCGCCCCGTCTTCACGTCCAAGAGGCTCTGGTGCAGGTGCAGCGCACTGCCGGGCTGACCCTCCATGGGTTTGGCCATGAAGGTGGCGTAGATGCCGTGCTTGAACGCCGCCTCCCGGGCCACGCGCTTGAACAGGAATACCTGATCCGCCAGCTCCAGGGGGTCGCCGTGGAGGATGTTCACCTCGAGCTGCCCGGCGCCGTCCTCGTGGGAGAGCGAGTCGGCGTCGATCTGCATGGCCTCGCAGTAGTCGTAGATGTCCTCGATGATGGGATCGAACTCGTTCACCGCCTCGATGCTGTACATCCGCCCGGCGGCTTCCCGCCGCCCAGCACGGCCCACCGGCGCCTGCAGGGGGTAGTCGGGGTCCGTGTTCTGGTTGACCAGATAGAACTCCACCTCCGGAGCGATCACCGGCTGCCAGCCCTTGTCGGCGTAGAGCTTCAGAATGCGCTTCAGCACCTGTCGGGGGGCGTGCGCCAGCGGCTGCCCGTCCTGGCGATAGCAGTCGACGATGACGCTGGCGGTGGGCTCGTTCGTCCAGGGCACCAGGCGCAGGGTGTCGTAGTCCGGCTCCAGGATCAGATCGGGATCGATGTCGAACAGGTCGCCCGGGACATCCCCGTAGTCCCCGGTGATCCCCTGCAGGAACACCGACTCGGGTAGGCGCAGGTTGTGTCGAAGGAATTTGCGGGCGGGAAAGAACTTGCCTCGGGGCACCCCGGCCATGTCCGGGATGGTGGCTTCCACCTCGTCGATGCGATGTTCCATCAACCAGGCTTCGGTATCGCTTCTCATACAGCTCCGGGAGCGGCTTGACACGGGGGGATTGTACCAGGAAGCTCGAGTGGCAATCCGGTCGCTATCCGCTGTCCGCCTTCCGCTAGAGGGTCATCGCATGAATCTGGCTACCAGGTTCCTGCGGATAGCGGATAGCAGATAGCGGACAGCGGCTCATCCAAACACTTCCCACCGCTCCACAATCTCCCCTCTTCTCACCGCCAGCAGCTCGCCGAACTGCAGCATCACGTGCTCGCTCTGGGTGGGCCGAAGGAACATGTAGTCGTCCACCGCCAGATTCACGGCGGTGGAGGTGGTCACCGGCTCCTGGTTGGTGCTGTGGTAGAGGGCGTCCGGCACGCCCGCCGGCGAGACGAAGCGGGCTTTCCAGTAACCGCCGTAGATGAAGTACAGGCGCCGGCGGTTGGGATTCCACCACGAAAGCGCCGGCGCCAGCCACGGATCCCCCGGCACCCGCAGCTCGTCGTAGCGCTTGAGGATTGGCGTGGCGATGAACACCGCGGGCACGTGGGCGGCGAGATGGTGGGTGTCGAAATCGCTGGGTTTGACGACGCCGGACCCCGCGGAGAGGTCGTTCATCAGCCTGTCACGCCGATAGATGGCGAGCGTGTGACTGCCGGCGCCGTTGCGCGTCAGGGCCGCGGGATCCACACCGGCGCTCTGGGCCCGCTCGACGAAGCCGCGGTAGCGGCCCAGAACCTGCTGGACCGCCGGGTGCTCCAGCTCGGCCCGAAGGCCGCTCAGATGCGGCTCGTAACCCATGAAGCCGGCCATGGAAAGATGCTGCGGATCGCCGTCTATGACACTCAGCAGACCGTCCAGGGCTTCGGGCTCCGGCAGCCCGCCCCGATGCAGGCCCACGTCGATCTCCAAATTGATCCGCATGTGCACGCCGAGCCGCCGGGCCAGCGACTGGTACTGCAGCAGCCGCGCCTGGCTGTCCACCAGCCACTGCACCTGACGGGCAGGCTGAAACGCAGGGGCGCCGGGTTCCGCCGCCAGCTCCCGGTAGAACGTCTCCACCGCCTTCACCGGCATGGGCTTGCCGAGCAGCACATCGGCGCCGGGAAACGATCGCGCCACCTCGTTCAGAAACGGCTGATGGAACACCATCAGCGCGTCGGTTCGCGCCCGCTGCATCACTCGCCGGAGCAGCGGCACCGATGGCAGGGACTTCACCACCACGCGGTAGGTCTTGTCCGGACCTACGGACGACGCCAGCGCATCCACGTTGGCATCCATCCGCTCGAGGTCCACGAGCATGACCGGACGTCCCGGGCCGTGGGCCTTCAGCAGGTCGTTCAGCGCCGAGAAATACGGGTCGTGCGGCCGCGTGAGGTCCTCCGGCCGCCACAACCATGCCCCCGCACCGAGCGCCGCCAGCCCGACGCCGGCCCCTTTGAGGAGACTACGCCGTTTCATGACCGAAGAGCTTCCCAAGGTGCGGGTTCAGAAGCTTGCCCCGGGGGTCCAGCTCCGCCCGCAACGCCGCGAAGTCGGCGAACCGGGGGTACAGGCGCTCGAGCTGCGGCCGCTCCAGGTTGTGCAACTTGCCCCAGTGGGGACGCCCGCCGTACTTCCAGAAGATGGGCTCCACGGCGTCGAACAGCGGCCGATGATCGGCGAAGGCGGTGCGGTGGACCGAGATGGCGGCGCGGTCGCCGCCATGGAACATGCTGAGCCACAGATCGTCACCCTTGACGTAGCGGTACTCGAGGGGAAACACCACGTCGAGCTCCTGCTCGGCAATGGCGGCCAGCACCTCGCGCAGGCACGCCGGTCCGGCCTCCACCGGAACGGAGTATTCCATCTCGTTGAATCGATTGTTGCGGACGTTGGCGAGGATCCGATACGAAACGTCCACGGCCTCGGAGGGTTGGATCTGCTGCGCCATGCCGTTCACGAGCGGCCGCCGCTCCCCCGGCGGCACCGCGAGCCACGCGCGCATGGCTTCGTCGAAGGCGGCTTCATCCTCCGGGCTCGGAGGCGGGTTGTCGATGGGCTCGTCGGTCTCGTCGATGGCGAGCACCAGCGCGTAGTCCGAATGGGTGAGCGGAAACATCTCGAAATGACGGTGGCGGGCCACGCGGTCGTCGAACTCCGCCAGCACCTCCTCGATGGGCTGCACCCAATTCATTTCCTTGAGCCGGTAGGCCGGGCGGTTCTGCAGGGTGATGCGGGTGATCACCCCGAGGGATCCGAGGGACACCCGGGCCGCATCGAACAGATCCGGATCGCTCTCGGCATTCAGGTCCCGCACCTGGCCCGTCGGCGTCACCAGGCGCAGGCCGGTGATGTAGCCCGACAGCGCGGTGAAGCGGGCGCCGGTGCCGTGGGTGGCGGTGGCGGTGGCGCCGGCAAGGGTCTGACGATCGATGTCCGGGAGATTGATCATGGCCTGGCCCACGTCGAGCAGGGGCTTGCCCATGTCGCCGAGCCGGGTGCCGGCGCCGAAGGTGGCGGTGCTGGTCTCCGGGTCGTGATCGATGAGCCCGGCCAGGCGGTCGAGCACCACCAGATGGCCGTCGGTGGGCACCAGGGGCGAGAACGAATGCCCCGCACCCACCGGCCGCACCCGGTCCGCCCGGGCGAGGAACGCGGCCAGCTCATCCTCGCTGGCCGGAGCGAACCGGCCCGCAGGATGGGCAACCAGACCGCCGGACCAGTTGCGCCAGGGCAATGGCGAGGCAGGGGCGCCCCGGGAACCCGGCCCCAGGGCCGCCGCCAGGCCTCCAAGCAGGCTACCGGCGACGAACCGGCGTCGCGACAGGCGGCTCATGACGCGCCCCCCGCCGGAGCACCCGGCTCCAGCGCCATGAAGCGAATCAGCGCCCGGAAATCCTCCCAGCCGCAGTCCATGCAGTAACCCAGGGGCGGCATGGCGTTGAAGCCTTCCACGGTGTGGGCGAGCAGCACCGCCTCCCCCTGAGCCAGCCGCGGCGCCCACCCCTCGGCATCGCCAGCCACCGGGGCGCCGCCGGTGCCGTCGGCGTGGCACAGGGCGCAGCTTCGTGCCCATTTCGCCGCCACGTCCGGCGTGACCCGGACATCGGTGAACGGAGTTTCCGCTGCAGGCGCCGCGGCGGCGCCCGGCTGCGCCGTCCCCTCCTGACCGCAGCCGGCGAGCAGGACCGAAACGGTCGTCACGACCATGAACGAACGCATGACGATGCGATACCTCCCCCGGAAAAGCCTGATTCTACCGCGTGGCGCAACGGCGTGGGATGCAGGTGAAACCGCGGCACCATGGCCGGTACACTGGAGGTCCGACGGCGGAAGGGGTTCGTCATGTGGCTCAGACTGCGGCAGATCGCCCTGGTGGCTGAAGCGCTCGCCCCGGTGGAACGGGATCTCATGGAGGTGCTCGGCCTCGACGTCTGCTATCGGGACCCGGGCGTGGCCCGCTTCGGCCTGGAAAACGTACTCATGCCGGTGGGCAATCAGTTCCTGGAGGTGGTGGCGCCCACCCGGCCCGATACCGCAGCCGGGCGTTACCTGACGCGGCGCGGCGGCGAGGGCGGCTACATGGTCATCACCCAGTGCGACGAGCACCGGCCGCGCCGAAAACGGGTACAGGACCTGCGCATCCGCATCGTCAATCAGTTCGAGACCCGGGACTTCCGCAACATGCAGCTCCACCCGAAGGATACGGGCGGCTCGTTCTTCGAGATCGACGAGCAACTCGGCCCCGACGCGCACGCGCCGGACGGCCCGTGGGAGCCGGCGGGACACGACTGGCAACGGGCACGGCGGCTGGATCGAGTCACCGGCATCACCGCGGCGGAGATTCAGTGCGACGATCCGTCCGCGGTAGCCGAACGCTGGTCGCAGATCGCCCAGCTCGAGGCGGTGAAGGAACGCGATCACTGGCGAATCGACCTGGACAACGCCAGCCTGCGTTTCGTGCCCTGCGCGGACGGGCGCCCCGAGGGCCTGGGCGGCATAGACGTCGCCACCGTCGACCGGAACGCCGGGCTGGAAGCGGCCCGGGAGCGCAACGCGGTATCGGGGCCCGATCAGGTCTACCTGTGCGGGCTGCGCATCAACCTGGTTTGACAGCGGAGGTCCTGATGCCCACCGACTATGCAGAGATTGCGCTCGAGATCGACGACCCGGTCGCGCTGATTCGCCTCGACCGCCCCGACAAGCTCAACGCCTTCACCCACCGGATGCTGCGGGAGATCCACGATGCGGTTCGTCGCGCGGCAGACGACGACCGGGTGGTGGGCATCGTCGTCACCGGCAATGGCCGGGGCTTCAGCGCGGGCCTGGATCTCGAGGTGCTGGCGGAAACGACGCGCAGCGGCGTCGGCGGCGACGCACAGAGCCGTGACCCGGATGCTTTGCCCGGCCTGTTCAGCTACCTCCTGGAGATCCCCAAGCCGGTCATCGCCGCCGTGAACGGAGTCGCCGCCGGGGGCGGGATGATCCTCGCGCTCATGTGCGACCTGCGCTTCGCGTCCACGGCGGCGAGCTTCACCACCGTCTTCCTGAAGCGGGGCCTCATCGCCGAGCACGGCTCGAGCTGGCTGCTGCCCCGGCTGACCGGCGTGAGCGCGGCGCTGGATCTGCTGTGGGCGAGCGAGCGCATCGATGCCGAGCAAGCCCGCAGCCTCGGCCTGGTCGACCGGCTCACGGACCCGGACGCCCTGGTTGCTACCGCCCGCGACTACGTGATCCACCTGGCGGCGACGACGTCGCCGGCGGCCATTGCCGAGACCAAGCGGCTGGTCTACCGGCACCTGGGTCTCGGCTATCGGGAGGCGCTCGAGGAAGCGGAGGAGAGCCAGAACCGCTTCGTCGTGGCCCCGGACGCTGTGGAGGGCGCGCGGGCGTTCATGGAGAAGCGCCCGCCCCGCTTCGCCCGCCTGGGCCGGCACGTGCCCGATGAACGCTGATCCCGGTTAGAGCCCGCTCTGCAACGTCAGCACCAGGTTGCGGCCCGGCATGTTGGTACCCGACCCGTGGATGCGGTAATCCACGTCGTTCAGGTTATCCACCCCCACGGTGACCTCGAGCCGCCGGCCGATGCGCGCCCCGGTCCGCAGGTGGGCCACCACGTAGCCCGGCGTGCCTCCGGGGGGAATGCGGGAGATGTCCAGGGAGTCGCGGGTCGAAAGCCGGTCCTGCCCCTCGGCGCCCAGCACCGTTCCCTCGATCCAGAATCCGTGGTTCCCCGGCGTCCAGCGCACCCCCAGCGACGCCGTGAGCGGCATGAGCCGGTCCAGCGGCTCCCGCACCAGCACCGGCGCCGAGGTGGGAAAGGTCTCCACCTCGCCGTCGAGCCAGCTCAAGGTGCCGAACAGACGGACGTGGTCGGTGACCGCGACACGCCACGACGCCTCCACCCCGTCCACGCGGCCGTCGCCCAGATTGGCTTTGGTGATCTCGTGCTCGCCGTCGACGATCCGGCCGGTGGGCACCCGCTGAATCAGGTCGTCCACCCAGGTGCGGAACGCGGAGAGGCTCAGGTCCACGCGCCGTCCCCGCCGCTTCACCCCCATCTCCGCCGACAGGAACCGCTCTTCATCGAGCCCCGGCGTGGGCACCTCCAGCTCGTTGGATCGGGCGCTGTCGAACCGGGTGAGGTCCGACAGGTTGGGGGCGCGGAAGCCCTGAGCAACCCGGCCGAACGCCACCAGCCGCCCGGGCACCACCTCCCACGCAAGTCCGAGATTCGCCACGGTGGCGTACCAGTCGTCGTCGATGCCCATAGGCCGACCGGTAGCCGGGTCGAGCACTCCGTCCGCGTCTGCCGCCGCGTGGGTATGGCGGATTCCGACCAGGAGCTCTGCCCGCTCGGCGAGAGCGATCCGATGCTGCAGGTAGACGTCCGCGGTACGGTACCGGGCGTCGTCCGCCACCGGGCCCTGCACCGGGTTTCTGGTGGAGAAGGAATCCACGTGGTCGCGGTACACGTCGATACCGTAGGTCGTCACCCCGAACGAAGTGGCGGAGCGGGCCTGGGCGAGCAGCCCCAAGGTATTCACCGTGAAGCCCTGGAGGTCTCGCGCTCCGGACCCGCGGACGCGGTCCCGGACTTCCTCGGCACGGGAGTACGCCAACGTGAAGGACGCGGCGTCCACGAGGCCGTGGAGATCGGTGTTTCCGAGACGCAGGTAGCCGAGCTGACGTTCCTGATCGAGCTCCCTCTTCAGGTCGCTGCCGGCGCTCGTGCCGTGCCACGGCACGGACTGAACGGTCCGGTGAGTGCGCGGCACGTTGTTCTGCCTCGCATGCTGGACCAGGGTATCCAGCCGCCAGTCACCGGCCAGGTGTCGGGCCACCTTCAGGTCCAGGGCATGCTCGTCGTAGCCCACCCCCGGCTGCTCACCAACCCCGGGCCCGCCCTCGAGATCACCGAACGTCTTCCCGGTGGCGCCGAGGCGGGCCGCCCAGCGTTGCCGCGGCAGCGCCAGCTCGAGCCGGCTCGTCAGCGAAGACTCGGCAGCGGCAGCTCTCAGCAGCGCACGGGACCGGGCCAGGAACGGATCCCCGGTGCCGGCGTTCACCGTGCCTCCCACGGCATCGCTGCCGTACAGGCTGGAGGCGGGACCCTGTAGCACCTCCAGCCGCTCCAGACCGTGAACGTCCACCGTGGCCCAATACTGATTGGGGCCGTCGCGAAACACCGAGTTGTTGAGCCGTACGCCGTCCACCAGGAACAGGTTGCGGAAGCCCGTGAAGCCCCGCAGGTAGGGCGAGCCCTGGCCGAACGCGGTCTCCTGAACCATCGCCCCCGGCACGTCACGCAGCGCCTGAGGCAGGCTTCGGTATTGGCCCTCGGTGATCTGCCGCCGATCCACCACGTGAATGGAGGCCGGGAGCCTGAACGCGGCCGCGGGTTCCCGGGTGGCGACCACGACCACCTCGTCGACGAGTCCCTCCTCCGCCCGAGCCTCGAGCGCGAGGAGGCTCAGCAGAACGCCACACAGGCCTGGGAGCAATCGCTTCGCTTCCGGCACAGTCACAGGTTCCCGTAAGCCAACGAGCCATTCTGTCGGCAACCCACCACGGATGCTGTAGTTGGGATATGAAGGTTCTGTAACGAGCCCACCGTCCCACCGGGGCATGCCGGCGGGACGGTGGAGCGGCCGACTCACCGTGTGCGCGTGGTACGCGAAGTTGGTGTGGCCGCCACTTCGTTGGAGTGGACCGACTCCACGCCTGCCGTCACCGAGGTCACCACGTAGTAGTACGTGACCCCGTTGGTGAGCCCCTCGTCCAGATAGGTCGAGTAGGTGGACGTGGTGTTGGCGATGAGGGTGTAGGGTCCGCCGGCCGAGTTGGCGCGATAGACGTTGTAGGACTCGGCGCCCACGTGGGTCCAGAGCAGTTGCACCTTGGTGCTCTTGGCCGCTGCCCGCAGATCCGAAGGCGCCGGCGGCGGCTCCACCACTACCGGTTCCACGACCACGGTGAGCGAATCCGAGCCGTTGGCACCGGCGCTGTCGGTCACGGTCACCGTTACGGCGTAACTACCCTCCGTTGGATAGGCGTGGGAGAGGGCGAAGGTCTTGTCCGCGTTCAGCGTCAGCGGTTGCGGACCGCTGCCGTCGCCGTAGTCCACCGTGGCGGTCCAGGTGTCCTCGTCCGGGTCGCTGAAGCTGCCGACCCGGGTCAGGGTGTCGCCGGCCACCAGGCCGACGTCCGGACCCACGTCCACCACGGGCGGATTGTTGGACGTCTCCACGACCTCCACGGTCAGGGTGTCGCTGCCGGTGGCGCCCTCGTCGTCGGTCACGCTGACGGTCACCGTGTAGGCGCCGGCCGCCGCGTAGGCATGACCGGCGCTCACCGTGCCGCTGCCGCCCGTCTCGGCAACGGCGCCCTCGGTGGCGCTGCCGTCACCCCAGTCGATGCTGGCAGTGTGGGTGTCCAGCACCCCGAGGTCCGTGAAACTCGCGGGATCGAGGGTGACGGTCGAGCCTGCAGGGACACCATGCTGATCCACCCCTGCTTCCACCACCGGGGCCGCGTTGCTCACGGTCACCACCAGGGTATCCGAGCCCACCCCGCCGTCGTCGTCCGTCACCGTGAGGGTTACGGTGTAGACGCCGTCGTCCGGGTAGACGTGGCTGGCAGCGAGGGAGCCGGAGCTGCCGCTGCCGTCGCCAAAGTCCCACTCGATGGTGTGGGTGTCCCGGGTACCCGGATCGCTGAAGCTGCCGTTGAACGAAACGGAGCTCCCTTCGACGATGCCGGTGTCGAGCCCGGCGTCCACCACCGGCGCCACGTTGTTCACGGTCACCGAAGTGGCGGCCACGGCATCCAGCAGACCGTCGCTCACCCGCAGGGCCACCGGATAGCTGCCGTCGTCCACTCCGGCGAAGCTCGGCTGCAGCCCGCTGGCGTCGTCGAAGGCGCCGTCATCGTTCAGATCCCACTCATGGGTAATGGGATCTCCGTTGGGGTCGCTGGAGCCCGCTGCGGTGAGCGTCACGGAGCTGCCTTCGTCCACCACGTACGGGCCGTTGGGATCCGCCACCGGCGGCAGGTTCAGCACCGCGGTGACGGTAGTGAACGCCACGTCGCTCAAGCGTTCGTCCTCGTCCACCTCGTCGTCGCCGTCCAGATCGTTCAGCACCCCGTTGTCCCAGACCCGCAGACTGATGTTGTGCTGACCTTCCTCGAACATCGCCGCGGGAGTCGCGCCGGTGGCGCTGGTGTAGTCGAACGGAAAGCCGTCCAGGTCCCATTCGTAACGGGTGATGACGTCGGTGGGATCGATGTCGAACGATCCCGAGCCGTCGAGCGCGCACGGCAGTCCCGCGGTGCACGTGTAAGGGCCGCCCGGCTCGGCCACCGGCGGGTGCGGCGGTACCGCCACGATGATGTCCACGGTGTCGGTGTCGCTCAGCGCCGGAATGTTGTTGTCGGTCACCCGCAACCGCGCCGTGATGGTGCGCGGCAGGGTCGACTCGGGATAGTCCTCCCGCGTGTAGGTGAAGGTCGCCGTGGGCTGATCGCTTTCGAAGTCCCAGGTGCCGTCACCGTCGAAGTCCCACTCGTACTTCACCAGAGAACGGAACGGATCCAGGTGGAACGATCCCGAGCCGTCGAACGTCAGCGGGATGTCTACGCCCCACACCCGGTCGCGGCCCGCATCCGCCACCGGCGGCTGCACGAAGAGGCTGCGGCTCAGGATGATGACGCCCCAGGCGCTGCGCAGCTGCGCTGTAATGTGCTGAGTTCCCGGGAACTGCCCGTTGGCGAGCTGATCGTCGATCAGCGTCCGCGCGAGCCCCAGCTCGGGATCGCGGAACCAGTCGAAGCCGTTCACGGCGAACCGCTCCACCGGCTCCGGTTTCGCCAGGCGCATGGCCTTGGTCAGCGCGTAGTACGGATAGTAGGGCCGATTGCCCGGATTGATGATGTACTGACTGGTCCAGGTGCCCGCCATCCACGCTTCGGATTCGAACCAGCGCGCGTTGCGCGTGGTCTGGTCGTCCAGCGCCATCTGCACCAGGCCCGAGGGCGTACCCGCCTGGGTCGCCGCGCCGCCGGTGTAGCCCCAACCGGGGTTACCGTAGCGGTCGAGCCAGACCAGGTTCTGCTCCTTCACCCACGGGGGCACCGGAATGCCGAAGATGTCCTGGGCCGCCAGCAGGCCGATGGCGCCCCACTGGGCCGCCGAGTTGTCGGAGCTGGAGTTCCAGCCGTAGCGCCAGCCACCCTGGTAGGTGCCGCTGTCCACCTGGCCCCACGCGAACTGGTCCGCCATGTCGGTGAGGACGTCGAAGTAGCGGCGCCGGCGGATACCGTCGGACCCGGTCACCGTTCGCGCCAGCGGGTTGCCGCTGCTGGCGATGGCGTCCATCACCTGACCGCCCTGATAGATGGGTTGGCTGCCGGAGCCGTTGACGCCGGTCTCGATGCCGATGCCGTTGCCGTTGGTGTCGGGCTCGCCGTGGGTTTGCGTGCCGATGGCCACCGTGCCGAGATCCCGGAACAGCTGACGCAGCCCGCGCATCACCGTCTCGGCGTAGGGATTCTCCCTATGATCCACGCTCTCCAGGTGCCCATTCACCTGGAACGCCTGGATCGCCGAGGCGGTGGCGCTGGCCCGGGCGTTGCTGGTCCAGTAGCCGGTGGCGTAGCCCTCGGCACTCGAGCGGGTCTGGGTCTGATGCAGGTACCAGAGCCCCTCGTCGATCGCCACGTTAATCTCCGTGGTGAGATTTCGCGGCCGCACGATGACCCGGTACTCGGCGGATCCGGTGTTGCCCGCGCTGTCGGTCACAGTGAGGGTGGCCGTGAACGGGGTCCCGGACGGCGCCGGCGGATAGGTGTGGGTCACCGACAGGTCGTAGGCGTTCGTCACTGTCATCACCGGCGACGTGGTGCCGTCACCGAAGTCCCACTGGAACGTGGCCGGATCGGCATCACGCACGATGCCCTTGAGACGAATGGCTTTACCGTTGTAGGTCTCGTGGGGCGCCAGGGGATCAAAAGCCACCCAGGGCACGGTCACCACGTCGGGCGGCAGGTTCTCCGCCACCTCCACGGTTTGCTGCACCGTCGACGTCTGTCCCGCACCGTCCTCCACCGTGAGGGTGACCTGGTAGCCCCCACGGCTCTCGAGCGCCACGTCATCCAGTTCCGTCGTACCGTTGGCGACCACCGCGAAGAGGCGAAGCGGCGCGTCCGTGCGGTTCAGCGGCGTGTAGCCGGTCAACTCGTTCCAATCGGCACTGCCGGATTCCCGCAGATAGTAACGGGCGCCGCCCGGGAGCAGATCGATACGGACGTCGTAGCTCACCCCCACCGTGTAGCTGCCAACGGTTCCACGATTGGAACCGGCTTCGTAGATCTGCAGTGCGCCGTTGTTGAAGTACACGGCGTGAGGCATCTGGGTATAGCTGAAGTTGGTGGTGTTGGCGTTCTTGACCCCAAACATCATGTTCTGCGATCCGCCCGCAATCTGGCGGACCCGGCCCGTGACGGACAGCCGGTCGCGGTTGAAGGTCTCCTGGCTGGCGAGATAGCGATTGCCCCAGGAGCCCGCGCCAGTGACTGTCGCCAGGCCGCCGGACTGGGTAGCCCCCGAACTCAGCCAGGTACCCCCGTCCAACGTGTCACCATCGAACGTATCCTCGATGAGTGCTCCCGCCGATTGTGCGGCTTGTGCGTAGGTGTGGTAGGGGCGCGCACCCACCGCGTCGATGTCGTTGGTGGGGTCGCCGTCACCGTCCCGGTCCACCGTGGCATCGAAGTCCCACCGGTACTCCACGATGCCGAAGTCGTCGCTGGACGGCGTGGCGTCGAAGTAGACCGGGGGCCCCCCGGCGGCGCCGGGTGAAGGCATCCGGGCCGCCGCCACCGGCGGCTCGCCCACCACCACCTCCACGGAGGTGGTGTCGGTGCTGGTCTGGCCCACGTTGTCGGTCACCGTGAGCTCCACCGGGTAGTTGCCGGGGGACTTGTAAAAGTGACGCGGGTTGGGACCACGCCCGGTGTACTCCAGGTCCGCCGTGGCGGAGCCCTCCGCCTGGGGCCCTCCGGTGGTTTCCCCGAAGCGCCAGTCGAAGTGCTGCACCGCGTTGTCGTCGCTGGATCCGGACCCGTTGAAGGCGACGAAGCTGCCCACCTCGGCTATCAGCGGCCCGCCGGCCTCCGCCACCGGCGGTTCGCCCGCCTCCACGGTGATGGTCGTGGTGTCGTAAGCCTCCTGCAGTGCGTTGTCCCGTACCCGCAGGGTGACGGTACCGCCGCCGGGAGCCAGGTACTCCCGCGCCACCACCGGGCCCCTCAGCACTTCCGTCACCGCGGGTCCGCCGAACTGCCAGGTGGAGCTGTACACGGAAGCGCCCACCCGCAGGCGCGAGTGGGATTCGTTGCGGGACGAGTACCCGGTGAGAGCCGTCCAGTCGCTGGTGCCCGCCGGACGGATGAAGTAGTCGGCCCCCGCGGTGCGCAGCACGATCCGAACGTCGTAGAGCGTGTTCGCCGCGTAGGACCCGACCGCGCCCCGGTAGCTGCCGCTCTCGTAGATACGCAGGCCGCCTCCGGTGAAGTAGAGGGCATGGGACATCCGGGTATAGTTGAAGTCCGGGGGATCGTCCGGGAACAGCCCCACCATCATGTTGCCGTTGCCCGTGAGCACTTGGAGGGTCACCTCGCTTCCCGGCTTCCGCAGCAGGGGCTCGCCGGCGTAGTAGAAGCCGCGGGCGGCCCAGTTGCTGACACCGGAGATGGAGAGCCGGCCCCCGCTCTCGGTGCCGCTGGCGCTCACGGTCCAGCGCTCGGCGTCGATGACGCCGTCGGCGAAGTCGTCCAGAACCTGGGGCGCGAACCGCCACTCGTAGTCGAAGATGCCGGCGTCGTCGCTGGAGTCCCGGCCGTCCAGCACCGCCGTCCAGACGCCGTGGCTGGCCGACTCTTCACCGAAGACGTAGGGGCCGCCGGCATCGGCCACCGGGCCGCTGCCCAGGGTCACCTGCAAGGCGAAGGTGGTGGTGACGGCCTGCCCGGCGTGGTCGGTGACCGTCAGGGTCACCTCGTAGCTGCCCGGAGCATCGTAGATGTGAGTGACGGTGGCGCCGGTGCCCGTGGTGCCGTCGCCGAAATCCCATTCGTACCCGTGAATTCCGTAGTCGTCGGTGGATCCGGACGCATCGAAATCCACGGACCATTGACCACCCACGGCGTAGCTCTCGTCCGCCACCGCCGGGGCATCCACGTTCGGCACCGGCGGATCGTTGGCCAGCACCTCCACCGTGGTGGTGGCAGTGTCGGTCTGTCCGGCCCGGTCCGTCACCGTGAGGGTCACGGTGTACAGCCCGGTGGCCTCGTAGCGATGGCGCATGGAGCCGCCGCCGAGGTAGCTGCCGAGATCGTTGAAGCCGTTGGCCCGGCCCAGGCTCTGAATCACCACGGGCTCGGACGTGACGATCCGGTGCACGCCTGAGCCGGCGGCAAAGTCCCCCGGCGCGAGGGCGAGGTAGTCGTCGCGCTGCAAGGTGGCCACCGGGGCCCCGTCCACGGTGACCTCCGTCCCGTCGTTGGGGGCGAAGATCACGATGCCGTCCTGCAGGTTGTGCAACACGAACTCGGTGCCGCCGCGCCCGCCGGCGAAGGAGACATCGTCTCCCAGATTCGCCACGGCAGTGCCGCCCTCGGTGTCGCCCGCCCACACTTCGATGTCGGCGCTGCTCTCCAGGCGCAGCCGCCGGCTGCCGACCCCGTTCTGGTACCAGACGGTACCCGCGGTCACGTCCGCCACGTAGAGCGACGCGCCGGTGTCCATGTCGAACACCTCCAGATGGGCGTCGTCATGGGCGAAGGCGGCGATGGCGCCAGTGGTTCCGCTCACCGTGGCGAAGTAGAAGGTGCGGCCGGCGCCATCGCCGGATTCCGATGGCACCGCCGTGTAACCGTTGCCCCCGGTGGTCTGCATGGCTACGTCGCCGCTGGCGACCGCCCGGTACACCCCGTCGCCGAGGCTCACCCGCCGGTACGTCCCCGCCCGGACCGGCAGGCGCGCCACTACCGCGGTCTCGCTGGAGTTGAAGAACGTAACCTCCGCATCCTGGTGGGCGAAGACGTAGAAGCCGGCATTGCCATCCAGATGGAAGATGAACTCGCGCCCGGTGGGCTGGCCGTCCAGAGACGGGACGAACGCCGAATGGTCGGCGAGATCGGAGAAGTAGGCAGCCACCGGCTTGCTGGCACGCACCTTGAAGTAGCGACCGTCGCCGGGCGACACGTTGTTCCACGTCTGCATCCGGTTCAGGGTGTTGCTGGCGATGATCGAGCCGTCGGCCAGGTCGATGATCTCCACCAGCGTGTCGCTCTGGGTGGCGACGATGCGCGCAAGGTTGGCCCCCGCGGTATCGAAGCCGTAGAGGTCGGTGCCCACGGCGAAGTAGCTGGCGGCGGAGCCGCTGGCCGCGCCGCTGGTGTAGACCGTGCCGTCGCCGAAGTCCACGGTGTAGCGTTCGATGCCCGTGTCGTCGCTGGACGCCGCGGCGTCGAGCACCATGTCCCAACGCGAGCCGTGAGCGTCACCCTCGTTCAGCACGTACGGCCCGCCGGCGTCGGCCACCGGCGGGGCGCCCGCGGTTACGCTGGTGGCCAGGTTGGCGGTGTGGACCTGGCCCGCGTGATCCGTGACCGTGAGAGCGACATCGTAGGCACCCGTCGCCCCGAAGCCGTGGGTCAGCTCGTCGAGCCGGCGCCCGTCCTGGGTCCAGTGAGCGTCCAGCGGTGTGACCTTCACGTTGTCGTAGCGCAGGTTCTGGGCGTAGGCCAGCAGGCCGATACCGCCCTCCGGATGCGCCGGGCTGGCCGTCTCCACCTGCAGCGACTCAGTCCCGCCCTCGGGCGTGACGTACAATTGCATGGTGTCGCCCACCACCCGCAGCCGCAGGTGGTACCAGATCTCCGGATCCCAGCCGGTACCCCCTTCCGCCAGGGTCGTGGCCGTCTGCCAGTCGTAGAACCGCCAGAAGTCCCAGCTCTCCCGCGAGTAGAGCAGGAAGGTGTCCGTGCTGCCGGAGGCGTTGGCGTTACGGAACACCAGCCCGATGTAGCCGTCGGTAGAGGTCGGCAGGGCCCTGACGTCGACCTCGAGCTCGAAATCTCGGTAGCTGCGGGTGAGATCCTGCAGCCAGCGCCACGCGTTGCCGGTATCGGTCTGGTAGACCTGGCCGGCGCTGACTCCCCAGCTGCCGCCGTTCACCGACCAGCCGCCCAGATTGCCGTCGTCGAAGTCGTCTGCCTGGGGCGCCAGCGCAGATGTGGATCCGTCGCCCCAGTCCACGGAGTAGCCGGCAACGCCCTCCGCGTCCGTGCTGGCGGAGGCATCGTACCAGCCGGTCCAGGTAGCCAGAGTGGCGGCGGACTCGTCAAGGCTCGCCGGCCCCGCCAGGTCCGCCGTCGGCAGGTCGCCGGTCTGAACGGTCACCGTGGTGGTGGCGGTGGTGGATTGGCCGACGGCGTCGTAGACGGTCAGGGTCACGGTGTAGATGCCGGGAGCCGTATATGCGGGGTGCACCAGTGCGCCGGTGGCGTCCACCCCCTGACCGTCCGCGGCGTCGAAGTCCCACTCGTACCGGGCGATACCCGTCTCCGCGTCGCTGGACGCCGAGCCATCGAGCCGGCCGTGCCAGCGCCCGTGTATGGCCCGGCCTTCGCCCAGCACGTAGGGGCCGCCCGGCTCCGCCACCGGAGGCTGGCCGTTGACGGTCACCGTCAGAGCCCGGGAATCGGTGTTGCCGGCATCGTCCGTTACCGTCAGCACCGCTGTGTAGATACCTTCACTGGCGTAGCTGTGGGTTGCGGTGACGCCAGTGGCGGTGTCGCCGTCGCCGAAATCCCACTCGTAGCTGACGATGTCGCCGTCATCGTAGGAGTCGCTGGCATCGAAGCTCACCGTGGTGCCTTCGTCGACGCTGTCGGCATCCTGGGTCGCCCGGGCGAAAGGTTGGCCGATGACCCAGCCGGCCGGGGCGGCCACTGCCAGCATGCTGCTGCCGGCAGTCCCGACGAGGGTGCTGGGACCGAAGGTGCCGTCGCCGTTGCCGGGGAAGTAGCGCAGCTGGCGGCCGGTGTAGTTGGCAGTGACCACGTCCTGATTGCCGTCGCCATCGAAATCGAAGGCGCCGTAGGAGGTGTAGTTGCCGGTATCCAGCGAGGCCACGTAGCTGCCGCCCTGGAAGGTGCCGTCGCCGTTGCCGCGGAACAGGTAGGGATCTCCGCTGCCGCCGTTGCTGGCGAGGATGTCGGGAACGCCGTCGTTGTCGAAATCGGCCAGCACCACCCCATAGGGGTCGGTGCCGGGGTCCGCGACCTGGCTGGCCGTCGGCGTCAGGTTCCCCTCTCCGTCTCCCAGGTAGAGATAGATGTACCCCGAGCTGGTTCGGGCACGCACCAGGTCCATGTTGCCGTCACGGTTGGCGTCACCGGCGTCCATGCCCCGGCCGTTGCCGCCGGTGCTGGACAGCAGCCGCGCCTCGAGGCCGGAGGTCATGCGCGGTCGGGTGATCCGGAAGTCGTCGAACCAGAAGTGATCGCCGACGGCACCGTTGCCGTTGGTCCACCACTCGAACTCGCTCAGGGTAGTCGCGTCGGGCCATACCGCCTTGATGGCCTGGTACACGTCGATCTCCACCGTGTGCCAGGCACCGTCGTCCACCAGGGTAGGCGCCAGGGGGGATACCGGGAACGATCCAGCCTGGGCCGCGGTGGTGCCGCCAAGCTGTATCCAGCCGCGTCCGCTCACGTTGAACAGGAGCCCCACCGGGGTTCCGGCAGGTATCCGGTAATCGAACCGTACCGTGGAGCCCCAGGCGAGCAGCCAGCCCGAGGGATTGATGTCGATGGAGAGCGCCGAGCCGTCGGCGCTGGCGGCGACGCGCATGGACCAGTTCCCGGAGGACGCCGTGGAGTCGTCCCGCGCGAAGGTCGTGCCGCCCTGGGCACCGCCCCACCCGTCGTCGCCGGTCTCGAAGTTCGAGGCGAAGAAGTTTTCGTCCCGGGTCACCAGCGGCCCGGTGTTTTCCAGCAGCCAGGCATTGGCCGAGTCGCCGTTCACCACGAGATCCATGCGGCCGTCGTTGTCGAAGTCTTCGGCGGCCATGTCTTCGGCGTAGCCGCCCGAGCTGTTGCCGGAATCGCCCACCGGGCCCAGGTAGACGGGGGTCTCGAAGCCGCCGGCGTCGCGGCGATAAAGGAACAGGTCCTGGCGCGGGTTGTTGCCCTGTCCGGCCACCACGTCGAAGTCGTTGTCGCCATCGAAGTCGGCGACCGCCACGCCCCGGCTGTTGGAGCCCACGTCGTCCACCTGCCGGAAGCTGTCGAAGGTGCCGTCGCCCAGGCTGCGCGCGGTGTAGAGGATGCCGTCGTCGCGGATCCCGGCCACGTACACTTCCGGACCCAGGGCGATGACGTAGCTCTGGCTTGCCGCGGCGCCGAGACTGTCCACTGCCCGTACCGTCACCGGCGTGCGTGGCTCTGTCCCCGTAGGCGGCGTCCAGGTGACCAGGCCCGAAGCGGAATCGACGCTCATGCCCGCCGGGCCATCCACCAGCTCGTAGGTCAACACGTCGCCGAACACCGCCTGGGCGTCCTCCGCGACGATCCGGTATCGGTAGGGGACGCCCTCGCTGGCGGCGACGTTGGGAGCGGAAACGATCACCGGTGCGGAGTTGATGTCTCCGACCACCACGCTGAAGGTGGCAGTGTCGCTGTTACCGTCGGCATCGGTGACGGTAAGCGTGCCCTGGTAGAACCCGGGCTCGGTGTACTGGTTGAAGCTGATGAGCGGCCCCGAGCCGACGTAGCCGTTGCCGAAGTCCCACGCGTAGTCGACGATACCCACGTCGTCCACGGAGCCCGTGGCGTCGAACAGGATGCCCTGGCCCGGCGCGATGTGCAGGTAATTCGCCGAGACCCGGGCCTCGGGAGCCCCCGGCTCCACGAGACGCAGATCGTCCACCAGCACCGCGGAATCGCCCCGCCCGTCGCCCACGTCGGCGATTCTGAGCTCCAGGCGCACCAGGTCGCTGCCGTTGGCGACGCCGCTGACGTCGGCGATCATGGTGCGGAAGCCGGTCTGCAGTGCGTAGCCCGTCCACGGTGCGGGCACGAAGTCGTCGAACGTGTCCGAGGCCAGCACCACCTCTTCCCCGCCCGCGGTGACCATGACCAGAGTCACCTCGAAGGTATCGTTGCCGAAGCTCGGGTCGGGCTCGTCGGTGAGGAAGTCGTAGGTCAGCCGCAGCGTCGCGTACTCGGGCGGCACGATGAAATCGTCCACCACCAGGGTGCTGACGTCGGCGTCAGCCGGTTCCGCGCCGAAATCCGGCTCCGTGGTGAGCAGCAGGGACTGATCCCCCTCGATGGCTGTCAGCATGCCGATCCGCGGTACGAGGGTCGCGTCCCCCGTGACCGAGGTACCGCCGAGCCCGCTCTCGAAGCTGCCGTCGGCAGAGCCGAGCTGGTTGGTCGCGGCGTGGACGGATCCCGTCACGAGCGCCGATGCGGTGGTGAGCGCCGCCAGCAACCGGCGCAAGGTCGGGCTGGGCAGCATGGGGAACCGGTCGACGGAGTTTTCCATGGTCATCACTTGAACAGCCCCGGGCATGCGGGTTCGTCACCGAACAGGGAAGGGTCGTCAGCCGGCTGCGGCTTGGCCTCGACGTCGCCGGCGGTGCTGCCCACCAGCGCCAGGAAGGTGAAGTAGGCCAGGTAGATGCCGATGATGTTGGTCGCCTGACTGAAGCGTTTGGCCGCTGCCAGACTGGTCACCAGGCCGAGCCCGTACTCCTTCTTCACGAAGTGATTGAACCCGCAGCTCACGTAGTGGGCCGGCTTCTCTTCGTGAACCGGCAGGTACGTCATCCACGTAGCGGAGTTCCGGGCGTGAATGAGCGAAACCACCTGACCCGACGTAGTCGTCATCTTGTAGAGCACCCCGTAGGCCTTCTCGACCGCCCCGCCACCGAGGTTGACGAGCGCGGTGATCTCCTCCTCGTCGATGGCTTCCGCCACCGTATCCGGGGTAAGCCCCAGTTCCTCCGCACTGGCTTCCTCGTTCAGGCGCATGTTCGGAATGTTGACGGCGATCTCCTCGATCTCGTCGTACACCTCCTTGGCCGGCTTGTAGATCTTGTTGTAGGCGATGCTGGCCAGGGTGGAGGCGATGGAGATGGAGATCGAGATGGAGATCATCCCGAACTCGCCCGTGGGATCGATGGCGTTCACGGGATTGTCCAACGCGTATTGGTACGGGTGCAGCGTGGCGGGCACGAACGGATCGCCCGCATGGGGGTCCCGGGTGATGAACCGGGCGATCTCCGGGTCGTAGTAGCGGGCCCGCAGGTAGTAAAGACCGCTGGCGGGATCGAGACGCTGTCCGGCGAAGCGGATCTCGTTGGGCGTGCTGCCGGTCGTGCCGGCATCGTTGCCCCAGGGGTCGTAGGCGTAGCGGTCGGTCACGGTGCCGGCGCCATCCGTCAGGGCCCGCGTACTGCCCAACGCATCCGGGTGGTAGTACCACGCCAGCGCGCCGCGATGCATGCTGATGGGGCCGTGGCCATGGACGTAGCTCGCTGTCACGGCACCGCCGCCGTCGCGCTCCAGCAGCACCTGGGCAAGGCCGCTGGGGTCGGCACGATCTATGGCATACCCCGTCGCCACGCCGTCCACGGTCCGGCTGATGCGATTGCCTTCGTGGTCGTAGTCGAACTCACTCGTGGTGCCGTCGGGCTCGATGCGACGCACCAGTCGGTTCCGCGCGTCGTATTCGAACAGGGTGACTTCGCTGCCATCGGTGATGGTGGTCAGGTTGCCGTTGGCGTCGTAGGCGAAGGACCGGGTACCGAAGGTGAGCAACCTGTCGTTCACGTCGTAGGTCGCCGCCTGGCTGCTGCCGGGCACGGCGATGCTGATCAGGTTACCGACAGCATCGTAGTCGTAGTCGGAAACCAGCGCCGCGCCGGACGGGTCTTCCACCACCCCGGTGAGGCGATTCAGCACGTCGTAGGTGAAATCCAGAGTGCGGCCGGCGGCTTCCACCATCTGAATCCGGTTGCCCACCGCGTCCAGATCGTACTGATAGTCCGCCAGCACCGGGGCGCCGCCCGGACCCAGATGAGTGACACGCACGGTGCGGTTGCGGCTGTCGTACTCCAGCACCGCCGCGGTGCCGTTCGGATAGTCGATGCCGACGATGTTGCCCGCGGCGTCGTAACCGTACCCGGTCACTCCGCCGGTCGGGTCGGTGACCGTGGCAATTCGGTCCAGCTCGTCGTAGGTGTAGTCCACGGTACCCGCCGGCGATACGACGGAGGTCCTGTTGCCCGCGGTGTCGTAGGTGTAGGTCAGAGTCACCCCATCGGGGGAGATGGCCGACACCAGGCGGTCGCGGCCATCGTAGGCGAACGTCCACGTGCCCAGGCCGTTGCTGACGGTGGCGAGCTGGCCGCTGCCGGTATAGGTATACGTCTCCTCGCTGATATCCGGAAACACCTGTCGAGTCAGACGATCACGGCTGTCGTACTCGTAGCTGGTGGTCTCGCCGTTGAAGTCGGTATGGCTCAGCACGTTGCCTACGGCGTCGTAGGTCCAGGTCGCCGTCTGGCCGCCGGGCAGGGTCTTGCTCAGCATGCGCCCCATGGCGTCGTAGGTGAAAGCCGTGGTGCGTCCCAGCGCATCGGTCTGGCTCAGCCGGTTACCCACCTCGTCGTAGCTGTAGGTGGTGGTGTTGCCCGCGGCATCGGTGACCGTCAGGACCCGGCCCGCGGGATCGTAGCCGTAGTTGGTGACCCGGCCATTGGCATCCGTTCGCGAGGTCATGCGGCCGTTGGCGCCGTACTCCCGCTGCACCGTGTTGCCGTCCGGCAGGGTGGTCTGCACCAGGTACTCGGAGAACAGCATGGCGGTGTCGTAGCTGTACGAGGTCACGTTGCCCCGCGGATCCGTGACCGTCGCCGGCTTCACCTGATCGCCCACGTAGGTATAGGTGGTGACGTTGCCCAGGGCGTCGGTTTCGCTGATGACGCGATCCGCCGCGTCGTAGGCATAGGTGGTGGTGTTGCCCAGGGTGTCCGTCCGGGTGAGCAGGTTCCCGCCGGCATCGAAGGTGTTCACGGTGGTACCGCCGTCCGCATAGATCACCCGAGCCAGGCGGTCGCCGCTGTCGTACTCGAAGAAGGTGGTTCGACCACCCGTGTCGGTGAACGCGGTCTTGCGGTTCTCCAGGTCGTAGCCGTAGATCTCGGTGGTGGTGTCGGGGTAGGTGACCCGGAACAGGTTGCCCCGCGCGTCGTACTCGTAGGTGGTCACCCGCCCGAGGGCGTCGGTCATGCTGGCGCGGCGGTCGTTGCCATCGTACGTGTAGGTGGTGACGTGGCCGAGCGGGTCGGTCACGGTGAGCACGTTGCCGTTGCCGTCGTAGGTGTAGGCAGTGGTCTCCACCACCGGCGATCCGCCCACCGTACGGGTCACGGAGCTGGTGAGCGTGCGCCCCAGAGCGTCGTAGGTGTAGCTTCGCACCAGTCCGTCGGGCGCCGTCACCTGGGCGAGCCGACCCCGACCGTCGTAGGTCAGGTTCGTGGTGCCCGCCGCCGTGGTCACCGAGGTGGGATTACCTGCGCCGTCGTAGGTGAGTCCCTGAATCAGGTTCCCGTCCGCGTCTCGCTGCTCGGTGACGTTGCCGGCGGCGTCGTAGCCGAAGTTCAGCTCCACGCCGCCCGTTGCCGCCATCTGAACAATGCGGCCTTCGGCGTCGTAGCCGTAGCTGGTGACGTTGCCGGCGGGGTCCGTCTCGGACGTCATCTGATCGGCGGCGTTGTAGGTGAACGTGGTGGTGTGGCCGTTCGGGTCGGTCTCCGTGAGCTTGTTCCGGCGGTCGTCGTAGGTGTAGGTGCTGCTGGCCGCTCCCACGGTGGCCGACGCCACGTTCCCGGCCTCGTCGTACTGTACGACCCGGACCACCCCGTCACGATCCGTCGTGGTCTCGCTGCTGCCGGCGATATCGTGATCGAACTCGTTGCGGTTGCCCGCCGCATCGATCTGCGCGATCAGCCGGCCCGAGGCGTCGTACTCGTTGCGCAGCGGCGTGTTGCCTTCCGGATCGACGATGCGGTCCAGGTAATGATCGGCCAGGTAGAAATAGCCGGTGACGTTGTCGGCGCGATCGGTGAACGTGGCCAGGTCGCCGTTGCCGTCATAGCTGTATTCGAGCGTGTTGCCGGCGGGATCGGTGATGGTCGTCACGCGGCCGAGCCCGTCGCGGCCGAAACCCACGGAGACGCCGCTGCTGTGCACCACGCCGCCGGCGCTCACGAACAGCGAGTTCCCGTTGCTGTCGCCGATGCGAGTGACGCCCTCGTCCAGGTTCAGATCGTACTCCCGGCCGTCCAGGGTGGTGAGCCGGACGTCCGTGGGGTTGTAGACGGAGAGGGTGTCGTAGTCGTACAGCTCACCCCCGGCTACGTTCAGGAGGCCCGCCGACGGCGCCAGCACGTCCAGGGTGGCGCCGGGAATGCCTCCGACCTGGGTGAAGCCGACGCTCGCCACCTCACAGCCGAGCGAGCTGAACGCTCCGGTGAGGGTGATCTCGAAGGCGAACTTGTAGAACTCCGTGTCCGAGAAGCGGATCTCGGTGACGTGGAACACGTCCTCCCGAACACCGCCCTGGCAGGGAAGCCCGAAGGGTCCGCTGCCCGAGAGCCCCGTCCATCCCTCCCCAAGGGGCCGGTTGTTGGTGTAGGTGCCGCTCTGAACCACTTCCAGGTCCCAGCCGTGGCCGAAATCCTGCTGCTGGCCGCGGCGGCGGCTGTCGTAGGTTCGACGGATGGTGATGGGGATCCCCGCCACCGGCACGGTGAGATCGGTGTAGCTGATGGTGAATATTCCGGGCTTGAAGCCGCCGTCCACCGTGAACACCTTGACCACGGACGAGGACAGGCCGTTGATGTCGCTGGCGCTCAGGCGGATGTCGTACAACCCGTTGTCGAGGACGCTGGTATCCAGGCTGCCGAGCACGCCGTTCTCCACCACCCGCGAGCCGGTGAAGAAGGTGGTGAACGCATCGGCGCTGCCCGTGCGCCGATACGCGAGCTCATAGCCGACCAGTGTGAGGTCGGTGGCGGTGCCGGTGAACTCCGCCACGTTGGTGATGTTGCTGCCTTCCGCCGGCGCGCTGATCTCCACCACGGGGGGGCTGGTGTCCGTGGCGGGATCCACGGCAGAGAAGGTGACCGTCGCGCTGCCTACGTGGCCCGACGGATCGGTGGCGGTGGCCACCGCGGTGTAGTCCCCGAGGGCCGGCGCCACAAAGTCCGCCTGATGGTTGCCATCGAGGACGATGGGCGCGCCGTTGATCTCGAGCGAGCGGCCCGCCACGTACACGTTGTCGGTCGCATCGACCGTCAGCGTAACCGTGCCTCCGGGAATGGTGGTGCCGGGCACCACGCTCAGGTTCACCACCGGAGGCTCGTCGTCCGGCACGCCCTGAGCCTCCACTGTCGCCGTCTGCTCTCCCAGGTTTCCGGCGGGATCGAGCGCCCGGGCGGTGAAGGTGTAGATGCCGGGCAGGAACGGGGTGTAGCTGCCGTTGCCAGCTGAATCCAGGGTAACCGGCTCGTCGCTGGGGTTGCCTCCGGGCCCGCTGACGGTGACCTCGAGAGATGCCACGGCGACGTTGTCGGCGGCCGCCGCGTTGATGCTGATTGGATTGGTGATGTCCACCGGGTCCGGCGTGGCCGTGAGGGTCACCACCGGGGCGTCCGTGTCCGCCAGGACCGTGATGGTGGTGGAGGCGACCCCGGAATTGCCGGCGGCATCCACCGCTTCGCCCGTCACCGTCAACGTGCCGGCGGCGAGGGGCGCGTAGGTAGCCTGGCCGCTGGAATCCAGGGGGACGTTTTCGCCACCGACGGTGAGGCTCGAGCCCACGACGCCGCGATCGTCGGTGGCGGTGACGGTGAACAGCGCGCTCTGACCCTGGACCACGGTGGTGGGGTCGACGCTGACGGCGACGCTCGGCGCGGTGACGTCGTTCTCCTGGGCCAGGAAGCGCGCTTCCCGGGTGCTGGCATTGCCGAGGCTGTCCGTGGAGGTGACGCTCACCGTGTGCACGCCGATCTGGCTGGGCACGAAGCTGTAGACGCCGCCTCCGAGGTCCGTGGGGCTCACGCTGCCGGAATCCGGCTGAACGATTTCCACTCCGGTAGCGGCCACCCCGTCCTCGTCGAAGACGCTCACGGTCACCGTCACCGTATCCGTCACCTCGATGTAGTCCGGGGTGACGTCGATGAGAATGCGCGGGGCGGCGATGGCGTTCTCGTAGTAGCGGTTGCGACTCTGGGGTGTCGCAACCAGGAGATCCAGATCCAGGTCGGCGTCCGCGTCAATCAACGCCACACCGAAGCTGCGCCGATCGTCCGCGGGCATCTCGGTATCCGTGACGTCGGTGAAGGCGCCGGCGCCGTCGTTGCGCAGCAGCCGATCCTGGCCCAGCGTCCCCACCAGCAGATCCACCGCGCCGTCGAAATCCACGTCCCCGGCGGCCACCTTCACGGCGAAGCCCGCAAACGCGGGCACGGCGGCGGGTGCGGCCTCGCTGAAATGCCCGGTGCCGTCGTTGATCAGGAGCCCCGCACCGTCGCCGCCGTCCGCCGTGGCGATGTCCCGGTCACCGTCACCGTCGGCGTCGAACATCACCGCATCCCCTGTGCCCCGAATCACCGAGGGCAGCCGGTCGGTGGTGACGTCGGTGAAGAACGCCAGGTTGTTGTTCAGGTGCAGCCGGTTCTGACCGGCGAAATTGGCGAAGAAGAGATCCGGCGACCCGTCGCCGTTCACGTCGCCCGCGGCGACGCCGTAGGTGAAGTCGGAGTCAGCGGCGAGCCGCGTCGGCGCCGCGTCGGCGAAGTGCCCTGAGCCGTCGTTCAGGAGCAGGCGGTTGGCGCTGCCGCGGTTGGCCACCACCGCGTCCAGATCGCCGTCGCCGTCGAGGTCCGCGAGCACCACATCCAGGCTGGTGGCGGAGTCGGCGGGCAGCCGTTCTCCCGTCTGGTCACTGAAGATGCCGCTGCCGTTGTTGATCAGAAGACGGTTCTGCCCCTCGCCCACCAGCAGCACGTCGACCCCATTCACGCCGTCCACGTCACCGAACGCCACGGCCAGGGTGGTGTGCAGCGACGACCCCAGCCGCGCCGCCGTCTCGTCGCTGAACGTGCCGGTGCCGTCGTTCACCAGCAGCCGGCTCTGCCCCCGGTTCGCCACCAGGACGTCCAGGTCGCCGTCGCCGTCCACGTCCGCCACCGCGAAGTCGTAGGAGTCGTCGCCGTCCATGGGCAGGCGCAGCTCTGTCTGATCGTCGTATGCCGCGTACGCAGCGCCCACCAGCAGCCACGGCTGAAGCAGCGCCAGCACCAGCGCATGGGCGATGGTCGAGAGTCCCGGCGTAGATTTTCTGAGAGATCGCACTGGCTGTGCTCCTAAAGACCTTGTTCAGCCGTCCTGTTCGGGGCGGTCGGCATCCGCTTCGCCACCCTCCTGCCACCGCTCCCGCAGGACGTGCACCGCACCCACGTCGAGGTCATTCGGCAATCGGGCGGGGTCGCTGTCGTAGAGCGCCCAGAAGTCGCCCGCGGCGAACCAGCCCAGCCCGGGAACGAAGATGCGCTCGCCGCTTTCGTCGTAGCGCAGCGTGTCGGGGTCCGGTTCGGACCCGACGGATACCACGGGGTCGTTGACCGGTTCTGTAGTGGGAGCCATTGCCGGGTCCACCACGGCTTGGTCCCGCGAGCCGGAATCGCTGCAGCCCGCAGCACCGGCCAGGACCGCCAGCGCAAGGCAGCGGACGAGAATGCGGCGCGAAAACGGCCGATGAGGCATACCTCCCCCGAATGAACCCGCTCGATCGGCAATAGAGCCACCGATCGAGACCCACCGCCCGCCGCTATGCAACCAACGGGCCCAACCGAAAACAAGCGAAAAAACGCTTGGATAACAAAGACATAGTTGCCGACGGAGCGCGATGGCCAGAAGCGCACCCGCCGACCTGTCAACTATGTCGACATGCGCGCCAGCTTCCTCACCCCTTGGCGCGAGCCACTCGGCTCTGCGGCTCGCACGCAAAACCCCTTGTTATTCCGTCACTTATGCGCAGGAGCGGGGGACACGGCGGAACGCTGGCGCCGACGCGAGCGCCTGTCGAAAACTTGATCACGGCTGCACAGAAAATGAACAGGGCGTGGTTTTCGCTGTCCGCTATCCGCTTTCCGCTATCCGCAGGAAGCGCTCTCGCCAGACACAAGACGACTCGGCTTCGCGGCGGGCAGGTTTCGAGGCGGAGTTTCGGCAGGGCCCTCCAGCGGAGAGCGGACAGCGGACAGCGGATAGCGATCGGACAGCGAACAAGCTAGCCTTCCCCCGTGAACACGCTGACCAAGTCCATCCTGCCGCTCGCCGTGGCGCTGGCCATGCCCATCGTGCCGTTCCTGGTCATCGGCGAGTTGCCGGGCCAGCGCTGGCTCTCGGCGGCGGATGATCGAGCTTCACTGTTCGCCGTCACGGGGGCCGGATTGCTGGTGGCGGACGTGCTTCTGCCCGTGCCCTCCAGCATCGTCGTCAGCCTGCTCGGCGGCCGCCTGGGATTTCTGCCCGGCTGGGCCGCCGCCTGGCTGGGCCTGACCCTGGGAAACCTGGTTGGTTACGGAATCGGTCGGCTGTGGCCCCAGCGGCTGGCCCCGAACCTGCCGGAGCGTCCCACCCTGGTGATGTTGCTGGTGAGCCGGCCAGTGCCGATCCTCGCCGAAGCGCTGACCATGGCCGCCGGCGCCAGCCGTGCGGCGCTGATTCCGGCGCTGGCCGCCTGCGCCCTCGGCAACGCCGTGTACACGGGCCTGCTGACTGCCAGCAGCGCATCGCTGCTGGCGGTGGCACCGGAGGGTCCGATGATCCTGCTGCCCCTGCTGCTGCCGGCGCTGGCGTGGGCCATCTGGCGACGCGCGAGCCGCCGGGATCCGAGGGCCGAGGACGCCGGCGACGCGGCGCCGTAGCCGATCGCGAGGCTCAGCCCGCTCGGCGGCGGCGCGACATCGCCAGTCCCAGCACGCCCGCTCCGAGCAGCGCCAACGTGCCAGGCTCGGGGACACTGGCGGCACGGATGTCCAGCGCGGTGTGGAAGTAGATGCTGAGCGGTGAGACCCCCGCGTTCTCCTCCCCGGGGTCCGACTGGGTGAGGAAGAAGCCCGCGTCAGGCAGCACGTCCTGCACCGTGAAGGTGATGGTGGCGATTTCGTCGGCCAGCAGCGCGAACTGCCAGGCCAGCGCCATGGAGACATCGTTGGGACCGTCCATGGAGGAGTCGGTGAACCAGTCGTAGAACAGACTGTTGTCGAACCAGTCGATCCCCGGGGCGGTGTCCTCGAGATTGAACCAGATGTCGCCGAAGTAGCTCTGTTCCTCGAGCGGCTCGTCCTGAGGCCATCCCCAACCCGGCTCGTCGATCTCCCAGGAGAGGTCGCCATCGTCACCCGCGGCCCGGGAATCCCGCGTCCCGGTGGCCTCTCCGGTCTCGTTGAAATAGGTGTTCTCGGCTTCGTGAATCTCGTGGTCCAGGTACAGCGCCACGTTGTGATCGCCCGCGCCCGACAGCGATATCCTGATGGTGCCGAGACCGGTGGCGAAGTCGAAACCGCTGGCGTCGAGGCCGCAATCGATGCCGCAACCGTCGAACGCCGTGCCGGTCACACCGTCTACGTTGACGCCATGCTCGAACAGAACCAGGTCGGCGTGGGCGGTGGCGGCGGAGGCCCCCCAAAGTACGAATGCTGCCACCGTCCCTGTGCGGCACTTGGAAAAGGTCGACTGCATGTCTCGGACCTCGCTGGTGCTTCTGATGATCGTGCGGCTTTCCGGAACAAAGCCCCCCACGCCATTACCAGCAAAATCCGCACCAGCAAGGGGATTGCCTTTCTGGATCAACGAGTTACATGGGGCAGGGCAGGACGAGGCGAAGAAGAGTGTAAAGGAAAGCCGCGCACCGAGCCGACTATGGCGCGCCGGCTGGCAGATTTTCCGACACTGGCGGCGCCTCCGTGCGCGTCACCACGATGCGCACCGCCGTGCCCGTGGCCGGCATGACCTCGGGGTTGACCGTCACCGCGCCGTAACGGCCGAGCCCCAGGCCGGTGCGATGCTGAATGATGCTGTCGGGATCGTGCACCGCGCCGATCAGGGTGCCTACGACCTCGGCCAGATAGGCGCCGTCGTGGCCGAACGCCGACCCCGTGTACAGCCAGTCCTCCACGACCGGTTCGCCGTTGGAGCGAATGAGCGCCCCCAGCGGATGATGGTGCACCTCGCCGTCCGCCTCCCAGGTGACGTGCAGCGCCACCGCGTCGCCGCGCAGCGGTGTCGGGTCGAAGTGGTAGGCGGGCAGAGTGGCGTTCTCCGCATCGAGCCCCAGCAAAATGCAGGCGAGGTTGAACTCCACGGCGCTGGTGTCGAGCTCGATCACCGCCTCGTACGCCTTCACCGCTCCCCGCGTGACCGCCAGGAACTCGATGGGCATGGCCTCGGTATCCACCGGGAGGACACGACCGCCGATCTCGAAGCGGCCCGCACGACGGTCCAGCTCGATGCCGCCGATTCGGTAGCGCCCGTCCCCGAGCTCCACCACGCCGCCTGCCGCTTCGGCTTCCCCGGCACGAACGGGCCCCGGGCCGGTCACTCCGCAGAGCCACAGCAGGACGACCAGTGACTGCCAGAGTCGCCGCGGACGCATCAGGACTTGATCCCCGTGACCACGCGATGCGGCATGGGCGGCGGAAACGGCACGATGGCGACGTCGCCGAAACCGGCGGCCTCGAGCCACGCAGCCACGTCGACGTCCGCGTGCACGCCCCCGTCCGGCGCCGTCAGCAACATGTTGAGCCCGAACAGCGTGGCGAAACGGGGACCGGCGCCGCCGGCGTCGGTGAACACGTCGCTCAGCACCAGGCGGCCACCCGGCTGCAGGGCCCCGGCGGCCTTGGCGATGAGCCGCCGGCAGCTCTCTTCGCTTTCCCGGTGCAGCACTCCGGACACCAGCACCACGTCGTTGCCCGGCGGAAACTCCGTCTCATGGAAGTCGCCCGCGAGGGTGGCGACCCGGCCCGCGGCGCCCAGGCCGGCGACGATGTCCTCGGCGTGCGCCACGACCCCGGGAAGATCCAGCACCACGGCTTCGAGACCCTGGTAGCGCTGGGCGAACAGCGCCGCGTAGGTACCCGGACCCCCACCCACGTCCAACAGCCGGCGCGGCTCGGAGAGCGGCACCAGCTCGACGAGAACCCGGCCGATGCCCAAGGCTCGGTCGTGCATACCGTAAACGAAGTCGCGGGTGATCCGGGGGTCGTCGCCCAGGTACTCGGCGCTGCTGAGCTGGGGCTCGCCACTGGTGAGCGCCTGCTGCAAGCGGCCCCAGGTGTCGTAGAGGTTGTCGCTGTAACGGATGGCGTTGCCGAGATAGCCCGGCCCTCCCGGCACCAGAAACGCCTGCGCCGCAGGCGCGTTGACGAAACCGTCGGCCGTCTCGGTGAGCAGATCCAGGGCGACGCAGGCCTTCAGCAGCAGCCTGGCCGCCCGCGGCTCGAGGCCCAGCTCGGTGCAGATGTCCGCGACGTCGCGAGGACCGTCCTTCAAGCTGGCGAAGAGACCCAGGCGGTTGGCGGTGAGCAGCACCTGGGACTCCCAGTACGCCGTGGAAAGACTCATGATCCTGCCCGGATCCGGGTGGCCGGCTTCCCCGCTCATGGCGCGATCCCGGCGGATGCCGCCTCGTGGTCGATATCGCATTCCATCTGCATGTAGGCGCAACGCCGGCACATGAAGCCGTCCCAGAAGGTCAGCCCATGCTCCTCCCGCACCGCCCGGTATCCCACCATCAGCCGCTCGAAGTAGTTTCGCAGGCGTGAGAGGTATTCCGGATGGTCGCGGCCGCCGATCGGCCAGTACAGGGAATAGATGGGAATGATGCCGCGGCGGCACAGATCCTCGGCCCCCGCGAGAGCCAGGTCTGCAGCCTCTTCCCAGTCGAGCTCGTGCTCCGGCTCCAGCTCGATGCCCGCCACCATGGCGCTGTACACGCGGCCGCGGCCCCACAGCTCCACCCCGTGCTCCAGCGCCTCTATCCACTGGCGGTAACCGACGTAGCGATTCTTCCCCGGGCAGATGCGCCCGAACAGCGCCTCCGACCAGACCTCCAGGTTGAAGCAGACGCTCTCCACCAGCTCCTCGGCCCGCAGGGCCTCCAGCGCCTCCCGCGGCAGCGCGCCGGAGCCGCAAGCGACCGGAATGCGCCGCTGGTTCACCTCCTGCACCGCCCGGGCGATCTCGAGAAAGCGCTCGCCTTCCCGACGCCAATCGGTCATGGAGCCCCCCACCAGATACAGATGGCGGGGCTCGGATTCCGCCACGGCGGCACGCAGGGTCTCCTGCAACCGGTGATACGTGCGCGGCGGCAGGGAGACGACCCCCGCCTCCTGCCCGAGATGCCGGGTCCGCGCATCGGGGGCTCCGTAGGCGCAGAACGTGCAGCGCATGGACACGCCGCCGACCTTCTCGAGGAAATATTCGCATCCCGGCGCCACGTTGATCACCGCCATGTCGCCATGCAGGCTGATTCCGGCCTGCGCCATGGGGAACCCGTCGGAGGTGACAGCCGACATCCACTCCGGGCGCGGCTCGAAATCCACCGGCAGGTCCTCCGGCCCGCCGTCGCGGCGCAGCCGGTAGCCCGAGCGGACGTCGCCCACCACGTGCCACGGCGAATCCGCCGCGCCCTTGATGCGCGCCATGGTGCCGTCGTCGGTGCGAAGGATGTACGGGATCTCGGCCTTGCCCTGTCCCGTGGGGTCGTGCTCGCCCGGCTGAAAGCGATAGGGATAGAAGTTCGGAAACGCGTGGGCCGCGGCGGCGCCCAGAGCCGGCGTGTAGCGAATGCCCTCGAACAGCAGATCGAGCTTCAGAGTCGCTAGTGGACCGAGGGCCTGCATGGAGTTCCGTGAGCCGCCCGCATGAGATCTGCCGTCGTGGACTTTCGCGTCAGTATAGCGTAAGCAGTTCGCGTGCGAAGCACGACCACCAGTGCCCTACCGGCGCGAGCCGCGCCCAGCGTCTATCGGCGGGTGTTCCTGCCGTTTTCCGCGGCCCTGCTGGTCGCCATGCTCGCCGCCTGGTGGACGGCCGCGGAACTCTTCACCGACGTGCTCGAGAAGCGCCTGCAGCAGCGCCTGACTCACGCCACGGACGTGCTCGCCGCCGGTACCTTCCCCCTCACTGCCGAGCTCCTGGCCGAGCTCGCCGAGCTGCAGAACGCCCAGTTCATGCTGCTCGACGCTCACGGTCGGATCGCTCTATCCACCGCCGAAGAGCCGGTGGACGAGTCCCTCGTCGAGATCCTCCGGAAGTCGTGGCCCGCCGGGAGCGCCCGGCATCCGGACTATGCCGTGGTGATTCGGCCGCTCGAGCCGGTCCGCTCCGCCGGCTATTCGGCCATCGCCGGCGTGGCCACGTTGCACGATGTGCAGACGGCGGCCGGCAACGCTGCCCTGACCCTCGGCGCGTTGATGGTGGCCGGCGTGGCCGTCGTGGCCTGGTGGGGGCACCGCCTCAGCATCGCCATCACCCGTCCGCTCCGCCAGCTTCGGGACATGGCGCAGCGAATCGCCGGCGGGGACCGCGACGTCAAGGCCGACCCTCCCGCCATTCGCGAGCTCGCCGACCTGACCCGCGCCGTCAACGACATGACCGGCAGGCTCGCCGACTACGAAGCCGAGCTGGTTGCCGGCAGCCGGCTCGCCAGTCTGGGCGAAATGGCGGCGCGGATGGCCCATGAGATCCGCAATCCGCTCACGGCCATGAAGCTGCAGGCTCAACTGCTGTGCGAAGGTCTGGCCGGCGAACACCGCATGGCCGCCGAGCGGCTGCTCGCGGAGATTCAGCGCCTGCAGCTCATCGTCTCCAGCACTCTGGCTCATGGTCGACCGGTCGAACTTCAACGCGCCCCCTGTACGCTGGATTCCGTGGCCGCCGAGGTGGTGGACCTGGTGGCCCCGCAATTCGCCCACCGGCGAATCCAGCTCGACCGCCGCCTCGACCCCACGCCCTGCATTCATCTGGATGGGGACCGGCTGAAGCAGGTGCTGTTCAACCTGCTCTGCAACGCTGCCGACGCGTTGCCGGACGGCGGCCAGGTGCGGGTCTCCGCCGCCGCGGTGGATGGCACCGTTCTGCTCGAGGTGGAGGATTCCGGCCCGGGCGTGGCGGCGGAACGCGCCGCCGAGCTGTTCCGTCGGGCGGTGCCGAGCAGCAAGACCAACGGTCTCGGCCTGGGGCTGGTGGTGAGCCGCGAGATCGTCGAGGGCCATGGCGGCACCATCGAGCTGGACTGCAGCCCGGCTTTGGGAGGCGCCAGATTCACCGTGCGCCTGCCCGCCGGTCCCGCGGCCTGAGTTAGACTCCCGCGAAGACTATTGGTCCGCAGAGTCGCACCGCATGATCAAGATCCTCGTCGCCGACGACGAGCACGGCATCTGTGAAGCTTTCCGGCGGGTGCTGGAAAGCGAAGGCCACACGCCGCTGGTGGCCTCCACCGGGCGCGAAGCCGTGGAGATCTTCCGCCGCGAGCGTCCCGCCGCGGTGTTCATGGACGTTCAGATGCCGGACGCGTCGGGTCTCGATGCGCTGCAGGAGATCCGCCGCATCGACCCGCAGGTTCCCGTGGTAGTCATGACCGCCCACGGCTCCGTGCAGACGGCCATGAGGGCCCTGACCCTGGGCGCCTTCGACTATCTGGGCAAGCCCCTCGAGCTCGCCGACATCCGCGCCCTGCTGGAACGGGCGCTGCATCCGCGCCAGGCCGAAACGCCCACGATGCGAGTCCCGGCGCCGCCGGTCCCGGCGGAGGCGGACGGCACCACCCTGGTGGGCACCAGCCGGCCCATGCAGGAAATCTTCAAGATGATCGGGCTGCTCGCGGACAACGACCTGACGGTGCTCATCACCGGCGAGAGCGGGGTCGGCAAGGAGCTGGTGGCACGCAGCATTCACGCCCATGGCCCCCGTCGCGAACGCCCTTTCGTCGCCATCGACTGCACCGCCCTGCCCGACGCATTGGAGAGCGAGCTGTTCGGTCACGAGAAGGGAGCGTTCACGGGCGCCCACGGCCGGCGCGAGGGCCAGCTCGAGGCCGCCGCGGACGGCACCGTGTTTCTCGACGCCGTCTCCGAACTGCCCGGCCATCTGCAGGCGAAGCTGCTGCGGGTGCTGCAGGAGCGCAGCTTCAGACGGCTGGGAGGCGGCGAGCCGATCCCGCTGCGTGCGCGGATCGTCGCCGCCAGCAAGCCGGTGGCCGACGGGGCAGCGGACGGCGTCACGGGCTTGCGCGACGACTTCTACTACCGGGTGAGCCTGGTACGGGTGCACGTGCCGCCGCTGCGGGAGCGCCTTCAGGACATCCCCGATCTCGCCGCACATTTCCTCGCGCGGGCGAACCGCCGCCTGGGACGTGAACTGGAGGGCATCGAGCCCGCTGCCATGGAGGCGCTGCTCGAGCACCCCTGGCCGGGCAACGTCCGTGAGCTGGAGAACACGGTTCAACGCGCGGCGCTCACCGCCCGCGGGCGCATCCTCAGCCGTCACGACCTGCATCTGGACTCCTCGGGGCCGGCGCCTCGCCCTGTGATGGGTGCGCGCCAGCGGCTGCAGGCCGCGGCCCGGGCCGCGCTGGCGGAACTGGTGGAAGGCGTCGATCCCGGCGGCGACGTCTACCGGCAGGTGGTGGGCGCCGTGGAGCAGGCCCTGGCTGACGAGGCGCTGCGCCGCTGCGACGGCAACCAGGTCGCGGCATCGGCGCTGCTCGGCATCAACCGTACCACGCTGCGCAACAAGCTCACCGGCTGATCGCGTCCTTGCAGGGCGATCACCAGTTGCCCGTGTTCCGCTTACAATATCGAGGCCGTTGGGATGGCATGCTGTGGCCGTGAGGGGATCGGCGCCGGCATCGCAGTCGAGCCCTGAGAACAAATAGAGAACGGACGACAGATCATGGGCCACCGAGGGGAATGGCCGGCTTGCCTCGCCGTCACCCTGGCGCTCGCCGCCACTGGGGGATTCGCCGTGACCGCCGGCGAACCGCCCTCGGCGCCGCCGGCCCTGGCGCTGACGGTGGGAGCCCTGTGCAGCCTGCTGGGCGCCCTGCTGGCCCCCCGCCATCCGCAACCGTCGACGCCGCATCGGGCGAGCCCCGCTCTGTCGAGGCTCTGCTGGTCGGCCCTGGTCGGCGTCACCGGCGCCGCCGCGGCCGCCCTGCTCGCTGCACTGCCGCCTCGGAACGCGCTGTCGCTGGGAGCCGGGATCACCCTTCTCACCCTGGCGCTGACCACGGCCGCCGATGCGCTCGGCCGCCGCTTCGGGGCTTCGGGGGCCGCTGCGCTGGTCACCGCGCTGTTCGTCACCGCCTGCGCCACGCCGCTGTTCCTCGGCCCGCTGGCCGAACTGTTCCCGGAGCGGCGCTGGCTGCTGAATGCCGTGGTGTGGGTCAGTCCGCTCAGCCACCTGGCGCCGCTGCTCGACTTCGATTACCTGCGCACGCCCTGGTTCTACGAGCATGCGCGACTCGGCGGATATCGGTTCGGCTACCCGCCCCTCACCGCCACCGCGGCCGCTGTCGCCGCGCTGGCGGCTTCTTGCCACTGGGCCGCGCGCCCCGTTCACCCGGAAAGGATCGACCATTCATGAAGCGAACTCTCGCCCTGGCCCTGCTCATCGCCGGCCCGGCCGTGCTGGCGGCCGAAACGCCGATGGATCCCGTGCTGCGCGAGCGCGCCAGCCGCGCCATCGATGCCGGATTGCACTATCTCCGCTACCAGCAGAGCGAGAACGGCTCCTGGTCCGACTCCGTGGGCATCACGGGGCTCGCGTTGCGCGCGTTTCTGGAGAGTCCTCGGCGCTACGACGAGACGGACGGTGCCTTCATCACCCGGCCGGTGGAGTTCATGCTCCGGCACGTCAACGACGACGGCTCGATCAGCGAGTCCATGCAGAACCGAAGCTACAACACGGCCGTGGCCGTGGTCGCTCTGAAGGCCACTGGCAATCCGCGGCACGACAGCGTGATCCGCAACGCTCAGGCGTTCCTCAAGGGGCTGCAGATCGACGAGGGTGAGGGCTACACGCCGGAGCACCGCTATTACGGCGGCGTGGGGTACGGCGGCGACGAGCGCCCGGACATGTCGAACCAGTACATGGCCCTGGAAGCCCTGCGCGCCTCCAAGCTCGCGGAGGACGATCCGGTGTGGGAGCGGGCGCTCGTCTTCATCTCGCGCTCCCAGAACCGCAGCGAAAGCAACGACCAGTCCTGGGCGGGCAACGACGGCGGTTTCACCTACATGCCGGGCTACAGTCCTCACGGCGGCACGGGCTCCTACGGCGGCATCACCCATGCCGGGCTCATCAGCCTGCTGTTCGCCGGCGTGGACCGGAACGATCCGCGGGTACAGGCAGCCTATGACTGGATTCGCGCCAACTACACCCTGGAGGACAATCCCGGCGCCGGGGAGAAACAGGGGTTGTTCTACTACTACGCCGCATTCGCCAAGAGCATGAAGGCCTTCGGCGAGGTGGAGGTCACCGATACCAGCGGCGCGCGCCACAACTGGCGCAACGACCTGGCGGCGAAGCTGATCAGCCTGCAGGACGCAGACGGTTCCTGGGTCAACGAGTTCTCCCCGCGCTGGTGGGAGGGCAACCCGCACCTGTGCACGGCGCGCGCGGTGATTGCGCTGAACCTGGCGCTGGCGGACTGAAATGCTTCGGCGGCCGGCAGCGCTCGCGGCCGTGGGTGCCGCACTGCTGGCGCTCGGCGCCGCCGAGGTGAGCCGTGCGGCCGCGGTGGAGGTGATTCCGGCCTGGAACGCCCGCTTCCAACCCGCCCGGCCGACGGAGATCCGCGTACGGCTGGTACCGGAGAGCGGCGGCATCCTCACCGTGGAGGTGCGGCAGCAAGGCACCGCGTCGGTGCGGCGAACCGTCCCGGTCACGTCCCTCGGCGTCCTGGAGCTCCGCTTGCCGGTGCGCCCGGTGGCACCGGAGCTGCGCCTGGTCGTCGGCCTCGACGAACGGCCGCTGGCAGACCTGCCGGTGCCCCTCGCCGCCCTGCCGAGCGGCCGTCCGGTGGCGGCCGTGGCCGCGGCGCCGGAGGTACGCCTCCCGCTGAGCGAGCTCAGCAACGTGCACGTCGCGGCTGCGGATCTGCCCCACCATGCGGACGCCTACCGCACGGTCGACCTGCTGGTGGTCGATGGGCCGACGCTTGCAGTCTTGGAGCCGCCCCAGCTCGACGCCCTGGAGCAGCACGTCCGGTTATGTGGCCGATTGCTGCTGATCGGCATGTCGGAAGCGGAGCGCGCACCCGTGGACGGTGTGGCGGGATGCGGCGGCCGATTCGTTTCCGCGGTCGCGGCACCGGAGAACGCTGCTCACGCAGCCGCCCGGCTCCTGGCCGATGGGCCGCGGGCGCTGCCGGCACCAGCGCGCCTGATCCCGCTGCTCGACGACGATCCATCCGGGGCGTCGATCCGCGCCCTGACACCCGTGGTCCTGTATCTGCTGATTCTCGTCGCGCTGCTCGCGCGGCGCGCGGCGCCGCTGCCATTGTTGCTCTTGCCGGTGGGCGCCGCCGCCACCCTCTTCGCCTCGAGCGGGCCGGGGTGGGGCGGCGCCGAGCCCAGCCGCCGCTGGGCGAGTTGGGCGGAGGGCGCGGCCGGCGAGCCGGTTACCCGCCAGGCCAGTCTGCTTCGCGTCCGCGGCAACGGCATCGGACAAATTCAGGTACCGCTCCCCGAGCATCTGCCGATGCCGGAGTCTCTAGAGCGCGGTGCCGCACCTCCTCGAATCCGCTACGACGGCGACGCCCGGTCGCTGGAGCTCGACGGCCGACTCCTCCGCACCCACGACGTCGGCTTCACCGGGTCCGCGGCGCTGGCGGCGGCGTTGCGTCTAGCGCTGGCGGACGGCGTGCCCCGGGTCGAGAACGTCGCCGCCGCGCGCTCCCAGCCGGCCCTGCTGGCCTGGCAGGACCGCAAGTACCCGGTTCCGTCGCTGGAATCCGGCCAGACCTGGCTACCGTCGGACCGGGCAGCCGTGCCGTGGGGCGCCACGGCGGCGGAACGGCTGTTCCGGGAGCGGGCGCTGACCAGCGCCGCCGCCTTGCTGATCGGCGCGCCCAACGCTGCCGTCGGCGGAGGCACCGACTACCTGATGGTGCGGCCATGACCAGCCGCGCCGCCTTCATGCTCGGTGCCGCCTATTGCGCCGTCTTCGTCGTCTGGCTCGCCGGTGAGTGTGCGCTCGACTGCTCGGCCGCCGGATTCGCTGCCCAGGCGGCGATCGTGCTGGTGCTCAGCCACACGCTGCTCGCCTGGATTGCTCCTCACTGGCTGGTCCGAGCCGACCGGGACCTGCCGGCCGGCGTCCTGGCCCTGCTGTTGCTGCCGCTGCCGCTCCACGTCCTGGTGCTCCTCATGGGTGGAACGACTTGGGCCGCTCTGGCCCGGACACACCTCGCGCTCGCCGGACTGGCGGTGCTGGCGCTGGCGCTCGGCCGCTGGCTCTCCCGTCGAGCCGCGGGACCGGTGACGGCGCGGCTTGCGCTGTGCATCGTGCAAACGGTGCCGGCGCTGCTGCTCTGGCAGCAGCGCGACCGATGGCTGCCGCTGGCGGGGTTCTGACCATGGCCCGCCAGGACATGGTGTCGCTGATCCGGCTCGTCCACCGCTGGCTGTGGGCGCGAAACGTGATCCGGTTCGGACACCGCGGGCTGTGGCTGTCTTCCCTCGTCATGGCGGTGTTGACGGCCGTGCACCTCTACGTTGCGCCCGTGGGCGCGCTGCTCGCGTATGGGATGGCGGGCGTGGCCCTGCTGGCGGGCGTGCTGACCGGCGTGGTACGGGGACGCCCCGGCCTGGCGCAGGCGGCCACCACAGTGGACCGTCACCTGGATGCCGACGACCTGGTGGTCACTGCCTGGTACCTGCACGGCCGGAACCGAGCGGATGGTGTGGGCCATGCCGGGCTGATCCTACGAACGGCCGAGGCGCTGTGCCGACGGCGCGCCGCCGAGCTGCGCGAGCTGCGCCCGCGGCTGCCCGCGAGCACGCTTCCGCTGGCGGCCCTGCTGGCCGCGGCCGCCGTGCCGCTCGGCCAGGTCCACTCCGTTGCCGAGGCCGACCGGGGCGGAGCGGCGCCGCTGGAGCGGGCCACGGGGTGGGCGCCGGTGATTTCGGCGGCCCAGCCCCGCGGCCTGGCCGCGCTGCAGGACATGCTGCGCGCCGCCGCCCCGGAATACCGGCGCGGCCAGGCCTCCGGAGTCTCCGCGGCCCGGGCCACTGCCGCGGCCGGGACGCGGCCCACGCAAACCATGGATGCGCGCAACGCCACGGCCGCGCCGCGGCCCGTGAGCGCCGGTGCGTCCATGGACGCCGGCGCGGGTGCGTTTATGGGCGCGGGCGCGTCCGCTGACACGGGCGCGCATTCTGCGGCAGCGGGCATTGGCGCAGAGACTTGGTCGCGCACCGATGCACGCACCATCCCCGACCTGGCGGATGCGATGCGGGTACCCGTGCCGCGGCGGGCTGACGGTACCGGAGCCGAAGCCGCCTCGGACGTGCCGGTGGCCCGGGC
>JAWLCV010000025.1:0-51028 GCA_041686955.1 Pseudomonadales bacterium
AGCGGATAGCGGATAGCGGATAGCGGATAGCGGATAGCGGATAGCGGATAGCGGATAGCGATCAGCGCCTCAACATTTCACCCCATACTCGCCCCTGAACTCAGCGGCGATCCCATTCCCCGCATCCAGCTCCACGTCCAGATGAAAACGCGCCCGGCCGCTCTCGGCCAGGGCGTCCAGCGCGGCGGCTGCGTCGTCGGTCCATACCGCCTGGGCGGTCACGTCCGCCGCCACGGGCTTCAGGCAACGGATGCGCCCCTCGACGAATACGATGGAGCCGGTGAGGTTCCGCTCCAGCATCTGCAGGTAGACGAGCCCCCATCCCGTCAGGGAGGCGAGGGAGAACAGGCTTCCGGCGAAGGCGGTGCCGTGAACGTTGACGTTGGCGGCGAGCCCGGCCGTGACCGCCAGACGCCCGCGGCGAAACTGGCTGACGGAGATGCCCATGGCCGCGGAGATGGGGATCTCCCGGTGCCAGCGCGCCTCGAGCTCGCGGCACAGCGCCGCCGCGTGGTCTTCGGAGCGCGCCGGGAACACCTCGGCCATGGCGCTACCAGCCGTTCCAGTGTGTGATGGTGGAAATGGGCGGACGCTCGGCGCGCTTGAAGTCGGTGCCCAGGGTGTAAGCCACCGGCAGCAGGGCGACCTGCAGGACGTCGTCCGGCACCCCCAGGATCTCCGCCGCCTCGCGCTCGTAGGCCAGGTGCAGCGTGGTGAGGGCGGAGCCGAGGCCGCGGGCCCGCAGGGCGAGCTGGAAGCTCCACACGGCGGGGAAAATGGAACCGTAGAGCCCTGCGAGCATGGCCTGGGGCACGTCCGCCGGCGGACGGCCCGCGACACACGGGATGACGTGCACGGGCACCTCGTGGAGGTGCTCTGCCAGATAGACGGCGGAGCTCATGACCCGCTGGGTCTGGGCGTCGCCGCGTTTCTCCGCCTCGGCGCCGGCCTGGGAGAGATATGCGTCGGCACTCTTGCGGTAGAGGTCGGCCAGGGCACGGCGCTTGTCCGCATCGTCCACCACGATCCAGCGCCAGCTCTGGGAGTTCGAACCGGTGGGGGCCTGCACGGCCAGCTCCAGGCATTCCTCGATGACGGCGCGCGGCACCGGCTTGTGCAGATCCAGGCGCTTGCGGACGGCGCGGGTGGTGGCCAGCAGCTCGTCGGTCATGGCGATGTCGAATTCCATGGGGTCTCCACTCTCCACAATGATGGTCGTTGGGCGCGCAGCGTATCATGAGCGGCTTCAACCGGCAGAGCAGGGTGACCATGGCCGATACCACAGCGAGCGAGGGAAGCGTGTCCCGGTCCGTCACGGGTCCTCGCGTCGCCCTCGCCGTGGGCGGGCTCGTGGTGCTCGTCGCGGGCCAGCAGTTCGGCAGCCTGGGACGGGCCGATCTGTTCGGCCAGACTTTGAGCAACGCCCTGCACATCCCCCTGTTCGCCGCCATAACCCTGCTCCTGGCGACGATTTTTCCGCGCAGGGGCGCGATGACCATCGGCGCCCTGGGCTGCCTGCTGGCGGCTCTGACCGAGCTGGCGCAGCTCTTCAACTCGCGACACGCGAGCGTCACCGATTTCGGTTTGGACCTCCTGGGCGTGGGCCCCGTGGTGCTCGGGCTGGCGCTCACCCGGCGGCTGCACGCTTCCGCGGACGGTTCGCGATCGGCCCGGGTGCTGGTGTGGGGGGCGGTGGCGTTGGTCGTAGCCGTGCTCGCGAGCGTTACGCCGGGGCGGGTGCTGCTGGCCTATGCCCATCGCGACGAGGCCTTTCCGGTGCTGCTGGAGGCGGGCGCCTCGGCACTGGCGCCCCTGGTTTCGAGCAACAGCCTCACGCGGCCGGCCACGGCACCGGCGGGATGGCCCGGCTACGCCCACGGACCGGTGCTGGAGGTGCTCTGGGCCGCAGAGCGGTATCCGGGGATCACCCTGGACGAGGTGGTCCCGGACTGGTCGGGCTACTCCGCGCTGGCGGTGGACGTGTTTCTGCCGGACGACGTCCCGGCGAGCCTCACTGCGGCCGTGCGCTACGAAGGCGAGCACGGCACCGCCGCACACCTGCGGCTGCCGGTTCGGCCGGGACCGCAACGGCTGATCTACCCGTTGACCGCGCTGCTCGAGCCCCGGGGCGGCCGCCTGCCGCGGGTACGGTCGCTCGTCCTGCACACCCATCGAGACGCCGCCGGGCGGCGGCTGTTGATCGGCCGTGTGACCCTGACGGCCGAGTAGCCTCGGCCCACCGGCTTCGACCGAAGGCTTCGAGCGCTGGCGATGCCGCTGGTTTCGGGTACCCTTGTGACTTTCAAGCGGTGCGGGAGAGGCGCATGACCATGATTCGGGGGATCCTCGGTGCGGGGCTGCTGTTCGGGCTGTGGGCAGCGGTCGGGCACGCGGCGCCGGGGCAGGATCTCAGGGCTGCGGCGGAAGGCGTGGAAGAGCGCGTCATCGCCTGGCGGCGCGACATCCATCAGCATCCGGAGCTCTCCAACCGCGAGTTTCGTACAGCCGAGCTCGTGGCGGAGCACCTGGAGCGTCTGGGGCTCGAGGTCCAGCGGGAGGTCGCCCACACGGGGGTGGTGGGCATCCTCCGGGGCGGGCGTCCGGGCGCGGTGGTGGCGCTGCGGGCCGACATGGATGCCCTGCCGGTGGCGGAGCGCACCGGCCTGCCGTACGCCTCCACCGAGCGCAGCACCTACAACGGTCAGGAGGTGGACGTGATGCACGCCTGCGGCCATGACAACCACGTGGCCATCCTCATGGGCGCGGCCGAGGTGCTCGCCGGCATGCGCCAGGAGCTGCCGGGCACGGTGAAGTTCGTCTTCCAGCCTGCCGAGGAGGGCGCGCCGAAGGGCGAGGAAGGCGGCGCCGGCATGATGGTGGAGCAGGGCGTGCTGAAGAACCCGGACGTGGACGCCATCTTCGGCCTGCACATCAGCCAGGGCGACGCGGTGGGCCAGATCAGTTACCGCCCGCGTGGCGCCATGGCCAGCGCCCAGCGCTTCGAGATCCGCGTGCAGGGCAGCCAGACCCATGGCGCCCAGCCGTGGGCCGGGGTGGACCCCGTCGTGGTGGGAGCGCACATCGTCACCGCGCTGCAGACCATCGTCAGCCGGCAGCTCGAGATCACCCGTGCGCCGGCCGTGGTCACCGTCGGCACCTTCCACTCCGGGGTGCGCCACAACATCGTCCCGGACGTGGCGGAGCTGTCCGGCACCATTCGCAGCTTCGAGCCCGACATGCAGCAGCAGATTCACGCCGAGATCCGCCAGATCGCCACCTCGGTCGCTGCGGCCATGGGCGCTACCGTGGAGGTGGAGATCGACCCGGGGGTGCCGGTGACCTTCAACGACCCGCAGCTCACCGAGTCCATGCTGCCCACCCTGCGGGACGTCTACGGGGCCGAGAACGTTCGTGCCGGCGATCCCATCACCGGCGCCGAGGACTTCTCCTTCTATCAGCAGCAGATACCGGGGCTCTTCTTCTTCATCGGCGGCCGGCCCAACCACGTGCCGGCAGAGGAAGCGATCCCCAACCACTCGCCGCTGTTCTACGTGGACGAAGGGGCTCTGGTGCTGGGGGTGGAAGCCATGAGCCGGCTCGCCGTGGACTACCTGCGCCAGCACGCCGGGCCGTGACGTCCCGGCGCCGCAGGTCGAGTCATGCCGGGTCCGGGGCAGCCGGACCCGGCGGTCTCTGTCCGTAGTCCGAGGCGGTCTCGAGGAACGCGAGCTCCTCCTCGGTCGACTCGCGCCCGAGGATCCCGTTGCGGTGGGGAAAGCGCCCGAAGCGCAGCACGATGTCGCGGTGCTGCTGGGCGTGGCGCAGGAACTCGCCGGTGAGCTGGCGCCGACCGGGCGGCGTCTCGTCGCGCAAGGCCGTGAACAGCCCCACGGACGTGTGCTGGGCGAGCCGCGACTCCGCGTGCTGAAACGGCATGTAGAAGAAGGCCCGCTGCTCCAGCGCGAGCCTGCGGTCCAGTCCCTGCTCGATGCCGCGGCGCGCGGTGGTCAGCGCCAGGGGATCGGTGGCGTAGGCCAGGGCGCTGCCCCGGTGCAGGTGCCGGGGGAACTGATCCGAGACGAGGATCAGGGCCAGCAGCGCCTCGGGCGTGTCTCCCCAGTCCAGGGAACCGGCGGCGGCCGCGTCGCACGCCGCGGCGAACCGGCTGCGAATTTCCTCGTCCAGGGCGCGGTCGCCGGCGAACCAGCGCCGGCGCCGTTCCTCCGCGGCGAAACCGCCGGTGAGGGGGCCGAACCAGAACTCGATCACGGTGGCAGGGTCGGTGTGTTCCACTGTGGTCCACCTCGTCGGTTTCAGGGCCAGGGCCTGGCTTTCAAAGCCAGGGCTTCGCCTTCACAGCCAGGGCGCCAGGGCCAGGATCACCACCATCACTCCGCCTACGCCGAGCTTCGCCATGGTCCCCCAGAACCGGCCCAGGGCGGCGCCGCGGCCGGATTCCAGGCTGCCGCCGAAGGGCCGCCCGGCCCAGAGATCCCCCAGCAGGGAGCCCGCGAACGCTCCGAGCGACGCCCCCAGCAGGGTGCCGGCGATGGGTACCGGCAGCGCGGTGCCGAGGATGGCGCCCACCACGCCGCCGGCGATGGCCAGCAGGGCCGCCCGCTTCGAGCCGCCTGCCTGGCGGGCGCCGGCGGCCCCCAGCACGAACTCGAGAATCTCCCCCAGCAGGGCGAGCCCGGTCACCCCGGCCACGGCGCCCCAGCCGAGGGTCATGCCGGCCGGCTGCCACCAGGCCACGGCCACGGCAGCCATCACCATCAGCCACGTTCCCGGCACGTTGAACAGGATGCTGAACCAGAACAGCAGGTTCAGGAGCGTGAGGATGACGGTGTAGAGCAGCAGCATGACGGGGCCAGCCTACAGCCCCCAGCACTCCATATCGTTGGCGAAGATCAGGGGGCGGTCGTAGTTCTCCTCGATGGCGCGGCGGCTCACAGACTCGAGGCCCCGGGTTCGCTCGGCACGATGGCCGAGGATCACCATGCGTACGCCGGCCTGCTCGGCGATGCGGCCGATCTCCCCCGGGGTGACGTGCAGGTCCAGCAGCCGGCCCCGGGTGCCTTCCGGCACGTTGTGGTGGATCACCAGGGCGTCCGCGCCGGCGGCGAACTCCGGGACCAGGTTCTTGGCGTTGCTGAAGTCGCCGGTGAATACGATGCCGATGTCGCCGATGTCCACCCGCCAGGCCAGGGCCGGCACGTCGCCGTGGGAAACCGGAACCGCCGACAGGCGCAGCCCGTCGGAGCCGAACCCGGACCAGCGCCGGCGCCCGCTCGCCGGGACGTCACGCACGACGAGCTCGTAGCCGCCCCGGGACCGGGGGGTGAGGAAGTCGGCCAGGTACGGAAATGCCCCCTCGGGGCCGAAAAGGCGCTGCACGAAGGCGGACGTCGCCGGGAACACCTCGGAGCCGCCCGGCCCGAGCACCGTCAGCGGCCGATTCCGCCCGGCGTAGAACGAGCCGTGGACGAACGCCGGCAACTCCGCCGAATGCGGCGCCTGAAGCTGGGTGAGTACCACCGCGTCGAGATGGGCGAATCGCCCCCCGGCCCGGTCGAAGGCCACCGAGGAGCCGGGTGCCGGGTCCACCAGCAGGCGCGCCCGGTTGTCGACGAACACCAAGTAGCTGGCGGGCGCGGCGCCGTCGTCCAGCTCCGGACCGCCGCTACCCAGGATCTGTATCCAGACCCCCTCGTCCCCGCAGAACGGCGTGGCGTCGGTCTGGGCCGCCGCCGTGGCTGCCGCCGAGGCTGCTGCGCCGGCGAGCGTTGCCACCACGATGCGCCGGGTTCGCCGTAGAACCGTCGTCAGTACCCCCATGGTGCTCCTCTTCATTCCGTGGCCAGCGCCTCGATCTCCGCCAGCAGCCCCTTGGCGGAGGCTTCGTCCGGCATGCGCCAGTCGCCGCGCGGCGACAGGCTCACCGTGCCTACCTTGGGCCCGGGAGGCAAGGTGGTGCGCTTGAACTGCTGGGCGAAGAAACGGCGGAAGAAGGTTCCCAGCCAGGCGCGGATCTCCGCAGGCTCGTAGCGCCCGGCGAAGGCGAGGCAGGCGAGATGAAAGATCTTCGCGGCCCGCGCGCCGTTGCGCACGAAATGGAACAGGAAGAAGTCGTGCAGCTCGTAGGGGCCGATGATGGCCTCGGTGTGCTGGGCGATCTCGCCCTCCCGGGTGGCGAGCAGCTCCGGCGAGATGGGCGTGTCCAGAACCCGCGCCAGCACTTCCGCGAGCTCGCCGTCGGCGCGGTGGCGCGCGTACCAGCGCACCAGATACTTGACCATGGTCTTCGGCACGCTGGCGTTGACGTTGTAGCTCGCCATGTGGTCGGCGTTGTACGTGCACCAGCCCAGTGCCAGCTCGGAGAGGTCGCCGGTCCCGACCACGATGCCGCCGGTCTTGTTGGCCCAGTCGAACAGGATCTGAGTGCGCTCCCGGGCCTGGGCGTTCTCGAACACCACGTCGGTGGTGACGTCGTGGTCCAGGTCCGCGAGATGCTGGGTCACGGCGGCGGTGATGGAGATCTCCTTCAGCACCACGCCGGCAGCCCCGGCGAGCTGTCGCGCCGAGCCCAGCGTGTGATCGCTGGTGCCCGGACCGGGGAGGGTCAGCGCCAGCAGGTGTCGGCGGTCGCGTCCGAGCTTCTCCAGGGCATCGAGGCACACCAGGAACGCCAGGGTGCTGTCGAGCCCGCCGGACAGCCCGATGACCAGGGCGTCGCTGCCGGCGGCCAGCACCCGCCGGGCCAGCCCCGTGGCCTGAATGCGGAAGATCTCGGCGGCCCGGGCGTCGAGCTGCACCTCGTCGGTTGGGACGAACGGGTGCGGGTCCACGGGGCGGTACAGGCCCTGAAGTGGCAGGGCCTCGGCCAGGGCGTCCACCCGGTGATAAGCGGGCGGACGCGGCGCCTGGGCGAAGCTGGTGTTCTGCATGCGGTCGTGGCCCAGGCGCTCCACGTCGATCTCGGTGATGAGGGTTTGCGGCTCGAAGGCGAAACGCTCGCCCTCGGCGAGCGGGTGGCCGTTCTCGCAGGCCAGGAGGTGGCCTCCGAACACCACGTCCTTGGTGGACTCCAGGGGGCCGCTGGAGGCGTACAGGTAGCCGCAGATGCCCCGGGCGCTGGCCATGCGCACCAGGTCCCGGCGGTACTCCGCCTTGGCCACGAGCTCGTTGCTGGCGGACGGATTGACGATGAGCGCGGCCCCGGCGAGGCAATGCCGAATCCCCGGCGGGTCCGGGGCCCACAGGTCCTCGCAGACCTCGATGCCGAAGGCGACCGGTCCCACCCGGAAGAGCTGCTCCCGGCAGATGCGGAAGTTGCCGAGCTCCGGATCCTCCACGGGCTCGTCCACCCCCGCGCCGGAGGCGAACCAGCGGCGCTCGTAGTACTCGCCGTGGTTGGGCTGGACCGTCTTGGGCACCATGCCCTTGACCGTGCCGCCGCCGAGCACCACCGCGCAGTTCAGCAGGCGCCCGTCACCGAGCTGCCAGGGCGCGCCCACGATGCACACGAGCCCCTTGGTGGCCGCCGCCAGAACCGCCAGCGCCCGCCGGGTCCGGCGGTGCAGGTCGGCGCTGAAGAACAGGTCCTCGCACGAGTATCCGGTGAGACAGAGCTCCGGAAACAGCGCGAGACTGACGTTGTCCCGGGCGAGGCTGCGCAGGTGGCCGGCGATGCGTTCGGCGTTGGCCAGGGGGTCCGCCAGGATCAGCTCCGGGGCCACCGCGGCCACGCGGACGAAACCGAGCTCCGCATAGTTGGTTGGCTTCATGGCCGCATTCTACGGGGGAGGTCCGGCGGGAGAAAGCGCACCCCCGCAGGCCGTCCGGGCCGGCTCGCCTTTTGCGGTCAAAGCGGAGAAAATCCGGAGCTCGACCAATTCAGGGGGAAGTGAATGAACTTCGAATTTTCCGAAGACCAGAACATGCTGCGGGACCAGGCCCGGCGCTTTCTCGACGAGAACTGCAAGCCCGCCGAGGTCCGCAAGGTGCTCGAGAGCGATGCCGACCACGATCCGGAGCTGTGGCGGAAGATCGTGGAGATGGGGTGGACGGCCACCGTCATCCCGGAAGATCTCGGCGGTCTGGGACTGTCGTACCTGGAGCTGTGCGTGATCGCCGAGGAGCTCGGCCGGGCGTGCGCGCCGGTGCCGTTCTCCTCGTCGGTGTACCTCGCCACGGAGGCGCTGCTGCTGGCCGGCACCACGGAGCAGAAGGAGACCTGGCTGCCGAAGCTGGCCGCGGGTGAGGCCGTCGGCACCTTCGCCATGGCGGAAGGGCCGGGCCGCACCACGCCGGCATCGCTCAAGACCGCGGTTTCCGGCGGCAAGCTTTCCGGCAGCAAGACAGCGGTTGCCGATGCCGGACTCGCGGGGGTCATGGTGGTGCTGGCCCGGCACGAGGGCGGTGACGGCGCGGCCCTGTACCTGGTCGGCACCGACCAGCCCGGCGCAACCGTGACCCCGGTGCCCACCCTCGATCCCACCCGCGGCCACGGCAACGTCACCTTCGACCAGGCTGCCGCCGAGCCCCTGGGCGAGCCGGGGCAGGGCTGGGCGCTGACCGAGAAGCTGTTGAACCGCGCGGCCGTGCTGTTCGCCTGGGAGCAGGTGGGGGGCGCGGAGGCTGCCCTGGCACAGGCCCGGGAGTACGCGCTCGGCCGTTACGCCTTCGGCCGGCCCATCGCTTCCTACCAGGCCATCAAACACAAGCTCGCCAACATGTACGTGAAGAACACCCTGGCGCGCTCCAACTGCTACTACGGCGCCTGGGCGCTGAACACCGACGCGGCGGAGCTGCCGCTGGCTGCGGCCACGGCGCGGGTGTCCGCCATTCAGGCCTACTACTTCGCCTCCAAGGAGAACATTCAGACCCACGGAGGCATGGGCTACACCTGGGAGTTCGACTGCCAGTTCTACTACCGGCGTTCCAAGCTGCTGGCCGTGAACCTCGGCAGCGAAGCCCTCTGGCAGGACAAGCTCATCACCGCCGTCGAGCACAGCAACGCGGCTTGAATGAATCACGGACAGGGGAGCAGCCATCATGGATTTCAACGACACTCCGGAAGAAGCGAAATTTAGAGAGGAAGCCCGCGCCTGGCTCGCGCAGAACGTGCCGACGCCGAAGGAGCTGGAAGGGCTCGACTACATGGCGCAGGCCAAGCTCTGGCAGAAGCGCAAATACGACGCCGGCTGGGCCTGCATCACCTGGCCCAAGGAGTACGGCGGCCGCGGCGCCTCCGCCATCGAGCAGGTGATCTGGAATCAGGAGGAATCGAAGTACGATCTGCCCGGCAGCGTGTTCAGCATCGGTCAGGGCATGGCGGCGCCCACCCTGATGGCGTACGCGGACGAGGCCACAAAGGCCCGGTTCCTGCCGAAGCTGGCCAGCGGCGAAGAGATCTGGTGCCAGCTCTTCAGCGAGCCCGCGGGCGGCTCGGACCTGGCGGCCCTGCGCACCCGGGCCGTCAAGGAGGGCGACGAGTGGGTGGTGAACGGTCAGAAGATCTGGACCTCGGGGGCCCACTACTCGGACTACGGCATCCTGGTGGTGCGCACGGATCCCACGGTGCCGAAGCACAAGGGCCTCACCTACTTCTACGTGGACATGAAGAGTCCCGGTATCGAGATCAAGCCCATCAAGCAGATCTCGGGTGATGCCAACTTCAACGAGGTGTACTTCACCGACGTGCGCATCCCGGACAGCCAGCGCCTCGGCGAGGTGGGCCAGGGCTGGCAGGTGGCGCTGACCACCTTGATGAACGAGCGCGCGTCCATCGGCGCCGGCGGGGTGGCGGTGGGCTTCGACTCGGTGTTCAGGCTGGCTCAGAAGGTGAACATCGACGACCGGCCGGCCATCGAGAACGCGGCGGTGCGGGCGAAGCTCGCGGACTGGTACTGCCAGGAAGCGGGGCTCAAGTACACGGCCTACCGCACCTTGAGCGCGTTGTCCCGAGGCGACACGCCGGGCCCGGAGAATTCCATCGGCAAGCTGGTGGGGGCACCCAAGGCCCAGGACATGGCTTCGTTCGCCATCGATCTGCTCGAGCAGTCCGGGGCCATCTGGGACGAGGAGCTTTCCGTCGAGGCGGGCCTGTTCCAGGGCACCTACATGAGCATCCCGGGCCTCAGGATCGCCGGCGGCACCGACGAGATCATGGCCAACATCATCGCCGAGCGGGTGCTCGGGTTGCCCCAGGAGCCGCGGGTGGACAAAGGCGTGCCGTTCAACGAGGTACCCACGGGCGCCGGCAAGCCCTAGCCGCCGGCCCCGGGGCCGCGCCTCGGCGCGATGCCGGGGCCGGTACCCGGGCCGCGGGGGTCAGTGCAGGGTCGTGGGCGGCACGTCGAGGTCGCGCGCGAGCTCCTCGGCCTTCTCCAGAATCCGCGCGATGAGGGCGCCAGCGTCGGAGGAGAAGCTGAAGCCGACGGCGGTGGTGGAGGTGAGCTCGCGTATGGGCGTGACCAGCTCCAGATCGTGCTGGGCCCGCTCGAGCTCCCGGCGGATCCGCAGGAAGTAGGCGCGCTGGGTGGCGCTGCCTTCCGAGTCGAGCTGGTGGATCAGCCGGTCCAGCAGCGGGGCGATCTCGTTTCTGATGGATGTCGTGCGCCGCACGGGCCTTCTCCTGCATCCGTGGGCGGAATTGTGAACCCTGGACGGTGCCCTGACCAGAGCATGTCGTACAAGGCCCGTCAGGACCCGTCAGGCCCCGTCAGGACCCCTCGCCCGAGCCGGCGCGCCCGGAGCGTACCCTGTCGGTGCCGATGCGATCGGGGCCGATCCGGTCGGAGCCGATCTCATCGGCGCCGAGCTGACTGGTGCCGGCCCGGTCGGTGGCGGCGTGGCGCATGAAGCGCTTCTTGCGCCGGTAGGGGAACACGTCCATGACCTTGCCCGCCCGGATGGCCGCCTGCAGGCCGCGCCAGTAGTCGGGATCGAACAGCTCGCCGTGCATGGCCTCGAACATCTGCTTGATTCTCGGCCGGCCGAACAGGAAGCGGCGGAACTCCTCGGGAAACACGTCGTTCGGGGCGACGGTGAACCAGGGCTCCGCCGCCATTTCCTGTTCCGGGGTCAGAGGCTCCGGCACCCGGCGGAAGTTGACGTCGGTGAGGTAGCAGATCTCGTCGTAGTCGTAGAAGACCACCCGGCCGTGGCGGGTGATGCCGAAGTTCTTGAGCAGCATGTCGCCCGGGAAGATGTTCGCCGCGGCCAACTGCTTGATGGCATTGCCGTACTCGTCCAGCGCCTCCTTGAGCGACTCGTCGTCGGCGCTCTCGATGAACATGTTCAGCGGCGTCATCAATCGCTCGGTGTAGACGTGGCGGATCTTCACCTGGGTGTCGGTGATGGCCACTGAGGACGCCGCCTCCCGCTGCAGCTCGTCGATCAGCGCTTCGCTGAACCGCTCCCGCGGCAGGATCAGGTTCTGGAACTCCTGGGTATCGGCCATCCGCCCGACGCGGTCGTGGCGCTTGACGATGTGGTACTTCTCCCGCACGCCTTCCGGGGTGATGTTCTTCTGCGGCGGGAACCGGTCCTTGATGATCTTGAACACCGTCTGGAACGACGGCAGGGAAAACACCGTCATGACCATGCCGCGGATCCCGGGCGCGATGATGAACTCGTCGTCGGAGCGGGAGAGGTGGTCGAGCAGGTCGCGGTAGAAGACGGTCTTGCCGTGCTTGTGCAGCCCCAGGGAGGCGTACAGCTCCGAGCGCTTCTTGTTCGGCAGAAGCGTCTGCAGGAAGTCCACCAGGGCGTGAGGGTAGTTGGTGTGCACCATGAAGTACGCGCGGGTGAAGCTGAACATGATGGACAGCTCGTCCTCGTCGCAGATCAGGGTGTCGATGTACAGGCGCCCCTGGTCGTCGAGCAGCAGCGGCAGCGCCAGCGGCCAGGTACGCTCGCCGTAGCTGAGCCGGCCCACCAGATAGGCGCCCTTGTTGCGGAAGAAGATGGAACGCAGCATCTCCACCGAGACGCCGGCGGTGCTCTGAATCTCCGGGCGCGCCTCCGCCAGCGAGCGCAGCACGTTGCCGATGTCCCGGTCCTTGTTCTGCCACGGCAGCTCCAGCGGCAGATCCCGGGCGATGTCCCGCATCATCTCGACGATGCCGCGCTCCGGCCGGTAGGTGATGGTCAGGGACTCCGCGGGGGCGACCGGCGGGGTGGGGTGGTTGCTGGTGACGAACATCTCCCCGTCGGTGACGTCGGCGTCGTTGGTCAGGGTGCGGTGGACGGAGTTGTAGAACGTCTCGAACAGCTCCGCGTTGTATTCCCGGCCGATGAGCTCGGCGTAGGCTGCGCGGATCTGCCGCCACAGAGCGGAACTCACCGTTTCGCCGACCATGGCGGCGATGTCCTCGGCGGTGCGCTCCACGTGGTGGTGGTACGAGGCCAGGCGCTCGGCGCTGGCCTCCTGTACGGCGTGCCACCGGGCTTTCTCGAAGCGGCTGCGGGCCGCCAGGGTGATCCTCTGAAACCCCTGCCGGTAGGTCTCGTAGCCCCGGAAGATGCGCCGGGCGATGGATTGGGCGAGGCTCACGAGCGCCGGTCCCCGGGCTCGTCGTGGCGCTCCCGGCGGTGGCGCCAGCGTGCCTCTTGGGTTTCGGCGATGCGGCGGCGGAAACGCCGCACGAACACCAACGCCAGCACCAGGCCGCTCGCGGCGGCCAGCGCCGGATAGACCACCGACGCCAGCGGGTCGCTGCTTCCCGGCTCGCTGTGGATGGCCGCCAGCACCCCGGTGCCGATGGCCACCGCGGCCACGTTCTGCACCATCATCCAGGTGGCCACGGCCATGGCCAGTGGAATCAGCAGGCGATTCACCAGGCCGCCGGCTTCCGGCTGATAGGCCACCATCAGGGCACCGAGAAGCACGAGTCCGCCGATGCGCCAGGGCAGATGCTCGAGGACTGCAGGGGGCCTCACGTGAGCACGTCCAGGGCGCCGCCGTCGATGCGGATGTTCTGCCCATGCAGAGCGTCGGCTCGCGGGCTCGCAAGGTATGCCACCAGGTCCGCTACTTCCTCCCGCCGGACGACGCGGCGTATGGGTACGTCGGCGGCCACATGGGGCTCCACCGCCTCCCAGTCGTCGCCCCAGCCTTCGGCGCGGCCCCGGGCCAGGTAGGCGGCCTCCACCTCCGGGGTGAGGATGAGTCCCGGGGAGATCAGATTGACCCGAATGCCGGTGCCCGCGGTCTCGCGGGCCAGGCTCATGGTGGCGGTGGCCAGGGCTCCCTTGGCGGCGTAGTAGTGGGGCATCCGGGCAGCCGGCCGGGTGGAACCGATGGTGCCGAGGTTGATGATGCGGCCCCAGCCTCGGGCCGTCATGGCCGGCAGGAAGTGGCGGATCATGCGCTGGGCCGACAGCACGTTCTTCTGATAGGCCTCGATCCAGCCGTCGCTTTCGGTCCCGGTCCAGCTTCCCGCGTCCGCGGTGCCGAAGTTGTTGACGAGAATGTCCACGGGCTCGCCGGCGCATCCGCGGATCAGCGTCTCGGCCCCCGCGTCCGTGGTGATGTCTCCGGTCACCGGCACGCCGCAGCCGATCTCTTCCACCGCGGCCTCGGCCTGCCCCGGCAGCAGCCCGTGCACCAGCACGCGGGCGCCTTCCCGCGCCAGGTGCCGGGCGATGACCAGGCCGGTGCCCCGGTAGCTTCCGGTGACCAGCGCCGTGTGACCGTTCAGGTCCAGATCCATGAATCCGCCGTGTCGATTGATCGGCCGCCAATATAACAAACCGCAGCCGATATACTGCGCGCCCCGTGGACGCGAGGTTCGGGTGGAAGCAGCGACATTGATCCCGTTTCTGCTGGCGGTGGCGGCCGGCAGCTACGTTCAGGCCGTGGCGGGCTTCGCCATGGGGATGATCATCCTGGCGGTGATGGTGGGCGGCGGCCTGGTGGACGTGCCCACCATCACTGCCGTGGTGAGCCTGCTGGCGCTGGTGAACATCCTCCTCGCCCTGCGCGGCCACGGCCATCATCTGGCCCGGCCGGTGTTCGGCTGGACGGTGGCGGGGCTGGTGCCGGCGGTGGCGGTGGGTGTCTGGCTGCTCGAGCACCTGGATGCCCGGGCACAGTGGGTAGTGGAGCTGCTGCTCGGCGCCTTCATCGTCCTTGGCAGCCTGGCCATGACCGTCCGGCCGCGGCCGCGCGAACGCCTTTCCCCGCCCTGGGCCTGCTTCGCGGCCGGGTTCTCCGGCGGCCTGCTGGGAGGGCTGTTCGCGGCCTCCGGCCCGGTGATGGGCTGGTTCAACTACCGGCAGCCGCTCTCCATCGCCGAGATCCGCACCACCCTGCTCGCGACCTTCGCCCTGTCCACCGCCTTCCGCACGATCTCCGTCGGCTATGCCGGCGGCCTCACCGCACCGGTGTGGCGACTGTTCCTGGTGGGACTGCCCCTGGTGCTTCTCGGCACCTGGGCGGGACGCCGGCTGCCGCCGCCGGTCTCCGATGCCGCGCTGAAGCGCATGGCCTTCGCCCTGCTCATGGTGATGGGAAGCTGGTCCGTGGTTCGGGCGCTGGCGGCGGCCACCGCGGGGTGAGGCTACCTCACCCGATGGCCGAGGCGCACGGCTCGAGCAGCAGGATGGGGATGCCGATCCACAAGGTGGCCACCAGGAACAGGCCGGCGTGCAGCAGCGCTCCGTAGGCGAGGAATGCGGAGTGGCCGCGGGTCTGGTGCTCCTCTTCCTCGAGCTCCTCGAGCAGCCGCCGCCACGCCCGGTACGACCAGACGCCCGAAACCGCGATGGCTGCCAACACCGCCACGGTGAGGGTAGCCAGGGCGAAGCCCAGGGCATTCACCCCGAACAGCGAACGGTCGTCGAGGCCGGCGGCGCACCCAGCGCCCTGCAGCGCGTAGACCGCCAGGAAATAGGCGAACCAGGAGAGCGGCGCGAGCATGAATCCCCAGCCGTTGGCCGGAAAGCGGTGCCGGTGGGCGATGAATTCGCGCCCCTGGTCGTCTACGGCACGGTCCTCGTCGGCAGGAACGGGTTCGCTCACGTCCGCAGCTCTCCTATGGGCCGAAGTACAGCACCGCCGCGGCCACCGCCCCCAGCCCGCCGGCATAAGCGGTGAGCAGGGCGGCGATGCGCACGGCCAGCATGCCCTCGTTCCGCAGACCCACGTGCAACACCCGCGCCACGGCGTAGAGAATGCCCAGCAGCGCTACGCCCACATGGAGCATCACGTAGATGCCGAGGATCGTCACCGTGGCCGTGTAGGCGTGGACGCCCGGCCGGAACGGCAGGGCTCCCCCTAAGGCCGCCAACGCGTAGAGTGCGGCACCCAGAGCCAGCGCGGCGGCGGCCAGCGCACCGAGCACCGGGGTGGCGGCGTTGCCGCGCAAGAGCGTGGTGGCGCCCAGCGCGGCCGTGACGGCGAGCGCCAGAATCGCCAGGGCCACCAGCAACGGGCCGCCCACGGTGAGCGCGAGTCCCGGCGGGGGCCAGACGTCGGAGACCGTCCAGAGGTAGAAGTAGGCGTACACCAGCGATGCGAACACCGACGCGTTCACCAGCAGGAAGGACGCCGCGCCGACCCACCCGGCGGAGCGGGAGTCCCCCGCGCCGATGGGCAGCCACAGGCCCTGCCCGACGTCCTTTTCGTCCTTCTCGGGTAGAGGCGACCACCACCAGAGCGCGAGGATCGCCACCAGCGCGGCCACGCCGGTCAGGCTCACCCAGTAGGCGGAGATCAAGACGCCGACGAACCCCGCCCCGGTGGCCAGCCCGGCCAGGAGCGGCAGAGACGTGGGGTGCGGCAGGCGCACCACGTACTCCGGCTTGGCGGCGACCATGGAGGTGACCAGAGACTCGCGCCGCCCTTCCGGCGCCGTTCCCAGGTACTCCCGTCCGCCCTGGATGCGCTGGGGCAGGTCCGGCTCGTCCCACAGCGGGTAGCGGCTGCGTACCGGCGGAATGCTGCGCAGGTTGTAGGGGGGCGGCGGTGTCCGGCTGCCCCACTCCAGGCCGTCGGCATCCCACGGGTTGGTGCCGGCATCGCGGCCGCGAGCCAACGACCACACCACGTTGACGATGAACGCCAGCACCGCGGCCCCCACCAGATAGGCGCCGAGGGTGGAAACCAGATTCAGGCCGTCCCATCCCATGGCCGCGGGATAGGTGTACACCCGCCGCGGCATGCCGAGGAGTCCCGTCAGGTGCATGGGCAGGAACGACGTGTTGAAGCCGATGAACATGAGCCAGAAGCTCACCTGGCCCAGGGCTTCCGACAGCATCCGTCCCGTGGCCCGTGGAATGTAGAAGTAGAAGGCGGCGAACAGCGGAAACACCATGCCGCCGATGAGCACGTAGTGGAAGTGCGCCACCACGAAGTAGCTGTCGTGGGCCTGCCAGTCGAAAGGCACCATGGCCACCATGACCCCGGTCAGCCCCCCGAGCACGAAGATCAGGATGGCGCCGATGATGAACAACAGCGGGGTGCGCAGCACGGGCGTGCCGTTCCACAGGGTGGCGATCCAGGCGAACACCTGGATGCCGCTGGGGATGGCGACCGCGAGGCTGGCGCCGGCGAAGAAGGACAGCGCCAGCCGGGGGATGCCCGTGGCGTACATGTGATGCACCCAGAGGCCGAAACTCAGAAACGCGGTGCCGACCACCGCCAGCACCACCAGGTGATAGGCCACCAGCGGGCCCCGGGCCATGGCCGGCAGGATCGCCGACAGCAGCCCCGCCGCCGGCAGAAAGACGATGTAGACCTCGGGATGACCGAAGATCCAGAACAGGTGCTGCCAGAGCAGGGGGTCTCCGCCCCGGGCCACCTCGTAGAACGGCAGCCCTACGCTGCGTTCCACCTCGAGCAGGATGCTGCCCAGCACCAGCGGCGGAAAGCCCACAGCGATCATGAAGGCCACGGCCAGCATGTACCACGCGAAGATGGGCATGCGGTCCAGCGACATGCCGGGCGCGCGCATCTTCAATATGGTGACGATCAGCTCGATGGCGCCGGTGATGCTCGCGATCTCCACGAAGGTGACCCCGAGCAGCCAGAAGTCCTGGCTCTTGTCCGGCGAGAACTCGAGGCCGGTCAGGGGCACGTACATGAACCAGCCGCCGTCCGGCACGGTGCCGAAGATGAAGCTGGAGTAGATGAAGACGCCCCCCAGCAGGAAGCACCAGAAGCCGTAGGCGCCGAGGCGCGGGAACGACATGTCGTGGGCCCCGATCATGGCGGGAATCAGGTAGATGCCGAAGGCTTCCATGATGGGCACGGCGAACAGGAACATCATGGTCGTGCCGTGCATGGTGAAGAGCTGGTCGTAGACCTCCGGGGTGAGGAAGTCGTTCTCGGGCACCAGCAACTGGGTGCGCATGAGCAGGGCGAGGAAGCCGCCGATGAGGAAGAACACGAAGCCGGCGACGATGAAGCGCCGGCCGACGATGGAGGCATTGACCGCACAGACCCGGCGGATCCCCGTGGGCGGGCTCCAGACCCGGTGGAATCGCTCGAGCTCGGGGTCGCTGGCCGGCGCGGTATCCTGTTCGGCAGCCTCCGTCATCGCAGGCCTTTCAGGTAGGCGGCGATGGCGTCGCGGGTGTGGGCGTCCAGATCGGCGAAATCGGGCATGTGGTTCCCGGGCTTCACGGCCTCGTTGTGCGCGATCCAGCGGGCCAGGTTGTCACGGTCGTTGCTCAAGGTGCCGGCGCCGATGCTGAGCCGGCTGCCCACGTGGGTGAGGTCCGGGCCGGCCCGCCCCCGGGCGCCGTGGCCCCGGACGGCGTGGCAGAGGGAGCATCCGGAGGCGGCGAACAGGTCGTGGCCGCGCTGGGCCAGCGCCCCGACGGGCGCCGACGCAGGGCGGCGCTGGTCCTCCAGCCACGCGCGAAATCGCTCAGGCTCCACCGCCACCACGTAGAAGGCCATCTTGGCGTGGCCGACGCCGCAGAACTCGGCGCACTGGCCGCGGAACCGGCCCGGCTCGTCGGCCTCGAGCATGAGCCGGTTGGTGTGCCCGGGAATCAGGTCCAGCTTGCCGGCGAGCCGCGGGATCCACAGGCTGTGGATGACGTCGTCGGACGTGAGGATCAGCTCCACCGGCTCCCCCACCGGCAGGTACAGCTCGTTGGCGGTGGTGAAGTCGCCACCGGGCGTGCCGGCGTCGTATTCGATGTCCCACCACCACTGACGCCCTTCCACCCGAATGGTCAGTGTGTCCTGGGAGCGCGGCGCCGAGACACCCGAAGACACGGTGACGTTGAAGGGCACCATCACCGACAGCACGATCACCGGCAGCGCCACGCCGCCGGCGATCACCATGTAGTCGGGCCTGATGCGGCGGCGGCGCTCACTGGTGGCGAACACGCCGTAGAGCAGCGCCACCAGCACCAGAACGAAGACTACCGCCCCGCCGCCGGCCATGGCCCACCACAGGGCCGCAATCTCCCGGGCGCTGGGCCCCGACGGATCGAGCGCCGACTGGATACCGCTGCATCCCGCTGCGGCCGCGGCGAGGGCGAGTCCGGGGACTTGACCGCGCCCGGTCATGGAGCCGGCGCGCCGCCGGAAGCCTCGTCGGTCCGCGCGGTGCGGATCTCCGCGCTGTCGAAGCCTTTGGCCGCCGGGTAGTCCTCGATGTCGTTCAGCGTCTCGATGTAGGCCACCAGCTCCCACGTGGTACGGCGCGGCAACATGGAGCTCCACGCCGGCATTCCGTCGGGGCGGCCTTGCATGATGGAGAGGTAGATCTGCGCCGGATGACTGCCGTAGATCCACGCGTCGTCGGACAGCGGCGGCCCCATGCCGCCGCCGCCCAGCGGCGCGTGACAACCGCCGCAATTGAAGGCGGCGTAGTGCCGCTCTCCGGCCGCCACGGCGTCGGGATCGCCGGACAGGGGGTTCTGGATGCCCGGGTCGATCCGGGCCGAGCCCGGAAACAGGGTGGTGGCGGGTATGTAGATGGCCAGATCACCTTCCCCGGGCAGCCGCCCTTCGCCCTCGCCGGCAATGGGTCCGGCGGGATCGAAGGTGCCTTCCACGGCGGTGGAGGCCTCGTCCCCGAAGCCTTGGGCGCTGTCACCCGTCCCGCAGGCGGACAGGCCGAGGAGCATGGCCAGGCCCGCGGCGGGAGCGAGCGTGGCGAATTGGTTTCCCGCGACGGTCATCATGAACCTCACCTCCTCGATGCCGGCTCGCAAGCGACGGCCGGCAGGTCGTAGCGGGCGAGCAGGGCGCCGATGTCCTCCCGGCGTCGGTCCAGGGCCTGCTGCAGGCGATCGCGCAGAGCCACGTCTCCCTTTCGCACGCCCAGCGCGATGCCGTAGCGGAACGGCAAGGCGAACCGTTCGGTGCCGGTGATGGGCCGAACGGCGAGGGGCGGCTCGGCGCGGCGGCCGAAATAGCCGCCGATGGGCCCCCACACCGCGGCGACGTCGATGCGGCCGCTGGCCACCGCCTCCACCAGCCGGGCGGGCGGGTTGGGTTGCCGGTAGTCCCCGTAGATCATGAAGCCCACCACGTTGTCGACGATGCCCTGGAGACCCAGGGCGTGAACCGGCGGCGGATTGGCACCGTCGTCGCCGGTGAGATGGACGCCGATGGTGAGCTCGCGCAGGCGTGGGTCGGTGATGTCCTCGAGCGGCGCCGCCAGGCGGCGGTCGTGGACGAACACGTAGGTGGAGCAGTAGTAGGGGCGGGTGGTGTCCACCGGGTCGTAGCCCACGGGCACCCCCATGACCACATCGCATTGCCCGGCGTTCAAGGTGTTGCGGATGAACCCTCGCCGCTGGGCCCACCAGGTGTACGCCACCTCCGCATCGAGCTCCCGGGCGATCACCTCGGCCAGCGCGTTCTCGAACCCCTGCCGGGCGGCGTTGGAGAACGGCAGATTGTTGGGGTCGGCGCACACCCGCAGGGGTTGCGGCGGGTCCGCCGATCTACCTTCCGGCGCGGCCTCGGGGCCGGCCGCCGCGGCGCCCGCCGCGGCAGCCGCCAGCAGCACGGGCGCGAGACGGCGGAGCTCAGCGGTCATCGACGCGCGCTCCGGCGGCCGGTTGCTGGCTTCCAGGCGCCTCCTGGCCCCCGGGCGCCTCGGGCAGCGCGAAGACGTACAGGGTGCCGCCAGCGGCGGTGTGCTCCGGGAGGTCCTGCATGGCGCCGACGAAGCCGAGGGCGCCGAAGGGCACGCGGGGGTCGAGATCTCCCGAGACCACGGCGCCGGCCCAGCCCCCCACACCCGAGGCAACGGCGACGTATTGACGCCCGTCCGGCCCCTGGTAGGTGATGGGCTGGCCGATGATCCCGGAGCCGACCCGGAACTGCCAGAGGACCTTGCCGGAGCGCGCGTCCACCGCCTTGAACCAGCGGTCCATGGTGCCGTAGAAGGTGACGTTGCCGGCGGTGGCCACGGTGCCGGACCACACCGGCAGGTCTTCCTGAATGCTCCAGACCTTCTTCCGGGCCACCGGGTCCCAGGCCATGTACTCGCCCCGGTAGCCGCCCGGCCCCGCCTTCATGGCCACCTCGGCGCCGACGAACGGTGTGCCCGCCACGTAGCTGGTGTCGGTGATCCGCATGTCCATGCACAGGTGTTGGTGCGGCACGTAGATCAGGCCCGTGAGCGGCGAGTAGGCGGACGGCTGCCAGTCCTTGGCTCCAGGCGCCGCCGGGCAGATGTCCCGGGTGATTTCGCCTTCTTTGGGCTCCTTCGCGTCGACGTGATTCGGCCGCCCCGTTTCCAGATCGATGCCGTTGGTGACGGTGACGTGCTCGTAGGTGTCGGCGGAGAGCACCTGCCCGGTGGTGCGGTCCAGCACGTACATGTGGCCGTTGCGCTCGGGGCGCACCAGCACCTGGCGCATGGTCCCGTCGATCTCGAGATCCAGCAGCAGGTTCTCGTTGATGCCGTCGTAGTCGAACAGGTCGTGGGGGCCCCACTGATACGCCCAGCGGGCCATGCCGGTATCCGGGTCGCGGGCGAAGATGCTGGCCGTCCACTTGTTGTCCCCCAGACGCTGGGTGTGGTTCCAGGGACCGGGGTTGGCGGTGCCGTAGTAGATCAGGTCCAGCGCCGGGTCGTAGGAGATCCAGCCCCACACCGTGCCGCCGCCCACCTCCCAGCGCCCCGCCGGCCAGGTGGTCACCCCCAGGTTGGGCTCCGCATCCGCCGGGTAGTACGGGTCGAAGTCTTCGCCGATCAGGACGTCTTCGTCGGGGCCCGTGGAGAAGGCGCGCCAGGCGATCTCCCCCGACTGCGCGTCCAGCGCGGTGAGCCAGCCGCGCACCCCCATCTCGCCGCCGCTGTTGCCCACCAGCACCAGGCCCTTCACCACCAGGGGCGCCATGGTCATGGTCTCGCCCACGTTGATGTCGCCGAGCTTGGTCTTCCAGACTTCCTCGCCGCTGTCGGCATTCACGGCGACCGTGTGGTTGTCCAGGGTGTTGTAGATGATCTTGCCGTCGTAATAAGCGGCGCCGCGGTTGACCACGTCACAGCACGCCACGCCCTTGGCCGCCCGCTCCGGCTGCGGCTCGTAGACCCAGCGCAGCGAGCCGTCGGTGGCGTCGAGCGCGAACAGCTTGTTGGGCCACGGGGTGACGATGTAGAGCGTGTCGCCGACCACCAGGGGCGCTGCTTCGAAGCCGGAGGTGGTGCCGGTGGAGAAGGACCAGGCCAGGCCGAGCCGGCCCACGTTGTCGGCGTTGATCTGGTCGAGCCCGCTGAAGCGGGTGGATGCGTAGTTCTTGGCCGGCATCACCCACTGCGCGTCGTCCTGGGAAAGGCGGATGAGCGCCTCGGCCGCGTGCACAGAAGCGGCTGCGGCCCAACTCGCCGCCGCGATCACCAAGGCGGTCCACGTTCCGGGCGTGACTACGAACGCGGCGCGCCTTTTCATGCACCTGCTCCCCGGCTGACGGTGAGTCACCGGGGATGCAATATGCCCGCCACCATGGGTCCGCTACGCAGCCGGGGCGGCAGGAAACGTGCATACCCCTGTCGGAACGAACTGCGGGATTGATCATGGCCGGAATGCGCGCGATGACCGGAGCAATGACGTTGCTGATGCTGCTCGGCGGTGCGCCCGCGAGCGCCGGAGACCCGGCCGCCGGCGCGCGGAAAGCCGGGCAGTGCGTGGCCTGTCATGGTGAAGCCGGCGTGTCGACGAACCCGCTCTTTCCCCATCTGGCCGGGCAGCGTGCCGGCTATCTGCAGCTCCAGCTCGAGGCGTTCCGGACAGGCGAGCGCTACCACCCGCTGATGACCCCCATGGCCCAGGCCCTCACGCCGGAGGACATGAACGATCTCGCCACCTACTTCAGCAGCGTGGGGCCCCTGGCGGATGCGGGGCAGGTGTCCGGGGACATCCCCTGATTACCGGCGCCCTGAAATTTTTGCACGCCGTTCCCGGTGAAGCTGTGCCATCAGGGCGAACAGGGCCGTCACGTCGTTGGGGGAGCGATCACCGGCGAATTCCTTGTAGAGCACGCTGACGTTCACGGCGATCCGCTCCGCATCTCCCCAGCTCTCGTAATCCGCGAGCGAGATGTCCCGGGCCGCCTGTGCCGCTGACAAGCCGGCGTCATAGCGCTTCCTGGCCTCGTCGCGAATGTAGGCGAGGTAATCCCGCACCGCGCGCACGCCGCGGCAGTCGGTGATGGGGCCGTGGCCCGGCACCACGCTGTCCGGCTGCAGCGCCAGAATGTAGTCGCAGGCGTCCAGCCAGTTCTGCACCGGCCCGGCCCAGAGAATCGGGTGCCCCTCTATGAAGAGGATGTCGCCGGTGAACACCAGGCGTTCCGTCGGAACCCAGGCCAGCACGTCCCCGGCGGTGTGGGCGGGCCCCACCTGCTTCAGCAGCACCGGCTTGTCACCCACGCGAAGCTCCAGCTCCCCCTCGAAAGTCCGGGTGGGCGGACATTGGGTGATGCCGCGAAAGTCGAAGGCGCCGAAGCAGTGCAGAAAGAACTCCCCCACCTCGCCCATCTGCGGCGCCCGCTCAATGAGGGCCGCCATCATGGCCGGATTCTCGTGGGCCAGCTCCTCCGCGCAGGCCCGGGAGGCGACGATCTCGGCGCCGGTGACCAGCTCGTTGCCGTTGCAGTGATCGCCGTTGGAGTGGGTGTTCACCAGCCAGTCGAAGCGGCGGGTGGCGGCGGGGGCGGCGCGGCGCATGGCTTCGAGCATCTCGGCGGTGAGCCGGGTATCGAACAGCGTGTCCACCAGCAGCGAAGCCTCGCCGTCGATGACGAGCCCCGCGTTGGACCACCCCCAGCCGCCATCGGGCTGCAGCCAGGCATAGGCGCCGTTGCCGAGATCGGTGAGGCCGCGCTGAAAGGGTCGGGTGCCGAGGCCGGTCGTCATTCTCCCTCCGCCGGGTCGTTTCGTGCTGCCATGGTAGTGCAATCCCGGCGCGCAGCCGAATCGCCGGGGCTTGTTTTTGCACCGGGAGCGGCTACCGTGCGCACATGCAGAATTTCGAGACCATCCGGCCCTACCGCGACGACGAGGTCCCGGGCGTCATCCGCCGCCTGTCCCGGGATCCGGACCTGCTGAAGGCCGCCGCCGCATTCTTCGCGCCCCGGCTGTCGCGGAGTCTGCCGTGGCTCGCGCGCCGGCTGGCCCGGCACGTCATCGCGCGGCGCACCGCCGGCCTCGCGAGCGTGCAGGACGTGCAGCTCTGGCTGTCGAAGTACATGGCCCGGATCATCCGCGACACCATCCACGAGCTCTCCGTGGCGGGCCTGAAGTCACTGCCGCCGGGGAGGCCGCGCCTGTTCGTCTCCAACCACCGGGACATCGTCATGGACTCGGGGTTGCTCAACTACCTGCTGCATCAGGCGGGGCATTCCACGGCGCGGATGGCGGTGGGTGACAATCTGCTCTCGGAGCCCTACGCCGCGGACCTGATGCGTCTGAACAAGAGCTTCGTGGTCGAGCGCAGCGTCACCGGCGCCAAGGCGGCCTACCAGGCCCTCGTCCGCACGTCGAGCTACATCCGCCACTCCCTCGAGGAAGGGGAGTCGGTGTGGATCGCCCACCGGGAGGGCCGCGCCAAGGACGGGCTCGACCGGACGGACCCTGCGCTGCTGAAGATGCTCTCGCTGGCGTACCGCAAGGAGCTCGGAGAGTTCGGCGACCTGCTGCGCCACGTGCACCTCGTTCCCGTTTCGGTGAGCTACGAGCTGGATCCCTGCGACCACCGCAAGGCCCACGAGCTGTACGTCACCGCGCTGACGGGCAGCTACCGGAAACAGCCGGGCGAGGACCTGGCGAGCATGGTGGACGGCATCGTGGGCTACAAGGGCCGCGTTCACCTGCAGGTGAACGCCCCTCTCGAGGGCCGGTACGCCGACCCCGAGGCCATGGCGGCGGACCTGGACCGGATCATCGTCGGCGGCATGCGGGTTTTCCCGACCCACGTGGAGGCGGCGCGGCGCCAGGGGCAGCCGGTGCGGGAGGCCGAGGCGGCGCCGCTGCCCCGAGTCACCCGGGCCTTCGAAAGCCGCCTGGAAGGCTGCCCTGCGGAGGAGCTGCCCTACCTGCTGGCGGGCTACGCCAACCTTCTGGCGAACCGGCGCGCCCTGGGGCTGGATTGAGTCACGCAGAGAGCGGCGGCTCGTCCAGGGCCGCCAACTGCTCGCGCAGGGTGAGCACGTGCTCCGACCAGTAGCGGCTGGAGTCGAAGGCGGGGAAGGCGCGGGGAAAGGCGGGGTCGTGCCAGCGCCGGGCGATCCAGGCGGCGTGATGCATGATGCGCAGGGTGCGCAGCGGCTCGATGAGGGCCAGGGTGGCGCGGTCGAAGGGGAAGAAGGTCTCGTACGCCTCGATGATGACCGAGAGCTGGGCCTCCCGCTCCTCCCGGGAGCCGGACAGCAGCATCCACAGGTCCTGAATGGGCGGGCCGTTGACGCAGTCGTCGAAGTCGACGAAGTGGGGCCCCGCGCCGCGCCACAGCACGTTGCCCAGATGACAGTCGCCGTGGATGCGGCCCCGGGTTCCCGGCGGCGCGCCTGCGCCCAGCGCCGCCTCCAGGCGCGAGAGCAGGTGCTCCGTGACGCTGGCGTAGGCGGGCTCCACGTCCGGGGGCAGGAAGGCGTGCTCCAACAGGAACTGCCGGCTCTCGCGGCCGAGCCGGGTCACGGTGAGGTCCGGACGGCTGCGGAACGGCCGGGTGGCGCCGATGGCGTGGATGCGCGCGACCGTGCGGGCGAGCACCCGCAGGTTTTCCTCCGCCTCGATGTTGGGCGGGTGGCCGCCCTGGCGCGGGTACACCGCGTAGCGGAACTCCTCGTGGCGGAAGAGGCTCCGGCCGTCGCGGACCAGGGGTGCCACCACGGGCAGCTCCGCGGCGGCCAGCTCCAGCGTGAAGTCGTGCTCCTCGGCGATCTGCGGATCGCTCCAGCGGCCGGGGCGGTAGAACTTGGCGACCACGAATGCGCCGTCCTCCAGCTCGAGCTGGAACACCCGGTTCTCGTAGCTGTTCAGTTCCAACAGCCCGCCGGTGGGCGCGAACCCCGCAGCCTCCATGGCGTCCAGGATCGCGTCCGGCGACAGGCGGGCGTACGGCGTTTCCTCCTGCATCGACCGGCTCCGAGCAACGGCCGGCCAGTTTATCAGGTCCGGGCCCCGTCTACCCCCGTGGGCTGCGAGTGGCGGCGAGCACGTGCACCTCGCGCGCGCCCGCCTCCAGCAGAACCCGGCTGAGCTCCGCCGCGGTGGCCCCGGTGGTGAGCACGTCGTCCACCAGCGCCAGCACCGGGCCTGGGGGAGGCCAGCGGCGCCGGCAGCGGAACGCGCCCCGGGGGTTCTGCAGGCGCGCGCTGCGCGAGAGCCCGCGCTGCCGGCGGCCCCCGGCGGCCCTGATGACGGCCCGGCGCAGCAGCGGAATTCCCAGTCTGCGCGCCACCGGCAGCGCCAGAGACACGGCCTGATTGTGGCCGCGCCAGGCGAGGCGCCGCGCACTGAGCGGTACCGGCACCAGGGCGTCGGGGCAGGCCGGTGCGCCGGCAGGATCGGTGGGCCGGTAGCAGCGCTCCGCCGCTTCCGCCAGCAGCATTCCCAGCACCCGGCCTTCCACCATGCCGAGCCGGTCCTTGAGCTGGCGCACCCATTGGCGGGGATGGCCTTCGTAGCGAAGCGGCGCCAACGCGAGCCGAAACGGCGGCGGCCGGAGCTCGCAGCGGCGGCACAGAGCGGGCGCGGTGGAGGGCTCGGCGCACCGAGGGCAGGCGGTGTGGTTTAAAGGCAAGGCGTCGAGGCACCACGGGCAGAGATCCGTGCCGTTGGTGGCGGCCACTGCCTGGCCGCAGCACAGGCAGGTGCCGGGAAGGAGCTGCCGCAGCAGGTGATCCAGCATGGCGCCAGCATGCCCGCCCGGGGTGCCGGACGGGAGCAGCCAAGGGCGATGCCGATGGTGCGACGCGGATCACGTCGCGTGCGGACCCAGGTCACGGCGCAGCGCTTGCGCCCCCGCGATCATCTGCTACGCGCCGCGGGCTCCCCCGGAGCCAGCAGCTGGAAGCCGGACGAACCGGAGCAGCCGAACATGGCAGTGAATCCTCTGATGGAGAGTGCCCGAAGCACCGCCGGAGTGCGCAGCGCGGGCGTGGAGGGTATCAGGGCGGGCCTGAAGGGCATGGAGCAGGCGGCGCAGCAGATGGCCGAGCTGAGCGCGGGCCCGCTACCGGCGGGGCCGTTGCCGGCGGCGCCGGCAGCGACGGAGGGCGCGGCTGCCGGCAGAACCGGCGGTCCGGAAGACGCCGTGGAAGCGCTGCTCGAGCTGCGGGTCCATCAACGCCAGGTGCAGGCGTCCGCCAAGGTGGTGGAGAGCGCCGACGCCGTGCTGGGTTTTCTCCTCGACATCCACGCCTGACTTCCCGGTGCGGGCTCGCCTGCGCCTGCCGGCACGTTACACTGACACCTCCTGCGCAGGAGGTTGGAATGCCGGCATCCCTAAAGGACATCCGATTTCTCGTTCATGACGTCTTCGACTTCCCGGGCCACTACGCCCGGCTGGCCGCCTCCGCGGACGGCGTGGCGGAGGCCCCCGACGGCGCGTTCATCGATGCCGTGCTCGACGAGCTCGCGCGCTTCGCCGACAACGAGCTGGCGCCGCTGAACCGAACCGGGGACGCGGAAGGATGTCGCTGGCACGACGGAGCCGTGACCACGCCCGCCGGCTTCAAGGAAGCCTATGCCGCCTACGCTGCGGGCGGCTGGGCGGGGCTCACCGGAGATCCCGCCTACGGCGGCCAGGGGCTTCCGGACAGCCTGAGCCTGCTCCAGGAAGACCTGCTGTGCTGCGCCAACGTCGCCTGGGCCATGTACCCGGCCCTGTCCAGGGGGGTCATCACGGCCTTGTCGGCACACGGCAGCGCGGAGCAGAAGGCGGCCTTCCTGCCCAAGCTGCTGTCCGGCGCCTGGACGGGGACCATGTGTCTCACCGAGCCCCAGGCCGGGTCCGATGTGGGGCTGGCGCGAACCCGGGCGGAGCCGAGGCCCGACGGCACCTACGCCGTCTCCGGCACCAAGATCTTCATCTCCGCCGGTGAGCACGACCTGGCCGAGAACATCGTTCACCTGGTGCTGGCGCGGCTGCCGGACGCGCCGGCGGGCACCCAGGGTATCTCCATGTTCGTAGTGCCCAAGCTGAACCTGGACGGCAGCCGGAACGGCGTGACGTGCGGCGGCATCGAGGAAAAGATGGGCATCCACGGCAACGCCACCTGCACCCTGCATTTCGACGGCGCCACCGGCCACCTGGTGGGCGAGGTCAATCGCGGCATGCGCTACATGTTCACCATGATGAACGCGGCGCGCCTGGTGGTGGGGCTCCAGGCCGTGTGCGGCGCCCACGCGGCGAGCCTGAAGGCGCTCGACTACGCCGGGGAGCGCCTGCAGATGCGGGCGCTGGCTGGCCCGGTGGCGCCCGAGTCGCCGGCGGATCCCATCATCGCCCACGCGGACGTGCGGCGCATGCTGCTCACCCAGCGAGCCATCGCGGAAGGCGGCCGCGCGCTGGTGTACTACGCCGGCCTGCGGGCCGACCACGCCCTGCGGGGCAGCGGCGACGCCCAGCGCCGCGCCATGGAGGAGCTGGATTTCCTCACCCCCATCATAAAAGGCGCCTTGACCGAGCTCGGCTTCGAATCGGTGAACCACGCTCTGCAGATTTTCGGCGGGCACGGCTACGTGCGCGAGACGGGAATCGAGCAGTACGTGCGGGATCTGCGCATCACCCTGGTCTACGAAGGCACCACCCAGATTCAAGCGCTGGACCTTCTCGGGCGCAAGGTGCTGATGACCCGGGGCAAGGGGCTCATGCGCCTTCTCGCGGAGATGAATGCCCTGGCGGAGCGGCTCGGAGAACGTCTGCCCGAGCACGGCGCGACCCTGGCCGGGATCGCCCAGGAATGGGGCGAGCTGTCGCTGACTCTGGGGGAGCGGGCGCAGCAGGACATCAACGAAGTGGCGGCGGCCGCCGTGGACTACCTGCTCTACAGCGGCTACTGTGCCCTGGCCTACGGCTGGGGCCGCGTGGCCGAGGTCGCCGCCGACAGGCGCGAGGCGGGGAGCGCCGACCCCTATGTGGCGGGCAAGCTGGCGGTGGCGGATTTCTTCTTCCGCCGGCTGCTGCCTCGCCGCTCTGCCCACCGTCTGGCGCTGCAGGCGGGTCCGGACACCCTGCTCGAGCCGGACGCCGCCGCCATCGCCGCGCTCTGAGTCACCGAGGTCGAGATCGAGGAGTAGCCATGCTGGAGTACCATCCGCCGCAACGGGACCTGGAGTTTCTGCTGTTCGAGCTGTTCGACGTGCAGCGCATCTGGCGCGACGCGCCCGAATCCGCCGCTCTGTTCACCGAGCTGTCGGAGGATCTGGTCCGGGCGGTTCTGGCGGAGGGCGGCAGGCTCGCGAGCGAGGTGCTGGCGCCGGTGAACCCGGTCGGGGATGCCGAGGGCTGCCGCTTCGACGGTGGTGAGGTCACCACGCCCCGGGGATTCAGGGAGGCTTTTGCCGAGCTCGCCGGCGGCGGCTGGCTCGGGTTGTCGGGGAACCCCGACTTCGGCGGCCAGGGCATGCCCAAGCTGCTCGGCTGCCTGCTGGAGGAAATGTTCTGGGCTGCGAACCCCAGCCTGTATCTGTACGGCACCCTCACGGTGGGGGCCGCCATCTGCATCGATACCCACGGCAGCGAGGCACAGAAGGCGCTGTATCTGCCGAAGCTCTACACGGGCACCTGGAGCGCCGCTATGGCGCTGACGGAGGCCCACGCGGGCAGCGATCTCGGCATCATGCGCACTCGTGCGGTGCCGCAAGCTGACGGCAGCTATCGGATCACCGGCAACAAGATCTTCATCACCAGCGGCGAGCACGATCTGGCGGAGAACATCGTGCATCTCGTGCTGGCCAAGCTTCCCGACGCGCCGGCGGGCAGCCGCGGCATATCGCTGTTCATCGTGCCGAAGTTCCTGCCGGACGACCAGGGTGCGCCGGGCCGCCGCAACGACTTCGCCGCCGGGGCTATCGAGCGCAAGATGGGCATCCACGGCAGTGCCACCTGCGTGATGAACTACGACGGCGCCACCGGGCATCTCGTGGGAGAGGAGAATCAGGGGCTCGCCGCCATGTTCACCATGATGAACTACGAGCGGTTGTCGGTAGGGTTGCAGGGCCTCGGCGCGGGCTCCGCGGCCTACCAGGCGGCCGCGGGTTACGCCGCGGAGCGGCTGCAGGGCCGTGCCCCTACCGGCCCCGTCAACCCGGACGGACCTGCCGACCCGCTGCTGGTGCATCCCGACGTGCGCCGCATGCTGCTCACCATTCGCGCCCTCACGGAAGCCGGCCGCGCGTTCGCCATGTTCGTGGGCCTGCAGCTCGACCTCGGCAAGCACTTCGGCGACGCCCAGGCCCAGGCCTTCTCCGAGCTCCTGACGCCGGTGGCGAAAGCCTTCCTCACCGATCGCGGCTTTGAGTGCGCGGTGCTGGCGCAGCAGGTCTTCGGGGGACATGGCTACATCTCCGAGTGGGGGGTGGAGCAGCTCGTTCGCGATACCCGCATCGCCCAGATCTACGAGGGCACCAACGGCATTCAGGCCATGGATCTGGTGGGGCGCAAGGTACTGCGAGACGGCGGAGCCACCTTGACCGCGCTGCTCGCCCGGCTGCGGCAGGAGCCGCTGCCGGAGCGCTTCCGGGAGCCGGCGGAAGCGGCGCTTTCGCGGCTCGAGCGGGTTACTGCTTCGCTGCTCGAGCGGGCCCGGGACGATGCGAGCCTGCCGGGGGCCGTGGCTGCGGACTATCTCGACCTCGTGGGGTACACCCTGTATGCGTGGCTCTGGGCACGGATGGCGGGGGCGGCTCCGGCGGATTCCTTCGGCGACGCCAAACGGCAAACGGCGGACTTCTACTACGCCCGGCTGCTGCCGCGGGCCCTGGCGCTGGAGCAGAGCATCGCCGCGGACAGCGGCGCCGTCACCGGCTTAGACGCCGCGGCCTTCTGATGCAGGTGCGCCGCTAAGGCGGCCAGCCGATGCGGCGGCGGATTCGGCGGTATCGCAGCCAGTTCATGGTGGGAACCACCACCACCAGGCTCGCCAGGGTCAGGGCGGCCCCCATGCGTAGCGGCACGTGGGTCACCGGAATCTGGATCGCCAGCGCGAGGATCAGCATGCCCACCACGGTCGCGCCACCGTACAACAGGTGCTCGGCGTAGCCGAACTCTACCGGCAGCCTCGGCTTCAGCCCCATTGCGACCAACGTTCTGTACCACCAGGGGTATAGGAGGCGCCGGGACAAGCCGGCCTCCGCGAATCGGCGCTCGAGCAGTTCGTTTCTCGGCCGGCTCATCGTCGGCGGTAAACCTCCGACCGGTCCGCCACCGGTCCCGCCCTCTCTGTGGGGGCGGGGGGGGGGGGATGGGTCCCCCCCCCCGGGTCCGGGTTTCAGAGCAACGGCGTGTACGGGTGGAAGATTCCCGGCACGTATACCATGTCGTTCTTGATCTCCACCAGGTCCACCAGATCGACCCCCTCCTGGGACTCGATGGCGCCGAGCGTGCCCGCGATCTCGCCGGTCAGTCCACCGATGAGACCGCCGCCGAGACCGCCGAGCAGGCCGGTCATGGTCAGTGGCAGCACCTCCGTCCAGTCGATGGCGTCGAAGACGTCCATGTTGATGCCGATGCGGTCTGCCGTGACCACGATCTCCGGCACGGCGCCGCCGTAGTATTCGGTGCCGGACGTGCCGCCCGTGCCACCCGTGCCGCCCGAGGAGACTTCGAGAGTTTCTTCACCTGCTACGCACATGGTTCTCTCCCTGCGTTGATTGTTCCGTCCCCGTTGCCCCGGCGGCGCGACGTTGCGCGGCCAGGGCCAGGGCACCGTAGCCGCCCGGCGCGGCGGTTCCCAGGCCCCTCACGTCACATTGCGAAATGGCTGTAGGGCGGCAGGGACGTTTTCCTACAGCATCGCGTCGACGCGAATCCTTCCCACGACGTCCGGAGCCGATCTCCCCTGGCGCAGCGCCGCCGGGCGGGGTTTCCTCGCCGCTCCCGTCAGCAGGAGACGCTCATGCTCGAGATCCGTCCGGCCCGATTCGCGGATGCGCTGGCGCTGGCGCCGCTGCTGCGGTTCGAGGACGCACGGGAGATCGCCGCCTGCTGGGGCCTCGGGGGCCGCGAGGGTCTGGTGTGCTGCCTCTTGAACAGCGACCGGGCGTACGCCGTGAGCCGATCCGGGGTGATCCGGGCCCTGTGGGGGGTCACTGACGTTCACCGGGACGACGTGCGTCTCGGCGTGCCCTGGCTTCTGGCCAGCGAGGCCTTCTTTGCGGACGGGCGCAGCCTCGTGCTGCAGAGCCGTGAGTGGGTGCGGGCGCTGCTGCTCGACTACGATGTCCTGGTCAACGCCACCGACGCCCGAAACCGCAGTCATCTTCGCTGGCTCACCTGGTGCGGGTTCAGCCTGCTGCGGTATCGCCCGAGCGCCGGTGCGGCCGGAGGCGAATGTGAAGCCGGAGCCTCTGGAGGCGCGCCGCGGCTGGTGGAGTTCTATATGGTCAGCGAGCGTTGCCGGTGGCCGGCGGCGTCGTTGCGGGGCGTGTTGGCGCGTGCGGCTCCGGCAGCGCCGGGGATGGCCCCGGAGGTGGCACGCCTGGCGGCTCTGGGTATTCGCTGCCTCGGCGGCACCGGGGCCGATCTCGAGGCCGCCTTGCCGGAGCTGTTGGCGCTGCTCGCGCCCCAGGATCCGGGGACGGCCGTGAGCGGCGCCGACGTGGAGGGCGGGTGGCGTGAGGTGCTGCCGGAGCGTGCGCGGCACGCTGCGCTGGGCCTCCTCGAAGAGATCGCGGCCCGTCACGGCGCGACTGACTCCGCGGTCACGGCCCAACCGTCCCGCCGGTTCTGCGCCACGCTGCGGCGCCTGACCGAGCTCCGAATGCTCGACGCGCCCCGGGGCCCGGAGGACCTGCTGCTGCGCCGGGGTCCGCGGCCGGAGCACCGGGGGGCGCCCTGCGGCCCGCCATCAGGTGGCGGGCCAGCACCAAGAGGCGGGGCGGCGCGGCCCCTGGACCTTCTGGCCCGCCGCTACGTTCGGGAGCTGATGGGGGCCTTCGGCGAGTCGAGGATTCAGTGCTACCGGCTGCGGGCCGAGGCGCTCGGGGTGACGGAGCGGGACCAAGTGCATCCCCCGGGACTCCACCGCCGGCAGCTCGAGCGCCTGGTGCGGGAGCATCACGTCGCCCTGTCGCTCTCCCTCGGCGGCCGACTGGCCATGTCGGAGCTCGCGCGCCGCAGCGCTGAGCGGCTCGCAACGCCGCTTCGGGATGGCCAGGCCAGAGCGCGGCTCGTCGGGGCGCTGGAGGCGGACTCGTCCCTTGGCCGGGCCCTGGAGGCCGTCATGGAATGCTGGGCGGTGGAGAGCGCGGCGGGTACCGTCAGCTCCATGCGCCAGGCCGTGGATCTCGCCAGCGCCGTGGCGGACCGAATGGCGCTGCGCCTGTTGCCGGGGCTGCGGCTCGGGGCGCTGGTGAGCGGGTACGGCGAGCGCCACCGGTTGTATCGGCTGCTGCGCTCGTGGCTCGTCACGGCCGTGGCCCGCGACGGCGGCGCCCTTGCTCGAGCGCTGACTCAGCAGGACGTGGTGGCGCTGCTGCTCGGCGCCGCATTCGAGGACGCGTTGCTCGACGCCCGGCCCGGGGCCGCGTGGGATGAGCAACTGGAAGCGGTGCTGGCGCGGTGCCTGGAAGCGTTCGGTCCGGGCGTGGCGGTGGACGACGGTTACCGCCACCTGACGGAGCTGCTGATTCCGGCGGTGGCCCACCCGGCAGCGCCGGCCGCGCAGCTCGGATCGGCGCTGGCCGTCTGGCTGGCCGCGGCCGACGGCCGACTGGCCGAGGTGATCGGCCGGGTGAGCGGGCTGGTGGACGCGGAGGCTCTTGGGCCGCGGCCGCGCCTGCGGCGCTTTCTGCGCCGGCTCGGCCGGAGCGCGGACATGGTCGAGGTCCGGCGGCATCTGGGTCTGGAGGGCCACGGCGGTGATCGCGAGCTCCGCTTCATCGCCTGAGGATCCGGCAGACGCGACGCTGCGCCGGCACCTGCAACGGCTTCTGGGGCCGTCCCGCCCCGATCTGGCGGAAGCGTTGCGCCGGCGGCCCCGGGAGGAGTCGACGGCGAGTCTGATCGAGTTCGCTGGCCGCCAGCCGGGGCTGGTCCTCACCCGGATGAGCAGCATGGCCGAGCTCGCCGCCGCCACCCGGCGCGCCGTCTGCCTGGGTCCGCAGGAATCGAGCGTGCTGGTGGAGATCGCCGGCCGTGGCGTGTGCCGGGTGGAGACGGGCCCCGCCGGGCGGGCGGCGCGATTGGACGCCCGGTCGCTGGCGCCTTTGTTCCCGTGCCGCGTCCTCTACCCGGACGCGCGCCGAGACTCGGAGCACCCCGAGATGGACGGTGCCGGCTTCGCAGTGACCGTCTACCTGCGGCTGCTCGGGCAGCTCCTGGCCCTCGCGATGCCCATCGCCATGATGCTGGTGGTGGACAAAGTGGTGGGCAACGGCGCGCAGAACACCCTGGTGGTGCTGGTGGGTGGTGTGACGCTCCTCACCGGGTTTCAGTACCTGTTCTCGGCGGCAGCCGCGGTGCACGCGACCCGCCAGGGCGAAGCGGGGGCGCTGCCCCTGCGAAGCCAGGTCTACCGCGAAGCGGCAGGCTCTGCGGCGGCCGCGGGGCTGGCGAGCGCGGGCTGGGAAGCGGTCGCCGGATGCGGGGAGATGGCGCGGTTCGAGCTCGAGACCCGGGCCCAGGCCGTGACCGACCTGCTCTACGCGTTGCTGCTCGGATTGCTGATGTTGGCCTTCAGCCCGCTGCTGCTCTGCGTGTCCCTGGCCTTCGTGCCCCTGTACGCCGGGCTCAGCTTCTGGAGCGCCCGGCGCACGGAGCGTCATGAGGCGGTGCTCGGCGGCCTGCACGGCCGGCTGGCGGCGGCCTGGTTCGAGAGCACCTCCGCCTCCGAGGTGCTGCGTGGCCTGGATCTGGTGGAACGCTTCGCCGCCCGCTGGTCGGCGCTGGACGTCCGCCGGGCAGGCGAGCACTACCGGCTGCTGCTTTGGCAACGGCTGTCCGCCCAGGGCGTGGAGCTGCTGCAGAGGTTGTCGCTGATCACCATCATGCTGGTGGGCGTCTCCGCCGTCATGGCCGGCGCCATGACACTCGGCCAGTACATCGCCTTCAACCTGCTGTCCATGCAGTTCGCCCAGCCGCTGCTGAGGCTCGCCGGCCTGCCGCGGGCCTGGGCGAACCATCGGCGCCAGCGGGCCGGCCGGGAGACTCTGCTCGAGGCGCTGCGATCCGCCGCCTGGCCTGAAGCAGCCGGCGAGCCGGTGGCCGACGAGGCGCCGGTGCTGCTGGAAGCGCGCGGTCTTCGGCCGACGGCGGACGGTGATCCGCCGCGGACGTTCGACTTCAGTGTGAGCGGCGGGACGTGGCTGGGGGTCGACGGACCCTCCGGCTGCGGCAAGACCACGCTGCTCGGCACCCTGGCCGGGCTGCGGCGCCCGGCTGCCGGGGCCGTGCTGGTGAACGGCGTGGAGTCCGGGCGCTGCGACTGGGCGAGCTGGTCGCGGCAGGTGCGGCTGGTGGGCCAGGAGCCGGTCATCTTCTCCGACACCATCGCCGGCAACATCGAGCTCGGTGATCCCGGCGCGGCGCCGCCGCAGATTCTGACGGCGGCGCTGGTGTGCGGCCTGGAACCGCTGCTGCAACGCCTGCCGGAGCATTTGAACACCCGTGTGGGGCCAGGCGGCTGGGCGCTGTCCGGCGGCGAGCGGCAGCGGGTGGCCCTGGCCCGGGCCATTCTCTCCCGGCCCCGAGTGTTGCTGCTCGACGAGGCCACCTCGGCCCTGGACGTGGCCGCGGAGGCCGCGCTGCTGCGCCGCCTGCGACGGTATCTTCCGGATGCGGCGGTGGTCGTGGTCTCCCACCGGCGCACCTCCCTCGCCCGATGCGAGCGCACTCTCACCCTTGCGCCTTCCGCGGGTGCGGACCGACCGACGGTGCACGCCGGATGAGCGCCTCGCCTGGCACCGGTGAGGCCCTGCCGTACCACCTGTCGGCGCTCCGTGCGGGGGGACTGGGCGGGGCGCTGCTGCTGACCATGGCGCTGTGGGCGGCGGCCACCGACGTGGAGGTGGTGGTCACCGCGCCCGCGGCAGCGCGACCCGACGCGGGCGTGGCGGAGCTTCGGGCGCCGGTGGCCGGGCGCGTCGCCGAGGTGCTCTCTGAGGAAGGCGCAGTGCTTTCAGCCGGGGCTGTGGTGGTGGTGCTGGAATCCGGCGCGGCGCGAGCCCGCTGGCGCAGCGTACGCAGAGCGCTAGTGACCCAGCGGCAGCGGCTGCGCGATCTGCGGTGGGCCGCGGATCTGCTGGATTCCGGGGCGGCCGCGCCGCCAGGGCTCGGAACGGAGGCACGGGTGCGGCTGGCGGCTCATCGCAGCCGCCTCGCCCGCATCGATGCCGAGCGCCGGGCTCTGGAGGCGGAGCAGCGGGCGCTGCTCGCGCGCGCGGTGGATCTCCGCGGCCTGCTCGCCATCCGCCAGGAGCGCCACGAGGCGGCCGGGCTGGCGCACCAGCGGGGCGCGGTGAGCCGCTTCGAGCTGCTGGCGGCCCGGCGCGATCTGGTGGCCCAGCAGGTCGAGCTCGATGCCGCGGCGGCTCGGGCCGAGGCGCTGGAGCCGCGCATGCGCGCCCTGCTTACGGAGCGGCAGGCGCTGGAGTGGAGCGAACGCCAGGCGCTGGCGGAAGCGATATCGGCTCTGGTGGTGGAGATCGGCGAACGGGAAGCCGCCGCAGGCGAGGCAGCGGAAAGGCTGCGGCTGGCGCGCATCGCCACCTCCATGGCGGGGGTGCTGGATCGTCTGTCCGTGACCGTGGGCGATTTCGTCGCCCAGGGCGAGTCACTGGGCGTGATCGTGCCGCGGAGTCCGCCGTTGCTGTTCGAGACGCGGGTGCCGCCGCGGCAGGTGGCCTTTCTGCAGCCGGGCCAGCAGTGCCGGATCAAGCTGGACGCACTGCCGTTCGCCCGTTACGGCGCCGTGGACTGCACCGTCGAGCGACTCGGCGAGGACGTGGTGACCGACGAGGGGAGCGCGGGGTATTACCCGGTCAAGGTGCGGCCGGCGGCCCAGGTGATTCACGTCCAGGGGCGGGCGGTGCGCCTGCAGCCCGGTGCGACGGGGTGGGTGGACATCGTCACCGGCCGTCGCAGCGTGCTCGGCTTCGTCACCGAGCCCCTGCGGCGCTTCGCCATGGAGTCCTTGCGCGAGCGCTGAGCGTCAGGAGTCGACGCCGTTTCCACCGGTCGGGCAGGGGTGCTCCGGGTCGCGGGTATCGCAGACTCGGATGCCTTTGAAATAGGCGGACCACTCCGCCATGGCCTGAGCCGAAAGCGGCGGGCGGTCTTCCGTCGCCGCCGGCCCGAGTCGGCGCCGGGTGATGACGTAGAACTGCTCCTTGCCCTGAATGGCCTTCGCCATCACCACCTGACCCTGTGGCCCGTCCTCGAACTCGTTGCAGATCAGTAGCCGCACCGAGGTGGGGTAGCCGTTCTCCAGACCCGAGGCGATGTTGGTATCCGCGAAGGACTTGCAGCGCTTGGCCAGATCCCGGCTCACGCCCAGCACGAAGTCGATGGGATCCGGTAGCGGACGGCCGGGCTGAGCCTCGAAAGTCACCCGCTCCATCGTGCCCTCGTCCTCGGCGGCCGGGCCGTATTCCGCCATGCGCAGCGCCGCGGTGGCCAGTGCGCCGGTCTCGATCCAGCCGCCGGGTGGGCTGGCGAGCAGCAGTTCGCCTTCCTGGGGCGGGCTGACGGCGTCCGCCGTCCCGTCAGCGCCCGCTGCTGGGGCAGCGGCCGCTGCCGGGGCAGCGGCGGCGCCGGAGCGGTCGGCGGAGTCGGCGCAGCCGGCGGCGGCAGCGGCGATCAGCAAAAGCCATCCGGCTTTCCAGGGACGCGCGGCGCGTGCGTGCTTCGCCTCGAGGAGCATGGTCAGTGAATGGCCACCGGGTTGATGACGGCCTGCACCGAGCCGACGAAGCGCGGCTGGCCGAGCACGAACAGAAACTCGTGCACGCCGTCGGCGGCCAGCGCGCGGGTATCCATGTTCTCCAGAATGTACACGCCGTTCTTGGCCAGCAGCTCCGGATGCACCGGGAACAGCGTCTGCGGATCTTCCGACGGCAGCACCTCCACCGCCCAGCTATCCGACCCCACGGCCACCACGCCGAGGCCCGCCAGATAGCGGGCGCCGTCGACGCCGAGCCCCGGCTCGCCCGCCATGAACTGCTCCTTGTCCGTGTCCGCCACGTTCAGCCAGCCGGTGTGCAGCAGCACCACGTCCCCGGGCTCGATGGTCGTGCCCTGGGCGCGGGCCACTGCCTCGAGCTCCCTGCGATTGAAGGCGGTGCCGGCGGGTACCACCGCCTCCTGCCGGTGGGCGGCCATGTCGAGCAGCACGCCGCGAGTCACGATGGGCGGCAGCTCGTGCACCGAAAGCCGGGTCAGCCCTCGCGGGGTGATGAAATCGCTGGCGTGGATGCCGTTGTAGTAGCGGTGGTCGATACCCATGTGGCCGAGCCCGTCGATCTGGCTGCCGATGCCCATCCAGGTGTACAGCAGGTCGTCGTTGCCGGTGGCGCGGTTGCTGCCGCCGGGCATTCCGGTACCGTCGTCGAGCTGAAGCACGGTGAGGGCGTACTGCCGCGGTGGGTAGGCCGGCGACTCCGGCCCGGTGGGCACCCCCAGGGCGTAGGTCTTGCCGGTCTTCACCAGCCGCGCGGCCTGGAGCACCTTCTCCGGCGACAGGTTGTTGATGGCGCCCAGCGTGTCGTCGGCGCCGTAGCGGGACGGGTACCACTCCTCGGCGGCGCCCGCAGTGGCGGCAGCGGCCATCGCAAGCACCGCCGGGATCATGACGTTCGGCCAGATTCCCATGACGTTCCCCTCCTTGTCGTCCCCTCGGGCTCAGGTGTCCCCGGTGCCCCTCGAGTGTTCCTGCAGGCGTCGCGGCAGCAGCCGGTAGATGTTGCCGAAGCTGCCGTTGCTCATGATCACGATGTGGCGCTTCTTTTGCGGCAGGCGCACCAGCGCGTCCGTCAGCCGCTCCAGGTTATCGAACTGCTGAGCGGGAATCACGCTGTTCTGCACCACCTCGGCAAGATCCCACTTGATGTTGTCGCCGCGGAACCAGTACACCTGATCGGCGGCCGCGCAGCAGGTGGTGAGGTCCTGACGCAGGGTGCCCAGGGACATGGTGTGCGAGCGCGGCTCCACCACCGCCACGATCTCCTCGCTTCCCACCCGACGGCGCAGCCCCTGCAGGGTCGTGCGGATGGCGGTGGGGTGGTGGGCGAAGTCGTCGTAGATGCGCACGTCGCCGATCTCGGCGATCAGGTCCAGGCGGCGGGTGACTCCTTCGAAGCCGCACAGCGCCTCCACCGCCGCCTCCGGCGCCACACCCGCGTGGCGGGCCGCGGCCACCGCGGCGAGCGCGTTGCTGACGTTGTGCTCGCCGAGCAGCGACCAGCGCACGGTGCCGAGGGATGCGTCGTCCAGGCACACCTGAAACTCGCTGCCATCGGCGGCGGCATCGCGGGCAAGCCAGCGCCGGCCCGTGTCCCGCTCGTGAGGCCGGGCCCGCATCGGCGGATCGCCGACGCGCTCTATCGGGGTCCAGCACCCCTCGGCGAGCACCTCGCTCACCGCGTCGTCGTTGCTGGGCGCCACAATCAGTCCACCCCCCGGCACGGTGCGCAGCAGGTGGTGGAACTGGGTCTGAATGGCCCCCAGATCCGGAAAGATGTCGGCGTGATCGTGCTCGAGGTTGTTGATGATCAGGGTACGGGGGCGGTAGTGGACGAACTTGGAACGGCGATCGAAGTAGGAGGTGTCGTACTCGTCCGCTTCCACCACGAAGAACCGGCCGCCGCCGAGCCGCGCGGAGCGCTGGAAATTCTTGGGTACGCCGCCGATGAGATACCCGGGCTCGAGCCCCGCGTGCTCGAGAATCCAGGCCAGCATGCTGGCGGTGGTGGTCTTGCCGTGGGTGCCGGAGGCGGCCAGCACCCAGCGCCCGGCCATGACCGAGGAGCCGAGCCACTCGGCGCCGGAGGTGTAGCGGATTCCCTGCTCCAGAACGTATTCCACCCCGGGATGGCCGCGGGGAAGGCCGGCGTTGCCCACCACCACCAGATCCGGCTGCGGATCGAGCTGAGCCGGGTCGAAGCCCTCGAATATCTCGATGTCGGCTGCCGCGAGCTGCTCGCTCATGGGCGGGTACAGAGCCTTGTCCGAGCCGGAGACCCGGTAGCCGAGCTCACGGGCGAGCTGGGCCAGGCTGCCCATGAGGGTGCCGCCGATGCCGAGGAAGTAGATGTGCTGGGTCATTCTGCGGTTCCGGCTGTGGTCGATCTCAGGCACCGACGGCGATCTGGCTGACGGCAACGCTCAGCAGGGAGATGGCCATGGCCACGCCGATGCCCATGGCGAGCTGCACCCCGAGCGCCCGCTGCATGATGAAGCCTTCCACGGCCACCGACCAGATCAGAAACATGAGAAAGGCGAGACTGGTGGCCACCTCGCCCAGCATCAGGCTGATGGGCAGAACCAGGGCGAAGCAGGCGGTGATGATGAGGTCGCAGCCGAACCATGCGGTGACCGTGGCGACGAAACGGCCGGTGACGTTGCGCAGCGCCAGCGCCAGTAGCACCAGCAGCGCGACGACGGTCTGGCCGACGATGATGCTGGTGAGGGTATCGAGGAGCGGTACTTCGCTGTCGAAGCCGAGGGAGACGAGCAGGCTGCCGATGACGTTGGCGACGATGACCAGCGCGACGAACAGGCCCTGAGTCGGCACGTAGGCGGGGCTTTGTCGCAGCAGGCAGATCTGCCAGAACAGCTCGATGATGGGTTTCATGCCGGGCATTGCGCAGTCACCGGGAAATTCTCGCACAAAACGTGCCCATCGCCGACAATGCGCGCTTTCACCGATAACCCGCCCCAGCTCGAGACACGAAGGAGTGGTCATGGCGAAACCCAACGCTTTCTATGCTCAATCCGGTGGCGTGACCGCCGTCATCAACGCAAGCGCCTGCGGCGTCATCGAGACCGCGCGCCAGCACCGGTCGCAGATCGGCAAAGTGTTCGCCGGCAGGAACGGCATTCTGGGGGCTCTCACCGAGGAGCTCATCGACACGAGCAAGGAAAGCCGCAAGGACATCGCGGCCCTGCGCAGCACCCCGGGTGGGGCGTTCGGCTCGTGCCGCTACAAGCTGAAGAGCCTCCAGGAGAACCGGCGCGAGTACGAGCGGCTGATCGAGGTGTTCCGCGCTCACGACATCCGCTACTTCTTCTACAACGGCGGCGGTGATTCCCAGGACACCGCGCACAAGGTGTCCCAGCTCTCCACCGCCATGGACTTCCCCATCACCTGCATCGGCATCCCCAAGACGGTGGACAACGACCTGCCCCTGACCGACTGCTGCCCCGGGTTCGGCTCGGTGGCCAAGTACGTGGCGGTGGCCACCCGCGAAGCGGCCCTGGACGTGAAGTCCATGTGCGAGACGTCCACCAAGGTGTTCGTGCTCGAGGTGATGGGCCGCCACGCCGGCTGGATCGCCGCGGCCGCGGGGCTGGCGCAGGAGAAGCCCGGCGACCCGCCCCACGTGATCCTGTTGCCCGAGGTGCCCTTCGACAGGGAGCGCTTCCTCGCCAAGGTGGACGCCACGGTTCGCCGGGAAGGTTACTGCGTGGTGGTGGTTTCCGAAGGGGCCCACTACGCCGACGGCACGTTTCTGGCGGACGCCGGCAGCAAGGATGCCTTCGGCCACACCCAGCTCGGCGGGGTGGCGCCGTTCATCGCCGGCATGGTGCGGGAGGCGCTGGGCTACAAGTACCACTGGGCGGTGGCCGATTATCTGCAGCGCGCCGCGCGTCACGTGGCGTCCGCCACGGACGTGGCTCAAGCCTACGCCGTGGGCAAGGCGGCGGTGGAGCTGGCGCTGGCGGGCCACAACGCGGTGATGCCCATCATCGTGCGCAAGAGCGACAAGCCCTACCGATGGGAGATCGGCGAGGCACCGCTGGCGAAGGTGGCGAACGTGGAGCGCAAGATGCCGCGCAGCTTCATTTCCCGGGACGGCTTCGGCATCACCGCAGCCGCGCGGCGCTACCTGGCGCCGCTCATCGAGGGGGAGGACTACCCCCCGTACCGGAACGGGCTGCCCCGCTACGTGGAGCTCGCGAACGAGATGGTGAAGAAGAAGCTGGATCCGTTCACCGTCTGAGAGCGTCCGGCTCGGTGCATCGCACCACCAGGGTCCGGCTCACCACCGAGCCGGACGTGGACCAGTCCCGGGTGCCGATGCCGGAGCTGCCTTCGTTGCTCACCTGAGAGACGATCTCGAAGCCCGCGGGGCCGCAGGCGGCGGCCGCGCGAGCATGGCAGCGGGACCAGTCGTGGTAGCCTCCCGGGCAATCCACGCTGAGGGTGCCGTCGTCGTGCGCGCGGAGGGTGGGCTTTCCGGCACACCCTGCGGCGAGCGCGACGACGGCGCAGACGAAGAAGCCGATCGCTGACCGACCTCCACTCACACCAGGAGGGGCGCGATGACCAGGCTCACGATGGCCATCACGTTGATGAGGATGTTCATGCTGGGGCCGGAGGTATCCTTGAACGGATCGCCCACGGTGTCGCCCACCACGGTCGCGGCGTGAACCGACGATCCCTTGCCGCCCAGGTTGCCCTTCTCGACGTACTTCTTGGCGTTGTCCCAGGCGCCGCCGGCGTTGGCCATGGTCAGCGCCAGCAGCACGCAACCGAGGAGCCCCCCGCCCAGGGTGCCGCCGAGGGCGGCCGGCCCGAGACCGAAACCCACCACGGGCGGAACCGCCACGGCGATGACGCCGGGCAGCATCATGCGACGCAGCGCGGCGCGGGTGGCGATGTCGATGCACTTGGCGTTGTCCGGCTCCGCCTTGCCTTCCAGCAGCCCGGGGATCTCCCGGAACTGACGGCGGATCTCCTGGATCATCTCCATGGCCGCCTCGCCCACGGACGTCATGGTGATGGCGGCTATGAGGAAGGGAATCAGCCCGCCGATGAACAGGCCGATGAGCACCTCCGGATCCCCCAGATGCAGGGTGAAGTCCGGCACCTTGTGCGACACCGTCTCCACGTACGCGGCGATGATGGCCAGGGCCGCCAGCGCCGCGGCGCCGATAGCGAAGCCCTTGCCGATGGCGGCGGTGGTGTTGCCGAGCTCGTCCAGGGAGTCGGTGATGGCCCGCGTCTCGGGACCGAGGCCGCCCATCTCGGCGATGCCGCCGGCGTTGTCCGCCACCGGTCCGTAGGCGTCGATGGCCATGGTGATGCCCACGGTGGCCAGCATGCCCACCGCCGCCACCCCCACGCCGTACAGACCGGCAAGGTGGGTGGAGACGAAGATGATGCCGGCGATGGCCAGGATGGGTATCGCCACCGACTGCATGCCCACGGCGAGCCCGGTGATCATCACCGTGGCCGCGCCGGTCTCGCCGGAGTGGGCGATCCGCACGATGGGCTTGCCGGACGTGTAGTACTCGGTGACCAGACCGATGACGATGCCGCCCACGGAGCCGGCGATCACCGACCACCAGATGGCCGTAGCCAGGCCGAGCTGGCCGATCACGAAGTAGGCCAGCACGATGAACAGCGCCGGCGCGCCGATGGTGCCGAAGCGCAGGGCCACCGCCGGCTCACGGGCCGACATGGCCCGCACCAGACCGATAGCCGCGATGGAGCAGATCAGGCCGGTGGAGGAGAGCAGCAGGGGCAGGCCCATGAGGGCCGCGCGCGATTCGCCTTCGTCGGTGATGTTCGGGGTCAGATTCCCCAGCATGGCCATGCCCAGGGTCGAGGCGATGGCGATGGTGGCGATCATGGCGCCGCAGTAGCTCTCGAAGATGTCCGAGCCCATGCCGGCCACGTCGCCGACGTTGTCGCCGACGTTGTCGGCGATGACACCGGGGTTCCTCGGATCGTCCTCCGGTATGCCGGCCTCCACCTTGCCCACCAGGTCCGCGCCCACGTCGGCGCTCTTGGTGTAGATGCCGCCGCCGACCCGGGAGAACAGGGCCACGGTGGAGGCGCCCATGCCGAAGCCGTGGATGTTGTGGGCGGTTTCCGGATCACCGCCGAACAGGATGTAGAGGAAACCCAGCCCCAGGAGCCCCATGGAGGCCACGGTGAGGCCCATGATGGAGCCGCCGAAGAACGCAACCGACAGGGCCGCCGCGGCGCCGGAGGTGTGGGCGGCGGTGGTGGTGCGCACGTTGGCCTTGGTGGCGGCGTACATGCCGATCCAGCCCGCGAGCGCCGAGGACAGCGCGCCCACCAGGAAGGCGATGGCCGTGTTCGGGCCGAGGGCGAAGTAGAGGATCACCAGCAGCACCAGGGCGAACCCGGCCAGCATGGTGTACTCCCGGCGCATGAAGACCATGGCCCCTAGGTGAATGGCATCGGCGATCTTCTTCACCTTGTCTTCGCCGGCGCTGTAGCGCAGAACCAGGCCGTAGATGGCCCAGGCAACCAGGAGGCCAACGATACCGAGCAGCGGCGGTATCAGGGTTATGTCTATCATCGAAATCCCCAAATCCCAGAAATGAACACGCGTCCGGCCGGGCTCGACCCGCCTCCACGCAGCATGCGCACGCGCGATCCCCGACACGCGGCGGCGCGTATTCTAGCCATTCGCCGAAAGAATAAGAACCTGTGGCGGCGGCGCCTCAGCCCTGGGCGAGCAGCATTCGCAGATCCGACAATCCGGCGTTGGCGCGGGAGACGTAGGAGGCCATCACCAGGGAATGGTTGGCCAGCACTCCGAGCCCGTCGCCGTTCAGAATCACCGGGCTCCACACCGTGTCCTGGGTCGGCTCCAACTCGCGGATGATCTGCTGCAGGCTCACCCGAGCGTTCTTCTTGTCCAGCACGTCGCCGAAGTCGTGCTCCATGGCCCGCAGCAGGTGGAGCAGCGCCCAGGTCTGCCCCCGCGCCTCGAAGAACACGTCGTCGATGGCGAGCCAGGGCGTGCGGTAGGAGCCGGGGTCCGTCGGCCCGGCCGCCGGTCCATCGGCCGCGGGCCCGCCGGTGGCGGCGGGATCGCCGGCCACTACGGCGCGGAGCTCGCGCTTGCCGACGCTGGCGGAAAGCCGCTGAGACAGGCTGCCGAGCCGGGTCTCCACTCCCTGGAGCCATTGCCGCAGGTTGTCCGCCCGGGCGTAGAACTGGGCGTTCGGCTGGTTCGGGTCGGCCAGCCGGCCGAGATAGCGTTGGAACAGGCGGATGCCGTCGCGGTACTCGCTCTCGGTCTGCGGGAACGCCCAGCTCGAGTTGTCGAAGAAGAACTTGCCCTCCGCCACGGACAGGTGCGGGTCCTCCGTGGACTGGCTCTGGGAGCGTGAGAAATCGATGCGGTACGCCCGGGCGGCATCGCGGATCTGGGTCAACACGCCGAATTCCCAACTGGGGACGTTGTCCATCCACACCGACGGCGGAAAGACGTCGTTGGAGAGGTAGCCGCCGCGCTTGTCCAGCAGGGTCTCGGCGAGCCGGATCAGGGTGGCGGTGGTGGTGTAGCCGATCACCAGCGGGCGGCCGTGGGCCTCGGCGTGGGCGGCGGAGTGCTCGGTCACGTCGAAGGTGTCCGGCTCGTAGTCCCACCACCAGGCGAGCGCCAGGCACACCAGCAGGTAGACGCCCACCGCCGCCGACGCGACCTTGGCCCCCGGCCCCGTCCCCCGGACGGACAGCCGCTGCCAGAATCCCTCGCTCATCATCCGCCCCCCAACGTGATCGTCTCGAACCGCACTCGCGTCTCGCCGGTGTCGCCGTGCTCGAGCGTGATCTCCACGGAGTCTCCCAGCTCGGAAACTCCGAACAGCATCAGGTGCGAGCCACCGGGTGCGAAGCGTACGGTCTCGCCGGGCGCAATCACAACCTCGGGCAGCGGCCGCATGCGCATGACGTCGCCGTCGCGGACCGTGGTGTGCAGCTCCACGGACTCCGCGGCGGGACTGCGGGCTCCGGTCACCACCACCGTGCGATCACTGACGTTGCGGGCGGTGAAGTAGGCGGCCGTTCTCGTCTGGCCGGGAATCGGCGCCCGGATGCGCGCATCCGCCACCTCGAGCGGCGCTTCCTCGCCGTTCGTGGCGCCGCAGCCGCCCCACAGCAGAGTCGTCAGGGCCAGCGCCAGGGACCGGGTCACGACGGTTCGGAGAAGCATATGACCTCCACGCGGGGCGGTGTGCCGATGTCGAGCTGGGCGCGTATGCGGCTGTCGCCTCCGGCCTCGCTCATCCGCTGATAGATCCAGCGGCCCTCGGCGTCGTTGCGGGCGGTGATCTCCGCCCGGCAGCCGTCGCCGCGGCTGGCGGCGCCGGCCTGGCGGAGGAGCGCCACCATCTCCGGGCGCCGGTCGCCCAGGGCTCTGGCGTCCAGGTCGATCACTCGCCGGTCGGCCCGGGTGAGCAGGGCGATCTGGGCTGCCACCGGAGTGATGCCCGGGTGATCCGGGTCCACCAGGCGGCCGCGGTCGAGCATGGCCCGGGCCGATTCGAACCGGCCCGCGGCGACGGCGCTCGTAGCCAGCTCGAGGTAGCGTTCGACGATGCGCTCGAGGCCCCGGCGGGTCTCGGGGTTGTCCGGATCGAGGATGCGCACCCGGTCGTACAGGGCCAGCGCGCTGCCGCGGGCCGGGTAGGTCAGGTGGTCCTCGGCGATGGCGGATTCCGCCTGGGCCAGCAGACGGCGCACCTCGGCAGCCTCCTGCGGGTCGAGCTCCCGAGGCTGCGCCGTGGACGCGGCCTCCGCCGACGCGGCGGCCCCGGCGGGCGAAGGGGCGATCTCCGGGTCGGCGCCGCCGGAGCCCGCACGTTGTGTCAGCGTCGCGCAGCCTCCCAGGCACGCCAGCAGCAGCCCGAGCCCGAGGAGGGTTCGAGGCGCCAGGGAGATTTTTTCATTACAATTCAAGACTGATAGACCGGTCGCAGGTGCGCCCAACACGGTTGATATAGTGCCCGCTCGGCAACGCGAACTCCAATGGCTTCGGCGTGTCCCATGGAAGCAGACGATCTTCAGGTAACCAGGTGGCGAATACCCTCATCAGCCCCGTGACCCGCACGCGGGCTCGCGCGCGGACCCGGGCGCGAGCCGCCGCGCGTCGGCTGGCCGCCGGCGCCGGGCTCCTGGCGGCGTTGCTGGCGTGGCCGGCGGCGGCCGCCGACTGGCTCGACGGGGAGCCGGATTTCCTGCGGGTGGACGAGGCCTTTCGGCTGAGCACCGAGCTGGCCGCGGACGGCGCCGTGCTGGCGCGGTGGGAAATGCCGGAAGGCTACTACCTGTATCGTCACCGGTTCGACTTCACCACCCGCCCCCCGGCCGAAGGCCGGGCGCCGGTGCAGCTCGGAGAGGCGGAGCTGCCGCCGGGCAAGCGCAAGGTGGACGAGTACTTCGGTGAGGTGGAGGTCTACTACCACGCCGCCGAGGCGCGGGTTCCCGTGGTCTCCGGCAGCGGCCGGGCGGAGGTGGGAATCACCTACCAGGGCTGCGCGGATGCGGGCCTGTGCTATCCGCCGGAGACCAAGTGGGTGACGCTGGATCTGGCGGCGGTCGGTTCGGCGGCCGGGGCGGATGGCGGCCTCAAGTCCGGTACGCCGGCTGCCGGCGTACCGCCCACCCGGGAGCAGGGCCTGGCATCGCTGCTCGGCGGCGGCAGTCTGGCGCTGGCGCTCGCCGTGTTCTTCCTCGGCGGTGTGGGACTCGCTTTCACCCCGTGCGTGCTTCCCATGGTGCCCATCCTGTCCAGCATCATCGTCGGCGATGCCGGCTCCATCACCCGCTCCCGGGCGCTGTCGCTGTCTCTCGCCTACGTGCTGGGCATGGCGGTGACCTACGCCGCGGTGGGCACCCTGGTGGGCCTGTTCGGCGCGAGTCTGAATCTGCAGGCCGCTCTGCAGTCGCCGCCCGTGCTCGCCTTCTTCGCCGGGGTCTTCGTGTTGCTGGCGCTGTCCATGTTCGGCTTCTACGAGCTGCAGCTACCGCAGAGCTGGCAGAACCGTCTGCACGCCGCCGGCGGGCGCTTCGGCGGCGGCAAGCACCTGAGCGTGCTGGTCATGGGATCGCTGTCGGCGCTGGTGGTGTCGCCGTGCGTCTCTGCACCGCTGGCCGGTGCGCTGATCTATCTCAGCACCACGGGTGACGCGCTGCTCGGCGGCGGCGCGCTGCTGGCGCTGGGGCTGGGCATGGGGATGCCCCTGCTCTTGATCGGGGCGAGCGGCGGCCACCTGCTGCCCCGGGCGGGTGAATGGATGAGCTCGGTGAAGGCGGTCTTCGGCGTGGGTCTGCTGGCGGTGGCGGTGTGGCTGCTGGAACGGGTGGTGCCGGCGGCGGCGACCCTGGCGCTGTGGGCCGCCCTGGCCATCGGCGTCGGCGTCTATCTGGGAGCCCTGGATCTGGCGCCGCGGCAAGGCATCCGGCAGCTCTGGAAGGCGGGCGGCGCGTTGAGCTTCGTCTACGGCGTGTTGCTGCTCATCGGCGCCGCCAGCGGGGCCGTGGATCCGCTGAAGCCCCTGGCTCAGCTTCGCGCGACGGGCGGTGCGGCCGACGCCTCGGCGGCGCCGGCGACCGTGGCGGCGCAATGGCGTCCGGTGGCGAATCTGGACGCCCTGGAGCGCCAGCTGGCCGAGGCGCGCGCGGCGGGGCAGCCGGCAGTGCTGGATCTCTACGCCGACTGGTGCATCTCCTGCAAGGTCATGGAGCGCTCGGTGTTCCCGCGCCCGGAGGTGGATCGGCAGCTTCGCGAGTTCCGTCTGCTGCGCGCCGACGTCACCGAGAACGACGCCGATGACCGGGCGCTGATGGAGGCGTTCGGCCTGTTCGGGCCGCCGAGCCTGGTGTTCTTCTCCGCGGGCGGCCAGGAGCTGGCGGCGGCGCGGATTCAGGGGGAAGTGGACGCCGAGACCCTCGCTGCGCATCTGCAGGCGGTGCTGGCCCGCCAACCGTCCGGCGACACGGGTCGCCTCGCACTCAACCGATAGGTACACCATGGCGCGCTTGCTGGTCCTCCACGGACCCAACCTGAATCTTCTGGGCACCCGGGAGCCGGAGATCTACGGTCACGACACCCTCGCGGACATCGACGCGCGTCTGCAGGCGAAGGCGTCCCGGGCCGGTCACGAGCTGGAGTGCCGGCAGAGCAACGCCGAGCACGAGCTGGTGGAGCGGGTGCATCGGGCCCGGGCCGACGACGTGCGTTTCATCGTTCTCAATCCCGGGGCGTTCACCCACACCAGCGTCGCTCTGCGCGACGCGCTGCTCGGCGTGGGCATTCCGTTCATCGAGGTGCACCTTTCCAACGTGCACGCGCGAGAAGCCTTCCGTCACCAGTCCTATCTCAGCGACGTAGCGGTGGGGGTCATCACCGGGCTGGGGGCGCGGGGTTACGAGCTGGCGCTGGACGCCGCCATGGCCCTGGTGGACGGGTAACCCGCCGTGGACCTGCGCAAGCGGATTCGTGAGCTGGCCGAGCTGATGGCGGAGATCGGCATCAGCGAACTGGAGGTGCGTCACGGTGACGAGGCCGTCCGCATCGTCCGTCCGCCCGCCGAGGCGGGGGCTGCGCCGGTGGCCGATGACGCTGCCGCGCCGGCGGCCGCGGAGCCTCCGACGCAGCAGCTTCGCGCGCCCATGGCGGGGACCTTCTACGCCGCGCCCGAGCCCGGTGCCGAGCCGTTCGTGCAACCCGGGGAGCGGGTCGAAGCGGGCGACGTGGTCTGCATCATCGAAAGCATGAAGATGTTGAACGAGATCAGGTCCGACGTGAGCGGCGTCTGCGTGGCGGTGGCCGTGAGCAACGGTCAGCCCGTGGGCCGTGGCGACCCCCTGTTCCGCATCGCTCCCTGATCGGCGCCCATGACCTGGCTTCAGCTCAGCGTCGCCGCCGACCGCGATCACGTGGATGCGGCGAGCGAGGCCCTCGAGGCGCTGGGCGCGGTGGCGGTCACCGTATCCGGTGCCGGCGAGGAGGTGCTGCTCGAGCCCCTGCCCGGCGAGCGGCCGTTGTGGCGGCAGGTTCGGCTGCTGGCGCTGTTCGAGCCGGACGTGGCTCTGACGGAGGTCAAGGCCGCCCTGGCGCCTCTGGGGGCACGGCTCGTCGACGTCGAGTTTCTCGCTGCGGACGACTGGCAGCAGCGCTGGCGCGCCCACGCCGTGCGCGCCTGCTTCGGCGGCCGGCTCTGGCTGCTCCCCCGGGACGAGCCCTTCGACGTGCCGGTGCCGGACCCCGCTGACCGGCGCGTGCACGCGGTGCTGCGCCTGGACCCCGGCCTCGCCTTCGGTTCCGGCTCCCATCCCACCACCCGGCTGTGCCTGGCGGGTCTGGCGGAACTGGCCCTGGAAGATGTCCGGGTGCTGGATTACGGCTGCGGCTCGGGCATTCTCGCGCTGGCGGCGTGTCTGCTCGGCGCCCGCGAGGTGGTGGCCGTGGACCACGATCCCCAGGCCCTGGTCGCCACCCGGGACAACGCCGCCTACAATGGCATCGGCGAGCGGCGGCTCTCGGTCGCGGAGCCGGACGAGGTGCTCGCGCGGGCCGCGGCGCCGTTCGACGTGGTTGTGGCGAACATCCTGGCGAACCCGCTGGTGGCACTGGCTGCGGAACTGACGCGGCTCACGGCTCCGGGGGGGCGGCTCATGCTCTCGGGCTTGCTCGCCGACCAGGAAACCCTCATACGCGACGCCTACCCCGATGTGGATTTCGCGGCGCCCGTCCGGGAAGGCGATTGGATACGCTTGGACGGGCGCCGGCGCGGCACCGAGCAACAGGTCTGGTAACGACTCCCCACGGATGGCGGACATGTCTGAACAGGAGCTGGAACCTCTGATCACCGAGTGTCCGAGCTGCAGTACGCGGTTCCGGGTCTCCGAGCTGCAGCTCGAGCGGGCCCGTGGCCGGGTGCGCTGCGGCGCCTGCCTCACCGTTTTCGACGGTGTTGCAGCGCTGACCTTCGAATCGGCCCGAGCCTTCGCCGAGGGTTGTGCCGACCCGGAGCAGGCCGAGCGGACCCTGGACGAGGTCCTCGATGAGCTGGGGGCCGACGCCGGCGGCCCCACCGATGGCGGCGTCAGCACCCCGCCGGCAACGCCTCCGCCCCGCACTTTTCAGGCGCCCATCTTCGCGGGATTCGAGGAGGACGAGGCGGCATCCGCCGCGCCTGCCGCCGGGATGACGGATGGCGTGGCGGACGCCTCGACGAACGAGCCGGCGAACGTGTCAGCGGACGCATCCGCGAACGCGTTCGCGAACGCGTCCGAAGACGTTCACGCCGATCCGGCCGCGTCCGCCGACGCCGCCGGGGAATCTTCCGCCGCTGCCGTCCCGGCGACGCCGGAACCCGCTCCCGCCGTGCTCACCGCCACCGCTCCGCCGGCGGAGCAGCCCCTGGAGCCGTTCGGCGAGCC